>CACOQT010000008.1 GCA_902629395.1 uncultured Prochlorococcus sp.
TATGGGAATCATATTGAGAGATCTTGGTAAGTTAGATGAAGCAGAATTATATACTCGCAAAGCGATTCAACTAAATCCTGGTTTAGCAGACGCTCATTAAAATCTAGGAAGCATATTACAAGATCTTGGCAAATTACAAGACGCAGAATATTTCTACCGCAACGCAATTGAAATCAATCCTGATTTAGCACAGGTGCATTCCAATCTGGGAATCATATTGAGAGATCTTGGTAAGTTAAATGAAGCAGAATTATATACTCGCAAAGCAATTGAAATCAATCCTGATTTAGCAGAGGCACATTTCAATCTGGGAGGCATATTACAAGATCTTGGCAAATTAAAAGAAGCAGAAATTTCCTACCGCAAAGCAATTGAAATCAATCCTACTTACGCAGAGGCGTATTCCAATCTGGGAATCATATTGAAAGATCTTGGCAAATTAAAAGAAGCAGAAATTTCCTACCGCAAAGCAATTGAAATCAATCCTGATTTTGCAAAAGCATACTATTTACTATCGTTAATTAAATATTCAGATGATAATAAGATATGGCAGTATAAACTTTTTTCTAGAAGTATCTTAAGTAACAAATCAAAAACAGAACAATTTGATATTTACTTCGCGAGAGCAAATATTCTTCATAACCAGAAAAATTACGAAGAAAGTTCTAAATTCCTACAATTAGCAAATCACCTTAAACTTCATATTAACCCATCTCACACTGATAATTTAATCAATAAGTCAAAAGTATTACTAATTGAATCTGATAAAAAAGATAATAATCAAAAAGAAAAAGCAAATTACCCTCAGAGTATTTTTATTGTAGGAATGCCTAGAAGTGGTTCTACATTGTTGGAATCAATTCTTAGTATGAGGAATGATGTATATGATCTAGGTGAAATTAATATTCTAGAGGAATCATTCCTTGAGTGTAAGAAGTCTCAACAAGAGATAAATCTTGCTGAATTATATTGGGAGAAAGTAAATAATAAGACGGAATTGAAAATCACAACTAACAAATGGTTATACAACTACCAATATGCAGGTATTATCGCGAGTCAGATACCTAACGCCAAAATCATTCATAGTTTTCGCCATCCTTTAGATAATATTCTCTCAATTTATAGAGCACATTTTGCTAAAGGAAATCAATATTCCTCTTCCTTAGTTGATTCTACAAATGTTTATTTAGATCAGGACGAAATAATGAACGCATATAAGAATAGATTTAGATCAAAAATATACGACTTAAATTATGATTTATTAGTGAACGATCCTAAAAAAGAAATTCAATCTTTAATCTCTTGGTTAGGTTGGAATTGGGATGATACATATCTCTCACCTCATCTAAATCCACGCTCAGTTTCAACAGCAAGCAGTATTCAAGTTCGTTCCCCAATCAATTCAAAATCTATTGGTGGATGGAGAAACTACAACGATATGCTGAAACCTGCAATTGAAATCCTTACTCAAACTGATAAATATCAAGACATAATCTCCTAAAACGAACTTAGAAAACTTGGAAAAGTTTGAAGAGCAAAATCCGACGACCTGCGCAGGGATGTATCAGTTATAGATTTCTTAAACGTAGAATTGACAACTTCCACAGAATAAAAATATTTAATTTGTAGAGAAAAACATCTTTCTACGATTTCTCCATGGAGACGGTAAAAATGTGCCACGTAAAACCCACGTAAAACTGACACTTCAAAACCCTAGTTATATCCTCATCATACCTCTCACGTAAAACCTACGTAAAACCGTATAAATCAAGTTATCACTGGAAAGTAGACGTTTTTGCTACTCCCATTCAATGGTCCCCGGAGGTTTACTTGTTATATCCAAAACAACTCTATTTACACCAGCTACTTCATTAACTATCCGGTTAGAAATTTTCTCTAAGACTTCATACGGCAGACGAGACCAATCGGCAGTCATTCCATCTTCACTTGAAACACAACGAACAACTATGGGCCATGCGTAAGTTCTTTGATCTCCCATTACTCCGACTGAATAAACAGGCAACAATACAGCAAATGCTTGCCATATCTGGTTATACAAACCAGCATTATTCACCTCTTCTCTCACAATTAAATCTGCATCCCTTAAACAATTAAGTTTTTCATGAGTAACCTCTCCTAAAATTCTTATAGCCAATCCTGGGCCTGGGAATGGATGTCTTCTAACAATCTCGTCCGGCAACCCCAGTGACTTACCTACTTTTCTTACTTCATCTTTAAATAAACGTCTTAAAGGCTCTACCAATTTAAATTGTAAATCTTTTGGTAAGCCTCCTACGTTATGATGACTTTTTATTTTTACTGCTATTCGTTCACCAGTTTTTGGATCGATATTCGTTCCAGAGCTTTCTATTACATCTGGATAAAGCGTACCTTGAGCTAAATAATCAAATGGCCCCAATCGAATACTCTCCTCCTCAAAAACCCTAATAAATTCTCTACCTATAATTTTACGCTTTTGCTCAGGATCAATGACTCCTTTTAGTTGCGAAATAAATCTTTCTCTAGCATTAATGTATTCAACATTAATTTGAAACTTTTCATTAAAAAAAGACATTAAAAATTCAGGTTCTCCTTTTCTCATAAAACCTTGATCAATAAACATGCACGTCAACTGGGGTCCTATCGCTTTGTTTAATAAAAATGCCAAAGTTGATGAATCAACACCACCCGATAAAGCTAATAAAACTTTTTTATCGCCTACCTGTTTTCGTACTTGAGAAACAGCCTCATCTATAAATAAATTTGTTGTCCAATCTGGCTCGCATGCACAAATATGATACACAAAATTTCTTATTAAAACCATTCCCTGAGTGGAATGAACAACTTCGGGATGGAACTGAACTCCATAAAAATTCTTTTCGTGTAGAGCAATAGCTGCTTCTGAAGTATTAGAGGTATGAGCTAATCTGATAAATCCTTTGGGTAATTCCTGAACTGAATCCCCATGACTCATCCACATTGTTGACCCACTCGAAACATTGGTTAATAAAGCCGTAGGATCATCAACCTCTAAAGGAGCCTTACCATATTCAGCTTTCCCAGTAGCAGGTTTTACTGTTCCTCCCAACTGATGAACCATTAATTGCATTCCATAACAAACACCAAGTACTGGGATACCTAATTTAAAAATCTCTGGATCACAATATGGTGCACCTTCTTCATAAACTGATCCAGGTCCTCCACTTAAAATTATCCCTTTAGGTTGAAGAGAAAGTAATTCATCTGCAGGTGTTGTGTAACTCATAACAAGTGAGTAAACCTCCGTCTCTCGTATCCTACGAGCAATTAATTCTGAGTATTGCGATCCAAAGTCGAGAATTACGATTGATGGATTGCGTTTTTCATCTGAAGTCATTGAAGCCATTTCAATCTAATGAATCCTTACAAAACATTCTTATTAAATAGATTAATTAAGAGCAGAGGAATGTGCCTATCACTTAAGTGTTAACCCCAGAGAATTTATTTGTTTCATACCATCAAAACCAGCCCAGCGAATTTGCCTTTTTCGATCAAATAAAACTGCTCCGATTTCCATCGATGAGGTCAAATACCGATTCACATAACTATGACTTTTGATTTCAATTTCTTTTGCCATCCTCGCCCAAATCAAAGATACCGCCTTTGGATTAAGTTCTTGAAGAGTTAATAAAGCATCCTCGACCGATTTGGAATTACTAATTAATTCAATCAAATCAAAAGATATACCCTCTCTCACTGCAAGTGACGTGAGAATTTCAAGTCTTCCATCGGCAAGATGATGATGCGTGTGAAAAATACCTCCAGAGAGTTTTATAAGTTTCCCGTGATAACCAAATAATAAAAGTTTCTCCACGCCATTTTCAGCGGCAGCGACAAGAAGAGGGCCCAACCAATTTCCCGTTTTAACAATTTTATTAACTGGAATACCATAATTCAATGCCAAATCCTTTCCATTTTCACCAATCACAAAAGTCAAATATCCATTAAAAGTTGATTGAGAACAAATGCTCTGCAAAATCTCTTTACAATTTTTCAATTGATTAGGAGACGCACTAATTTGAGCCTCAGCCTGCGTTCCGATTAGAGACAATCCATCTACCACTCCAAACGCCTCATTACTTGTCTTTAAAGCACGATCCTTACCTTCAGGTAAAACAATCTCTAGTTTGATTACACTTCCTTTAGGCAAAAGAGGGTAGAGGTTTATACATAACAAATCACGTGCAAACCTAGATATACATGGCTGACCAGATGATTTGAATTTGCCTACTCCATAACCAGCATGAAAATCAAGCCAATTTGGGAAGCCATGTTCACTTGTCTTTCGAGGTTGAGAACTTTCGTTAATAAACTGAATGTAAGCCCAAATTTCTAGCCCTTTCGTTAAGTCGAGAGGCAATCCAGATTGACAATGGCTGACTGATAAAGATCTTTCACCATTATCAAGTAAAGCTGACGAACATATGGGAACACTTATAGATTTTTCTTTATTTGGTAGATCAATGATCTCAGTATCTTTAAATTTACCTCCAAGAAGAATATTGGCTGCAGACTTTGCTGCAGCAGCTACCCAAACTGGAAGGGTAAATTCATTCAAATCATTGGAAGAGCTGACGATAAAGGAAATTCCCTAAATAATTTTTTAAAATAATAATAATCAAGATTTAAATAAGTAAATGCAAGACAAACTCAATCTAATGATTCCAGGACCTACTCCGGTCCCAGAAAATGTTTTGAGTTCTATGAGCAGACATCCAATAGGACATAGAAGTAAAGATTTTCAAAAAATTGTGCAAGAAACAACTAGTCAACTCAAATGGCTCCACCAAACAACGGCTGATGTTCTAACAATTACAGGGAGTGGTACAGCTGCAATGGAAGCAGGAATAATCAATACACTAAGCAAAGGTGACAAAGTCATATGTGGAGATAATGGAAAATTTGGTGAAAGATGGGTAAAAGTTGCAAGAGCATATGGACTAGAAGTGATAGTCGTAAAAGCTGAATGGGGACAACCTCTTGATCCAAATAAATTCAAGACAATTCTTGAAGATGATATTAATAAAACAATTAAGGCTGTAATTATAACTCACTCAGAAACCTCAACGGGAGTAATTAATGATCTTAAAGCAATCAATAACGAAGTAAAAAAACATAGTGAAGCGATAATTATTGCTGACTGTGTAACAAGTCTTGGTGCATCTAATATACAAATGGATGAATGGGGAATTGATGTAATAGCTTCAGGTTCTCAAAAAGGTTATATGATTCCACCTGGACTGAGTTTTGTTGCTATGAGTGAAAAAGCATGGGAAGCAAACCAGCAGTCAAATTTACCTAAGTTTTACTTAGATTTAAAACAATATTTGAAAACTGTTAATCAAAATAGCAATCCTTTTACCCCTGCAATAAATTTATACTTTGCTCTGGAAGCATCGCTTACAATGATGCAAAAAGAAGGATTAAATAATATATTTGCTCGCCACGCTCGTCATCAAAAAGCAACACAAGAAGGGGTAAAAGCAATGGGTTTAAAATTATTTGCAGAACAAAGCTTTGGGAGTCCTGCCATTACAGCTGTAGAACCCGAAAATGTTGATGCAGAAAACATAAGAAAAGCCATGAAAAGTGACTTCGACATACTTTTAGCTGGAGGTCAAGATCACTTAAAGGGTAAAATTTTTAGAATTGGTCATTTAGGGTTTGTTAATGATAGAGATATTATTAGTGTGATATCAGCTTTAGAAAGCACCCTTGATAAAATGGGAAAACTAAACGCTCCAATTGGTCAAGGTTTAGCCAAAACAATATCTGTATTAAATGAAGAATAATGTTTGAGAAACGCTTGGGATAATTATCAACTGTTAATTAAATGAAGCACTTAAGGGTAAACACCTAAAGCCATTATCTCTTCATCTAGTACTTGCAAAATTAATCCAGCAAAAGATCGAAAATCACATTCGTGAGCGTGCAGTGATGAATTTTTAAAAAAATAACCTGCTTGTTTTAAAAAAGCTATGTCTTTTCTTGTATTGCATTCATAATTAAATTGTAAATACACTTTTTTATCACTGTATTAAAAGAAAGATAATTTATTTATGTGAGATAAATTAATGATATTAAAGTTAAAATTTAATTAACAATTTTTATAAATAAGATCTTTATAAGCCTAAATTGCACAAGTTCGATAATAAAAATGAAACACCAATACAAACTAAAGCTAGACAGAAGAAAAAAAAATAGATAATTTAAAATTAATAATTCTCTAAAAATCATGCCAATTGGGATAAAACGAAACTTCTTACCAATCTCAATAATTTGTTTATTGTGCAGTTCTACTTTAGGATTAAAAATTAATGCAGCAGTAACAAACGGTGCAGATATATATTGCTTTATGAGGAATGGCGGCAATACGCATGAACCTAGCTGGGAAGCAGCATATCAATTCATAAAAAATAAAAAACAAGGTTTATTCAAGACCTCTCCAAAACAAGCTGCTTCATTAATTGTTGAAGAGGTAGTTCAAGATCCAACTAAATATGAAGATTGCATTAATTATTTAGGCGATCTTTATACTGGCAACTCAAGCACAACAGTATTTAGTGAACAAAAAGAATTAGAGAAGGAAACAAATTCATTATCCGAAACAAATGAAAAAACTCCTAAAGGCAAATATATTGATCGTTATGATTATTAAACAATTTAAATTTACGTAAACAACCGTTTAGAAATAAGTCGAAGTCAAATAAAGAATAAACATTATAAAATCTAGATAAGCATTTTTCGATACATTGACTTATCATCCTCTCAAGGCAAAATTCAATTAGTTAAGCAACACGTATGCACAATAGGGACGCGGTTTTCTTAGAGGATCTGTGCCCAAAGCTACGTGACCGAAGATGGCGCAAATCATTACATGCATACACTGGTAAAAGCTGCATTTATTGTGGGGGGAATTCAGAGTCGATTGATCACGTCTTGCCACGAAGTAAAGGTGGATTAAGCATCACTGAAAATTGTGTACCTGCATGCCTATCGTGCAATGGGAGCAAAACAGACAACGATGCTTTCGAATGGTACAGAAAACAGCGTTTTTACGACCCAAGACGTTCTATGGCTATTCGTGCATGGACGGAGGGAGACATACGTTTAGCTTTAAGACTTCTTAAATGGGCAAACCCTAAAGAGAACAAAAAAATTGATACCTCAAAATCTCAATTAAATAAAGATTTCTCTTGGCAAGCAGCCTAATCTTCTGTTACTACCAGACTTGACAAGCTGTTGAAGAATTATATTTTTCACATATAGACGCTACTTCAGCAGGTCTTTCAGTTACAACAATGATACAAAGAAGAAAAAAAATTGACGCAAGCAAAGGTTTTATCAAATTTTGATTTTTCTTTTGCAAAGATAATCTTTTATGGTTATTTAACTTACGATCACTATCAAGACTCAAGGATCCCGCACTAGGCTTTAAAAAAGAAGCAATCATTTCTAAAAAAATCAACATAATACATTTGTACTAATGATTCAAAATATTGTCAAGCAATTGGATCCTCTGCCCTCTAAATCAAAGTTAGTCATATTTGGCGGCGGATTCAGTGGCCAAAGAATTGCAAGCGTAGGGAGGCATTTTGGAGCAAACGTTTTATGCAGCAGAAGGAAAAAAAATAGCAAAGGAGCTGATTTCATATTTGACAGCAACATAAAAGTCTCTAATGAAGTTTTCGAAGGAGCTACACATGTCTTAAGTTGTATTCCTCCTTTGTTGAGTGGAGAGGATCCAGTACTAAAACAACTAAAGACTCAATTACTAAACTCAAAAAAATTAAGATGGGTTGGCTACTTATCTACTACTGGAGTGTATGGAGATACACAAGGGAAATGGGTGAGTGAAGACTCATCTCCCAATCCTCAACAAGAGAGAAGTATCAGAAGATTTTCATGCGAAAAACAATGGTTAGAGACCAAACTTCCAGTTCAAATACTTAGATTGCCAGGTATTTATGGCCCTGGAAGATCTGCATTTGAAAGTCTCATATCAGGAACAGTAAAAATGGTTGATAAACCAGGTCAAGTTTTTTCTAGAGTTCATGTTGATGATATTGCAGGAGCTGTATTATTTTTGATTAATCTTTTCTCACAGGGAAAAGATCCAAAAGTAATAAACGTAGCTGACAACTTACCTACAAGCAATCTTGAGGTTATTGCTTTCGCAGCAAAATTAGCTAAAAAGCCCCTACCCTCCAAAATACCTTTCGAAATCGCAAAAAAATCAATGAGTCCAATGGCACTATCTTTTTGGGAAGAAAATCGAAAAGTTGATAACAAGTTATTATGCAAAAAACTTGGCTATTCTCTAATTTACCCTGATTATAAAGCTGGATTAAAAAATTGCTTCTCCAAACTAAAATGAATTAATAGTCATCTTTTCTCAATTATATTTATTGACTATTCTATTAAAAAGTCGTGTAATTTAAATAACTAATTAAATTTTAATGTTTTAAATCCAATATCTTATATAAACTTACTCAAAATTATTAGGCAAAGCCTTAATACAAGCTTTACTAAAGCTGAGGATTACCTTCACAAAGCACGTCACAAATGCAAAACCTAAAAACATCCAAAAATAATAAAAATAAACTTATTATTTCATTAGGTGATCCTGCAGGAATTGGGACTGAAATAACATTAAAAGCTCTTGGGTCTGAATACTTAAATAAAAACATATACCCTATACTTGTAGGGTGCAAAAATAATATTCATAGTGTTTATTTAAAATTAATTGAGCATGGAATAAATAGTATTCCCAATCCAGATAAGCTTGATATTATAGATATTCCATTAGAGGAAAAAATAATTCCTGGAGTAGTTAATAAATATAGTGGCTCTGCAAGTTATAAATGGCTTTTAAATGCTATTAATTTTCTTTTAGAAGGTAAAGCAAATGCTCTCGTAACAGCACCTATTTCAAAAGTTGCCTGGCACAAAGCCGGTCATGAGTTTGCAGGCCAAACTGAATTATTAGGAAAAGTAACTAATAAAAAAACTTCTATGCTTTTTACAGCAATATCACCTAATAATGGATGGAGATTTAATACTTTATTAGCTACAACTCACATACCTCTTAATAAAATAAATGATACTTTGACAAAGAAATTAATTAGATACAAATTAGATGCTTTATTAGATTTTTGTCGTAAATTCAAAGAAAAGCCAGTGTTACAAATCGCGGGCTTAAATCCACATGCAGGTGAAGAAGGAAAAATTGGAAGTGAAGAGCAAAACATAATTATTCCTACTTTAAATGAATGGCAATCAGACAATCCGACTATAAAAATTTTTGGGCCAACACCTCCAGACACCTGCTGGATATCTTCAATAAACGCCTGGAATAGTGCCTCAAATGTAAACAATGCCCCTGATGGAATACTTTCTTTATATCACGATCAAGGTCTTATCCCTGTAAAGCTAATTGCCTTTGATGAAGCCGTAAATACAACTCTTGGTCTACCTTTTGTGAGGACATCGCCTGATCATGGAGTCGCCCTTGATATTGCAGGTAAATTTACAGCTAGAGAAAAAAGTATGGTTGCTGCACTAAATAATGCTTGGCTTCTTTCTCAATAAATAAAACTTTATGCAGGTTTTAATATCATTAAAACTTGACCAAACTCAACAGGCGTTCCATTTTCAACAAGAATTTCAACTACCTCTCCACTTACCTCCGATTCCAGTTCATTCATTAATTTCATAGCCTCAAGAATACAAACGGCTTGGCCAATATTTATTCTTGACCCTATTTCCACGAAAGGGGGTTCTTCCGGTCCTGGTGCCCGATAAAAAGTCCCAACCATAGGAGCAGTAACTTCGACCAGATCAGAGCGTGATCCAGGCACTGAAGGGGGGGGAGTGCTTGGAACTGTAGAAGCCTCGATTTTGCGCTGTTGTGGCGGATCAATCTCTTCAGAGGCGATTTTCTTTTGAGTAGCTATTGATTCTGATGGGGGACCAAAATTACGTTTAACTTCCAAACAAAAATCTTCTCCCTCAAGTCGAAACTCTTGAATATCGCTCTCAGCTAAAGTTGCCAACAAGCGATGCAGCTCTTCGTGATCAAGATTCATAGTCATTGTGCTTCTCGCCCTAGATAACTGTCATTTCGAGTATCAACTCGAATTTTCTCACCAATTGAAATAAATAATGGGACCATTACTTGAGCTCCTGTCTCTAAGATTGCCGGCTTTGTCCCTCCCGAAGCAGTGTCACCTTTGACTCCAGGATCAGTTTCTTTTATTTCTAAAACAACTGAGTTTGGCAATTCAACTTCAAGTGGTTTTTCATTCCAAGAGACTACATTAACTTCCATACCCTCCTTTAGATATTTTTTGCTTTCACCAATTTGTTTTCCTGTTAAGCGTGTTTCTTCATAACTATTCATGTCCATGAATACAAAATCATCCCCATCCATGTATGTGTGTTGCAACTTGGATTTCTCCAAAAGTGCTTGAGGGACCATTTCACCAGCCCTGAAAGTCTTTTCAACAACATTGCCACTCACAACAGCTTTTAATTTGGTCCTGACAAACGCAGAACCCTTACCAGGCTTGACATGTAGAAATTCAATAACACGCCAAACTGCACCGTCTAGCTCGATTGTAGTGCCAGTGCGAAAGTCGTTACTTGAAATCATTCACACAAAAGATACCAATCGATCATAAGTCTGTGCCAAAGTCATGCAAAACAAAGAATTAACATGGCAAAAAAGATTTGCATTCTTGCCCTCATAACGATCCTATTTTCTCTTGGCTCTCCTTGGATTGAACCAGTTGCTGCAGGCCTTCCAAATGGTAATCGACTAAAAGATCCTTATGCAATATTAAGAAATTCTTTACCAATTGAACAAAAAGAATTACGTGAATTACAAAACAAACTCGAAGATACAAGTGAAGATATTCGAGGCAGTAGATGGTCAGCTGTTAGCAAAGCCACTTCGAGAAGTCAATTTTTAGTAAGTAACAAAAAAAATCAAATTATTAACTCCGTTCCGGAAGAAAATAAGCAGAAAGCAACTGAACTAATTTTAAATTTAAAAGAAGAGCTTGATGAATTAGGACAAATAGCGAACGAAAAAAACAAGGCCTCATTTCTCAAAGTCAGACGTCAAGGATTGAAAACAATAGATGAAATAGAATCTCTTCTAATCACAGATGACTTTCCACACCAAATACCCGATGAATATGACAATTTACCAAGACTTTTAGGTAGAGCAAATGTAGAAATAAAAACATCCAAAGGAAATATGAATGCAATTATTGATGGTTACAATGCTCCTCTTACGGCAGGAGCGTTTATTGATCTTTCCTTAAAAGGTTTTTACGATGGTTTACCAATTAATAGAGCTGAAGAATTTTTTATTCTTCAAACTGGGGATCCTCTAGGTGAAGCGATTGGATTTGTAGACCCTGATACTAATCAGTTGAGAAAAGTTCCATTAGAAATAAGAACACCGAATTTTGAAGACACTCTTTATGGAGAAACTTTTGAGGATGTTGGTCTTTACACTGAAACACCGGTTTTGCCGTTCGCAACTTTAGGAACACTTGGCTGGGCTCACTCAGATAAAGATTTAAATGATGGTTCATCTCAGTTTTTCTTTTTCTTATATGAGGCTGAATTAAATCCAGCTGGACGCAATCTTATTGATGGAAGAAACGCTGCCTTTGGCTATGTTATTGAGGGTTCTGAAATATTAAATAAACTTGGTGTAGATGATAAAATTATTTCAATTAAAGTATTAAATGGTGCTGAAAATCTAAAACTCAAAGCTTAAGTACTAATTAAAGTGACTACTACTATTAAAGATATAGGTGAAATAGGGTTACTTAATCGTTTAAAAAAATTTATGCGACATGGGCAGATAGACGATGATGTTGCTGAAATACAATCAAAAAGAAAAAATATACTTATAAATAATGATTTACTTGTAGAGAAAATTCATTTTTGCGAAAGCATTTCGAATGCTAAAGATATTGGTTGGAAATGTATTACTACAAATATTTCTGATCTAATTTGCAGCGGTTCAGTGAAAATAATTTCCTTCAGTATTGGGCTTGTTTTACCGCCCAGCACAACACTGAAGTGGGTAGAGGAACTATACGAAGGTATGTCTGAAGCTATTAAGGAATTTGGCGGAGAAATCATTGGTGGAGATTGCTCTTGTGGAGAAACAAAAATGATATCAATAACAGCAATTGGAGAAATGAACCAGCCCAGGCTACACAAAGGAAATGCTTTACCAGGAGATTACCTCGTTAGCACTGGGTATCATGGATTAAGCAGATTAGGTTTAGCCCTCTTAAAATCAGAGGATTTACCTAGTAAAGAGATAATCAGTCCCAAACTATTCAACGAATCCATACAGGCTCACAAAAGGCCTTATCCCGCCCTGAAGGCACTTGAGGCATTAATCAGCTGCAAACCTGCTCTGATGAGCTGGAGAGCCGCAGGAACAGATAGTAGCGATGGCCTCATCGAGTCAATTAGAGGAATTTGCCAAAGCAGTAATTGTCAAGCAGTTTTGTCGAAATCCTCTTTCTTAAAACATCCAGACTGGCCACTAAATCCAGATTGGGATGAATGGTTTCTTTATGGAGGCGAAGATTATGAATTAATACTTAGTCTGCCTAAAAAATGGGCAAAAAAATTATCAAAGAAATTAAAAACTGCCAGAATAATTGGATTTACTAGAAAGGGTAAACCTCAAATATTCTGGGACAATTTAGAAGAAATTAATATTGATCGGCTTAAGCTATTTCAACACTTTTAAATATCCAAATTAAATTTTATTGCCATTTCTGAGCAACAATTTCAGCTAAATCAACAACCCTTTGGCTGTAACCCCACTCGTTATCATACCAAGCTAAAACTTTGACCATATTGTCATCGATGCACATTGTTAATGCTTCATCAACAATGGTTGATTCATTAGTTCCAGCATAATCAGAGGAAACTAGAGGCAAATCTCCATATTTGATAATACCTTTCATTTCTCCCTCAGAAGCGGTTTTCAATAATGCATTTACTTCTTCAGAACTTGTTTTACGACTGGATTCAAAAACTAAATCAACCGCAGAAACATTAGGAGTTGGTACACGCATCGCAATACCAGTAAGCTTTCCTTTCATTTCTGGATAAACAAGAGCTACAGCTTTTGCCGCTCCTGTTGACGTAGGAACTAAATTCATTGCGGCAGCTCGTGCTCTACGCAAGTCACGGTGTGCATTATCCAAGATTCTTTGGTCTCCTGTATAACTGTGAATTGTGGTCATTAAACCTTTATTTATTCCTAGCTTTTGATCTAAAACTTTTACTATTGGTGCTAGACAGTTAGTAGTACAACTTGCATTGCTGAGGATATCAAAATCTCCATGAGAATACTGATCAGCATTTACACCAACCACATATGTTCCAACACCATCACCTTTTCCTGGAGCAGTAAGAATAACTTTCTTAGCTCCTACCTGTAAGTGCTTACTAGCTCCAACATCTGTATTAAATACTCCTGTTGACTCAATAACCAAATCAATATCCCACTCTTTCCAGGGAAGATTTAATGGATTTCTATCCGAGTAACATCTAATAGTTTTGCCATTAATTTCAAAGGTATCGTCTGTATGAGAGATTTCAGCATCATTTATTGCACCGAGAATTGAATCGTATTTGAGTAAATGGGCACAAGTCTTTGGATCAGAGGTTACGTTGATACCTACCACCTCAATATTTGTATTTGTACCCCTACTGAGCCAACAACGCATAAAATTGCGTCCTATTCTTCCGAAGCCATTAATCGCAACACGCAAAGTCATTTCAAAAACGGTTAAACCGCATAAGCTACTGGCCGCTGATCATACAGAACGATGAGCATTTTGAAAAAAAATTATGCCTTCAGCAAATAAAAAAGTACAAATCGCTCTAACTTCTTCAAAAAATGTGCCTTTTGAAAGATCAAGGGTTATCTTTCAATCGACACCAAAATGAAATTGAAGAAGTTAAAGCTTTCACATCCTCATATTCACTTTATTGGAATTGGAGGTATTGGTATGTCTGCCATAGCCATGATTCTTGCTAAAAATGGATATTCCGTATCAGGTTCTGATATCAGAAATAGCCACATTTTAAAAGAATTAGCAAAAAATAATATCAATGTATTTGAAACACAAAAAGAGTCAAACATCGACAAAATTTTAAAAAATAAGAATAATAATATTTTAGTTGTAATTAGCTCTGCAATACGTTCTGACAATCTCGAGTTAAAAAGGGCTAAAAAATATAATTTACAAATAAAACATCGTTCACAAATACTCAAATTATTAATTGATCAAAAAAAATCTATAGTTATTTCAGGTTCACACGGTAAAACAACTACAAGTACATACATAACAACTATTCTCTCAATTTTAAACAAAGATCCAACTGCTGTAATTGGTGGTATAGTTCCGCTTTATAATAAAAATTACAATTTAGGAAGAAGTGAAATATTAGTAGCAGAAGCAGATGAGTCAGATGGATCGTTAGTCACGTTTAATTCTAACATAAGTATCATAACAAATATAGAGCTCGAACATGTTGATCATTATCGAGATCTAAAAGATCTAATAAAAGTAATGAAAGAATTTGCAGAAAAATCTAATTATTTAATTGCAAATTATGACTGTAAAAATCTCAAAAATAATATAGAAGCATCTCACTGGTTTTCAATTCAGGAAACTAATGATATAGATTTTGCATTAATTCCAAAAGTATCAAATGGATGTGAAATTATTGCAGAATATTATGAAAAAGGAAAATTTATTGATCTTATAAATGTACCTATCCCTGGAATACACAATTTAAGTAATACAGTAGCTGCTATAGCAGCGTGCAGAATAGCTGGAATTCTGTTCAAAGATATAAAAGAAGGAATTAAACATTTGAAGCTTCCATCAAGAAGATTTGATTATAAAGGTTTATGGAAAAACAGATTAGTCGTAGAAGATTATGCTCATCATCCTAGTGAAATTGATGCTGCAATATCAATTGCTTCTACTATAAAAAATACAAAAAATAATCTTTCAGAAATTGCACCTGAAAGATTAGTATCAATATTTCAACCACACAGGTATAGCAGAACTTTAAAATTTCAAAAAGAATTTGCGATAAGTCTTAGTAAATCTGATTTAGTATTCATAAGTCCTATTTACTCTGCCGGTGAAAATAAAATCGAAGGAATAAACAATAAGACTATTGGAAATAAGTTAAGAAAATTAAACCCCGACCTAGAAGTTTATACTCCAGATAACAATCAAGATTTAATAAAACTTATAAAAAAATATACAAAAGAAAAAGATTTAATTCTAGTTATGGGTGCAGGAGATATTAATATAATATGTTCAAATTTATTTTTAAAAGTAATTAATAATTGGTCAATAAAAAATGATTTAGTTGCTTAGCAATGAATTGCATTAAATTAGAAAAAAATATTTCCTTATCAAATTTTACAACTTGGCGAATAGGAGGCCCAGCAGAATGGATTGGTCAACCAAAAAATATAGAAGAAATTAAATATCTAATTAATTGGATAAATAAGAAAAAAATTCCCTGCAATATTATAGGTGCTGGATCAAATCTTTTAATAAATGACAAAGGAATTCAAGGTTTAAGCATTTGTACGCGTAATTTCAAAGGCATAAAAATCGATAAAAATAATGGAATTATCGAAGCTTGTAGCGGTGAAATGCTTCCTACCTTAGCCAGAAAAGCTGCTGCGAATGGACTTCATGGACTCGAATGGGCGGTGGGGATACCAGGAACAATTGGTGGAGCAGTAGTTATGAACGCAGGAGCACAGGGACATTGCATATCCGACTATTTAGAGAGTATTGCAACGCTTTCTTTAAAAGGAGAATACAAAATGATCAAAGGAAAAAATCTCAATTTTGGATATAGACAGAGTCTTCTTCAAAATGAGAGCTTAATTGTCTTATCTGCTCGACTCAAACTGGTACCAGGTCACGCCGACAAAATTCGACAAATTACGAATGAAAACCTAAATAATCGATTAAGAACTCAGCCTTATAAATCCCAAACATGCGGAAGTGTATTTCGAAATCCAGAACCTTTAAAAGCCGCAAAATTAATTGAAGAACTTGGTTTAAAAGGACTTCGTTTAGGTGGAGCTGAAATATCTAAAATGCATTCAAATTTTATTATTAATGCAAATAGAGCCTCCTCTTCTGACGTCAAAGAGTTAATTGAATATATACAAAAAAAAGTCTTTAATTCTTATGGAATCTTGTTAGAAACAGAAGTCAAACAATGTGGCTTTTAAATTTAGACCCTAAAATCAAAGACAATAGGAAATTCTTATGGCTGGATTCGGACTACCAAATTTTGGACAATTGACTGAAGCTTTTAAAAAAGCACAACAAATTCAGCAAAATGCTCAAAAACTTCAAGAAGAACTTGAAGTTATGGAAATAATGGGAACAGACAATGACAGCCGTGCAAAAATATGGATGTCAGGAAATCAAAAACCCTTGCGGGTTGAAATCGACCCGTCTCTTCTCTCTGAGGAAATAGGAATAATCGAAGAAGCCATACTAGATGCTATGAAATCCGCTCACGAAGTTTCAACTTCAACAATGAAAGAGCGAATGGAAGATCTGACAGGTGGATTTAAACTTAACCTACCCGGTATGGGAGATGAGAACTAATCATTTTCTCCAGATTTTCCAAATAAAAAGGATATCGTTCAAAATCTTTATTAATTACACAACCAGGCTCATCTCTATGCAAACAATTGCGAAACTTACATCTTGAGTTAGTTAGCTGAATTCGAAATTCAGGGAACAAATAAGCGAAGTCAGAGGGTTCACATAATATTTCTGGACGATTAAACCCAGGGGTGTCCGCCAAACGAGATCCTTTTCCAATCTCAAATAATTCAACATGCCTGGTTGTATGAGTACCTCTCTTTAATTTTTTTGAGACAGATGACGTAGGTAGTGAAATAGTTGGTATCAAATGATTAATTAAACTTGTCTTACCTACACCAGAAGGACCAGCAAGTACAGTCAATTTTGTCTCTCTAAAGCGATCTACTAATGAATCAATACCCTCAGAATTGTATATAGTTACTGGGATACAATCGTATCCCCAGGATTTGAATTTATTTATATATGAAATCAAATCACTTTTAGTAACTAAATCTATTTTGGTTAATATTATTAAAGGCTTTATCTTTGAACATTCAGCTGTTATCAAAAAACGACTTGCTTGCTCTATATCAAGTAAAGGCTCATCAACTGAGATACAAATAGAAACTAATGTAACGTTTGCCACAGCTGGACGTTTTACAAAACTTTTTCGTGGCTCAACCTCAGAAATTACAGCTCTTTTATTTTTATGATCTATAGATTCAATATAAACTAAATCACCTACGTCTATAAATAAACCCAGATAATCTAACTTATTTCTTCGTGTGCATAGAAGCCTCTTTTTCGTATCAAATTGATTATTTAAATCTTTATTAAAATCTTGATGATCAATCTCCACAATATAAAAATTTGCCTTAAGTGCAACAACAATACCTCTTATTTTATTAGATTTATTTTTACTCACTCGATATTATCAAAGTTGCTTTTTTAGAATCTTTTTTTAATACTTGAACTTTATAACCCTTCTCTTCTAAACCATCGATAACACTAGTTTCAGCTTCACCTATATCAAGGTCAACTTTTAACACTTGATTTGAAGATAAATTGTCCAAAGCCAGGCAACATTTGACAAAATTAACTGGACAATCAAGACCTCGTAAATCTAAATATTGATCGACAAAAATATTATTTTTCACTATTGTTTACCAAACAATTTACTGAAGAGACCACTCTTATGATGATGATGTTGAGGTCCACGAGCGGAGTAATGCCCTGCTAACTCTTCTAGTAGATTTCTCTCAGGATCTGATAATTTTGTAGGTAACTTAATCTTTACTGAGACCTGATGGTTTCCTCTAGCTACTGGGTTTCCTAGTTTTGGAACTCCTTTGTTTTCTAAATTCAAAATAGAATTGGGTTGAGTTCCAGCTGGAATTTGTAACTTAGCAGGACCATCTACGGTGTCTATTTCAATAGAATCTCCTAATATTGCTTGAAGATAACTAATCTTAACCTCAGATGAGATATTCAATCCATCTCTCTTGAGATTGGGGTTATTTTTTACTTTTAAGAAAACATATAGATCTCCGGAAGGACCACCCTTTAATCCAGCATTACCCTCACCTGAAACTCTTAACCTTGTTCCACTATCAACTCCAGCAGGAATATTAATTTTTAATTTTTTTCTAACTTGTTTAACACCTCTACCACCACAAGGGTTACAAGGATCCTTGATCATTTGGCCGGTACCGCCGCAATTTGGGCATTCAGCAACTTGCGTAAAACTTCCAAAAGGTGTTCGAGTGGCCCTTCTTACTTGACCTGCACCACCACAGGTAGAACACGATACAGGACCAGTGCCTTTCTTGGCACCAATTCCTCTACAGACATCACAAGTTTCTAGATGAGGAACCGTGATTTCTTTTTCTTGTCCAAAAATAGCTTTATCAAAATCAATCGTCAGGTCGTAACGTAAATCATCCCCTTGCTGAGGCCCACGTCTTTGAGGACGAGAACCCCCAGAAGAACTAGCACCACCAAAACCATTGAAGAAGGTTTCAAATAAATCTGCAAAGCCACCCATATCGCCCATGTCTGGCATGCCAGCGGCACCGCCTAATCCAGCTTCTCCGAATTGGTCATACCGAGCTCGCTTTTGAGAATCGCTCAAAACTTCATATGCCTTGCCTATTTCTTTAAATTTATCCTCTGCACCTGCTGCCTTGTTAACATCAGGGTGATATTTCCGAGCTTGTTGTCTATAAGCTCTTTTTAAAGTGTCAGCGTCAGCATCTCTGCTGACACCCAATAGTTCGTAAAAATCAGCCATTAGTCCATTTAAACAAATTCCCCTCCATTTCGATGACGATGTAGTTAATTCTCATCTTTATTGCTATCACCTGAAGATCCTTTGTCTTCATTATTGGATGCACTTTCGTCAGTAATCTCTGCATTATCAGTAGTCGGTCCTGGTCCCATGGAGACTTTGACCAAAGCATGTCTTAAAACACGACCATTCAAGTGATAACCCCTTTGTAATTCTTCAATCACAATATCCTCAGCCTTCTCATTGCTTGGCTCTCTCATAACTGCTTCATGCAAAGAAGGATCAAAAGGTTGATCAACGACGCGCATTGGAGCAACTCCTAATTGCTTAAGTACCTCTACCAGTTGCTTGTACAGACCTTGATAACTTCGATGTAAAGCTTGTGCTTCCTCACCCTCAGGATTCAATTGCTGCCTTGCTCTTTCAAAATTATCAACAATAGGTAGAATCTCACTCAAAGTGCTACAGGTGAGTTGAATTTTTAAATCATCCTGATCACGAGTCTGACGCTTGCGAAAATTATCAAAATCTGCTGCAATTCTCACATATTGACTATTCAGTGTTTCATACTCCTTCTCTAGTTGCTGTAGTCTAAATTCTGTATCTGCGTTTTTGTTACTTACTTCTGAATCGCTTGAGGAAGGTTCAGTTTTAGAATTTGTAGAATCTTCTTTCAATTCAGGCTCTGTTTTGGGCTTATTAGAAAGCTCTTCTTGATTTGACGATGAGTTACTAGTATGTGAACTAACTGAATTTTCATTAGAATTTTTTTCATGTGAAGCATCCAGAGATAATTCATTTTCTGAGGAAGGACCTTCTGAATTCATAAAAATTGGTTAGGTATTGATACATGTTGATTGGTAAAGGTTTTTCGGACAAGCTACGGAAGCCCACACCTATCAAACAAGAAGAAAATAATTTAGGTGTCAGCTTCGAATGAGAGAGCGACTCCGTTATTGCAATATCGTTTACCTGTTGGCCTTGGACCGTCGTTAAAGACATGACCCTGATGGCCACCACAACGCCTACAGTGGTATTCGGTTCTGGGAACAATTAACTTAAAGTCTGTTTTTGTCTCGATTGCATCAGGTAGATGATCAAAAAAACTTGGCCAGCCTGTTCCGCTATCAAATTTTGTTTTTGAAGAAAATAGAGCATTAGCACATCCAGCACATCGAAAAATACCTTTCCGCTTTTCATCATTCAAAGAACTTGAGAAAGGCCTCTCTGTTCCTTCCTTACGTAACACGTAAAAAGCTTCTTTGGGTAAACGATTTTTCCAATCTTCATCAGTTAAAGTTTTATAGTTTTCCATAGGTTTAGATGCAGCAAAAGCACTTTTTGGTTTGATAATAAGACTCAAAAGAGTATTAAAAAATCCAATCACTAAAAATCTACGTTTCATAGAATTTTGTCGATTCAATAAATGTTAATAAAATTTATCCCTCAAAAGTTGAAAAAATTAATTTTATAAAAAATGAATTCCAAACCTTTCAAAAAAAATAATGAATTAGCTAGCTACCGATTGAGTATTGCTCCAATGATGGATTGCACAGATAAATATTTTCGTGTACTGATGCGTCAAATCACTAAACAATCACTTCTTTACACGGAAATGATTGTTGCCCAAGCCCTTCATTACAATAAAAATAGAGGTAAATTACTAGATTTTGCTGAAATTGAGCATCCAATTTCGATACAACTTGGAGGAGACAATCCTAATCTTCTAGCTGAAGCAGCTCAGATGGCTGAAGATTGGGGCTATGACGAGATTAATCTAAATATTGGATGTCCCAGTCCAAGAGTAAGATCTGGCAACTTTGGAGCTTGTCTTATGGGAAAACCGAAGACAGTCGCCAATTGCATAGAAAGAATGAAAAAAACATGCAATATTCCCATAACAATAAAGCAAAGACTTGGTATTGATAATCTCGATAATGATGAGTATCTCATGCAATTTGTTGATGATTGTTCAAATGCAGGAGCAGATAGATTCATCATTCATGCAAGAAAAGCTTGGTTAAATGGATTAAATCCGAAAGAAAATCGTACAATCCCACCTCTTCAATATGAAAGAGTTCAAAAATTAAAAAATAACAGGCCTGAACTTATTATTGAACTTAACGGTGGTCTTAACACATTAAATGAATGTATTAAAACACTTAAAGTATTCGATGGAGCAATGGTCGGTAGAGCTGCATACTCACATCCTTTTGATTGGAGGAAAATAGACTCGATGATTTACGGACACGAAGAGAAATATCTATCTAGATCAAAAATAATTAAACAAATTATTCCTTTTGCTGAGAAACATCTAGAAAATGAAGGACGTCTTTGGCAATTCTCTAAACATATTCTTAATCTGATAGAGAAGATACCCAATGCAAAAAAATTTAGACAAGAACTAAGTGAAAAATCCCAATCTGGGAAAGCCAACATTTCAATTTTAAAAAAAATTGCCCAACAACTTGAAGATGCTGGGCACTAAAAATAAGCAGCTAATCTTTATGATTCTGCTCCGCCATAATCTGCAGTAGTGTCGTCTCCCCCTTCAGGCGAAGCACCTCTTCTTCTTCTGCTACGGCCTTGATCAAAGCCATTTGTATCTTGAGAAGAATTGCCATGACTGCGGTCTTCCCAACCTTTTGCTCCAGAAGGTCTATCTTGAACTGATTGATCGCCATAACCGCCGCCGCCATAGCCGCCGCCTCTCCTTGGAGCACTACCTCTAGGCTCAGCTTTGTTGATTCTTAAAGGGCGCCCCATCAGTTCTGCTCCCTGTAGAGATTCAATTGCTGAAGCTTCAACTGCTTCATCAGCCATCTCAATAAAAGCAAAACCTCTTTTGCGTCCTGTGTCTCGTTCTAAAGGTAAAGAACAATTTGCCACCTCCCCAAAAGGAGAAAACAATTCAATGACATCTTCCTGCTCAGCGCGGAAGGGTAAGTTGCCTACAAAAATACTCACTTGAAAATTGGACTGAAAATAAAATGTAACTAATCGGCTAAGAGTAGCCAAAATTAATAACTCTAAATTGAGTCATCACCACACACTTTAATACCGAAAGCCCTAAAAAAGATTTAAAAAAATTTTTTTACTTAAATAATTTTTCTCGCCATAAAATCAATTGTTCGTGGACTCTCTCAAAACCAGTGCCACCAAAACTCAATCGAGACTCAACAACACCAGAAGGTAAAAGCTTTTCATAAATATCTTTTTCAAAAAGTTTATGATATGTCTTCCATTTTTCTAAAGGAATATCTTTTAATAAAACCCCTTCTTCCAAAGAAGTTTTAACAATACGTCCAACCAATTGATACGCTTCTCGGAATGGTATTTTTTTGGCCACTAAATAATCTGCAACATCTGTAGCATTTGAAAAATCAGATGAAACAGCATGATTTAATTTTTCTTTTCTAAAAATCAATCCTTCCTCAAACAATATTGATGTAGCAACTAAAGAATCCTTAACTGTCTTTACACTATCAAAAATTGCCTCTTTATCTTCTTGAAAATCTTTATTGTAAGCCAAAGGCAAACCTTTAATCATTGTTAACATAGCTTGTAGATGTCCAAATACTCTTCCTGACTTTCCACGAACTAATTCAGGGACATCAGGATTCTTTTTTTGAGGCATAAGACTACTTCCGGTAGCACATCGATCTGTCAATTGAACAAAAGCAAATTCTTCAGATGACCACAAGACAACTTCTTCAGATAGTCTACTTAAATGAGCCATAATTAATGCAGAGGCTCCTAAAAACTCTACGACAAAATCTCTGTCACTGACAGCATCTAGACTATTAGAATAAACATCTTGAAAATGCAATTCAGATGCAGTTATCTTTCTATTTATAGATACAGAAGTACCTGCTAATGCTGCTGCTCCAAGTGGTGAGATATTAACTCGTTTTCTTACATCTTTTAATCTATTTCTATCTCGTTGAGCCATCTCTACATATGCCAATAAATGATGTGCTAAAGACAAAGGTTGAGCTCTTTGTAAATGTGTATAACCAGGAATAAGCGTATGTAGATTTTCTTCTGCCAATAAAAAAAGGGATTTTTGAAACCGTACTAAGTCCAAATCAATTTCATCAATGCGCTTTCTTAGCCATAATCTTAAATCTGTCCCAACTTGATCATTTCGACTACGACCAGTGTGTAATTTTTTCCCAACTGGACCTATCAAGTCTATTAATTTTTTTTCTACAGCAAAATGGATATCTTCATCTGAGATCCCTGGGTGAAATAACCCATCAGACGCCTCTTGCCTAATCTGTTGAAGACCATTCTCTAATAAAATAGCCTCTTCCTTAGTGATAACCTCTTGAACTCCCAGCATGCGTGCATGTGCAATTGATCCATCTAAATCTTCTTGTAATAGACAAATATCAAAGTCGATAGAGGCATTAAATTTCTCTATGAAAGGGTTAAGTCCTTTATCAAATCTATCGCTCCAAGTTTTAATCAATGCATTTTCCTAAACACTATTATTAATAAAGCAAGGGTCATAGCAATTGTCAGGAAATTTACCAAGTTAATTTAAGAAGCGTTCATTCTTCATTAACTTTTAAAACGACCATTGAAGCATCATCTTCAAGGTGTTGATCACTCACTCCAACAAAACCATCTAATCTTTCGAATAATTTATTCAATATTTGCTTAGCCCCTAAACCTTCCTTCGCAAATTTATCTAAAAAGGCTATTAAACGAGTCTCATCAAAACGTTCACCTGACATACCAGGTGCTTCAGTAACTCCATCAGTGTAATAAAGAAGAACATCACCAGGCTGAAGAAATATCTCTCCACATCCATATTCAGCTTCAGGTTGAAGACCTATCAACAAACCAGGTGCATCTAATCTAGTAATTGATTTGGACTTTGAACGCCAAAGCAAAGGGGGATTATGAGCTGCATTCGCGAAGCGTAATTTTCTTGATTGAGCATCAAAATCCGAGTAAAACAAAGTTACAAATCTATGTGATTGAGTCAAATCTTCTAGAGCCAATTGATTCAGATCATGCAAAATAGAATCAGGAGACAACCCTGTTAAAACCTCAGCTCTCAGCATTCCTCGTAACATAGTCATCAACAATCCTGCTGGAACACCTTTACCCATAACGTCACCAATAACAAAAGCCCACCGCCCACGAGATTTTGATATTTCATTTAACTCTGGACGAGTAGGCATAAAATCGTAATAATCACCACCAACTTGAAAAGCGGGTCTGCAACATGCAGCCAATTCAACTCCTTCAATTATTGGACATTGATCGGGTAATAATTGCGATTGGATTTCAGCACCTATACTGATTTGCCTATCAACCTTTTCATGATTACGAATTATTTGAAATATGACATCATTTTCTATAGCTATTCCGGTTAAATCAGCAACTATTTGAATATGTTTTCGATGAACATTACTTCCAAAAACAATCTCCTTGTTATCAAAAGCATACAATCTACCTCGCTGTCTTCCCCTAGAAACTATCGACGTAGCAATTAAATTAGAAGCATTCAAATACCTTTGAACTAAACGATCTAAGCATGCAATATTCTTTTCCTTCATACCAAAACCTATTTTTTTACCATCCTCTAAAAGAAATAATTGTCTCAAGAGTTCTTGATATTCATCGTTAGGAACTATTTGTAATTGTTCACGCCAAATACTTCCATTATCTTGAAATGGGATTAACAACGATCCTCTAACACCTATTAATTGGGTGACAAGACATGGGATGAATTCAAGAAAGCGATGTAAATTGGTAAAATTTCTCAAAGCAAATGTCAATGAAAGCAATAAATCTTGATTAACAATTTGCTCTTGAGAAAGACTATGAACCAGGTCTCTAAGAGACTTGGAAGCAGCCGTTGATAGGGTACTTGTTAAATTCTGATTTTGTTTTTCTGAGACAGGAGAATTTTCTTTCACTGTCCTCCATCAATACAGAAATTTAAACTTAGCAATTTGTACAAAAAATTTCTTAAAGTCATCGAGTAGTCAAAAGGGCTTCAATAAATTCGAAGCTATTGAATGGCCGCAAATCTCTAATATTTTCTCCTGCCCCGATGAATCTAACAGGCAATTTGGCTTCTGATGCAACAGCCATAGCGACACCTCCTCGAGAAGATCCATCAAGTTTCGTAAGTATTACTCCTGTTAATTCTGCAGAATTAGCAAATGCTAAAGCCTGTCTTAAACCATTTTGACCTTGACTAGAATCAAGCACTAATAAAGATTCAACGTTTGCTTGAGGTGCTAGTTTGTCTATAATCTTTCTAATTTTTTTTAATTCCTCCATTAGGTTATTTTTTGTTTGTAATCTGCCTGCGGTATCTACAAGTAATAAATCTATTTCCTTAGATTTACTTGCACCAATAGCATCAAATACTACCGCTGCGGGATCTGCATTCTTTGATTCATTTGAAATAACTTCAACCCCTGTTCTTTCTCCCCATATTTTTACTTGTTGAACAGCTGCAGCTCTAAAAGTATCAGCAGCGGCAATCATTGCAGAAAAACCACTTCTTTTTGCGACACTTGCCAATTTACCTAAAGTTGTTGTTTTCCCTACTCCATTAACACCTACCAACATCCAAATATTTAAACAACCCTTTTTTGGTGCAAGCAAATCAACACCGCTATCTTTAATTGGCTTATCTAAAACATTAACTAATTGTTCTTTTAAAAAACGTAATCCTTCAGAAGCTTCAACAACCTCCTCATTTAACTTACTTCTAAGTGATTCTAAAATTTGATCAGTTGCAGAAACTCCTGCATCTGCTCTGAGTAAAAGAGTCTCTAAATCATCAAGAACTTCAGGTGTAAGTGGATCATCGCCTAATTTATCAAGTAAATCGGTAACAAAACCTTTGCGCGTTTTTTCTAATCCTTGTTTTAGCCTACTTAGCCAATCAATTTCATCTAGTGAAAATTGATCAATTTTTTTACCTTGTGCCGCTAAGACTTCCGCTGACCATGTAAAAGTATCATCAAAATCTCCTAGTTGAAGCTCGTCTTCTTGTAAATCTTGACTTAATTGTGGAGTATTAAAATCTGAAGTAATTAATTTAGAACTCTCATCTACATTGTTTTTTTTATTTAATATATCTTTTTTTTCAATTTCTTGTTTTTTTAAATCTTTCTCTTCCTTTTGCTTTTGCTTGAGTTGCAAATAAGCTTGTTTTGCCCAATCTAAAGAATCATCATCAACAGACTCAGTGTTCTTACTTTGATTCATATTCATAGGACTCATTTCATGCTGAGAAAACTCGTCTTTCATTTAGGACTAAATATTAAACTAGAATTTTGAAGTTTCCTTAAAACTCCATTAATCATTCTGCGTCCTTGTTCATCGCTATAACGATTAGCCAAATTAACTGCTTCATTACAAGTTACAGCAGTAGGTGTATTTAAGTCGATCATATCAACCAATGCTAATCTTAAAATATCTCTATCAATTCTAGGTAATCTTTTTAAGCGCCACCCTTCCATAACGCTATCTAGATTCTTGTCAATCTCATTTTTTTTTGAAATAACTAGACTCACCCGCTTAAGAGCTAACTCACGTATTTCTTTTTGATCAACTAGAGCCAGTAATCTTGGTAATTCAATACTTTCAGATAAGCAGTTAAGTATATTCTCTGAATTAATCAAACAAGTTTTTAAGTGATTACGAGATATTGTTAATGAACCCGCATCATCATTCAATTCGCTTTCTAACAATTCCTGATTAGCTTTTTCTAATTTTGATGCACATAAATCTAATTGCTCACGCCAATGTTGAGTTAGAGATTCAACAGCTTGACTAAGTAAACTTTCGATATTGAGATTTTTACAGTCTTTTTTTTTAATTTGACCTAAAAGCAAAAGAGCTAATTCTCTAGAAATAGATTTTAATTGCATAATTTTAATTCAAGAGTTCTTTACGAAGATGATGCTCTTAACTGAGAAAATAAACTAGAAAATGATGTATTAGTAGGATTACTCCTATCATCAGGATTTACAATTCCAGCAGAAATAATTGTTCTAAATGCATCTTCAACAGATATATCTAAATCTTTAACAGAGGTCTCTGGTACTAAGGTGTACCAACCAGTGGTTGGATTTGGTGCTGTAGGTATAAAAACACTTAATAAAGGTTGGTTTGGTTCCGTTTGAAGAGATGGTCCAACAACACCAGTTACAAAACCAACACTGAATAAACCTTCGCGAGGATATTCAACTAAAACCACTCGACGAAATCTAGTTGAATTATCTCTAAGAAAAGTTTCCAGCAGTTGTTTAAGGGTTTTATAAACTGATCCTGCAAGAGGTATTCGTGATAAAGTACCTTCCCCAAACTCAAGCAACCATCGACCCACAAAGTTTCTGGCCATTAGGCCAATCAACAAAATACCAAGAAGTGGAACAGTTAATCCCAATGCAAGATTGATTAAGTCTTGCAGTAAAGGATTTAGAGTAATGAAAGGATTTAATTGTTTTGGAATTGATGTCAATATTGCCAAAACAAAGCGGCTGACAATTGTGGACAACCAAATGGTGGTAGCTAAGGGAATAACCACCAAAAGACCAGCTATAAGGTCATTTTTAAGATCCTGCTGAAGCCTTGAGCCAAGAGTCAGGTCTTCCTTGGGAGAGGACTGCACCAAATAAAGAGAGTCCGAAAAATGTATATGTATACAATCTAACCAAATTAAGTGCATTAAATAAAGAATTTAAGCTATTAATAGAAATAAAACATTAAAAGAAAGCACTTAAAGCCCAGAGAAAGTCTGTAATCGCTGCTGAACCTTTTACTTAAGGGAAAAGCACTATTCATGAAAAGCCACGTCTAATCTTGAAAAAATCTATTGATCTAACAAAAAAAATTAAAGAAAAAGCTTTTGAAGAAGGCTTTGATGCAGTAGGAATTGCAAAAGTTCCAGGATCATCAAGAATCAAACTTAGAACCGATTCGTTAGAAAGATGGCTGCAAGCTGGCCATCAAGCAAAAATGGAATGGATGAAAAGCCCAAGAAGAAAAAACATAGAAAATATGCTTCATGGCGTTCAAAGTGTTCTTGCTGTTGGGCTCAATTACTACGTAGATACAGACAAAACACCTAAAGACATTTCAATTGCCAGATATGGATGGGGAAAGGATTATCACAAAGTTATTGAAAAAAAATTGAAGAAAATTGCCAGATTTTTAGAAACAGAAAGACCAAAATCGAGGTGGAAGATATGTGTAGATACAAGTGCATTTTTAGACAAAGCCTGGGCAGAGGAAGCTGGAATAGGATGGATAGGAAAACACAGCAATATAATCAATCCTAAAATAGGATCATGGATGTTTTTAGGTCATCTTTTATCTACTGAAGTTCTAGAAGCTGACGAACCTTCGAAACCAATTTGTGGTGAATGTGAACAATGTATTAAAGCTTGCCCAACAAATGCAATAGAGGAACCATTTATCATCAACTCCAACAAGTGTTTGGCCTATCACACATTAGAAAACAGGGACCAACAATTACCTAAAAATATTATTAAAAAAATGGGTAATTGGATTGCTGGTTGTGATATTTGCCAAGAAGTATGTCCCTGGAATCACAAACACATCCCAAATACATCTGAAGAAGATCTTCAGCCATCTGAATGGATATTAAATTTAACAAAAAAAGATGCATTATCTTGGAGCGATTCAAAATGGAAAAAAAATTTAAATAAGTCAGCACTTAAAAGAATTAAACCTTGGATGTGGCGCAGAAATATTAATTCTATACTAAACAATAAATAAACATGAAAAGAATAAAAATTTTAAATATTGTAGTTTATCTCATATTATTTGTATCGTCTATTATAAATGAATCATTAGCATTTTTTCCAAAAATAAATGAACCTAATCAACAAGAATTTGAATCTACCTCGATACAACTTGGCAAGACAGCTATACAACTAATAAAATTTAATCAAAATGAAGAAGCAATCAGACTTTTAAAACTTGCCGTTAAGTTAAATCCTAAAGAAACACAGCTTTGGAGTACACTAGCAGAGGCTCAGTTGAGACTTGACAGAAATTATGAAGCATTAGAGTCTATAACTCAAGCAACAAAATTACAACCGAATAAACCTAACCTATATTTTAGAAAAGGTTCTATATATATGAATCTAAATAATCCAAATGAAGCCAAAATTTTTATTAAAAAAGGGCTGTCAATTGACAAAAATAATGAGAGAGGATATTTTCAGCTTGGAAACGCAGAAATAATGTTAAAAAATTATAATTCAGCACTAATTGCTTTTAAAAAATCTACAAAAATTAATCCTAAATTTTGGCAATCTATTAATAATGAAGGTCTCATATTATATGAATTAAATAATTACAAAAAAGCAATATTAAAATTTAGAACAGCAATTAAAATTAGCGATGACTCTGAACCTAAGTTAGCTCTAGCAATAGTTTTATATTCCTCAGATAATCAATCTATTGAATCATTAAACTTAGCAAAAAATGCTTTAAAAACTAACCCTAAATATGTTTCTAGAGAATATCAAGCAAAGCAATTATGGGGAAAGAAATTACAAAAATCAGCTCAAATTTTATTTAAAAATAAAGAAATGAAAAAATTAGTAAAAGAAGCCAAAGAAAGAAGCCAATGAATTAATCTTTAATAAAAGACTGGTTTTTAACAAATTAGTTAGTAGCCTAAATAAAGAAATTTAGGCCTCTTAAAAACTCAAAGATGGCCAATGAACGCCTGAAACCAATATCGTTGCATCAAGAAATGCAGCGTTCTTATCTCGAATACGCTATGAGCGTAATCGTCGGACGAGCATTGCCAGACGCAAGAGATGGTTTGAAACCTGTGCAAAGGCGAATTCTTTTTGCAATGCACGAATTAGGACTTACACCGGAGAGGCCATATAGAAAATGTGCTCGAGTGGTAGGAGATGTTCTTGGCAAATATCACCCTCACGGTGACCAAGCTGTTTACGATGCACTAGTTAGACAAGTACAAAATTTTAGTTCAAGATACCCAATTCTTGATGGCCATGGAAACTTTGGATCTATCGATGATGATCCACCCGCTGCAATGAGATATACAGAAACTCGGCTAGCTCAAATATCTTATGAAGCCATCCTTCGTGAAATAGATCAAGAGACTGTTGATTTCTCACCAAATTTTGATGGATCACAGCAGGAACCTGATGTCTTACCAGCCCAACTACCTTTTCTGCTACTTAACGGAAGTGCAGGAATTGCCGTCGGTATGGCAACAAGCATTCCTCCACATAATTTGAACGAAATAGTAGAAGCCTTAATAGCAATCATAAAAAAACCGTCAATTAGCGAAGAAAAATTATTAGAACTTGTCCCTGGACCCGACTTTCCGACTGGTGGAGAAATCCTAATTAGTAATGGGATAAAAGAAACATACACAAAAGGCAGAGGAAGTATAACCATGAGAGGGATAGCTCATATTGAAGAAATAAATCCTGGTAAAGGAAAACACAAAAGAAGTGGCATTGTTATTTCCGAATTACCTTATCAATTGAACAAAGCTGGTTGGATTGAAAAACTCGCTGACCTTGTCAATAATGGAAAAGTTGCAGGAATTGCTGATATTAGAGATGAAAGTGATCGAGATGGAATGCGTATTCTGGTTGAAGTTAAAAGAGATTCCGATCCGAAAAAAATTCTAGATTTTTTATACCAAAAGACTTCCTTACAGAGTAATTTTGGTGCAATTCTGCTTGCATTAGTCAATGGACAACCAGTGCAACTTACGTTGAGAAGATTACTAGAAAACTTTTTAGAGTTTAGAGAAAATACTATTCTATTAAGAAGTAAATATTTACTTAAAAATATAAAGAATCGGCAAGAGATTGTTGAAGCTCTAATCGAAGCAATTAATAATCTAAGAAAAATCATTACTTTAATTGAGGAATCTAAGGATTCAAATGAAGCAAAAATTAATTTAATTCATCACTTAAAAATTAATGAAAAACAGGCCGATGGAATTTTAGGTATGCCTTTAAAAAAAATTACTAGTCTTGAAAAAGATTCGCTTAAAAATGAAGTAAAAGATTTAAAAGATAAAAGAGTAGAACTCGAATTAATTATTAACGACAGGGAAAAATTAAAGAAAGTAATGATTAAAGAACTAAGAGAGCTAAAAAAAAGATTTAGCAGTCTAAGAAAAACAAAATTAATAGAAGGAGGAGATGCTCTAATTGCAGAAAAAATGGCCAATCAAAGACCTAATAAAGAGCTCCAAAGGATTAATGCGCTAAAAGGTTTATCAATAGATTCTGAAATTATTATTCAATCAAATAATGAAATTAAGATAGTTCCTTCAATAACAATAAAAAAATTAAAATTAAAGGATATTAGTCATAATAAAGATGGTATTATCCCTTCTAAACTAATATGGCCGATTAAAGATGAACCAAAGATATTAGCTGTAAGTGAAGAAGGTAAAATAGGTCTTCTAAAATGGGAATTTGCAGGGCAAAAACCTGGGTTGCTAAAAAATTTTTTACCAGCTGGGTTAGAAAATGAAAAAATAATTAATTTAATTCCATTAACACAAACGAAAGATATAAGTTTAGGATTAATCAGTAGTGATGGAAAGTTTAAAAGAATTTCTATTAATGAAATAACTGATATTTCAAATAGATCAACAACAATTCTAAAATTAAAAGAAAATATAAAACTTAAGTCTTGTATCCTTTGTAAGGAAGATAGCTATTTATATATAGTAACTGATATTGGGAGAATTATTAAAATTATAATAACTCAAGACGGCTTTCCCTTTATGGGAAAATTAGCTCAAGGAACAAGTATATTAAAATTATTCCCTAAAGAAAATATCATAAAAGCTCTGAGTTTTGAAAAAGAACAAAATAAAGATTTAGTTTTGATAACAAATAATGGTTACTTCATAAAGCACACTTTGCAAGAAATAAAAACTTCAAGAAAAGGTGAGTTAGGAATAATGGGAATCCACTATAAAAATAATAAACAATTTAAAAATAAATTAATTGATTGTTTTATCAATAATAAATACGTTTATATAAAAACAAATACAGGGAAATACATGAGAGTTCTAACAGAAAAAATTAATAATAGTCCATATAAAAAAGAATCAAAATTGAATTTAGAATTAGGTGATAATGAATATATAAAATCTACAGTTTCTATGATAACGCCAGAGCTAAATTAAGACAAAGATGTTTGTTCAACCCAATTTAAGTATTCATTAGTGACAGTACCAGTAACATATCTTCCTGTAAAGCAAGATAAATCTAATTCTTTAATATAAGAATTTTTTGTTATTGCCTTAGTCAAATCATCTACCTCTTGGTAAATCATTTTATCAATAAATAAATCATTTTCTATTTCGTTTATGTTTCTATTATAAGCGATCAGTTCTTTTCTACTTGGCATGTTAATACCATAAACATGTGGATATCTAATTGGTGGTGCAGCAGATGTAAATGTTACTTTATTAGCCCCTGCACTTCTTGCCATTTGTACAATTTGCTGAGAGGTCGTTCCTCGAACCACTGAATCATCCACTATCAATACATTTTTATTTTTAAATTCAGTACTCATAGCATTTAACTTCTGACGAACTGAACGTTTTCTTAAAGATTGGCCTGGCATTATAAAAGTTCTACCAACATAACGATTCTTAAAAAAGCCCTCCCGATACTCAATCCCTAGTTGTCTTGCTACTTGCATTGCCGCTGGTCTGGAAGAATCTGGAATTGGCATTACTACGTCTATATCACCAAGAGATATTTCTCTTTTTATGGTTTCTGCTAACAAATCTCCCATTCTTAATCTTGACTCATAAACAGAAATTCCATTCATTATGGAATCAGGTCTAGCTAAATAAACATATTCGAATGAACAAGGAAACAATTGAGGATTAGTAGAGCATTGTTTGGAAAAAAACTCACCGTTGGAGGTTATGAAAATTGCCTCTCCTGGTTCTACATCTCTAACTATTTCGTAGTCATTATTTTCAATGACTAATGACTCACTAGCAATTACCCACTCAGGTTTTTTATTTTCTATAACTCTTTTGCCAATAACCAAAGGGCGAATTCCAAATGGATCTCTAAAAGCTAAAAGGCCATGACCTGCTATCAAAGCGATTGAAGCATATGATCCTTCTACTCTCGCGTGAAGTGTTTTAACCGCATTAAAAAGATCTTGAGGATTTATGTCACTTCCTTTAATTGCAGTATTTAGTTCTGTAGCTAAGACATTTAATAACATTTCAGTATCACTTGAAGTATTCGTATGTCTTTTATCAACTTTAAAAAGTTCTTTTTCTAGCTCTCTCGTATTAGTTAAATTTCCATTGTGAACAAGAATAATTCCATAAGGAGCATTTACGTAAAAAGGTTGTGCTTCTTCTTCTCTATGGGCAGCTCCTTTAGTTGCATACCGTACATGACCTAATCCTACCTTTCCTATCAATGCTCTCATATCCCTAGTTCTATAAGCTTCTCGAACTTGTCCTTTAGATTTATTTATATGAAAAACACTTCCATCCATTGTAGCTATGCCTGTGGAATCTTGACCTCTATGCTGAAGTAGTAACAAACTATCGTAAATTTGCTGATTACATTGATCTGTTGAAACAACACCTACGATTCCACACATAATTATATTCCTAGGGTATATTGAACAAATTTACTTTGAAGATTATAAATCATTATTGATTTTATTTAGTTATTTTCTTATTGATTGCATCTTTATATGATTTTTTTAAATCCATTAGATTAATATCAATAACTAAATTATTTGATTGATGAATTGATAATTTTTTATGATCAGTTACATTTCCTAAGTGACAAATTGAAAAACGATTATAATCATCTAGATAAAAATTTTTATATTGTTTTTTTAATTCTGCACTTTGAATACTTGAACAACTCACTAAAACTCTTGCACCTCCCTCCGCAAAAAGAAGCCTATCTAATCTTGACTCACTGGGTGGAAGTAAAATATTTGCACCATACCCAGAAGAAATGCAACATTCAGAGATAGCTATAGCCAAACCTCCATCACCTAAATCATGAGCAGAATTAATAATGCCTTTACTTATTATTTTTCTTAAAAATAAGTTTACTTGTCTTTCTAATTTTAAATCTATTTCTGGTGGTCTTCCTGTTTTTAATCCATGAATATATTCTAAAAAAGATGAAGCAGCTAGTGAAATTCTTTTATCTTTATCTAAATTTGTTTCCAAAGGCAGTCCAATCATCCATATTTGATCTCCATTTTTGATCCAAGATTTCTTACAAATTTTATTAATATCTTCTATTAACCCAACCATACCAATTACAGGTGTTGGATGTATAGGGATAACGGTACTATTTGATAACTTAGTATCATTATATAAAGAAACGTTTCCTCCTGTTACTGGGGTATTAAAGGCTTCGCAGGCATTAGCTATACCCTCGCATGACATTGATAATTGCCAATAACCTGTTGAATCATCTGGAGATGAAAAATTTAGATTATTTGTAATTGCTATAGGTTCAGCTCCAACACAACTTAAATTCCTTGCAGCTTCTGCAACTGCGAACATACTACCTCTGTAAGGATCTAAATAAACCCATCTATCATTACAATCAACTACTGAAGCTATTCCTCTGTTTTGGTTTGGAGAACTTACAAAATCATTTTGAGACCGAATCCTAACAACAGCGGCGTCTGCTTCTCCAGGGTTAACGACAGTATTAGATTGGACTTGATAATCGTATTGCTTATATATCCAATTTTTGGAAGCTATTGATGGAGTACTTAATAAGTTTAACAATACTTTATTCCAACTAATAAATAAATTATTTTTTATATTAATAATGCCATTATATGAAGTATTTGGTAATAAATCTTCCGTCCATTTCCAATGTTCTTCTAAATATTTAGGCGTTGAATTTATTAATAAGTGATCTTCTATAGGTGTATCATCTGCAAGTGCAGATGCTGGAAGATTCGCTACAATTTCACCTTTATGTATTACTCTAATAACTTTTTCTTTTAAAACTTTTCCTACGACTTCAACATATAATCCCCATCTAATAAATAATTGTCTTAATTCTTCTTCTGAACCAGGTTTTACAACAAATAACATTCGTTCTTGTGATTCTGATAACAAAAATTCATATGCATTCATTCCTTTTTCTCTTGCTGGCACAAGATCAAGGTTCAATTCAATTCCTACCTGACCTTTAGAAGCCATTTCTGAGCAGCTACATGTTAAACCCGCTGCTCCCATATCTTGAGCAGCAATAACATAACCTGTCTTAAATGCCTCTAAACAAGCCTCTATTAAACCTTTCTCAAGAAAAGGATCGCCTACTTGTACTGCAGGTCGGTCGTCTAAAGAAGTTTTAGAAAGTTCAGAACTAGCAAAACTCGCTCCTCCCATACCATCCCTACCAGTTGTATTTCCTACATAAAGAACTGGATAATCAATACCACTAGCACCTGAACAAACTATTTCCTCTGTTTCCATTAACCCTAGTGCCATTGCATTGACTAAAGGATTTCCTGAATAACTTTTATCAAAACCAACTTCTCCTCCAATAGTAGGTACACCTACGCAATTCCCATAATGTGAAATACCTGCAACAACACCTTCTAGTAAACTTATATTTTTTTCATCATCTAACGGACCAAACCTTAAAGCATTCAATAACGCTATTGGTCTAGCTCCCATCGTAAAGATATCCCTCAGAATTCCACCGACACCTGTTGCTGCTCCTTGAAAAGGCTCAACGGCTGATGGATGATTATGACTTTCAATTTTAAAGACTAATTTTTGTCCACAGCCAATATCAACAACACCTGCATTCTCTCCTGGTCCCACGAGAATTCGACTACCTGTTGTAGGAAAATTTCTTAATAAAGGACGTGAATTTCTATAGCAACAATGTTCAGACCACATGACGCCAAACATTCCTAATTCATTTCTATTTGGAGCTCGATTAAGTCTTTTAC
>CACOQT010000009.1 GCA_902629395.1 uncultured Prochlorococcus sp.
TGAAAAAGTTTAAAAAAAATTCAGAATTTTTAAAAATATAAACACTTATATTATCTAGCCAATTTATTAATTTCTACAAAATAATTATTTGATTTATTAATGCTGAATACGGATAATATTCTTTATTTTGATCATATCTTAATAAGAAACATGCTTTTATCGCTTTTTATTTTTCTGGTTGTTTATTGTTAATTATAAAGAATTAATTTTATTTTCTTTTTTATAAGGCGATTTCAGTTCTTAAGCCCCTATCTCGACTGCCTTTGAACCACCTTATTTGATGCGTAATACAATATTCATTGGTATGAATGATATTTATGTTTTTATTTAATATAAGCTTTTCATTTTTATCAGCTATTTCTGGAAAGGTATTAGTGCTATTTTTATTTGATCCCATAGTGAATAAAATATATTTACTATGAAAATACCTGATTCTTTAATTGGTGTCCATGATCAACAATATGATGATTCTCTAATAAAAACCCCAAGTCAAGATTAAATCAAAAAAAATAATTATTTACATAAGAAAAAAGCAGCCCTTCCACTGCCTTTCTTAATATTCAATTAATAAGAATTGATTAACTTAAGACTTAAAAATATTTAAAAGGAAAAAATATTTTATCAGGACCTGCAAGCATAACTGAGGCTGCAATAAGAGCAGTAACTACTTGAACACCAATAAATTGTTTTTGGAGGTACTTATAAGAGCCTGTTTCAGAGAGCTCTACAGATGGCTCATTCTCGGGTAAACCATAGTAATAAATTTGAGATATCTGAAAAAAAATCACTAAACCAGCAATTGCAGCCAAAGGATTAAATCCACCAATTGCGATTGTAGAGAATGGGATTGTTGAGTAAAGCATTAAAAAGGGATCTCTCTGTACTGTTAATCATTACAGCATCAATTTGAGGAAAAGCTGTAATCGCTAATAGACTGAAATCTAAAATTTACTCAATTCTAAAAATTTTTTAACAATGTCATAAGCATTGGCAGGTAAAAATTAAGAACTATATTGATCAAATTTAATTTTTTTTAGGTCTTGCTTTGGTAACTCTAATAGCCCTACCCATCCACTCAACATCTTGAAGATCATCTATCGCTTTCTGCTCTTGAGCATCATCACCCATATCAACAAAGGCGAAACCTCTTTTTCTCCCAGTCTCCCTTTCTAAGGGAAGCTTACAGTTAGTGACTTCACCATAACTGCTAAACACTCCAACAATATCCTCAACTTCAGCATCAAATGAGAGATTTCCTATGTAAATAGTCATTGGTTTACGGACCTATGAAAAAAATAATGAATGGTCCGAAAAGGGGAAAACCTCAAAATTTACTATTAAGCAAAGCTTGAAGAAAGCTATTTGGATAATTCGGAAATCATAATAGTTCTTTTCATCCCAAAAAGGTCAAAACAAAAATTTGCTTTATCGTCCTGTAAAATTACGAGATAACATTTTTTTATTTTTTTGACTCAAGTTACTGTTGGAGAAAACGAAGGCATTGAATCAGCACTTCGCCGTTTTAAACGTCAGGTTTCCAAAGCTGGCATCTTTGGGGAGTTAAAGCGCCTGCGTCATCATGAAACGCCTGTTGAAAAATATAAACGTAAGTTGCAACAAAGACGGAGAAGCAGAAGAAGATAAAAAAAAATCTGCTCAAATTAAAATATAAATTCTCATATTTGTTTGATCCAATGGACAGAGAAAATTGTTGGGTTTGGTTTAAAGGTTCACTCAAAGATGGAGGAGTATGGAAAGGAGGCTTTACCTACAAAAAAGATTCTAATCCCGGAGTTCTTATTCAAAACCCTTCATATGTTCAATGTCGTGTCCCTGAGTGGCGTATATCGACCTCAGAGCCCTTAGATAAATATCGAGGACCAGAAATACCTGAAAACCCTATCTGGAAAATTTTATAGTGTTTATACGCTTCACAATTGAATATTTTTCATTTCTAAAATCCTAATTAGAATTAAAAATAGGAGCTAAATATCTAACAACGGCTGGAGTGATTAATAAAACAGCGATCAATCGAAATGCATGAATTGCTGCTACCGCAGCTCCTACTCCAAGCTCTGCTCCTACCAAGCTCATCCCAAGCGTACCTCCTGGTGCAGAGCCCAGCAAAGCTATTAAAGGATCAATCCCAAATAGACGAACAGCTACAAATCCAACAATTAACCCAGTAAGAATTAGAGTTAAAGTAATTAATATTGCTGGCCTCCAAAGACTTTGTAGCTCTGTAAGAGTATCTTTATTAATTCCAGTACCAATAACAGTTCCTACACCAATTCCAAGAAAAGTTTTCGTACCAAGAGGCCATTGGGCAGGCTCAAATTGACCGCTTATACTTAAGCATCCTGCTGCCAAAATCGAACCAAGAAGAGGAGCTGCTGGAATACCACTTAGCAGCATCAAGGATCCGAGAGCAGCACCACTGAGTATATATATAATCAAAGTCACTAGATGATTCATGATCTAAGAGTTAAGTCCATTTTCATTAGTTTTATCTATTTTTTGTTTTTAAACCAAATGATCTAAATCAATTTAACAAGCAACAAAAAAACTCCACCTTTCAATATAAGCATTATCTTAATGCTTGCAAGAAAACAAGAAAATGGCCTCTGCAACTACGATTTGAATGGATTAGCGTTAATATGGAACTCAGGTTCTTTTAACTAATAATCTAATTTTCAATCAAAAAGGTCTACAAATTGTTAGTGTTTACCTCTAAATAGTTATTTTTGTTGTCAATAGATGTCCTGATGAACGCAAAACTGAGTTCTGAATTAAAAAATCAACGACCCAAATCAGAGGTAAAGGTCTTATATGTCCGGCTTCCTTGCAATCCTATTTTCCCGATTGGACCAATTTACTTAGCAGATCATATTCACAAATGCTTTCCAGATATTCAGCAATTAATCGTAGATTTAGCTTCCTTACCAATCCTAGATGTCGAAAGAATACTTATAGATAGTATAAAAAATTTCAAGCCAACATTATTAGTTTTTTCATGGAGAGATATACAAATATATGCTCCTGTCGATGGTAGGGGAGGTAATCCATTACAAAACTCGTTTGAAGTTTTTTATGCTCGAAATCCTCTAAAAAAAATTCGAGGTGCTTTAGGTGGTTTTCAACTGCTAAAAAGTCATTATGGAGAAATATGGAGAAACCAAAAATTAATTAGGAAGGGATTGAGGCAAGCAAGGAAATACAACAAAAATGCTAATTTAATACTTGGAGGTGGTGCTGTTAGTGTTTTTTATAATCAGTTAAAAAAATCTCTCCCTAAAGGTACGATCATTTCACTGGGAGAAGGAGAATTGTTAATAGAAAAATTAATAAGAGGGGAATCTATTTTGGATGAAAGATGTTTTGTGGTAGGTGAACCTCCAAGAGAAAAATTGATTCATGAGAAACCAAATAATCTAATCAAAACAGCATGCGACTATACCTATATTCAATCAATTTGGCCTGAGTTTAAATGGTATTTAGATGGTGGTGACTTTTACATTGGAGTTCAAACCAAGAGAGGTTGCCCTCATAACTGCTGTTATTGTATTTACACTGTCATTGAAGGGAAAAAAGTAAGAATTAATCCTGTAAATGAGGTTATTAAAGAAATAAAAGAATTATACAATCTTGGTGTTCGTGGATTTTGGTTCACAGATGCTCAATTTATACCCTCAAGAGGGCACATTCAAAACGCTAAAGATATTCTTAAAGCTATCTATAATGAAGGATTGCACGATATCAATTGGGCTGCATACATAAGAGCAGACAATTTAGATGAAGAATTAGCAGAGTTAATGGTTAGGACAGGTATGAGCTATTTCGAAATTGGTATCACTTCTGGATCTCAAGAACTAGTAAGAAAGATGAGAATGGGATATAACTTAAAAACGGTTCTAAAAAATTGTGAACTTCTCGCGAAAGCAGGTTTCAAATCACAAGTTTCAGTAAATTACTCATTCAATGTTATTGATGAGCGTCCAGAAACAATCAGACAGACAGTTGCTTATCATAGGGAGTTAGAAAAGATTTTTGGAGCTGATATTGTGGAACCTTCTATATTTTTTATCGGACTGCAACCACACACTTTATTAGAAGAGTATGGATTAAAAAAAGGTTTACTAAAACCTGGATACAATCCAATGAGTTTAATGCCTTGGACTGCTAGGAAGCTTCTTTGGAATCCAGAACCAATGGGTAAAGAATTTGGAAGAGTTTGCTTAGAGGCCTTTGATACAAATCCCAGTGATTTTGGCAGAACAGTTATGAACTTATTAGAAAGAGATTATGGGATTTCATCTCTTAACGAAGCACTAACTGTAGAGGCCAAAAACCGTCCCGTTCTTGCAAAAAGCCTTCGTTGAAAAAATATGGTAATTAACAAAATTGCTATCCCTAAAACCCCACCAATTGGATTTACCATGTTCTTGCTTGGTCCCAGTAAGAAGTAAGGAGTATCTGTAGAAAAAACAAGCATTCCAGAATCACATAGATACCAAATCGCAACCAATCCGCCATGCAACCCTACACAACCAAATAAAGACCCTTTATCAATTGTTCGTCTCAAAGTTAGTACCAATCCAAAAAGAAATAAACCAGTAAAGAAAAGTATTAAAGAAAAAAAACCAATATCTGATCTATAATGAGCGATACTAAAAATTGCTGCTTGAAAAAGTATTCCTTTTTTCAATCCAAATAAAATAACCATTTCCTCCATTAACCATCCCCGAAAAATTATCTCTTCAGCAAAGACAATTCCAAAAATCAAAAGTATTGCGTTTAATATTTCAGAAAATTTGATGTAATTAATTTCATCCACCCACCCGCAGAGGAAAAAGAACAGAACTAGAGTAAATAAAAGTAAAGCTGAAAATATAAATCCACCCAAAAAACTTTTAAATGCTCGAAATTTACAATTAAAATCTAATCCCATTGATACCCAAAGATTGTTAGTTTTCCATCTAATCAAACCCCAACTTGGAAGGATACTTAAAAACAAAATAAATGTTATTGAGGTTCCTACAATCCTTAAATCAATATGACTAATATCCTGATTAAATAAGTAAACGAAATGACTTAAAAGCCATCCAGTAGGATATAAAAACAAAAAAATAGTAACTGTCGGAATCCATCGCACCTTTTGACGCAACCAGTTGTTCCAACACTTGATAATTAAATATTTCAGCTTTCTAATTCTATTGTGCTTGTTAATCCTTTTGACTTTAAGGATTCAGAGTAAAACTCTGCTGGTTCTAAGTCACAGGTAATAACTAGTCCGATACCGTTATTGTGTGTTTCCAACATAATATTCAAAGCATCCTGCTCACTTAACTGTGGAACTACCTGTCTTAAAGTCTCAACTACATAATCCATAGTGTTGACTGGATCATTATGCAGTAAAACCTTGTACTTGGGAGATAATTTTCTAACTCGCTGAACTTCCCTATCAATAACAGCCGTGTCTCCATCGGTTTGATTTGAAGAATCAACCATAATTAAACTGCCAGAATAAATAGCACTCTTAAGCAAAGAACCTACCATGAGATTAAACATTAGAGTTTTATAATTCTCTGCATGGCTTCTTCAACATTTTCTCTGCTGTTAAAAGCAGATAGTCGAAAATAACCCTCTCCTGCAGCTCCAAAACCACTGCCTGGCGTGCCAACAACATTTGCATTTTTTAGCAAGAAATCAAAGAAATCCCATGAGCTCATATTTTTTGGTGTTTTTATCCAAGCATAAGGGGCATTAACTGCTCCAAAAACGTCAAACCCTGCTGCAGTTAAGTTAGCTTTGATTATTTGAGCATTTTCCATATAAAAACTTACCAACTTTTTTACTTGTATTTGCCCTTCCATAGAGTAAACAGCCTCCGCTCCTCTCTGGACCATGTAACTTACACCATTAAATTTGGTGCTTTGTCTTCGATTCCATAATGACCATATATCAATGTCCTCTGCACCTGCTTTACCTTTTAAAGACCTAGGGATGACTGTAAAAGCACATCTTGTTCCGGTGAAACCTGCATTTTTTGAAAAAGATCGAAACTCAATTGCACAATCTTTTGATCCCTCAATTTCAAAAATCGAATGAGGAATAGAGTCATCTTTTATAAAAGCTTCATAAGCAGCATCAAAAAGGATTAAAGAATTATTTGCTTTTGCATATTTAACCCACGAAGCCAATTGTTCTTTGGTGGCTACTGCACCGGTTGGGTTATTAGGGAAACAAAGATAAATTAAATCAAACTTTTCTCTTGGTATTTTTGCCTCAAACCCATTCTCTGAATTAAGTGGTATGTAAGTTAAACCCTCATATTCTCCTTCTCTATTAACTTCTCCTGTTCTTCCTGTCATCACATTAGTGTCGACGTAAACAGGATAAACAGGATCAGTTACAGCTATCTTATTCTCCTTACCCAGAATGTCTAAGATATTACTGCTGTCACATTTCGAGCCATCTGAAACAAAAATTTCATCTGCCGAGATCTCACAACCACGAGATAAATAATCATTTTTAGAAATGCTCGAGCGTAGCCACTCATATCCCTGCTCTGGACCATATCCTCTAAAACCTTCTACAGTCCCCATCTCTTCTATGGCCGCCTTCATGGCTTCTCTACATGCCAAAGGGAGGGGTTCTGTAACGTCACCAATTCCTAAGCGGATTAAGTCTGAGTTAGGATTTTCAGAGTTAAATTCTTTTATTCTTCTAGAAATCTCTGGGAAAAGATAGCCTGCTTTTAACTTCAGGTAATCGGCATTAACTTGCACCACTTGAAAATTGCCAAGATTTTATTAAGGATAATCCCTTAAAGACCTCTAATGTTCAAAAAAGATGCTTGTGATTGTGCAATTAAGCACTAATTTTCAATGGGACTCCAGATTTCCGCACTCAATCAAAAAGTGATCTTGTGTTAATATACTTAAGGAAAAAGAAAAGGGTTAAAGCCCTGTTGTTCCTAACTAACGTCAATTTTCTTAAAGAGAAACCCAGTTTATATGTTGGTAAATCCAACTATTTCATCCGGATTATATTTAATTCCAATTCCGAAAAGTATTTAAGAACCTCTTTAATATGTTTGGCGTTACGAATTCCCAGTTCTAATTTCAGTTTTTTGCTAACCAACTTTGAGCTTAAGTAGCTCAACATTGTATATGCCCCAGCAAATTGTCATTGCTGAGCAAATGCGAATTGCCGCATTGCTCACCGATGAAAGAATAGATGAATTAATTGTGGCTCAAGGTAGCTACCAAATCGGAGATATTTTCTTGGGAACAATAGAAAATGTTCTTCCTGGAATAGATGCAGCGTTTGTAAATATTGGAGAAAGTGAGAAAAATGGATTTATTCACGTTAATGATTTAGGTCCACTTAGATTAAAGAAAGCAACAGCAGGAATAACAGAATTACTTGAACCAAAGCAAAAGGTTTTAGTTCAAGTAATGAAGGAGCCTACTGGATCAAAAGGACCCAGATTAACTGGGAACATAGCCCTCCCAGGTAGGTATCTTGTACTTCAGCCTTATGGACAAGGGGTAAACATATCCAGAAGAATTAGCACAGAGAGTGAGAGAAATCGACTTAGAGCATTAGGAGTACTTGTAAAGCCTCCAAGTTCAGGACTTTTAATCAGGACAGAGGCTGAAGATATTGCTGAAGAATTTTTAATTGATGATCTTGAAAATCTTTTTAAACAATGGGAGCTGATTCAGCAAGCATCAGAGAGTTGCACTCCGCCAATCCTTTTAAATAGGGATGAGGACTTCATACACAAAATTCTTAGAGACAACATAGGTCAAAATGTTAAACAAATTATTGTAGATAAAGCTGAAGCAATTGGTCGCATCAAAAGCTTTATTGGAAAGGACAACAAAGAAATAACAATAGAATTACATAATGATACTCAAAATATATTAGAGAAATATAGAGTTATTTCCACCATAAATGATGCATTAAAACCAAGGGTTGAGCTCCCTTCTGGTGGCTATATAATTATTGAGCCAACTGAGGCATTGACAGTTATCGATGTCAACTCAGGCTCTTTCACAAGATCTTCAAATTCTAGAGAAACAGTTTTGTGGACAAATTGTGAGGCAGCTATTGAGATAGCAAGGCAATTAAAATTGAGGAATATTGGCGGGGTGATTATTGTCGACTTTATAGATATGGATACTAGAAGAGATCAACTTCAATTATTAGAACATTTTACATCTGCCATAAATGGAGACTCTGCTAGGCCACAAATTGCTTCACTTACCGAACTGGGACTTGTTGAGCTAACCAGAAAAAGACAAGGTCAAAATATATATGAATTGTTTGGTAAAACCACGCCTAATACTGAAGGGCAAGGTAATCTTCAAATTACTATTCAAGATATAAATCCAACAAATTCTTCTGAACCTGGCGTGATTAATTCAACTCTAATCGCCAGTGATGATATACAACCATTACAAGAAAATAATACAAAAAAGAAACGTATACATAAATCAAAAGATATTGAAGCAAGCTCAAACGATCAGGAAGATAAATTATCTATAGACAATTCAAAATCTATATCTACAGAAACAAATCACGCAGATACTTCTAATGAGAAAAATAATAAAAAGCAAGAACAAATGATAATAAATATAAATATGACTGAGAACGAAGAAATAATATATAGCTCAATGGGATTTGACCCTATTTTACTTTTAGATGATCCTCCAGTTTCTGAAAATTACATGGTTAACATAGTAAGACCTGGACTTGGTTTAAACATAGACAGAAAAATTGAAATAACTGAGCAGAGTAAACAAAATTCAGCCATTAATGACTATTCCAATGATAGTAAAAATCATAAAGAAATTATTCACCTAAAAGACAGTAATTCTATTCATAAAAATCCTGGTAATTCTGAATCAAATGAAAGTATCGAAAAAGATGCTATTAATACGTATATAGACAAAGATAAAAATGAATTAATTAATACTGATCAAAATTTAATCAGTGGAAATAAAGAATTAATTTCCACTGACCAAGAGGAAGTCAATGATGATCCAAGAAGAAAAAGAAGAAGATCTTCTGCTTCTTCTCCAGGATGAAACCTAACAAATACCTTATTGCAGGTGTTGATGAAGTAGGAAAAGGTTGCTTGTTTGGCCCTGTTTTTGCTGGTGCCGTAATTTTAAGCAAAGAAAATGAGATAAATCTCTTGAGTTTAGGTTTAAGAGACAGTAAAAAGTTGACTCACAGAAAAAGACGAAATTTAGTTCCTTTAATAAAAAAAAACTCACTAGCCTGGGCAATAGGCCAGGCATCAGCAAGAGAAATTGACAGCATTGGTATTAGAGAGGCAACTGAAAAAGCGATAGTGAGAGCATTAGAAAAATTCCCATCTCCACCAGAATTAATTCTTGTAGATGGAGTCTTACCTATTCGCTTATGGCCAGGAGAACAAAAAACACAAGTAAGAGGTGAAAGTCATTTCGCCTCTATTGCTGCTGCAAGTGTATTAGCAAAAGAAACCAGAGATGAATTAATGAAACGATTAGCTTCAAAATATAGTTTTTATGAACTTGAAAAAAATAAGGGATATGGAACTGAGATTCATAGAAAAAACTTAACTAAAGCAGGTTCAACCAAACTACATCGAAAAACTTTTCTCTCCAGATTAGATATCTATTGATATCAAATTTATTATTAATTTTCTTTACACCAATTTTTAAAGTCATTTATTAGCTGCTTCTCAACCCTTGCCTTAATTCCTAACAAGATCCCATTTAATATTGATTGCCCTGTTGTCTCGAGCATTTTCGGAGGGATTAATCTCAATAGCTGAGGTTGACTAACTGTTACACCCAAAAGTGCTGAGCCTTCGAGACCTAATGGTTTTGCCTCCAAAATGGCATCTAAGGTTAAATCAAAATCATCAACAAAACCCAAACCATCTAAGTGGCTCTCGGTGACATACATTCTGATTTTTCTATCAGTATTTTCCACCCCTATTGACACAACTGGATTTATTTGAAGTTGAAAAACCTTAAAACTTGTGACTTCGTACTTAAAGGCTCCTGGTGCTAAGGGAGTTAATTTTTTAGGATCGAGCATCGCTCCTACAACTCTTTCCTGTTGTAAGAGATAATCAGGTAGTCTCACCTGATTATCTCTTACAACTAGATCAATTTTTTGACGTGCTGTAAAGGCAAGAGCCATTATTAAAAACTTGCTCAGTTTGATCTTATCGGCATTTACCCCATTTTTTTATTCTAATGTCAACTCGAGTGGCCTATTTAGGGCCTAAAGGAACATACGCTGAGAAAGCTGCAAAAGCACTTGCAGCCTTGGAAAAGCTTGACTCGCCCATGTTCTCACCATGCAAAGGGTTAAGATGTGTGGTTGATAATCTTGCAAACAATCTTTGTGAAGCAGCTGTAGTACCAATTGAAAATTCCGTAGAAGGTGGGGTTACCACAACATTAGATTCTCTGTGGAGACATAAAAATTTATTTATTCACAGGGCCCTAGTACTCCCTATCAAACATTCATTAATGAGCAGCGGATCAATATCAACAATTTCAGAGGTGCTTTCACATCCTCAAGCCATAGCTCAATGCAGTCAATGGTTAAATGATAATATTCCTAATGCTGTTCATCTACCAACTAATTCAACGGCAGAAGCGATTAGGATGGTAAAAGGCAGTTCATTTAGAGCAGCTATAGGGTCAATAGATTCAAGTGATGGATTGAATGTTCTCGCCTATCCAATCAATGATATTGAGGGGAATTGCACCAGATTTATTCTGCTTAGTAAAAACGACATTAAGGTAGGTGGTAATAAAGCAAGTATGGCTTTTTCTCTTAAATCAAATAGTCCTGGTGCATTATTAGAAGCATTGAATTGCATCGCAAATCTTGGCCTAAACATGAGCAGAATTGAATCTCGTCCGTCAAAGAGAGAATTAGGCGAATATGTTTTTTTCATTGATCTTGATTTAAATAATGAGAATAATAAAAAAGACCTTGACAATATTAATAAAAAGTTATATCCATTTTGCAATCAGATAATTAATTTTGGTTGTTATTTCGGATCGGAAATTGATTAACTTATCCTCTAGATTTAAAAACGCCAAATTTCATTAAACCTCTTGAAAAAGACCATCTCATCATTAATATTGTTGGGATTTCTCTTAATGCCTTTAAGATAGATCTAAAGCCTAACTTCAAAATAGATGATGGTCTTCTAAAGCCTTCGTATATAGATTCATTCCAAGATTGAATTGTGTACTTTGTCCAATTAGAAGACTCTACTGGACTCCCACAATATGGACTATTTAACAAGTTATTTGTAAATCCTTCTATACTTGAAAACTCAGGATGAGTCCATTGGATTAGCAATTGATGCATAATGAACTTCTCAATAAAATTTAAAGGATGCTTTGATAAATCTCTTTTATTCCAATCTGCAACTGCCAAAACTCCACCTGGTCTTAGGACTCTTAACATCTCATCTGCAAAGGTTTGTTTATCAGATATGTGAGGGCCTGCTTCGACACTCCAAACACCGTCAAAGCTCCCTTTCTCATATTTCAAATCAAGAGCATTCATTACTTCAAAACGACAAAATTCGTTGTTAGCTGTTAACTCATTTGCTCTTTTAATTTGTTCTTGGCTTATTGATATACCAGTTACATCAAAGCCATAATAATCCGATAATATCCTTGAACTTCCGCCAATACCGCATCCTACGTCCAGAACCCTTGAACCTTTTGGTAATTTATCCAAACCACTCCATCGAACTAGTTCATGAACGAAATCAACCTTGGCTTTCCTAAAATCTTTTTTTAATCTTGGTTTTTCATAAAAGCCAAGATGGATATGTTCTCCCCAAAGGTTTTCTAATAAACGATCATTAGTCCATGAATCATAGGAGGAGGCGACACTCTGAACAGATTCATATTTACGACTTTTTTTTAACCACCGATTAGCTAAGGTGAAAACTAAGAAAACACTAAAAGTAGAGATAAATAGCCATTGCATAACTAATTGTTAGCTTGATCAGCGTTTGAGAAAGTATCTTTTAAGGCAGTTCTTGCAGCTAACTGTCTTCTTGTGTGATCAAGTAGTTCATATTCTCTTTCCAAACGATGGAAAGTATTTGTTAATTCCAATAAACTTTGCTGTTCACTTGCTACGGGTCCTCCAAGATGAGCGGCTATCCAAAAAGATAGTTCCCTAGGAATGTCAGGTAAGGAATCAGGTAGTTCTTTCTCAGATTCAGTTAATTTCGAAGTTAGTGAGACAACATCCTTTAGTGCAATAGAGACTGAGTCTTTTAACTCCAAAAGTTTGGTTTGATCTGAAATTTGCTCATCATCAACCCAACTAACTAAAGCGTTAATAAAAGGCGTTTCACTTATAATTTCAAGGATTCGAAACCTCTGCTGACCAACTGTCACAATATTGCTTCTTCCATCTTTTGAAGTTTGATGCTTAATTATCTCAGCACAACAGCCAACATTAGCCATTTGTTTTGAGACTGGATCCCATCTGACAACTCCAAAACGGCTATCGGAGTTCAAAACAGATTGAAGCATTACTCTGTAGCGAGTCTCAAAAATATGAAGCGGCAAGTACTCCTGAGGAAAAAGCACAACCTCAGGCAATGGGAAAAGTGGTAGCTCCCTAACTGAAAGTTCGCTCAAATGTGAATTCCTAATTACACCTATCCTAGATAATCAATCTCTAGTTTGAGAGAAAAAGATCTAGAGCTTAACTTCTATGTCAACTCCACTTGGAAGGTCCAACTTCATTAGAGCATCAATAGTCTTTGCGGAAGGACTGTAAATATCAATAATCCTTCTATGTGTTCTAGTTTCAAAATGCTCTCTTGAATCTTTATCGACGTGAGGTGAACGAAGAACACAATAAATTTTTCTTTTTGTTGGAAGAGGGATAGGCCCTATTGCTGACGCAGCGGTTGTATCGGCGGTCTCGATTATTTTATCGCAAGATAAATCTAGCATTCTCCTATCAAAAGCCTTGAGGCGTATGCGTATTTTTTGTTGTGCGATTGCATTCGACATGGTGAGAGTTCCTAAATCTAACTAAGTTTTCAAGGTTCTTTTGTAGCTGAACTGATCAGCTCAATTATGTTTAATTTAGAGGATGACCTGAATAAATTACAAGTCATCCGCAGAATTAATTACTCAATTATTTTTGAAACAACACCAGCACCAATCGTACGACCACCTTCACGAATAGCGAATCTCATTCCTTGCTCAATTGCAACGGGAGATATTAATTCTCCTGTCATCTTTATCCTGTCACCAGGCATAACCATTTCAACATTACTTCCATCATCAGATGTGAAAGCAGTAATTTGACCTGTCACATCAGTAGTTCGAATATAAAATTGTGGGCGATATCCCGCAAAGAAAGGAGTGTGACGACCACCCTCCTCTTTTTTCAATACATAAACCTCACCCTCAAATTTAGTGTGTGGTGTAATGGATCCTTTTTTAACAAGAACCATCCCTCTCTCAATATCTTCTTTCTGAATTCCTCTTAAGAGAAGTCCAACATTATCTCCAGCCATACCTTCATCAAGAAGTTTTCTAAACATCTCAACTCCAGTAACAGTTGTAACTCTGGTATCTCTTATACCTACAATTTCAACCTCCTCTCCAACTTTTACTTTTCCTCTTTCGATACGACCCGTAGCAACTGTTCCACGACCAGTAATTGAGAAAACGTCTTCAACAGCCATTAGGAAAGGCTTATCAACTTCACGTTCTGGTTCTGGAATTGAAGAATCAACTGCAGTCATTAATTCGTCTATTTTTGTCTCCCAATCTGCTTCTCCCTCAATAGCTTTTAATCCTGATACTTGGACAACAGGGATGTCATCACCAGGAAAGTCATAACTAGTTAGAAGTTCACGGATTTCCATTTCTACGAGTTCTATCATTTCTTCATCATCAACCATGTCACATTTGTTTAATGCAACAACCAACGCAGGGACTCCAACCTGCTTGGCCAAAAGAATATGTTCTTTTGTTTGTGCCATTGCTCCATCTGTAGCCGCTACTACAAGAATTGCACCATCCATTTGAGCAGCACCGGTAATCATGTTTTTCACATAATCAGCGTGACCTGGGCAATCAACATGAGCGTAATGCCTTCCGTCAGTTTCATATTCAACATGAGCAGTGTTGATTGTGATACCTCGCTCACGCTCTTCCGGAGCTCCATCAATTTCAGCGTAATCTTGAGCTTCAGCCTGACCTTTTTTTGCTAAAACCTTTGTGATTGCAGCAGTAAGTGTCGTTTTGCCATGATCAACATGGCCAATAGTACCTATGTTGACGTGAGGTTTGTTCCTCTCAAACTTCTCGCGAGCCATTTTTTTAAAGAATCGGGGGTTGGTTAGTAAATTAAGAGATCAGGAATTGCCCTGATTCTTGGAGATAATTGCTTCAGCAACATTACGAGGAACTTCCTCGTATGTGCTGAACTCCATTGAGAAAATACCCCGACCTTGAGTCATTGATCGGAGTTGAGTGGCATAGCCAAACATTTCGGCTAATGGCACTTTTGCCTGGACTTTGGATTGTCCATCTTCGATGGATTGACCTTCAACCTGACCTCGTCTGGAGGACAGATCTCCTATTATAGAGCCTAGGAAGTCCTCAGGGACTTCTACCTCAACTTTCATCATAGGTTCCAGAAGGACAGGATTGCACTTTTTAATTCCATCTTTGAAAGCCATTGATCCGGCAATTTTGAAAGCCATCTCGGATGAGTCAACATCATGATAAGAGCCATCAACTAATGTAACTTTTACATCAATCAAGGGATAACCTGCAATTACACCAGACTCACATGTCTCTTTCATTCCTGATTCAGCGGGTTTGATGTATTCCTTTGGAACTGCTCCGCCAACAATTTTATTGACAAACTCAAAACCAGTTCCTGGTTCACCTGGCTCGACTTCTATAACAACATGACCATACTGACCTTTACCACCAGTTTGTCTTGCAAACTTGCCTTCTCCTGAAGAGCTAGCTCTAATAGTTTCTCTGTAAGAAACTTGTGGTGCTCCTATATTTGCTTCTACTTTAAATTCTCTCAACATACGATCAACCAAAATCTCTAGGTGAAGTTCACCCATTCCTGCAATGACAGTTTGATTTGTCTCTTGATCAGTACTTACTCTGAACGTTGGATCTTCCTCAGAAAGAGATGTCAATGCTTTACCTAGCTTTTCCATGTCACTTTTAGTCTTGGGTTCTACCGCGACTGATATGACTGGCTCAGGAATGTAGAGAGTTTCAAGAACAATCGCCTCTTCTGAAGCACATAAAGTATCTCCGGTAGTTGTATTTTTCAATCCAAGCACAGCACCAAGGTCACCCGCTCTTAATTCATCGACTTCCTCCCTATCATCAGCTTTCAGAATTATCAATCTAGAGATTCTCTCTTTTGCGTCTTTAGTAGAGTTCAGTACATAACTACCTTTTTCAAGGACTCCTGAGTACATGCGAACAAAAGTTAATTTGCCATATGGATCAGCCATTACCTTAAAAGCAAGTGCACTGAATGGAGCACTATCGTCAGAAGGCCTAACAGCTTCTTTTCCATTAGGAAGCAAACCTTGAATGGGAGGCACATCAACAGGGGCTGGCAAATAATTTACGACTGCATCAAGTAATAACTGAACTCCTTTGTTCTTAAAGGCTGAACCACATAACATTGGAACTAAACCATGCTTAAGGACGCCTTCCCTTATCCCAGATTTGAGTTGTTCTATCGTCAACTCACCATTTTCTAAAAAAGCATCAAGTAATTCTTCATCGGTTTCGGCTATCGACTCCATTAGCTTGGAACGCCAATCAGTAACCAAATCAACCATTTCCGAAGGAACATCAGTTTGCTCAATATCTTTTCCTAGATCATCTTTGTAGATATATGCTTTGTTCTCGACAAGATCAATGATGCCCTTCAAGTCATTTTCAGCTCCAATTGGTAACTGAATAGGAACTGCATTAGCTTTTAATCTATCTCTAATTTGACCATGGACTTTAAGAAAATCTGCTCCAGTTCTGTCCATTTTATTGACGAAAACCATCCTAGGTACTGAATACCTATCAGCCTGACGCCATACAGTTTCAGATTGGGGCTGAACTCCACCAACCGCACAAAAGACAGCAATAACACCATCAAGAACTCTCATTGAGCGTTCAACTTCTATGGTGAAGTCAACGTGCCCAGGAGTATCGATAATATTGATCCGGTGATCATCCCAAGTTGTTGAAATCGCCGCAGCGGTAATTGTGATGCCCCTCTCTCTTTCTTGGGCCATCCAATCTGTTACTGCTGCACCATCATGGACTTCTCCCATCTTATGGACGACGCCTGAATAGAAAAGAATTCTTTCAGTACAAGTGGTTTTACCAGCATCAATATGTGCAGCTATACCGATATTTCTTACTCGTTCCAAAGGAAAGGCTCGTGCCACAGAAAATACTCCGCTTATAAGGCTTTAAAATGAGCATGGATTATACAACTCAGCATGCTTAAAAAGAAATAATTTGAGGATAGAAAAAGTAAAAATTTGATCTAGATCAATAACGGTAATGAGCAAAAGCTTTATTTGCTTCAGCCATTTTGTGAGTCTCTTCCCTCTTCCTCACTGCATTTCCAGCTTCATTAGCTGCATCCATAAGCTCCCCGGCAAGTTTTTGAGCCATACTTCTTCCATTTCTTGATCTTGAGAAATTTACCAGCCATCTAAGTGCCATAGCAGTTCCTCTCTCTTGACGAACTTCCATAGGAACCTGGTATGTAGCTCCACCAACTCTTCTCGCTCTGACTTCAACAAGGGGAGTAACATTTTTTACTGCTGTTTCAAATAGTTCAATTGGGTCTGAACCAGTCCTCTCATTAATTAAACCAAAAGCATCAGAAAGAATTTTTTGTGCTGTTGATTTTTTCCCGTGCTTCATCAATCGATGAACCATCATGCTTGCCAAACGGTTATTAAATTGTGGATCGGGGAGAACAGGCCTTTTTTCTGCTGCGTTTCTTCTTGACATGAGATTGATTTGTATGATGGGAAATTTCTTGGATCAAAAATAATTTTATTCTTTAGGAGATTTGGCTCCATACTTTGATCTTGACTGTCTACGATCTTTAACACCAGCAGTGTCAAGAGTTCCTCGAACTATGTGGTATCTAACTCCTGGTAGATCTTTAACCCTTCCTCCTCTGAGTAAAACTACAGAGTGTTCTTGAAGGTTGTGACCAATACCACCAATATATGCAGTGACTTCAAAACCTGAAGTTAACCTGACACGAGCTACTTTTCTTAGAGCTGAGTTAGGTTTTTTGGGTGTTGAGGTGTACACCCTTGTGCAAACACCTCTCCTCTCAGGGCAACCTCGCAAAGCAGGAGATTTTGTTTTTGTTTTTAGAGTTTTTCGCTCTGTTCTTATCAACTGTTGAATGGTTGGCATTAATTTTATATTTGGTCTAGGTTCGACCAGATTCAACAATCTTCCAGATTACTTGGTCAAGCCCCCAAAAGAGTGTTTTTTTTTAATTAATATTTTATTTTTATCCAGATTTAAGGATAAGAAACAAATTTTTTGAACAAAGTATTGAATAAAAATCTTGATGGTCGACAAAAATGTTTAAGATGTAACTCTTAGATCTAACAAATTTATCTAATTATCTATTTCAAAGCCACAAAGCGGCACTTTTGCAAGAAAAGAAAAAATAGTAAGTTACATAACATGCATCAACGACTCTCAAGAACAAATTGGCCTTACTGCGATAGCACCTATCCAGATGCCTTTTCTGGGGAAAAAGATTCTTGTGGAGTGGGCTTCATTGCCAGCGTAGAAGGGATTAAAAGCCATTGGGTTTTGTCTCAAGCACTTCGAGGCCTGAGCTGTATGGAGCATCGTGGAGGATGCGGAGGAGACAACGATTCAGGAGATGGAGCAGGAATTTTATGTGAAATCCCTTGGACATACCTCAAGAAAGTCTGGAAAGCAGCTGATCAATGTGATCCCCTATTGTCAGGAGTTGGCATGATTTTCATGCCCAAAGACTCTAAGAACAGAGATTTAGCGAGAAAAATATGCGAAGAAGAAGCTTGCTATTTAGGATTAACCTCACAAGGATGGAGAGATGTTCCAGTTAATCACGATGTTCTAGGCAAACTTGCAAGAGAAAATGAACCTTTTATCACACAATGGATAGTTGATATCAAAGACACTGACGTAAATATAGAGTCTTTACTTTTTAGGTTGAAGCAAAGGATTTCAAATAGAGCAAGTATAGAATTAAATGAAGATAAGTTAGGACTCTATATATGCTCTTTGAGTAGCAAAACAATAGTATATAAAGGCATGGTTAGATCTGAAATATTAGCTCCTTTTTATAAAGATCTAAACGACAAAAGATTTGAAGTTTCATTCGCGGTTTACCACAGAAGATTTAGTACTAATACTTTGCCTAAATGGCCTCTAGCTCAGCCCATGAGACTTCTAGGCCATAATGGAGAAATAAATACGTTACTTGGAAATATCAATTGGGCAAAAGCAACAGAAGCAGACATAAATACCGTCTGGAAAGATAATGCAAATGACCTAAAACCAATTGTTAATAATTTATTCAGCGATTCAGCCAATCTTGATTTAACTCTTGAATTATTAGTTCGAAGTGGGCGTCCCATAACTGATAGCTTATTAACACTAATACCCGAGGCTTTTAGAGACCAACCTGAACTTATAAATAAACCTGAAATTACTGCCTTCTATGAATATGCAGCAGGTACTCAAGAGCCATGGGATGGACCAGCATTAATAGTGTTTACTGATGGGAAAAATATAGGAGCGACATTAGACAGAAATGGACTTAGGCCAGCTCGTTATTGCATCACAAAAAATGGATATGTTGTTATGGGATCTGAAACAGGTGTTGTTGAATTAGATGAGAATCAAATCCAAGAAAAAGGTCGACTTGGTCCTGGGCAAATGCTGGCAGTGGATTTAGAAAAAAAGAGAATTTTACGAAACTGGGAAGTCAAAGAAGAGTCAGCAAACAGATATCCATATTTAGATTGGTTAAAAGCAAATCGAATAAATCTAAACCAACAAAATTGGGAATTAAATAATAAATTTGATAAGCAAGATCTACTGCAGCAACAAATTGCATTTGGATTTAGTGCAGAAGATTTTGATTACATAATTAATAGTATGGCAGCGAATGCAAAAGAACCAACTTATTGCATGGGAGATGATATTCCTCTAGCCATACTTTCAAATAAATCACATATTCTTTATGACTATTTCAAACAAAGGTTTGCACAAGTCACAAATCCTCCTATTGATCCTCTTAGAGAAAAACTTGTTACTAGCCTAGAAATGTATCTTGGTGTTAGAAGGGCACCTCTATCTCCCAATGCAGAATCTGCAAGATTAATTCATATTAAGTCACCAATAATTATTGATACAGCTCAATGTTGGAGTACTCACCACATAGCCTGTCTAATTGGATTTGGAGCAAGTGCAATTTGCCCTTGGTTAACGTGGGAAACTACCCGGCACTGGTGGCAACTACCTAAAACTCAAAAACTCATTTCGGATGGGAAGCTGTCTAATTTACCCATACAGATTGCTCAAGCCAATGTAAAGAAAGCGATGGAAGATGGATTAAGAAAAATACTTTCAAAAATAGGAATCTCAGTCTTAGCAAGTTATCACGGAGCACAAATTTTCGAAGCAATCGGTATTGGTGCAGATTTAATTGATATAGCTTTCAAGGGAACGACAAGTCGCATTGCAGGCTTGACTCTAAGTGAATTATCAACAGAGACAATTTCATTTCATAAAAAAGCTTTCCCAGAACTCGAGCAAAAAAAACTTGACTTTAATGGATTTGTTCAATATCGAAATAGCGGGGAATTTCATTTAAATAATCCAGAAATGTCAAAAATTCTTCATGCTGCAGTGAAGGCAGGGCCTGGATATGACCACTTCAATACTTATCAACAACTTCTGGAAAATCGCCCAGCTACTACTCTCAGAGATCTCCTTACATTCAAAACAGTTTCTCAACCTTTACCTCTTGATCAAATAGAAAGTGTTGAGAGTATTTGTCAAAGGTTCTGCACCGGTGGGATGAGTTTAGGTGCCCTATCAAGAGAAGCTCATGAAGTTCTTGCAATAGCAATGAACAGAATAGGAGGAAAAAGCAATAGTGGAGAAGGAGGAGAAGATCCTGCTAGATTTAATGTCCTTGAAGATGTTGACGAAAATAATCAATCAAAAACATTACCTAATCTGAAAGGACTTTTAAACGGGGACACGGCTTGTTCAGCTATTAAGCAAATTGCCTCTGGCCGATTTGGTGTAACTCCTGAATATCTAACTAGTGGAAAGCAATTAGAAATTAAAGTAGCTCAGGGTGCAAAGCCTGGAGAGGGGGGACAATTACCTGGACCAAAAGTTGATGAGTACATAGCCAAGCTTCGTAATAGCAAGCCAGGCGTTGCTCTGATTTCTCCACCACCCCATCACGATATCTATTCAATTGAAGATCTTGCTCAACTTATTCACGACCTTCATCAAATAAATCCGAATGCAAAAGTAAGCGTGAAACTAGTTGCTGAGATAGGAATTGGCACGATTGCAGGGGGAGTAGCCAAAGCCAATGCCGATGTTATTCAAATATCGGGACATGATGGAGGAACAGGTGCATCTCCACTTAGTTCAATTAAACATGCTGGTTTGCCATGGGAACTTGGATTAACTGAAGTTCATAGATCTTTATTGGAAAATGGTCTTCGCAAGAGAGTTTTATTAAGAGCCGATGGAGGTTTAAAGACAGGCTGGGACGTTCTTATTGCGGCTTTACTTGGAGCTGAGGAATTTGGGTTTGGAACAATAGCAATGATTGCGGAAGGTTGCATTATGGCGAGGATTTGTCACACAAATAAATGTCCAGTTGGCGTGGCTACTCAACAAGAAGGATTGAGAAAAAGATTCCCTGGGCTACCTGAACATGTGGTTAACTTTTTTATCTTTGTGGCTGAAGAAGTTAGACAATTAATGAGTCAAGTTGGTATTAAAAAATTAGATGATCTTATAGGAAGAACAGATCTATTAATTCCAAGAAATCTAGAACTAAAAAAAACTCGGGAAGTTGATCTGACTAGCCTGCTCAAACCATTAGATGAAACGACAAATCGTTCATGGTTGTGCCACGAAAGTCAAGCTCATAGCAATGGAGAAGTTCTTGAGAATTCTTTGCTCAAAGACGAAAAAATCTTCAATGCTATTCAAACTCAAGGAAGTGTTACTAAGGAAATTCCAATTGTTAATACAGATAGAAGTGTTTGTGCAAGAATCTCTGGAGAAATAGCCAAAAAATATGGAAATAAAGGTTTTAATGGGAATATAAATTTAATATTCAAAGGTTCAGCTGGACAAAGTTTTGGTGCATTTATTTTGAGAGGAATGAATATCTCTTTAATAGGGGAGGCTAATGATTATGTTGGAAAAGGCATTAACGGCGGTTCGATTACGATAGTTCCACACCTCATCAATGACTCTTCAAACTCTCAGGTAATCCTTGGCAACACTTGCCTATACGGAGCAACTGGTGGAAAGTTATTTGCTCTAGGAATAGCTGGGGAACGTTTTGGAGTACGAAATAGTGGAGCACATGCCGTTATTGAGGGAGCGGGAGACCATTGTTGCGAATATATGACTGGGGGAGTAGTTGTAGTTCTTGGTAAAACTGGAAGAAATATAGGGGCAGGCATGACAGGAGGATTAGCTTTTATCCTCGATAAAAAAAATGAACTTGATTTGAGAATGAATAAAGAAATTGTTGAGATCCACCCTCTACTTTCAACCAACCAAGAAAAATTTTTAAATGACTTAATTATTGAATATCATCAAAAGACTAAAAGTCCTTCCGCTCAAAACATAATCTCAGACTGGTCTTCATCCAGAAAATTCTTTAAAGTAGTTGTCCCTCCAAGCGAAAAAAACAAATTAGGGATTGAGGAAGCTCTTGAGAAAGCCACAATATAGGCAGGCTAGAATGCCTTTATTTGTAAAGAAAGAAAAGTTCAAAGACACAACATTTGAATTGACAAGAAGTGAAAGGAAAAAATTCTTAATAATGCATAAAGAATGGGTAAAATCTATCGTTAAATCTGGTATTTACATCCAAAGCGGATATTTAATAAATGACATAAAAAGACCAGGCGGCGGCGGTTTATTAATTTTTGAAGCAAAGGATTATCTAGCTGCAAAAAACTTTATAAAAAATGATCCCATGATTAAGCATGAGTTAGTTGTGTGGGAGCTTCACGAATGGATATCAATTGATGGGAGTCAACAAAAGTTCTTAGATCACCTTGGATGAGACATCATTAGTTTTTTAACTTCTCCAGCGTGATAACTACTTCTAGTTAAAGGTGAACTGATTACCTGTAAAAATCCTAGTTTCCTCTCTCCCTCAATTCGATAACTATCAAATTGTGATGGAGATACAAATCTATTGACAGGCAAATGTTTTGGGCCCGGTGACAAATATTGGCCAATAGTTACTATGTCAACTTTATTTAAATGAAGATCCGAGAGAACGTTAAAAATCTCCTCATCTGTTTCCCCTAATCCAGCCATCAAACCGGATTTTGTATACACTCTCGGCCACCCTTCTCGAACTCTTTTTAATAATTCCAAAGATCTTTCGTATTTCCCTTGAGGTCTCACTCGAGGATAAAGCCTTGGAACTGTCTCAATATTATGATTGAGAACATTTGGTGCCGCATCCAAAATTACTTTCAAAGCATCCCAATTACCGCAAAGATCTGGAATTAATACCTCAATAGAGGTAAATGGAGATTTACTCTGAACAGCTTTAATACATTTCAAAAATTGACTCGCTCCACCATCAGCTAAGTCATCACGATTGACAGAAGTAATAACCACATGAGTTAAGCCCATCCTAGAAACAGCTTCTCCTAATCGATCAGGTTCTGATGGGTCTAAAAGCCTTTTTGAGTTGTCAAATGATATGTCGCAATAAGGACATTTTCTTGTGCATGCAGGCCCCATTATTAAAAAAGTTGCAGTACCTCCCGCAAAACACTCTCCTATATTGGGGCAACTTGCTTCCTGGCAAACCGTATTGAGTTTTAAATCAACTAATAGATCAGCAACATTGCCAATCCTCTCTTGCTGAGGTGCCTTAACACGTAACCAATTTGGTTTAAGCAAAGCTTTTTTGATAACAAACTAACTTTAGAAAGATTTTTCAAATTGACCTAATTTTTTAACTTCTTCTAAAGTTGACAACAAAAAGGAATCTCAAAAACTTAAGTGATGCATCTCTATTTCTCTAAAACAAATAAAAAATTAATTAGAGAAATAGCCTCTTGGCGTTAAAAATTTATTATTTTGAATAACACTCTTGCTATTACCGATAACCAAAATCGTAAGCATGTCGACCTGGTCAAATGGCAAAGTTTCAAGATTATGGAGTTCTATACTTTCCCCCGGCCTCCCAAGCTGTCTAGCAATAGCAACAGGTGTGCTTGGTTTTCGAAATTTAAGTAGTAAATCAATGGTCTTGTTTAATTGCCACTTACGTTTTGTTGATCTTGGGTTAAAAATTGCTAGAACAAAGTCACCAATCGCTGCACCTTTTATTCTTTCCTCAATTTGATCCCATGGAGTCAAAATATCACTTAGAGAAATAGAACAAAAATCATTCATTAAAGGAGCTCCGAGTTTTGCAGCAGCCATTTGAAAAGAGCTAATACCTGGATGAACTTGAAATAATGGTCTTGAATCAACCCTTTGATTTAGCCAAAGCTCAAGGGCTAATCCTGCCATTCCATAAATTCCGCTATCTCCAGAAGAAATCAGAGCAACCTTTACACCCTCTTTCGCAAGATCAAGAGCGTATTGACAGCGATCTTTTTCAAAAGTTAATTCTGAATCAATACGAACCTGATCATGACTTCGTATTGATTCAAGGTAATTTAAATAAGGGCCATAACCAATCCAAACAGCACTCCTAGCTAAAGCTTGGCGTGAGTCAGATGTAAGCATTTTCAAATCTCCAGGGCCACTTCCAACTAGATGCATTTCACCTTTATGAGGTGCAAAAGGATTTGACAACTCAACTAAAGCAATTGTTACGGCTCCACACTCATCTTCTTTGGCATAGTAGATTTTTTTTTCTTGTATTAACTTTCCCTTGTGACCACCTAGCAAAATCGCTGCTGCCTCAGAAACTGAAGCAGTACCCATTTCACTCAACACTACATTTGAAGGAGAAGGAACATTGACTTTAGAGAGTTCAGTAGCACTGAAGTAATAAATCGGCCAATCATTTTTTTTTGAAAAATTTAACAATCCTATTTCATCATTTTTCTTATCAATAGTTGCTAAACCAGAGATTGAATTAAGTGATAAGCCGCTTTCAGAAAAAGAATCATAAATTGCTCTTTGAATAAGCTTCTCATCTGTATTTCTCTCGCAACCAATTCCAATGATTATTGATAGTGGATGCCATGAACATATTGTTGGATTTTCTTGACCTATATATAAGTTGATATTTTCAAAAGAGTGTGGTTGTTTTTTTTCTAAAAAAGAAAAATTAGAGCAACCTTTTAATTCTTGCCACAATTGAGAACCTTTAGATTGAAAAATAATATTTTTTTGCTCTTTAGACTGTCTAATCATTAATTTTCGCCATTCAAGATCCTCCCCTCCTCTTTTCCAACCCCATCCTTCACCAAAACAATCCAAAGGGATTCTTTTCTGAGTGAATGAATCTGAGGTGCAAATTACTTTTGCTTCTAATCCAGCTGCCAATTCACTTGCCAACTTTTCACCGCCTTGCTTGTGACCTCCTAAAAGCGTAATAACATTTGTAGCCTTGGAATCCATAACAAGTATCGCTGGATCATTTTCTTTCGATCTAACTAATGGTGCTATGAGTCTTACTACAGCACCGATTGAACCTACAAAAATTAATTTGTTTTTGCACTTCCAATTAGCTTTTAAAAAATTAATTGGCAAAGATGCAATTAGACCCTCAACTTCCTTTTCAGGTGAAAGAGTTACCCCATCAGAGATGAAAATTTGATCTACATCTTTGCTTTCTTGCAATCTCTTTAGCAAAGGCAATGAGCTTAAAGAAAGACCAAAAGCGAATATTCTTGGAATTTCAACTGATGTTTTTTCCAGAACAGGAGTTAAAAATAAGGTCGATCCATACTAGGAAATCACTTCAAGAAAGCTTTATTTAAAATGAAAAATCTTTGAATCGCCATTGAACAATAATTAACTAAATCTAAGAAAAGCACTATTGACTTATCTAGAAAGTATTTTTACCTATACAAAAAAATTTGTAAAAGCCAAGAAGCATTACGATAACTATTATTTTAATCAATAGATATTTATAATTATTATGGCCGAATACCTCATGTATAAAATTTCCTAGCTTCAACGTCGACCTTTAGATTTTCTTAACCTGAAAAACACTTGGTTTTGTTGGGGCTTAGAAAAAAGTGTAGAACATTTGTTACATGCGGCCGTAGTAAGTGAGTGTCTACTTTATGCTTATGACATAACACTAAGCCAAGGGATTCAAGTAACTTCAAAGGTAGGTCTTGAATTCCTAAAATCTTTCAAAAAGTAATCCCACTTCGTAAGTATTCGTAAGTAGAATTGCTCACCAAAGATTTAATCCTGATCTTCCTAAGATCAGGCCCCCAAACCTCGATCACATTCCTGAAGGAATAACTCGATGACCATTAGCCCACCAGAAAGAGAACAAAAAAAAGAACCGGTTCTCGATAAACCTATCGAAACCGATGCAATCCCTGTAGATTTTTCCAAGCTTGATAAGCCTGGTTTTTGGTCTAAGACCCTATCTAAGGGTCCAAAGACTACAACATGGATTTGGAATCTTCATGCTGATGCACACGATTTTGATTCCCACATTGGAGATCTACAAGAAACCAGCAGAAAAGTATTTTCTGCTCACTTCGGCCATTTAGCAGTCATCTTTATTTGGATGAGTGCAGCTTTTTTCCATGGAGCTCGCTTTTCTAATTACTCTGGCTGGTTGGCTGACCCTACTCACGTAAAACCAGGAGCTCAAGTTGTTTGGCCAATAGTTGGTCAAGAAATGCTAAATGCAGATTTAGGAGCTAACTACCACGGTATCCAAATCACGTCAGGAATTTTCCAGATGTGGAGAGGGTGGGGAATAACCAATGAAACTGAGCTGATGGCACTAGCAATAGGTGCACTGCTCATGGCTGCAATCATGCTTCATGGAGGCATATACCATTATCATAGAGCTGCTCCAAAGCTTGATTGGTTCAGGAATCTTGAATCAATGCTCAACCATCACATAGCTGGTTTAGTTGGATTAGGTTCAATCGCATGGGCTGGCCATTGCATTCATATTGGGGCACCAACAGCCGCCTTGATGGATGCTATTGATGCAGGTAAACCTCTGGTGATCGATGGCATCCCAATTGCTTCAATTGCTGATATGCCTCTTCCCCACGAGCTTTGTAATCCAGCAATAGCTAGCCAGATTTTCCCTGGCCTAGCTGGAAGAACAGTCGAGAATTTCTTTACTACAAATTGGTGGGCTTTTAGTGATTTTCTTACTTTCAAAGGTGGTTTAAATCCAGTAACAGGAAGTTTGTGGATGACAGATATTTCTCATCATCACTTGGCTTTTGGGGTTTTAGCAGTATTTGGGGGACACTTATATAGAACAATGTTTGGTATCGGACATAGCCTTAAAGAGATACTTGATAATCACGCTGGAGATCCTATTCTTTTCCCTGCTCCAAATGGTCATAAAGGCATATACGAATTTTTAGCTAACAGTTGGCACGCTCAACTTGGATTGAACTTGGCAATGCTCGGTTCGTTGACGATTATTATCTCGCATCACATGTATGCGATGCCTCCTTATCCTTATTTATCAACCGATTACATGACAGTTCTCGGTCTATTTACACATCATATGTGGATAGGGGCTTTATTTATTGTTGGTGGAGCAGCTCACTCAGCCATTGCAATGGTTAGGGATTATGATCCAGCAACTCATATAGATAATGTACTTGATAGGGTTCTCAAAGCAAGAGATGCAATAATCAGCCATCTCAACTGGGCTTGTATGTTTCTCGGTTTCCATAGCTTCGGTTTATACATACATAATGACGTAATGAGGGCTTTAGGAAGACCTCAAGATATGTTTAGCGATACAGCTATTCAGCTTCAACCAGTTTTTGCTCAATGGATTCAAAATATCCATCACTCAGCAGCTGGTTCTACTACTCTTGCCGGAGCGAATGTAAATTTACAAAGTGGATTAGTCAGTGAAGTTTTCAACGGTACAGTAAGTCAAATTGGCGGAAAAATTGGGATCGCACCTATTCCTCTAGGAACAGCAGATTTCATGATCCATCATATTCATGCCTTCCAAATCCACGTAACTGTTCTAATTCTTCTTAAAGGTGTCTTATTTGCTAGAAGCTCGAGGCTAATTCCAGATAAGGCTAATCTTGGATTCCGATTCCCTTGTGATGGCCCTGGTAGAGGTGGTACATGCCAAGTTTCAGCTTGGGACCACGTTTTTCTAGGATTATTTTGGATGTACAACTGTATATCTATTGTTATTTTCCACTTCTCTTGGAAGATGCAAAGTGACGTTTGGGGACTAACTGGAGGCAATTTCGCTCAAAGTTCTATCACTATCAATGGATGGCTCAGAGATTTCCTTTGGGCTCAAGCTTCACAGGTTCTCACAAGTTATGGCCAGCCAATAAGTATGTATGGTTTGATGTTCTTGGGAGCTCACTTCGTTTGGGCATTTAGTCTCATGTTTTTATTCAGCGGCCGTGGATATTGGCAAGAATTATTTGAGTCAATAGTTTGGGCACATAATAAACTCAAGTTGGCTCCAACTATTCAACCAAGAGCTCTATCAATTACTCAAGGTCGTGCTGTAGGAGCAACTCATTTTCTTGTAGGAGGAATAGCTACTACATGGGCTTTCTTCCACGCTCGCCTAATTGGCCTCGGCTGACCCTCTCTGATCTCACTAATGGCAACTAAATTTCCATCTTTCAATCAGGGTCTAGCTCAAGACCCTACTACCAGAAGAATCTGGTACGGAATAGCGACAGCTCATGACTTTGAAAGTCATGATGGTATGACTGAAGAGCAGTTATACCAAAAACTCTTCTCCACTCACTTTGGTCACCTAGCAGTAATTGGCCTTTGGGTTGCTGGCAATCTTTTTCATGTTGCTTGGCAAGGAAACTTTGAGCAATGGGTTCTAGATCCACTCCATTCTCGTCCAATTGCTCATGCAATTTGGGATCCACATTTTGGCCCAGGGCTTACTGAAGCATTAACACAAGCAGGAGCTACATCACCTGTAAATGTTGCCTATTCAGGTTTGTATCATTGGTGGTACACAATTGGCATGAGAACTAATGAGCAACTTTTTCAAGGGGCAATTTTCATAAATATTCTTGTTTGCTGGTTGCTTTTTGCTGGATGGTTGCATCTGCAACCAAAATACAGACCATCTTTAGCATGGTTTAAGAATGCAGAATCTCAATTAAATCATCATTTATCTGTTCTTTTTGGCTTCAGTAGCATTGCTTGGACTGGTCATTTAATTCATGTTGCAATACCTGAATCTAGGGGCATACATGTTGGTTGGGATAATTGGCTAACTGTTATGCCACATCCACAAGGTTTGACTCCATTCTTCTCTGGAAATTGGGGGGCTTACGCTCAAAATCCTGATTCACTTGATGCAGTTTTTGGAACGTCTGAAGGAGCTGGAACAGCTATATTTACTTTTTTAGGTGGTCTTCACCCTCAAAGTGAATCACTATGGCTAACTGATATTGCCCACCATCACTTGGCTATTGGTGTTGTATTTATAATAGCTGGCCACATGTACAGAACCAATTTCGGCATTGGCCATAGTCTCAAAGAAATTGTCGACTCTCACAATACAAGTCATCCAAAAGATCCACATAGAGGGTATTTCGGCATCAAGCACAATGGACTTTTCGAAACAGTTAACAATTCTCTCCATTTCCAGCTTGGTCTTGCTCTTGCCTCTTTGGGAGTAGCTTGTAGCTTGGTTGCTCAACATATGGGTGCACTCCCTTCATATGCTTTTATTGCAAGGGATTACACTACTCAATCGGCCCTTTACACCCATCATCAATACATAGCGATGTTCTTGATGGTTGGAGCTTTCTCACATGGAGCAATTTTCTTTGTTAGAGATTACGACCCTGTACTTAACAAAGATAATGTTTTAGCGAGAATTCTTAGTACTAAAGAAGCTTTAATAAGTCACTTAAGTTGGGTAACTATGCTTCTTGGCTTCCATACTCTTGGAATTTATGTTCACAATGACGTAGTTGTAGCCTTTGGTACTCCAGAAAAGCAAATCCTCATTGAACCAGTTTTTGCTCAATTTGCTCAAGCTGCAAGTGGAAAAATGATGTATGGCTTTAATGCCTTATTAGCTAACTCAGCAAGCTCTGCATCAATTGCAGCAAGCTCCATGCCAGGTAACCATTACTGGATGGAAATGATCAATAGACAAGATGCTCTAACCAATTTCTTGCCAATAGGGCCTGCTGATTTCTTAGTTCACCATGCTATTGCTCTAGGACTTCATACAACTGCTTTGATTCTTATTAAAGGGGCACTTGATGCAAGAGGGACTAAGTTAATTCCAGATAAGAAAGATTTGGGATTTGCTTTCCCTTGCGATGGTCCTGGTCGAGGAGGGACATGCGACAGTTCTTCTTGGGACGCAACTTATTTAGCAATGTTCTGGGCTTTGAATACCATCGCTTGGATAACCTTCTATTGGCATTGGAAGCATTTAGCAATTTGGATGGGAAATACCGCTCAATTCAATGAATCTGGTACTTACCTAATGGGTTGGTTTAGAGATTATTTGTGGCTAAATAGTTCTCAGTTAATCAATGGATACAACCCATTTGGGGTGAATTCACTGTCTCCGTGGGCTTGGATGTTCTTATTTGGTCATTTAATATGGGCCACTGGATTTATGTTCCTCATTTCTTGGAGAGGCTATTGGCAAGAGCTTATTGAAACTCTAGTCTGGGCTCATCAAAGAACCCCAATAGCTAATCTAGTTGGATGGAGAGATAAACCAGTAGCTTTATCTATTGTTCAGGCTCGTTTAGTTGGCTTATCTCATTTCACCCTTGGAAACTTTATAACTTTTGGTGCTTTTGTTATTGCCTCAACTGCAGGTAAGTTTGGCTAAGTTTTAAAAAATTTTTAATTAAAAAGAACACTATTAAAAAGATAGTGTTCTTTTTTTTTGGCATAAATTTTCTTTGTTTATTTCTTATAATTTATTAACAGCAAAATAAAGTGATTAACTCAAAATTAGAAAAATTCCAGTATGAGATTTAACTAAAAAAATAAGCTTTAAACTTTTTAAAACTTTTAATTTGACTTAATTAATAAATACTAGAAATAAAAGCCCCAATTTACAGGGGCTTAGTTATACATTTAGCTTTTGATGGAAGCTTATTTAAGCTCCAAGTAAATGATATTCTTTGATTAGAGGAAGAACAGTATCTAAATGCAATGTACCAATAAGCAACCAAGCGAAAACAACACCACCAGTACCACCTAACCAAAAACCATTTGTGAACTCACTCCATCCTGATCTTGTAAATAGATCAGCTGGAGGGTTAATAACAGTTGCATCTGGAGGTTGAACATTAGGGGACTTACCAGGAGCATTATAAAGAATAAAAAGTGCAGTTAATATTTGAATAGCACCAACACCACCTAGTAATCCAGCCGTCAAAGCAAAATCAGTATTTCGAAGAGGTCCAGTCATCGAAAAAGGGCCAAAAAGCAGATAACCAAAAATTGCTCCTGTTTCAAGGCCTCTGAAGTTTGGAGATAAGCCCTCTCTGTATACTGGCAGATTATTAATAACCATCCTTGTGAACCAACCACTGTTTACAGGGGTTTGAAGATTACCAACTGTTGGATCTTGAACTGTTTTAACAGCCCATTTTTGCATTAGTGTTTCTTTAGAATCAGTCATTTTAATAAACTAACGTTGCAAAATAAAATTTAAAATTATTCAGTTGCTGTTATGTAACGTCCAAGCATCACTATCGATACTGCAGGAATCATAATTCCTACTAGAGGGACAAGAATACTCGGAAGCAAATTCGTAGCAAGTTCGCTAGTCATTACTTTTATCTAATAAATCAAATTCATTCTACTGAATTCTTTTCTTATTAAGTACATACAATGGTATTGATGACATAAAAGTTTAATCCGTTTATTTTATTAAAATAAATTTAATACCAAGCAAATTTTCATAATGAATCAAATCTTTTTAAGTGGGATAGCCTTAATTATTGCTTTCACCCTTTGGAGTTCAAAAAAACAATCAAAGGCATCCAAATTTTTCAAATCTCAAAAGGACTCTCTAAAAAACATCATCACAACAACCTCTTTTGTTAAAAAAGAGAATTCAACCAATTCTAAACAAAATGGATATCTAAAAAGACTAAAATCAAAGTCTTATTCAGATCAAGGTTCAATTAAGTCGATTAAAACAAAAAAACAATTAACTAAATTAATCTCTGGTAATCCTAGTGAGCGTCTCTTAGCTATTCAAATTGCTAGCGAATGGAACAACAAGAGAGCATTACCTTTTTTAAGAAGAGGATTAAAGGATTCTGACAGAGGAGTTGTTATTGCTTCTGCAGCTGGCATTTCATCTTATAAAGGAAAAACTATTGATTTGACTAAGAGTTCTCAAGCTTCTCGCCCCCCTCGGAACGTATCTCTAATGCGATAAATTGGTCTATTTTGACTTTCATGATAAGTGCGGATTTGCAGCTCCCCAAGCAATCCAAACCCAAAAAGTTGAACACCAGTTACAGCAAGAAGTAAAGCAAAAATAAGTAAAGGTCTATTACCAATATCCTCTCCTAAAAGTTTAATTGTTAATAAATAAAAGCTTGTTATGAAGCTACCAATTATTGCAAGAATTCCACCAAAACCAAAAACATACATAGGTCTGGTTAAAAATCTATTCATAAACCAAACAGTCAACAAGTCCATCAATACTCTAAAAGTCCTATCTATTCCATACTTACTAGATCCAAATTGACGTGCTCTATGATTAACTTTAACTTCAGTAATTCTAGCTCCTTCAATATTCGCAAGAACTGGTAAAAATCTGTGCAATTCTCCATACAATCTCATATCTCTCAATACTTCTTTCTTATAAGCCTTCAATGAACATCCATAATCATTCAGTCGCACACCAGTAACCTTCCCTATCAATCGGTTAGCAATTTTTGATGGAAGCTTTCTACTTATAGCGGCATCTTTGCGTCTATATCGCCATCCGCTTACCAGGTCAAATCCATCTCTAATTTTATTAACTAATAAAGGAATATCTGCAGGATCATTTTGTAAATCACCATCAAGCGTAACAACAATATCTCCAGAAGACATATCAAAACCTGCTGCCATTGCGGCGGTTTGTCCATAATTTTTACGCAGAAGAACTCCAACCAATTCTGGTATCTCTGAGCTTAGTTTTCTAATTACCTCTGCACTTTCATCTGATGAACCATCATTGACTAAAACCAACTCAAAAGTTTCCTCCAAAGGCTTTAAAACCTCTAATAACTGATTCACCAAAAAAGGAAGACTTTCTGCTTCGTTATAGATAGGAATAACTATTGATAGTGCAACATTAGAATTCATTAATAGTTCCTCATGAGGGTCAATTAAACTTCTTTAGAGTTTTCACTTTGATAACAAGAGATCACTCTTCCAGCAGATCTAAATTTTGATCTGTAAAAAGAAGAAATTTTTCCAGGATTGGGTTGAAATAAACCATCAATTTCTATTCCATTATGCCCATCAGTTACCCCAGAGCTATGAATATAAAAACCATTCTCAATATGTAATGCTACATGGGTACATTTTTCAGATGATCCAAAGAAAAGTAAATCACCAGGTTTTAATTCCCCGGCTAAAACATCAACATCCAATCCAATATTTTTACAGAATTTTTCCTGCTGAGATGCATCTCTTGGTATCCAAATCCCTGAACTTGCAAAAGCAGATTGTACCAAACCAGAGCAATCAAAATTTGGACCTAGGGTTCCACCCCACAAATATTTGTTACGCATTTTTTTCGCATCCTTAGTCCAAGACAATACCCTGGGAATTCTTGAAATAATTTTCTCCTCAGTAAAAAAATCAGGTTCCCATGATTCTATTTTTGAAGCTTGATAAATTAATTCTTTAAATCTAAACCAGCAAATATAATCATCTTCTAAAAGACGCACCTTAACTCTTTCGATAATTTCCTTATTTTGAAAATTAGATTTCAAACAAGCTATCAATTGAAAACGCCTTCCAACACTTGCTTGCGTAGCTAATTCATCACTATTTTCACTTTTAAACCCATCAATATTTTTTCTCAGTCTCCATAAACTTCCCAAAACAAATGAAGATTTAGTTAGCAAAACCTCTAACGTCATATTGAATTCTTCTCGAGCGCTATGGCGTTCTACCGGCAAGACCATGAGATGGCACTTTGCCTGAAAGGTCTACTCGATAGATTGGAAAAAGAAGGTCGACCAAACCTTCAAAAAAACATCGCAATAACATGCATACGTTATGACAATCAAAATCCATCAACATCTAGTGGGTGTGGGACAGGGTGGAATTCAAACAAAAAATTTTATCCTGCAAGCGTAGTAAAAATAGTTTACGCATTGGCTATTGAGGTATGGCTCCAAAAGGACTTAATTGTTGACTCAGAAGAACTAAGAAGAGCACTACATGAAATGATCGCAAACTCAAGTAATGACGCTACAAGTTATATTTTAGATCTTTTAACAGGTACAACAAGTGGGCCATCCCTTGATGAGTCAAACTATCAAGCATGGAGAGTTCAAAGGCAATTAATTAACCACTGGCTAATTGAGCTTAGATGGCCAGAAATAAAAAATTGGAACTGCAGTCAAAAGACTTGGAATGAAGGGCCTTATGGAAGAGAAAAAGATTTTTACGGAACCAACAATGAGAATCGCAACAGTATGACAACCGATGGGAGTGCCAGAATCTTTGAATCATTGATGACTCTTGAAATGCTCCCAAGACATGCAAGCGAAAATTTAATTAAAGTTTTTCAACGTTCACTCGATCCAGTTACTCGTAAGAAAGATTTAGAGAATCAGGTAGATGGCTTTTTAGGAGCTGGACTTCCTTTGGCTTCTAAACTTTGGAGCAAAGCAGGTCTAATGAGTGAAGTTCGTCATGATGTTGCATGGTGGGAAGCTCCTAATAAAAATCCTATGCTTGCAGTTGTTTTTACCACTGGCAAAGAATTAGTCAAAGATCAATTTTTACTTCCTGCGATTAGCAGTGAATTAAACAAATTAACTATTTGGCAATAAGTAAAATTCCAGCGAATAAAATAGATCCCAAAAGGAATCCAACAGCCAAAAGCACGGCTATTATCGGTGTATTTAAGTAAACAGATATAGTTGCGAGCTGATTACCCTTTGCTTCAGACACCATTAATACTCATAAAATTCATCATGATTAAAGCATCTAACTCTGCCAAAAAACAAAAAAAGTTCTACTGATAAAACAATTTTTAAAAAACCAAAGTTTTTTTGATATCAAGAAAATAGTTCAAATAAAATTTGATTTTGTTTTCTTATTTCGTAAGGTTTGAATATTATTATTAATTTCAATTTCGGTTAAATTAGCTTCTCTATCTACTTTTTTATCTATTATTAGTTCATCAAGTTTCTTTGAATCTACGTCAAGTGAATTGATTTTATTTGATTCATCCAGGTTTTTTGAATCGTGATTCTGCTTATTTAGTGAATCTGGAGAATCTATTTCTTTTAAAATGCTTATATTTAAAGATTTATTTTCATCATTATTTTGTATATTATTTATTTCATAATTATAAAATAAATTAAAATCAAATCTATCTTTTGCATAAGATATTGAGATAAAAACAAGTAAAGAGCATAGAATAATAATAATAAAAATATTAGACAATAAATTATTTATTGGAGACCAAAATAATGTTATTTTAGCAGCTTCTTTTTTTTGTTTTAATGAATCAACGGAGGGACTTAAATCTAAAAATATATCTTTGTTTATCCAACCCTTATTAGCTTTTCTATATGGAGACTCACTTTTAGTGAACTCTAAAATCTCCTGGATTCTCTCTTTAAGCACAGCTAATGTTAACCTAAATTATAAGAATGAAAACATAGCAGAAAGTAAGAATAAAAAAGTTACTTTCACATATATATTCGTGAAATTGAATCACCTAGCAATAAATACCATTCCAGAAACAAGAATTGCTGAGGCCAAAATCCCTATTGAAGCAATTGACACAATCTTCTCAGTGTTTAAAGAGACTGATACAGTTAACAATTCAGTTCTGGAATCTCGCTTCTGTTGTGAATCAATTTGAGATCGAGAATTAACTTTCTTGCTTGCTTGAGCTTTTTTCTCTGCTTGAGCTTTCTT
>CACOQT010000010.1 GCA_902629395.1 uncultured Prochlorococcus sp.
AATGGAGTCTCCAGCAATCATAATCGGCCTCCTATTAGTCAAATTCGGAGCACCCAAAGCTAGGCCCATAAAAAGAAAAATGAAATGGGGATCAATTCTTCATGAGTCGATGTTGAATGGATCTGTATATTTATTACTTGGAAGCCTTCTCATAGGTTTCTTAACATCTGCAATTGATCCATCTGATATAAAGAAAATGGAACCTTTCACTGCTGAATTGTTCTATGGAGCAGAATGTTTTTTCCTACTTGACATGGGAATTGTGGCTGCACAACGTCTCGCTCGTTTGAATAAGACGGGTGCCTTTCTCATTATTTTTTCAATATTAATGCCAATAGTAAATGCAATACTTGGCTCACTTGTAGCAAAATTTCTAAATTTAGATCCAGGAAACGCCCTTTTATTTGTAGTTTTATGTGCAAGTGCCTCATACTTAGCTGTACCAACCGCTATGAGAATGACTGTTCCTGAAGCAAGACCTAGTTATTACATTTCAACCACCCTTGGATTGACTTTTCCGTTTAACATAATTTTTGGCATACCAGTCTATATGGGCTTAGTAAACACATTAATTCCATCAATTGGGTAACTCAATTAAATGAAAAGACTTGACCTGATTTTTAGTGAAAGAGAACTTGATGATGTTCTATCAGCACTAGAAAAAGCTGAAGTTCCTGGCTATACAGTTATGAAGCATGCAACAGGAAGAGGTCCTGAAAGAATTGTCACAGAAGATATGGAATTCACTGGATTTGGATCAAATGCACATGTAATTATTTTTTGTGAGCAAGAAATAATCGACAAAATCAGGGAAAATATAAAAACTGTTCTTAGCTATTACGGTGGCGTGGCATATGTTTCTGAAGCAACTCCCCTTTAAAATACATATCAATCTTCCGAATTAAGCATGTACCCAATCAACGCGAATTGATTTTCGACTATTTAGATATCTATCTATTGCCATAGCAGCAATACATCCATCAGATGCTGCAACGACAGCTTGCTTAAAAGGAGTATTTCTGATGTCTCCAATAGCCCAAACCCCCTCGACTGTCGTAGACATGAAGTCATCCACCAAAACTCCTCCATCCTCCTTAAAAGCTACCTGATCACCAAGAAAGTCCGTAATAGGCTTTGAACCGCTCATATATACAAAAACACCCTCAAGTGCTATGTCTTGCTGAGTATCAACTGAACGGTTCTTGACCTTAATACCTGTTACTCCTGATTCATTACCTTCAATTTGCATCAACCTCGTCTTACTCCAGTGGTTCACATTTGATTTTGATAAAAGATCTTGTGCATGATGGTCATCTGATTTTGGATCATTGGATGTTATCCAATGAACTTTGGAAGCAAATTTTGTGAGAACATTTGCTTCTTCAATTGCCTCTTTGTTTATACCAACAACGGCGACTTCACGATCTCTATAAAAAGCTCCATCACAAGTAGCACAATAACTTACTCCTCTACCAAGAAATTCCGCTTCACCTTTGAATGAAGCTGGCCTTCCCATCGCCCCACTTGCAACGACAAGTGCTTTCGCTTTAAAAGTCCCTTCTGGGGTGTAAATAATTTTCAAATCACCACTTGTATCAATTCCAAAGACTTGAGCTCGGCGATAATCAGCCCCATATTGAGTAGCCTGATCTCTCATTAATTTCAATAAGGCTTCTCCACTCATTTCACTTGAAACTCCTGGATAATTGGCAATTTGATGTGTTATTGCTAGTGCACCTACATCAGGATTCTTGTCAAGGATTACAGTTTTTAAGTCTGCTCGTGAAGTGTAAAGAGCACAACTGCAACCAGCAGGCCCACCACCAACTATGACAACATCAGTTTCAATGGTTTCCAATGGAAAATCTCTTAGTTAGGTTTTGTTCTCTCTCAAGAAGAGAAAAAGATGTTTTGATATGATTGAGTTAATAGACTAGACTTTTGACCCAGATCAAATCAAATGTTTGTGTTATTCAACTCTAATGAAAATATTCCAGGTTGAGTGATAATAAACAATCTTCTAAATAGATTTAATTGATTAGGTGCCACTATGCATATACGTAGTTTCAATCTGAAGACACAAACAACCCCAGATCTTCTAAAGTGAAAGCTGAGTAAACAGATCATTGAGCGATTCAGAAATACTGTTAAAAGCTGCCATGAATCGAATAGCAGCTCGCATAACCAAAAAGGTGATCAATTCTGCCCAAGAATTTACAGAAATTGCAGAAGAATTGCCTCAAAAGCTTAAAAACGAATTATCTAGCTTTAAAAAAGAGGTTATTGAAGAATATGAACGTATAGAAAAACAGACATATTCATCAAAAGAACAAAGTTCTGAGAAAAATTTAAACAAAGATGATTTAATTCAAGTTCAAATAGATAATCTCAGATCAAAGGTTATCGAAACAAACAAAGATTTTGAGGAGAAAAATTGATATTTCTAGCTAGTCAACTTCAAAAATTTAGTCGAGCCTTAAAGATTTGGATGATCTTATTAGGGTTGCTTTTCTATTTATGGTTTGATTCAAAAAATTGGACTTATTTGAATGGATTTACTGCCAAAAAAAGAGAAAAAAGAAATACTTTAAGAGCCAAATGGCTGACAAAAGAATTTGTTAATCTAGGATCAGCATTTATAAAATTAGGCCAACTTCTTTCTGCAAGAGCTGATATTATTCCATCTGCATGGGTTGAGGAGCTTTCATCATTACAAGACAGAGTTCCCCCTTTTTCATTTAAAAAAATTGAGTATATATTAAGCGTGCAGCTTGGAAATTCATATGAGAAAGTTACATATATTGATAAAAATCCTATTGGCTCTGCATCACTAGCTCAAGTTCATAAAGCAAAACTAATTAACGGCAAAAATGTTATTTTCAAGGTTCAAAGACCAGATATTGAAAAGTTTTTCAGGCTAGATTTAGATGTCATGAACCAAGTTGCAAAAGTAGTTCAAAGAATAAAGTCTATAAGCAGGGGTAATGATTGGGTAGGTATTGCCAAAGAATCTAAGAGAGTATTACTGAGAGAATTAGATTTCCGTATTGAAGCTCAATATGCTGCAAGGTTTAAACAACAATTTATGGATGACTCAAATATTCTAATCCCAAGTGTGTTTTGGGATTTAAGCACCAGCAAAGTTTTATGTTTAGAATACTTACCAGGTATTAAGATAAACGATATTAAATCTCTAAAAAGTAATGATATTGACACTTCTTCAATCGCAAAAATCGGAGCTACTAGTTATCTAAAACAATTAGTTAATTACGGTTTTTTTCATGCTGATCCCCATCCCGGCAACCTAGCTGTATCCAGGGATGGTTCTCTTATTTATTACGATTTTGGGATGATGGGTTTTGTCTCTGAGCGTATTCGAGGCAGGCTTAACTCAATGATAAAAGCTGCAGCACTGAGAGATGTTAGTGGACTGGTCAAAGAGCTTCAGATCGCTGGGTTAATAGAAAAGAATATCGAAATAGGTCCCGTAAGAAGATTAATTAGAATAATGCTAAATGAAGCTCTCACTCCCCCTTTCGATTCTCAAATCATAGAAAAGCTTTCTGGGGACATATCTGAACTAGCTTACGGAAAACCCTTTAGAATACCTATCGAGTTGATTTTTGTTTTTAGAGCACTATCAACTTTTGAGGGAGTTGGTAGATATTTAGACCCGGAATTTAACTTAATAGCAATAGCTAAGCCCTTCCTCCTTCCACTAATGACCTCTAAAAATCCAGAATCTAACGACCTATTTAACGAATTAGGGAGACAAGTTACAGAAATAGGAACTAAAGCTGTCGGGTTGCCAAAACGCTTAGACGAAAATCTTGAAAGGCTTGAACAAGGCGATTTGCAACTTCAAGTCCGTATGGGCGAATCAGATAGACAACTAAGAAGAATGATTGATGCTCAACAGTCCTTAACTAATTCAGTTCTTCTTGGTTCACTTGCAATAACCTCAGCATTACTAGCCTCAACCAACAGACCTTTTCTATTTGTTATTCCAGTTACTATTGGATTTCCAGTAGCTATTAGTTGGATTAAATTAAAATTTAAGATGAGAAACGACAGTCGAATAGATAACTTTCAAGGAAGAAAAGGATTTAAATAGTTCCAATCATCTATGAGAAGTTCCTCTTGGTCCCAATCCGATAAGTCCAGCATATGTAGCTTGATTGCCTAATTCATCCTCAATACGAAGCAGTTGATTATATTTAGCTACTCTCTCACTCCTGCTCAATGAGCCTGTTTTTATTTGACCAGATTTTGTAGCCACCGACAAATCAGCAATAGTTGTATCTTCAGTTTCTCCGCTTCTGTGACTTATGACAGTTGTATAACTCGATCTTGAGGCAAGATCAATAGCTTCCAGTGTTTCAGTCAGAGTACCTATTTGATTTACTTTTATTAAAATTGAATTTGCAACATTTTCATCAATACCCCTTTGCAATCGAAGGGAATTGGTAACGAATAAATCATCTCCAACCAATTGGACACTTTTGCCGAGCTTTTTTGTAAGCAAGCTCCAACCATCCCAATCATCCTCAGCCAATCCATCCTCAATAGAGACTATTGGATATGAATTAACTAGTCCTACTAATTCTTCAACCATTTGCTCGCTGGAGTAAGATTCGCCACCATATGAATACTTTCCCTCCTTGTAAAACTCTGTACTCGCAACATCTAAAGCCAACGAGATTTGCTCTCCTGGTCTAAATCCTGCCTGTTCAATTGCTTGAATTAATAGGTCACCTGCTGCTTTATTACTTTCAAGATTTGGAGCAAATCCCCCTTCATCTCCAACAGCAGTTGACAAACCTTTTTTACTCAATAAATCTTTAAGCATGTGAAATACCTCAGCCCCCATTCGCAAAGACTCCCTGAAGCTTTCTGCTCCATGAGGGACCAACATAAATTCTTGAAAATCTAAATTATTGGCGGCATGTGCACCTCCATTAATAACGTTCATCAATGGAACTGGTAATAGAGATGACATTGGTCCACCTAAATATCTATATAAAGGTAAACCCAATCCATTTGCAGCCGCTCGTGCGGTAGCCATACTGACCGCAAGAATTGAATTAGCACCAAGGTTTGATTTGTTAGCTGTATCATCAAGTTGTTTCATTACCGAATCAACTGTGGATTGATCTAGAGAAGAAAGACCACATAAAGCAGGAGCAATAGTCTCTTCTATGTGATTAACTGCCTTAGTAACACCCTTACCCAAATAACGTTTTCCACCGTCTCTTAATTCATGTGCCTCATGAGCTCCAGTGCTTGCACCACTTGGAACAATTGAACGTCCGATAGCTCCACCTTCTAGAAGCACCTCCGCTTCTACTGTGGGATTGCCGCGAGAATCCAAAACTTCTCTGGCCATTATGGTATCGATTACTAGTTCTAGAGAGTCAGCCACGAATTTAAGATGATTTTAGATCTTATGAACTACATTATTCCTATATGTTCCTCAATTGCCAACCTAACTTGCTTTCCAAGACCTAATCAATCAAATTTGTTTTAATTAGAAATACACTTGTCGATAAAAGGTCTCAAAAACAATCCAGCAGGCCACTGACCACTTTGAATCAAAATTGATCGAAAATGAATGGAAGTTTAACGACAGAACCAGATTCTTTTAGCGATGAAGCTTGGAGTCTTTTATTAATAGCTGAAGAATCAGCACGAAGGTGGCGACATCAGAATTTAGACGTTGAACATCTAATTGAAGTACTTTTTAGAAATAAAAAATTTAAGAAATATACAAATTCCTTGCCTGTAAACCACGAAGAAATAAATGAAATTTTAGACAACTTTATCGCTGAACTTCCAATAAAAAACCAATCAGAATTGTTCATTGGTGAAGATTTAGAAATTCTCCTAGAGACTGCCGATGATTTTCGCTCTCGATGGGGATCCAATCAAATAGAGATATCCCATATTCTTATTGCAGTTGGCAGAGACAATCGCCTAGGAGAGGATCTTTTTTGTCAAGCAGGTCTTCCCTCTGAAATTCTTGAGGCGGAATTAAGAAGATTACCAGCACCAAAATCATTTAAACAATCACAAAGGTATTCAGTTACACAACAAAAAAATAGTTTACAAAAAAAACCAAAATCTTCTGTCTCTCGAGAAACCACCTCAAGAAATTCTGCCCTCGGGCAAATTACTTCTAATAATAAAGACGAAATTACATCAAAACAAGAACCCTTAAATCTCAATGAAACTCAAAGTGCAATGGATTTGTATTGCAAAGATCTCACAGCCGAGGCTGAGGATGGAAAATTAGATCCCGTAATTGGCAGAGAGTCAGAAATAAAATCAATTACAAAAGTTCTATCTCGAAGAGGCAAAAATAATCCTGTACTAATTGGTGCACCAGGTGTTGGGAAAACAGCGGTCGCCGAATTATTAGCTCAAAAACTCATAGAGAACGAACTTCCTGAGTCTCTTCGAGGTTTAAAACTAATTTCACTTGATATCGGTGCAATAATAGCTGGAGCAAAATTCCGTGGACAATTCGAGGAGCGATTTAGATCATTACTCAATGAAATTAGCGCAAAAGACAAAGGTGTAATTCTTTTCATTGACGAATTACACACACTTGCAAGCAAAGACAGATCAAATACTGATGCAAGCAGCCTATTAAAACCACTACTAGCAAGCGGAGACTTACGCTGCATTGGTGCTACAACTCCGGATAATTACAGACGTACAATCGAAAAAGATCTAGCACTAGATAGACGATTTCAGCAAGTATTAATCAAAGAGCCAAGCCTGGATTTAAGCTTAGAAATTTTAAAAGGGCTTAAAAAAAATTATGAGTTTCACCATGGGGTCACCATAACTGAAGCAGCACTAATCACAGCAAATCGTTTAGCTGATAGATATATCAGCGATAGATGTCTACCCGACAAAGCAATTGACTTAATTGATGAGGCTTCAGCTCAAGTAAAAATAGAATCCGCATTAAAGCCAAAAATCATAGAAGAAAGAGAATCTCAAATCAATGCTTTAGAGTTAGCAATTTTGAATACAAACGAAGATACAACCATAGAAACTCTCAATAATCTTGAAGAAAAGAAAGAATTACTCCATTATGAACTCTCTCAGATCAAACAAAAATGGCAAGATCAGATTGATAAATCAATTGAATTACAAGAACTTCAAATAAAAGTTGAAGAATTAAAAAATTTAATCAGAGAATTAGAAATTTCTGGTGATAACGAAGAAGCAGAGAGACTTAAATATGAACAATACTATCGAGTTAAAGAGAGAATAGTAGAAATAAAAGCCACTGTTCTTGAAGATAATGAACTTCAAAATCTCATACAAAATCCCCAAGTTGACCCTGAGGACATAGCTGATGTTGTCTCAAGGTGGACTGGAATTCCTGTTAACAAAGTTTTATCAGGTGAAAGACAAAAACTTTTAAATTTAGAACAAGACTTAGAGAAAAAAGTTATTGGTCAATTAAAAGCTGTTCAAGCAGTTTCTGCAGCAATTCGCAGAGCAAGAGCTGGGATGCAAGACATAAGAAGACCCATTGGATCTTTTCTTTTTCTAGGCCCTACAGGTGTTGGGAAAACTGAACTCGCTAAATCACTAGCAAATTCTTTATTTGATGAAGATGATGCTTTATTGAGATTTGATATGAGTGAATTTATGGAGAGGAATGCTGTTTCAAGGCTTTTAGGAGCCCCCCCTGGATACGTGGGATATGAAGAAGGCGGACAATTAACAGAGGCAATTAGAAAAAGACCTTACGCAGTGATACTCCTCGATGAGATTGAGAAAGCTCATCCAGAAGTTTTCAACATACTTTTACAAGTATTGGATGATGGAAGGCTCACTGATTCTCAAGGTCGAACAGTGGATTTTAGAAATACTGTAATTGTGATGACTAGCAATCTAGCAAGCAAGGAAATCTTAAATAATTCACTTCAAGTTCAGAGGGAAAATTCGAATAAAGAAACTCTCGCAGAAGAATTAGATCAAAAAATCAACGAAGCTTTAACTAAATATTTTCGACCAGAGTTCTTGAACCGAATTGATGAAGTAATCAGATTTAGTCCATTAAAACCTGAAAATTTAAAACAGATAGTACGACTTCAACTTGATGAATTAAAAAAGCTTCTCAAAAACCAAGGATTAAATCTCTATGTTGATGAAAATACCATAAAAAATCTTGCGGATGAAGGCTATGAACCTGAATACGGTGCAAGACCGTTAAGAAGAGTTATTAGAAGAAGATTGGAAAACCCACTAGCGACGCAAATCCTTGAAGAAGCTTTCAAAGATGCAACATCAATTAGAGTTGCAACTGAAGATAATGAATCAAAAAAGCTTCTTTTTTTAATTGATAACTAATCTTGAATACTTGAGTTAATGTAGGTTCATAGCTATTCCTTTAAAGTAATTTCATTTTAATTTTTCCAAAGTGACAAGTCCAACCTCTCAAGAGGATCAAGAAAAGGTAGTTCCTTCAAAAAAGAAAAAAACTACCTTAAAAAAAAGTTTTTTATCCTCTACAATCGATGAAATGAAGCTTGTTGTATGGCCATCACGCCAGCAACTGTTCAGCGAATCCATTGCTGTGATTTTAATGGTAACTCTATCAGCAGTATCAATCGCCGCTGTAAGCCGTTTTTATGGATGGGCTTCTACTCAGATATTCCGCTGAGTTGATTTTCAAAACTTTTAAACCACTCACTATTTTTTTCCAGTGTCAGATATTGAAATCTCTCCTACAAACGATTCAAAAATAATTGATAGATCAGAAACAAGTAAGGATGATCAATCACATTTTTTACAACCAACCATAAAAACAAATATTGCACGTTGGTACGCAATTCAAGTTGCGTCAAGTTGCGAAAAGAAAGTAAAAGCTACACTTCAACAAAGAGCTATTACTTTAGGAGTTAGTGACAGAATCATAGAAATAGAAATCCCTCAAACACCTGCTGTAAAGCTAAAAAAAGACGGTAGTAGGCAGACCACGGAAGAAAAGGTTTTCCCTGGATACGTGCTTGTTCGGATGGTTTTGGATGAAGACACAATGATGGCTGTCAGAAGTACTCCTAATGTAATTAATTTTGTTGGTGCAGAAGATCGTAGAGCTACTGGTAAAGCACGTGGGCACATAAAACCCCGCCCTCTCAGCAGGCAAGAGGTTAATAGAATTTTCAAAAGAGCGGCGGAAAAGAAAACTGTTGTCAAGCTGGATGTAGAAGAGGGCGATCAGATCGTTGTTACTTCTGGTCCTTTTAAAGATTTCCAAGGAGAAGTCATTGAAGTTTCAGGAGAGAGAAACAAACTCAAGGCACTTTTATCAATTTTTGGTAGAGAAACTCCAGTTGAACTTGAGTTTTCTCAAATAACTAAACAAAATTGATTTTTAAATTGCTTTGCTGACTGGTCAGTCAAAGAGCTAAATTCAATGAATAATTTTTCTGACTAAGTTCAGATTTTCCGCATTAGTTCAATTTTCAGCCGATGGCAAAGAAAGTAGTAGCACTGATTAAGTTGGCCTTACAGGCTGGCAAAGCCAATCCAGCTCCTCCAGTCGGGCCTGCACTGGGTCAACATGGTGTAAACATAATGGCGTTTTGTAAGGAATACAATTCGCGAACTCAAGACAAAGCTGGCTTTGTTATTCCTGTAGAGATATCTGTTTTCGAAGATAGAAGTTTTACTTTCATAACAAAAACTCCTCCTGCTTCAGTATTGATAACCAAAGCAGCGGGCATTGCAAAAGGCTCAGGAGAATCAGCTAAAGGTACAGCTGGCTCAATTAGTAAAAGTCAACTTGAAGAAATTGCGAAAACAAAACTTCCAGATCTCAATTGCAGCAGTATCGAATCAGCAATGAAAGTGATTGAAGGGACAGCCAAAAACATGGGGGTTTCCATAAAGGACTGATTAAATCGTAAAATCATCTCAACGTTTACAAAACAGGGGGAGACTAAAAGTAAAAGTCGAAAGTACCCCGATTTATTATGAAAAATTTTTCCAAAAGAATGACAACGCTAATTTCAAAAGTGGAAGAGCGTTCATATTCCCCAATTGAAGCAATCAAGCTAGTTAAAGAAAATGCCAATGCAAAATTCGATGAAACTATTGAAGCCCATATAAGACTAGGCATCGACCCAAAATATACTGACCAGCAACTTAGAACGACAGTTGCCTTACCAAGTGGAACTGGTCAAAAAATAAGAATAGCGGTCGTTACGAGAGGAGAAAAAGTTTCTGAAGCTACTAAAGCTGGTGCTGATCTGGCAGGAGAAGAAGATTTAGTTGATTCAATCAACAAAGGAGAAATGGACTTTGATCTCTTAATTTCAACTCCAGACATGATGCCAAAGGTGGCCAAGCTTGGGAGAGTACTTGGGCCTAGGGGACTAATGCCTAATCCAAAAGCAGGAACAGTCACGACCGATCTAGCAGGAGCGATTAAGGAATTTAAAGCAGGAAAACTTGAATTCAGAGCAGACAAAGCAGGAATTGTTCATGTGCGATTTGGGAAAGCAAGTTTCTCAGAAGAGGCGTTACTCGAAAATTTAAAGACTTTGCAACTAACGATTGAAAAAAATAAACCTAGCGGAGCAAAAGGTAAATTCTGGAGAAGTTTTTTTATTACATCCACTATGGGCCCATCAGTAGAAGTAGATATAAACGAATTACAAGACTTGCAGAAAGAAAAGTGACCCTCACTGTTGTAAGTTAATATGGTGGCATTTAGCTACAAGGGCATGTGCCCAGCCAGAGAAAGCAGGTCTGAACGCCATTAAACCTTTGGTTTAACGGAATCATTAAACCCCGCCGAGGCATTCGCAGGATTTATCTTATTGGATTGAATCTAAGCGGCCTCGATTCCCCTCAAAGGAATATGGCCGCATGTCCAGTTCTTCCCCCGATTCGATCCAATTATTATGGGCCGCACGCTGGAAAGCAAAAAACAGATCGTCGAAAACATAGAGGGTCTACTAGACAATTCTGAAATGGCATTGGTTCTTGATTACAAGGGCTTATCCACAAAAGAAATGTCTGACTTGCGCTCAAGATTGAAAAAAAGCGATGGCGTCTGCAAGGTCACTAAAAACACCTTGATGCGTCAAGCCATAAAAGGAAAAGATTCCTGGATTGGTTTGGAATCATTGCTTACTGGAACTAATGCCTTTGTTTTAATCAAAGGTGATGTTGGCAGTGCTGTTAAAGCTGTTCAAGCATTTCAAAAGGAAACTCAAAAATCTGAGACCAAAGGAGGTCTTTTCGAAGGCAAACTTTTATCTCAAGATGAAATCAAAGCTATTGCAAAACTTCCAAGCAAGGAAGCACTTATGGCACAAATTGCTGGTGCAATGAATTCCATAACAAGCAAAATCGCTATTGGCATCAACGAGGTTCCCTCTGGACTTGCAAGATCACTCAAACAACATTCTGAGGGCGACGAGAGCTGATACTTCTTGTTAAACAATTTGTTTTCTACTTACTTAGTTGCTGATTTAAACCATGTCTGCAAAAACTGATGAAATCTTAGACTCACTAAAAAGTCTATCTTTGCTTGAAGCTTCAGAGCTTGTTAAGCAGATAGAAGAGGCTTTTGGTGTGTCTGCTGCCGCATCTGCCGGCGTTGTCATGGCAGCTCCTGGAGCTGCTGCTGGTGGCGATGGAGCCGAAGCTGCCGAAGAAAAAACTGAATTTGAGGTAGTTTTAGAGAGCTTTGAAGCTTCTTCTAAAATCAAAGTCCTCAAAGAAGTTAGAAACGCTACAGGTCTAGGACTTGGCGAAGCAAAAGCCTTAGTTGAAGCTGCTCCAAAAACAATCAAAGAGGGAGCAACAAAAGAAGATGCTGAGGCTTTAAAGAAAGCCATTGAGGCTGTTGGCGGAAAAGTAACTTTAAAATAAACAACGTTACTGGAAAAACACCTTTTTTCTGCTTATATAAAACCGGTCTATTGAGACCGGTTTTTTTTTATGTCTAAAGAAGAAAAAGTTGCGATTTCAGCAGCCACTGATGGTGCATGCAGTGGCAATCCTGGTCCAGGGGGCTGGGGTGCATTGATTAGATTTCAAGATGGGAGTGAAGTTGAATTCGGTGGTTTCAGCCCAGAAACAACAAATAACCGAATGGAATTACACGCTGCATTATTTGTCTTAGAAAAACTTAAAACAATACAATTTAACCCTTCGATAACAATTAAAACAGATAGCAAATATTTAATAGATGGAATGGAAAAGTGGATGCCAAACTGGAAAAAGAAAGGCTGGAAAACTGCCTCTGGCAAGCCAGTTCTCAATCAAGATTTATGGAAAGCTCTTGACCACCCTCAACTCCCAAAAATAAAACTTCAATATGTCAAAGGTCATAGTGGAGATATGGATAATGATAGAGTCGATTCAATTGCAGTAGCTTTTTCAAAAGGTCGAAAAATACAACTAAAAGATTTTGTACAAAAATAAAAAAAACGATTTTTATAATATTTTCCTTGGCAAGCTTCTGTCTCAAGACGAGGGAATTGATGCTGAAATCCTCTCAAATTCAGCTCTCAATGCAATTAAATTCGCATCACTAAATCGAAATTTTCCAATCTTCTCCAATATCCTTTCACAAGCATCAAATGATTTACAAAGAAGCAATGCAAGCTTAAATCAAGTTGTTTTTGGTGTTAATTTTAAAAACCCTTTAGGTCTTGCCGCTGGCTTTGATAAGAATGGAGTTGGAGCTGGCCTTTGGAATTATTTTGGATTTGGTTTCGCCGAATTAGGAACGGTTACTTGGCATTCTCAAAAAGGCAATCCTAAACCAAGACTTTTCAGAATTGCGAAAGAGAAAGCTGCATTGAATCGAATGGGATTTAATAATGAAGGAGCAAAAGAATTTTTAAAAACTATAGAAAAACAACAAATCCCCACTCCAGGTAACAGACCTTGTGTCTTAGGAATAAATTTAGGAAAGTCAAAAATCACCCCTCTCAATGAAGCTTATAAAGACTATTTTTCATCTCTCAGACTATTAGCTCATTTATCAGACTATGCAGTAATAAATGTCAGTTCTCCCAACACTCCCGGTCTTCGCTCACTACAGAGAACAAAAGAAATAACAAAATTAATAAGAACTCTAAAAGATTTATCAAACTGTCCTCCTTTGCTAATAAAAATAGCTCCTGATCTTTCAAACGAAGAAATTGATGATATCTCCAGAGTTGCAATGGATAATGGTATCGAGGGGATTATTGCCATTAATACAAGCTTAAATAGATTTAATTTGAAAAACCTAAAAATCACCACCGGAAATACTCTTGATCAAGAGAGTGGAGGCTTAAGTGGAGTACCTCTGCAAAAAAGAGGACTAGAAGTTATAAGAAGGCTAAGAAGAAGTACTCAAGATGATTTGCCCCTGATTGGCGTAGGTGGAATCAACTCAGCAAAAACAGCATGGGAGAGAATTGCGGCTGGTGCATCATTAGTTCAAATTTACACAGGTTGGATATTTGAAGGACCAAATTTAGTTCCCGATATTTTAGATGGATTAACCTTACAAATGGAAAAGCACGGATTCAAAAATATTAAAGAGGCAATCGGTTCCGAATCACCATGGAAATAAAAATAAACGTTAATTCTATAAATGATGATATTTTTTCTTTTAAAATTAACACAATTTGTATGAAATATTATGAAAGTAAACTTTGATGCTCATGGAGGTAATCTTGAAAAAGAAGCTAGAGAATTAGATTTACATGCAAAAAACATAATAGATGCTAGTGCATCAATAGTACCTTTTAATTTACCTAAGAAACTAAGAAATAATATTATTAAAACTATAAAAAATGGATCAATTAAATCTTATCCCGATAGAAGTTATTTTGAAGTCAAAAATGCTATTTCAAAATGGCATAAAATTGAACCTTCAATGATTTTACCAGGTAATGGAGCCTCTGAATTATTTACTTGGGCAGCTAGAGATGCAAGTTTATATGGCACAAGCTCTTTACCCTCCCCTTGTTTTGGAGATTACCAAAGAGCTTTGAGATGCTGGAATGCACCTTATATATATAGTCCTTTACCATTATTTTGGAATACTAGAGAGCCTCAACATTTTCCAATTAAACCAAAGACTCATGTCTTATGGATTACAAATCCACACAATCCAACTGGACAATTATGGAGTCGTTCTTCCATAAAAAATCTATTAGCTAACTATAAACTTGTAATATGCGATGAAGCATTTATTTCTATTACACCCGGGGGAGAGAACCAATCAATAATTGATCTGACTAAAAAGCATGCAAACTTAGTAGTAATAAGGAGTTTAACTAAGTTTTTAGGTATTGCAGGCTTAAGGATTGGATATGCTGTCGCGAACTCTGAAAGGCTATTAAAATGGGAAAAGATAAGAGATCCATGGCCAGTAAATACACTTGCAGTAAATGCAACAATTTTCATCATGAAAAACTCTATTTTACACAAGAAAAGATTAAAGAAAATCCATAGATGGGTAGAGGAAGAAGGGAAATGGTTAGATAAAAATTTATCAAATTTTTCTACTATTAAGCCATTGCCTACAGCCACAAACTATCAATTAATTAAAAGTGATAATTCTATGATAAATATTATTGAGAGGTTAAAAAAAAGAGGAATTTTATTAAGAGATTGCAGATCATTTTTAAATTTAGGTGAAAATTGGATCAGAATCAGCCTGCAAAAAAGAAAACAAAATATAAAAATTATCAACTCATTAAAATATTACATTAATTAATAGAATTTACAATATCTAATATCTTTCTCTTAGAATTCAAGTGATCACAATTATTAATATTTGATTTCATTTTATTTAGAGAATTAGAATCTATCAAATTAGATAATGTTTTTTTCAAAATATCCTTTTCTGCATCATGTTGATGAACTATTACGGCTCCTCCACAACTTGCCATATAAGCAGCATTTAGCTCTTGATGTTTATCTGCAGAGGTTGGGTAGGGTATTAAAATCGAAGGAGTCTTAGTTACCATTAATTCACAAATTGCACCAGATCCTGCTCGACTTATTGCAAGATCAGCATTTTGTAGTAGGGCCGATATTTCATTACTAAATTGTCTTACAACCAGGTTTGAGTGAGTTTTCACTTTATCTAAATTTTTATAAAAACAATCATTTTTACCTGTCAGATGAACAACTCTACAGCCCTTCTCAATTAACCAAGGCAAGATATTTCTGACCATCTCATTCATTTTTATTGCTCCTTGACTACCTCCCATAACCACAACTAATAGTCCCTCTCCGATAGGTACCCAATGAGGAAGAGATTGATCTAAAAAAAATTCTGACCTAACAGGTGTCCCAGTAAAACTTGTTCTACATCCTCTCAAATACTTTGATGCTGATGGAATTCCTAACGCAATGTGATCGCAAAATCTACCCAATAGCCTAGTTACTTTTCCAGGGATAGCATTAGATTCATGTAAGAGAATAGGAATGCCAGTCATTTTTGCACCAACGATAGTAGGTGCAGATATGTACCCTCCGGTTGTGAGAATAACGTTAATGTTTTTTTGGCGTAATAGAATAGAAACTCGAATAGAAGCAAAAAGTAAGTTACACAAATCAAACATTTTTCTAAAGATATTTCCTTGTAATCCTCCGACTTTTAGCTTTATTAAATTGTACTTTTTTGGAACCAGAGCAATCTCTAACCTGTCAGGTACACCAAGCCATTCGATTTCCCAAGCGTTTGGGAGTGACTCAGCAAAAGACAATGCAGGATAAATATGACCACCGGTTCCACTGGCAGCAATTAAAAGGCGAGGCATAAATTCAAAAACCTTTTACGCGAAGGCTAAGTTATATTGAGTAAAAAAGGTAGTCGTGCAAAAATCACTGATAGCGAAATCAATATTTTTTTTATTACTTTTTCCTCTAATGTTCAATTCTGCTTTGAGTCAAAATATTGAAATACAGTTATTAAGTAATAGATTGGAGGAAATGCTCAACCTAGGGAAAGATGACGAAATAAAGAAAATATTTCTACAAAAATCTTTTAATAAATTCAATAAAAACTATAAGGCTTTTAGGGATAAATATAAAGATACTAAATGGTCAATTCAACCAATAAGTAATAATCTAAACAAATCATTACTAGCTATAAATATAAACTCTTCAAGAGAAATTAATGATCAAGTCTATGCTCTGAGTACCAAACAGAAAGTTATGGTAGAGACTTACAAAAATAAAATCAAAGAATATAAAGTCATTAATGAGGAATCTATTCTTAATAGCCAAGGTTCACCTCTTGTTATAAAAATTTTATCACCAGAAAATGTTCTTACTGGTGAAAAATATGAAGTGAATCTAATTATAGAAAAACCATTAGATAAATCATTAACTGCTGGCGGTATCATGATACTTGAAAATGAAAAAAAAGTGAATATTTCCAGTGATATCTATGGTATTAAACCTAATCAATCAGGTGGTTTATTTAAATATATACAAGCACCATCAAACCCTGGAACTCAAACTATTTCAGCAATTATCACTCATCCTGAAGGAATATATTCAATTACAAAGAAAATAAAAGTAGGTTTATAAAAGCCTACTTTTAATGTTAAATATTTAGATCGAAATTATTAGTCATTATCTAGAGCAGAAACTCCTGGAAGAACTTTCCCTTCTAAAAGCTCAAGGCTCGCACCACCACCGGTAGAAATATGAGACATATTTTTTGCTAAACCTGCTTTTTCTACTGCTGCCACTGAATCTCCACCTCCAATAATTGTGCAGCATCCTTTAGCACTTAATTCAGCTAAAGTTTTCGCTATTGCATTAGTTCCATTTGCAAATTTTTCAAATTCAAAGACACCCATTGGTCCATTCCAAATAATAGTTTTGCAATCTTTAAGAGCGCTCTGAAAGAGTTCAACTGATTCTGAACCGATATCCAATCCCATCCAACCTTCGCTGATAGCATCTACTTTTGAAGCTTTACTATTTGCGTTAGGAGAAAAGTTATCAGCTAAAACAACATCACTTGGCAAAAGGAACTCAACCCCTTTTTCTTTGGCTTTTTTCTCCAAAGCACTAGCTAATTCAAGCTTATCTTCTTCTACAAGACTCTTACCAACAGATAATCCTCTGGCTTTATAAAAAGTGAATATCATCCCACCACCAATAATTATCTTGTCGCATTTATCAATTAAAGATTCCAAGACACCTATTTTGCTACTTACTTTTGAACCACCTACTATCGCGGCCAATGGTCTTTGAGGTTGATCAACAGCTCCTTGAAGATACTTAAGTTCTTTTTCCATTAAATAGCCCGCCACACAAGGACTTAAGAACTTTGTAACTCCCTCAGTTGAAGCATGAGCTCGATGAGCAGCTCCAAAGGCATCATTAACATAAACTTCTGCCAAAGAAGCTAATTCCTTGGCAAACTCTGCATCGTTTTTCTCCTCACCAGAAATAAATCTCACATTTTCCAAAAGTACAACATCGCCATTGGACATTCCATCTACTTTGGACTTAGCTTCAGCTCCTACGCAGCTTTCAGTTTTTAAAACTGTTTTACCAAGCAATTCACTTAATCTTTGAGCAACAGCAGTCAATCGCATTTTTTCATTAACCTCCCCTTTTGGCCTACCAAAATGAGCACAAAGAATAACTCTTGCACTTTTCTCTAAAAGGTCATTAATAGTTGGCAGTGCAGCACGAATTCTAGTGTCATCAGTTATTTGTCCCTCATCTCCTAATGGGACATTAAAATCAACTCTAACTAAAACACGTTTGCCGCATAAGTCTTCAGCGCCGAGACTTGACAGGGAACGCTTAGACATAATGTATCTGATTCAAGAAGGAAACTGAGTGACCATAGCTCTTTAAAGGCACCAATTGGGCAATTACTAAGACAAAGAAAAAATCATCCTAAACCTATAAAAACTAAAACGGCTATTTAAAAATTTAAATTCTTTTGTTTAAATAATGAACAATCCCTTACAATACCTGCAAATACGGTGAAAAAAAAACTTTGAAAGTCACAAAACAAAGAGATTCTCTATAAAACCCAGAATGTAGGAAAACTTTGTATTCTGTAAGACATTAATTATTGTTATTCTATCAATAGAGATCGAGATATCAAATTTGACTCATATAAGTATGTTTAGAAAAATTCAGTTATTGTTAATAACTAACTTGATCTTTTCAAATGATAAATTGAAATTTGTGTAACCAAAACTACTCGTCCAAAATAAATCAAAATCAATTTTTACATTTTTTTATATTGTCAATTTCAACCAAATCCCCTCAAATTCCGTGAATAAGCAGCTCATACAATGGTATCCAGGGCATATTGCTAAAGCAGAAAAAAAATTAAAGGAGCATCTCAAGAAAGTTGACCTTATTTTGGAAGTGCGAGACGCGAGGATCCCCCTAGCCACTTCCCATCCATATCTTCAAAAATGGTTAAAAGGTAAAAAGCAAATATTAGTTATTAACAGAAAGGACATGATAAATGTCGAGGCACATCAAGCTTGGGACAAAAAATTAAGGTCAGAAGGGAAAGTGCCATGGTGGTGTGATGCAAAAGCTGGAACAGGCGTCCTTCAAATAAAACATGCCGCACTTCGAGCTGGTCAAGAGTTAAATCAAAGACGTCATGACCGGGGAATGAAAAGTCGTGCAATTAGAGTTTTAACTCTTGGTTTCCCAAATGTTGGTAAATCTGCTCTCATAAACAGGCTCGTGAGAAAAAAAGTCGTATCTAGCTCAAGAAAACCTGGGGTCACGAGAAGTTTGAGATGGGTTAGGTTGGGACAAGATCTTGATCTATTGGATGCTCCTGGGGTTCTACCTCCTAGATTAGAAGATCAAAATGCCGCACTGAAGCTGGCAATTTGTGACGATATAGGTCAAGCCGCATACGATACTGAGCAGGTAGCTATTAACTTTATGAATCTCCTCGAGACATTAGAAAACATAAAAGAATCTGGAATTAAGTCAATGTGTCTTCAAAATAGGTATGGAATATTTGTCAATAGATGCATTACAGATAAATCATTATGGCTACTTTCAGCAGCTCAACGTCACACTTCCGGAGATGTTCAAAGGATGGCTCAAAGATTACTTGATGATTTTCGCAAAAATTTATTGGGAAATATCTCTCTTGAGCTTCCCTAATGGATAAAGAAATCAAACATGAATTTGGGCAAGGCCCAGGTGAACTATTTCAGGCTACTTACGAAAAACCCTTGCCCATGAGGCTTGATAGATGGCTGGTAAGTCAACGGGTCGAGCAAAGTAGAGCTCACATCCAGAAATTCATTGAAGCGGGGTTCGCGAAAGTTAACGGTAAAACTGGAAAAGCGAAAACACCCGTTAGACCAGGGGACATAATTCAACTTTGGGTTCCACCACCTGAGCCTCTACCTTACTTAAAACCTGAAAAAATTGATTTAGATATTCTTTTTGAAGATGATCATTTAATAGTCATTAACAAAGCAGCAGGAATAACAGTTCATCCAGCACCAGGGAATAGATCAGGAACTTTAGTCAATGGATTAATCAATCATTGCCCAGACTTACCCGGCATCGGTGGCAAATTAAGACCTGGAATAGTTCATCGTTTAGATAAAGATACAACTGGATGTATTGTTGTAGCTAAGTCTCAAGAAGCCTTAGTCAAATTACAAGTTCAAATTCAAAAAAGAGTTGCCTCAAGAAATTATATTGCTGTTGTTCATGGTTCAATTAAAGAAAATAAAGGTATGATTGTAGGCTGTATTGGTCGACATCCAAAAGATAGAAAAAAATATGCTGTGGTTGATGAGGCATCTGGTAGATATGCTTGTACTCATTGGAGTTTAGTTGAAAATCTGGGAAATTTTTCTCTTCTTAAATTCAAACTTGACACTGGCAGGACGCATCAAATTCGTGTTCATAGTGCACACATGGGACATCCAATTGTGGGTGATCAAACTTATAGTAGATGTAAAAAATTGCCAATTAAACTTAGTGGCCAAGCATTACATGCATTTGAATTGGGTTTAATACACCCAATAACACTAGAGAAAATGAAATTCACAGCTCCACTGCCTGATAATTTTGAAAAAATTTTAAAGGTATTAAAAGCTCAAACTAATATTATTATGGAAGCCTAGGGCATGCTTTAACCATCTGTTTTGTTAGGTATTTTTGAGGATTATTTAACAAGTTTTTACCAGAGTTCTCTTCAATAATTTTCCCCTTATCAAACACTAATACTCTATGGCAAAAGCCTGCCGCGACTGATAAGTCGTGAGTTATGAATAACATAGACAGCTTTAATTCCTGTTGCAAAGAGCGTAGTAACTCCAAAACTTCAGCTTGAATTTCTGCATCTAACATACTTACACTTTCGTCACAAATAAGTATTTTTGGGCTAAGTGCGAGTGCTCTTGCAATAACTACTCTTTGCTGTTGACCACCTGAAAGTTGAGAAGGTAATCGTTGTTCATACATGGCTGAAGGCTTTAAACCAACTAGCTCTAAAAGATTACGAGCTTTTTCTCTAGCTTGAGATCGACTTAACAATTTATGGATAAGAATTGGATCTATAATTGCATCTATGACTGACATCTTGGGATTCAAGGAGGCAGAGGGATCTTGAAAAATAGTTTGAATATTTTTGCGTAATTGTTTTATAGATTTATTATTTATTGTTGAAATATTCTTTCCGAGAAATGACACACTTCCACCTCTTTTAGGCAATAAGCCGGTCAAAGCCTTACTTAGAGTGCTCTTACCACATCCTGATGGACCTACAATCCCAAGGGTCTCTCCTTCATGTAGAGAAAAAGTTACTTCATTAACTGCTTTCAACCAAAAAGAATTGAATGGCCACGAGCCTAAATCATGCCAACAGCGTAATCTATTTACTCTCAATAATGGATGACTTTTATCCATTATTTCTCTCTCAGATCCTTCTAAAATTTTTTCTGCATTCACCAATCTTTGAGCAATATCAGTTTTAGGATTAACAACTATCTCTTTTATATTTCCAGATTCTACTATAATACCTCGATTAAGTATCGCAATTTTATTACACCATTTATATGCCATAGATAAATCATGACTAATCAATAATAAAGAAGTCCCAATCTCATCACAAAGTAAACTCAATTCCTTCATTATTTGATCAGCAACTAGGGTATCCAAGCTAGTTGTAGGTTCATCAGCAATTATCAAAGAAGGTTTTAGACAAATTGCTAAAGCAATTGCAACACGTTGTCGCATACCTCCACTAAATTCATGTGGAAAAGATTTGAATCTTAAAGGATCTATTCCAACTTTTTCTAATAAAATTTTAGCTTTTGCGACTAAGTTATTAGTTGGTTCATAATCATCATGAGCCTTAAAAGTATCAACCAAATGATCACCCACTGTCATCAAAGGATTTAAACGGGACATTGGATCCTGAAAAATTAATCCAACCTCTTTCCCTCTAAAAGTTTGCAAAGAATCATCATCAAATTTTAATAAGTTTTTTCCATTTAGAAAAATCTCACCATCACAAATACATCCATTAGGAAGAAGCTGCATGACAGCCTTAGCAACAGTACTTTTACCACAACCTGAACTACCAACTAATGCGAGCCTATCCCCACGGTTCATCTTCAGACTTAATCCGTTTAATACGTAAGTATTACTATTTGGATAAATAGTGCTCAGCTTATTTATCTTTAAAACTTCTTTTGAGCAATTATTCATAAATAGGTAGCAAGAAATGTTGAGTTTGAATAAAATAAATTAAGCTTCAGTGCTGATGCCAAAAGTCAACTCTGTACACAATTCAAACCAGACAAATACAGTCTGTGAAGAATTTTTTGATGGCCAGCCACAACTTAGAACTCATCAGATTAAACATATCGATGATTATGAAATTATTTTGCCAGAATGGTTGAAAAATTGCATTGAAAATATCCCGCCAGGAATAGGAGAAAGTTGCCCAAGAGACTCTGAGGCACTTTTAGTTGCTGCTTTTGATCTTGCATATCAATTACATAAAGGTCAATTCAGGAAAAGTGGTGAACCCTACATTACCCATCCAGTTGCGGTAGCTGACTTACTAAGAGAATTAGGTGCAAGTGCTAGCGTGATAGCAGCAGGGTTTTTGCACGACGTCGTCGAAGATACAGACATAACACCAAAACAACTAGAGGGTTATTTTGGCAGTGAAGTTAGATATCTAGTTGAAGGTGTTACTAAATTAGGTGGCATCCATTTTAACAATCGTACAGAAGCTCAAGCAGAAAACCTACGTAAAATGTTTCTAGCTATGGCTAGCGATATTCGAGTTGTACTAGTTAAACTTGCAGATCGGCTTCATAACATGCGTACTATTAGTTACTTAAGTAAAGAGAAGCAAACTCGAATAGCTAAAGAAACAAGAGAAATTTATGCTCCACTCGCTAACCGCCTAGGAATAGGTCGTTTAAAATGGGAATTAGAGGATTTAGCATTTAAACTTTTAGAACCCGATCCCTTCCGCGAAATACAACAACAGATAGCTAGCAAGCGTAGTGAAAGAGAAGAAAGATTGAATAAAACTGTTCAATTACTGAAAGACCGTTTGAACTCCGCAGGACTTCATCAATGTGAAGTAAATGGAAGGCCAAAGCATTTATATGGAATTTGGAGCAAAATGCAAAGGCAACAAAAAGAGTTTCATGAAATTTTTGATGTTGCAGCACTTAGAATTATTGCCTCAGACGTGGAAACATGTTATCGAGCTCTGGCGGTTGTACATGATACATTCAGGCCAATACCTGGACGCTTCAAAGACTATATAGGCCTTCCAAAACCAAATGGCTACCAATCTTTGCATACATCTGTAATTGGCAGGCACAGACCTATTGAAGTGCAAATTAGAACTCCAGAAATGCATAGAGTTTCTGAATTTGGAATTGCAGCTCATTGGAAATACAAGGAAGGAGGATCTCCAGCTAATCCTGATTCAGAAAAATTTAATTGGTTGCGTCAATTAGTTGAATGGCAACAAGAAGATGGCGTAAATGATCATAATGACTATCTTACATCAATCAAAGAAGATTTATTTGATGAAGAAGTTTTTGTTTTCACTCCAAAAGGAGATGTTTTGGGATTAAGGAACGGCTCAACAGCAATCGATTTTGCTTATCGCATTCACTCTGAGGTGGGAAATCATTGCAATGGGGCTAGAATTAATGACCGCCTATGTGTACTCTCAACACCTCTCGAAAATGGAGATTTTGTAGAAATTCTCACTCATAAAAACTCTCATCCAAGCTTAGATTGGTTAAATTATGTTGCCACACCCACAGCTAGGAATCGCATCAGACAATGGTACAAAAAAAGTCATCGTCAAGAAACGATATCAAGAGGAAAGGAATTATTAGAACAAGAATTTGGTCGTAAAGGAATTGATAATTTACTTAAAGGTTATGCCATAACAAAAGTTGCAGAAAAATTTAATCTTAAGTCTACAGACGATTTATTAGCCTCACTTGGATTTGGGGCTTTAACTCTGCATCAAGTAATTAATAGATTTAGAGAAGAAATTAAAATACAAAACCAAATACCTGAGGCTGAATTAAGTGATCTCGAGCTAGCAAGCCAAATAGGAACACAAGCATATCTAGCTTCAAATAAATCTAAGGTCTCTCAAAAAAAATATTCACCCATAGTTGGGTTAGAGGGGCTTGACTATCGACTAGGGGGTTGTTGCAGTCCTTTACCAGGGGAATCAATAATTGGGACAGTCGCACTTGGAAATCACGGTATAACTATACATCGTATAAATTGTGTCAATATAGAATCAATACCTAATAACAGAAAACTATCAGTCCAGTGGAATAGCAATAAACGTATTGAAGAAGAAAAGTTTCCTATTCAATTAAGGATTGAAGTTATTGATCGAGTAGGAGTACTAAAAGACATATTAATGAGACTTTCAGATAGAGGTATTAATGTAATCGATGCAAGAGTTCAGACTTCATACGGTAAACCTGCATGCATAGACCTGAAAGTTGAGCTAGAAAGTGTAAATCAATTAGAGATTACTATTAATCAAATTCGTTCAATGGTTGATGTCTTAGATATTGCAAGAACAGGTATTAAGTAATTTTCAAGAATCAGATGATAATAAAAGAAATATTTGAATAAAGATTTTTTTATTTTACTTTGAAAATATCTTAAGAGAAATATATAAGCCAATACCACCAATAATTCCAGCCATAAGACCCACACAAATCGAGCCCAATAGAAGTCGTGAACTAAGATACCAACCTTGAGACCACAACTCATTAGTAGTTATATGACTAAAATCTACTAAATTATTATTTTTATCAAGAAATGAAGAACCAACTCTGTAATTTAAATAATACAGAGGTGCATAAGTAAATGGATTACTAATCCAAGTTCCTAAAGCTGCCAATATACTATTTCCCTTAAAAAGTTTTGCTAAAAAAACACCTATCAAAGTTTGTAAACCAAAAAAAGGAAAACAACCGCTGAATATTCCTATACCTAAGCCTAATGCTCTCTGAGAAGGCAAACCTTCCTGATTCCAGAGCCAAGAGATAAATTTACGAATTCTTTGTATTAAATTGAGGACTATATTTCTCATGTTTCAATAAATCTTGTTAACAAAGGGAAAGCTAAATTTGATCTTAGAGAAGATTGCATGACTATTGATTCATGAATTCGTTTTCTCCTACTGAAGATACTATTGCGGCAATTGCAACTGCGGTTTCTCCCGGGCAAGGAAGTATCGCTGCGATTAGGATATCTGGTTGCGCTGCAATTGAGATAAGTAAAAGTATTGTTGATGTTCCTGGAATTCAGGATTGGAGCTCTCACAAAGTGCTTTACGGTCACGTAACTGAAGAAAATCAAAAAAACTATATTGATGAAGTTCTAATTCTTGTAATGAGAGGGCCGCGAAGCTTTACAGGTGAAGATGTTGTAGAAATACATTGCCATGGTGGAATCATTCCAGTACAGAGGATTCTTGAGAGAATACTAGCTTTCCCAGATGCTCGAAGAGCAGAGCCAGGCGAGTTTAGTCAAAGAGCAGTGCTTCATGGTCGTATAAGCCTCACACAAGCAGAGTCGATTAGTGAACTAGTTTCAGCAAGGAGTCAAAAAGCAGCCGAACTTGCAATTAATGGTATCAAAGGCGATATTCATACTAAGATTTTATCAATCAGGCAACGCTTGCTGGAGCAACTTACAGAAATTGAAGCAAGAATAGATTTTGAAGAAGATCTACCAATTTTAGATGAGACACAAGTCAAGAATGAAATTATTGCAATTAAAAGAGAACTGAACGAACTAATAGAAAATGCAAAAAGAGGATCCAGGGTTCGTTCTGGTCTAAAAGTTGCTATCGCAGGCAGGCCCAATGTAGGGAAAAGCTCATTAATGAATAGGCTTTCAAAACAAGAAAAAGCCATCGTTACTGACCTACCTGGAACCACCAGAGATCTTTTGGAAAGTGAGATAGTATTAGAAGGTATACCCGTAACTTTTATTGATACAGCAGGTATTAGAGAAACTAAAAATATCATCGAAAAAATAGGAATATCCAGAACTAAAGAAACTTTAATCCAATCAGACCTCATTATATTAATCTTTGATTGTTCAGAGGGATGGACTAGAGAAGACGAATTGATACTAAAACAATTACCCACAAATATTCCTCGCTTAATTGTTGGGAATAAATCTGACTTAAAGAGTAATAATCACAATGAAAAAAATCAAAAATATATTTCAGAGGAAAATCAGAAAGTCATCATAAGTGCAAAGACTGGGCAAGGCGAGGTCGATCTAATCAATAATCTACTAAAAAAATGTGGTTCTTCTCAAACTCATGGATTAGAAATTGCACTCAATGAAAGACAACTTGATCTTGCAAATTCGACAATGGGATCACTGAAAAATATGGATAGGGTTTTTGCTGAAAATCTACCATGGGATTTCTGGACTATTGATTTAAGACAAGCTATTAATTACTTAGGTGAACTAACAGGGGATGATTTAACAGAAGGCTTACTTGATAATATATTTTCAAAATTCTGTATTGGCAAATAATAAATTTTTTACCTACTAGTTATTGTCAATAGTAAAGATATAATATAAGTAATAGCAAACTGCTCCAATCAATAGAGCAACCATAATATTCACACTATGAACAACGTCCACTTGATCAAAATAGTTATATTATTTTAATTAAACCACATAACACAGAAAAGATATTAAAAAGTTCCTATTAGCTAAAAACTTATATTGATTGAGATAAATAGATAAATTTTGAAAAATGAAAAACATATTTTTTATAAATGGTTTTAGCATTGGTATAGTGTTCAATGTAATTGTTGTATTGTGGATTTTCGCTCTCCAAAGCTACACAAAATACTAGATACCTGGATTGAGGAAGATCTCGGTGATGGAGATCTTACGAGATTTGTCCTGAACGAAAGAAGTGCATCAGCTCATTGGGTCGCAAAAGAAAATGGGATTTTTTGTGGTGGAGATCTCGTCAAACTAATATTTGGCAAAATTGACCCCAAAGTTGATATTCAACTACTAATGAAGGATGGTCAAAAGTTTGAGAAGAATCAAAGGCTCATTGAATTAAAAGGATCCTCCTCCTCCTTAGTTGCAGGAGAGCGAATAACTCTGAATGTTGCCATGCATCTTTCTGGTATAGCCACATCGACAGCTTTACTAGTAACTAAGTTATCAGGAACCAATGTGAAGTTAGCAGACACCCGCAAAACGACACCAGGTTTGAGAATATTTGAAAAATATGCTTTTCATTGTGGTGGTGGAATTAATCACAGACTTGGATTAGATGATGCTGCCATGTTGAAAGAAAATCATATTGAATGGTCTAAGGGGATAAGAGATAGTGTCAGAATTTTAAAAGAAACTATCCCTTGGCCAAAAAAAATAATAGTTGAAGCAGAAACTCCCATACAAGCGAAAGAGGCTGTAGAGGCAGGTGCTGATGGGGTTTTACTTGATGAAATGTCTATTCAAACTATAGAGAAATTAGTTCCCGAATTACGTCAACTATCAAAAAAAACAAATTCCAAATACGTCTCACAAAGTATTGTTATTGAAGTTTCTGGAATCAACCCAAATAATTTAACAGACTATATTTCCACCGGTATTGATTTAATCTCAACAAGTGCCCCTATTACGAAAAGCAAATGGATAGATATTAGCATGCGCTATGACTGAACAATGAATGAAGAGTTTTCTTAAACATCCAACAAATACAAAAAATCTTAAAAGTATTTAACCAACAAAAAAACATCATGATTAATATATCCGCCAAATTAGAAGAAGCCCTCAATAGAACTTTGATCAAAGTATTCCCAAAAGAAAATCGAAGTTCAAAAACCGCTTCAATACTTAAAGGTTCTAATTTAGTTCCAGCATCCAAGCCAGAATTTGGAGATTTTCAAATAAATTGTGCTTTGTCACTTGCTAAAGAAATTAAACAATCTCCACGTGTTATTGCAAAACAAATAGCTGATCAACTACAAAATGATAATGAATTCATCAAGATCTGTAATCCACCACTCATCGCGGGTCCGGGTTTCATAAACCTATCTATAAATTCAAAAACACTTATCTCTGAAATCCATTTTCGTCTAAATGATAAAAGATTGGGCGTACCGCTAAAACAATTTAGTCGTAAAAAAACAGGAGAGGGAAAAATCAATAACCGTGTGATAATTGATTTTTCCAGTCCTAATATCGCCAAAGAAATGCATGTTGGTCATTTACGATCAACAATCATTGGAGACTCCTTAGCACGGGTTCTTGAATTCTGTGGTTATGAAGTCTTACGACTCAACCATGTCGGTGATTGGGGAACACAATTTGGCATGCTCATCACTCATCTTAAAGAGGTTGTGCCAGAGGCACTGCATACCAAAGATGTTGTGGAAATAAGCGATCTCGTGAATTTTTATCGTAAAGCAAAAAAAAGATTTGATGAAGATAAAACCTTTCAAAGCAAATCAAGAAGTGAGGTTGTTAATTTACAAGCAGGTGATCAAGATAGTCTTATTGCGTGGCAATTACTCTGTAATCAATCTAGAAAAGAGTTTCAAAAGATCTACGATCGACTTGATATTAAGTTGACTGAAAGAGGTGAATCCTTTTATAACAAATTTTTGGTAGATGTTATTAATGATTTAAAAATTAAAAATTTACTCATAAATGATCAAGGCGCTCAGTGTATTTTTCTTAATGGTCTAGTGGGAAAAGACGGAAAACCTCAACCAATAATTATTCAAAAAAGTGACGGAGGTTTCAATTATGCAACAACTGATTTAGCGGCGATAAAATACAGATTAACCCCCCCCCCACATGGAGATGGTGCATTCCGATTGATTTATGTTACTGATGCTGGCCAAGCATCACATTTCTATGGAGTTTTTCAAATTGCAAAGCTTGCAAATTGGATTCCTGCACATTGCCAAATCGAACATGTGCCGTTTGGTCTTGTTCAAGGAGAAGATGGTAAGAAGTTAAAAACTCGTTCTGGAGAAACAATTAAGTTAGTTGATCTTCTGGATGAAGCAATTCAGCGAGCAAGAAAGGATCTTAAAGATCGTCTTAAAAACGAAAGCAGATGCGAAAATGAAAGCTTTATAGATCAAGTCTCCAATACTGTTGGGATTGCAGCCATCAAGTATGCGGATCTAAGTCAAAATAGAGTTTCTAATTACCAATTTAGTTTTGACAAGATGCTCTCTTTGCAAGGAAATACAGCTCCATATTTACTTTATGCATTGGTTCGAATAGCCGGAATATCTCGCAAAGGTGGAGATTTAAATAAATCGTGTAATAATTTCCAGTTCAATGAACCACAAGAATGGATTTTGATTAGAAAGATATTGCACTTTGATTCTATTGTAGCTGAAGTTGAAAAAGAACTTCTTCCTAATCGACTATGCGGGTATTTGTTTGAATTAAGTCAGATCTTTAATAGATTCTATGATCAAGTTCCTATTTTAAAAGCAAGTGAGCCCTCAAGAACTAGTCGACTTGCTTTATGTTCTATCACTGCAGATACACTTAAGCTAGGGATGAGTTTATTAGGCATACCCACTCTGGAAAGAATGTAATGGAAAAAGCAGAAAATTCATTTATTGAGCTACCTAAACCTCGTAAAAATATCGGGGATTTACAGCCATATTCAGCACCACTCGAAGGAAGGCGAAATTTACTTAGACTTGACTTTAATGAAAACACCATTGGACCAAGCCCATTAGTAATTAAATCTCTCAGAAAAATAAGTAGAGACGAAATTTCTATTTATCCTGAATACTCAGGTTTAAAAGAAAAAGTTGTAGAAACTCTAATCAAACAGAATTCAAACGTATTTATAAACTCATCCGAAGTTGGTATTTTTAATGGAGTTGATGCAGCAATAAATGCTATTTTTCATGCTTATGGCGACTTTAATGATCTAATGCTTACGACATCGCCTACTTTTGGATATTACACTCCTTGTGCACAAATGAGAGGAATGAAAATCAACTCAATACCTTATGAAGGGAGCGATTTTCAATACCCATTTGATAAAATTTATAAATTCGTCTCTCAAAATAATCCCAAAATTTTACTCATCTGCAACCCAAATAACCCTACAGGCACAAGGTTGAAACCAGAGAGAATTTTAGAGATTACAAAACTTTCTTCCAAAACACTAGTTGTTGTCGATGAGCTTTACGAGGCGTTTACAGGTGATAGTGTTCTACCTTTTGTAAATTTCCAAAAGATACCTAATCTTGTTGTACTAAGATCCCTCTCAAAAACTGCTGGTTTAGCAAGCTTAAGAATTGGGTTTGCTATTGGTAATTCAAAAGTAATTGATATAGTTAAAAGGGTTACTGGCCCTTATGACGTCAACAGCTTTGCTGTGATTGCTGCATTTGCTGCACTAGAAGACCAACCCTATACTGATTTTTATGTAAATGAAGTCCTTGAGGCTCGTAAATGGATCAAAGTTCAATTAGAGAAGTACCACGTTAAGCATCATATGGAGGGAGGCAACTATTTTCTACTGTGGCCAAAATCAAATCCAAAACATGTAGAGCAAAAGCTGAAGTCATCTGGAATTCTAATTCGCAATATGGATAAGAAAAAAAATTTAAAAGGTTCTATCAGAGTAAGTATTGGAACGATTGAGCAAATGACGAGGTTCTGGTCAGCTTTCAAGATTATTGATGATGTATAAGTTAGATTAGGTACGTCTATAATTTCTAAGACGTTAATTACTATCCGCAATATCTAAGAAGTTGGAAAGCAACTTATGACCAGCCTCAGTCAACACACTCTCAGGATGAAATTGTACCCCGTGTATGTGCGGAAAATGTTTATGAGTTATACCCATAATTGTGTCATCCTCTAACCAGGCTGTAACCTCTAAGCAATCTGGGAAGCTCTCACTCTCCGCAATTAAGCTGTGATATCTAGTCGCTATTAAGGGGTTAGGAAGGTCTTTAAAGATTCCAGTACTTTTATGCAAAACATTAGATGTTTTACCATGCATTAGTTCTTTGGCTCTTATTACTTTTCCACCGAATGCTTGAGTAATAGCCTGATGGCCAAGACAAACGCCAAGAGTTGGTATTTTTGTCGATATTTCAGACAATATATCTAAACAAACACCAGATTGATTAGGATCTCCCGGACCGGGAGATAACAAAATCGCATCCGGATTTAAATCTGTAATTTCACCAATTGTAATAGCATCATTACGTTTAACTATTAATTCTGATGCAATAGGATGCTGAGAAGCTAATTCGCCCAAATATTGAACGAGGTTATATGTGAAACTGTCATAATTGTCGATTACCAAAAACATAATTTTTAAGCGATTAAATTCCTAATTGTTTTAGTAATGGAGGAAATAATAATAAAATAGCAATCAGCACCGAACTGATTGAAGCTACTAAAACTGCCCCAGCCGAACAATCTTTGGCAATTTGTGCGAGAGGATGAAATCGCTTCCCAATGGCCAAATCAACAACTGATTCAATAGCTGTATTAAGCAATTCAAGTACCAGCACGATAGTTGCTGTAAGGGACATTATTGCTAAATCACTTTTATCGAGTCCAAGAAAAAAACCTAGAGAAAATGCTGTCACTGCAAAACATACGTGAATCCGAAAATTTCTTTGAGTAGAGAAAGCATATCCTAAGCCTTTCCCAGCATACAAAAAGCTCGTTGGTAGATCTTTCGCTATCCTCCAAGATGACCTTTTGTTTGATCTCTTAAGAGTTTTAGACATGTTCCTTATGTCTCTATCAGAATCATTGGATATTTCTGGAACCATATTTGTAAGTCTTTATTCTTTACTTTAAACAATACCTCTTATATTAAGAAGTTGGTCTTGTATCAAAAGCATACTATTAAGACTCTCTTCGTCACTATGGTCCCAGCCCAAAAGGTGCAAAAGTCCGTGAGTCGCAAGCCATCTAAGCTCTCTAAATAATTCAGCGTTATTATCTTTGGCTTGCCTGATTGCTGTTGGGACTGAGATCACTATGTCACCCAATTCGATACATTCATCATTAACACCAAAAAATGTCTCATCAAGAATGGGAAATGAAAGCACATCTGTGCTTTTTGACTGTCCTAACCAAGCATAATTTAAATCAAGAATTTTCTCATCATTAGTTAATTCCAACCCTAAGCTAAGTTGAGTAGCATTTCTTACAACTCTTGGACACTTCAATGTTGCATTTACTTGTATAAATCTAATCCAACTGCTTATCTCATTTATCCATGGGCTTGAATTTTTCATCAACTCCAAAGGTTCTTTCTCCACAGAGACATCTAAAGTTTGAACTGGGTAGGGTATGAAAGAAAGATCTATGTCTATTTTAGACTTACTAGTCAAATGACTCTCCATAAAGTTAATGAGGAATATTAGGTTTTCCAAGCACAGCAACTAACAGAATAAAGCCAAGAAAGCCCAATGCTGTTAAACCAAAATGAGATATGCTTTGACTGCCTTTCCGAACCATATTTTTCATCGCAAGTTTGACAAAACTTGGAGGTGGAGTTGCTTTCTTCGCGACGTCATTAGAAGTATTTCTACTACTCATATTCAAAGAAATTTATGATTCTTCAATATTCTGCCTTAAAAGTGACTGAATAAAAATATCTATTTCCCCATTCATCACTGCATTCACATCTGTTGTCTCTTCTTCAGTTCGTAAATCTTTTACCATCTGATACGGATGGAAAACATAATTTCTAATTTGATTTCCCCAAGCAGCTTCAACAATATCTCCACGAATATCAGCAATCTCTGCGGCCCTTTGCTCTAATGCTATCACCATCAATTTTGATTTTAATAGTGCCATTGCTTTATCTTTATTTTGAAGTTGAGACCTCTCTTGAGTACATCTAACAGCAATACCAGTAGGTACATGAAGAATTCTAACCGCAGTCTCAACTTTATTTACATTTTGTCCGCCTGCACCACCTGAGCGGCTTGTTGTGATTTCTAAATCTTTTTCAGGAATCTCAAGATCAACTTCTTCGTCAAGTTTAGGCATTACTTCGACTCCAGCGAAACTTGTTTGCCGCTTTCCATTCGCATTAAAAGGGGAAATTCTGACTAAACGATGTGTCCCCTTTTCATTTTGTAAAAAGCCATATGCATAAACACCTTCTATTTCGATAGTGACACTTTTTATTCCCGCTTCCTCTCCTTCTGAAAGTTCATTAATTAAAACTTTCATACCATTATTCTCAGCCCAACGGGTATACATTCTCAAAAGCATTTGGGCCCAATCTTGAGCATCAGTTCCACCCGCACCAGCATTAATTGAGAGAACTGCACCCTCCTTATCATAAGTACCGCTCAAAAGACGCTCCATCTCCCACCGATCGAGTTCTTGCTTTAATTTTTCAAGCCCATTCTGAGCTTCCGCAAGCATATCCTCATCAGGATCAAGCTCATAAAGCTCTAGCGAAAGATTTGCATCCTCAATAGCACCTCTCCATACAACAAGCTTTTCTAACTCTGCCTTAACCTCATCAAGCTGTCGCATCTTTTTTTGGGCTTTTTTGGGGTGGTTCCAAAATTCAGGTTGAGATGCAACTTGCTCTAAATCATTTTTTCTGGCTAGTAATGCAGGTTCGTCAAAGACAATCCTGGGCTGTACCCAGGCGAGCAGTCAACAAAGAGAGGTCTCTTTTGAAATCAGTCAGATCTTGCAAACTGGGTAATAGAATTAATACATTAAAAGTTATCAGCATATCAACCCAAAAACTATAAATGAACAGATCAATTCACGATTCAGGCATTACCACAGTGGAAATATACACTTGGAGATTTTGCCCATTCTGCCTACGTGCAAAAGCACTATTAAATGATAAAGGAGTCCAATTTACCGAATATTCAATTGACGGAGACAATGATGCAAGAACAAAAATGTCTGAAAGAGCAGGAGGTCGCAGAAGCCTTCCACAAATTTTTATTAATGGAACTGGTATTGGTGGTTGCGATGACCTCTATGAGCTTGAGAGAAATAACGAATTAAACAACCTGTTGGGAATTAAAAATTGATTCATGAAACAACTTTTTGTTATCGATCCAATCGAAAATATTAATCCCAAAAAGGATTCATCAGCAGCACTTATGCAAGCAGCATACAGAGCTAAAATAGAAGTTTGGATTTGTACACCATCTGACCTACAAGCCCGAGGTGACGACGCTTGGGTTGTTTCTAATCAAGTCAATTGTGAGCCGTGGATCAATGTCAATTCATCCGAAAGCCTTCCATTAAAAGATTTCTCATGCATTTGGATGCGCAAAGACCCACCTGTTGACGAGGCTTATTTATACGCAACTCATTTATTAGAAGTCGCAGCAAGAGACGGTGTTAATGTAATAAATAAGCCTGCATCACTCAGAGCTTGGAATGAAAAGTTAGGAGCTTTAAGATTTAGTGATTTAATGGCTCCCACTCTTGTCGCAAGTAGAGTAGAACAATTAATTTCATTTGCAAAAGAGTATGGAGAAGTAGTTTTAAAGCCACTTGGAGGGAAAGGTGGTCAAGGAGTAATACGAATTGCAAAGGATGCTCCAGGTTTTGAAGCATTGCTCGAACTGGTTACTTCACAAGAACATCTACCTGTAATGATGCAACAATTTCTACCAGAAGTAATTAATGGCGATAAAAGAATCCTTTTGGTTAATGGTGAGCCATTAGGTGCAATTAATAGACGTCCAAAGAAAGGAGACTTTAGAAGTAACCTAGCTTTAGGAGGACAAGCTGAGGCAACTAAATTAACTCCGAAAGAATTAGAAATATGTGAAAAAATTAAGCCTGATTTACAAAATGAAGGTCTCTTTTTTGTAGGTATTGATGTTATTGGAGGAATGCTTAGTGAGATAAATGTTACTAGTCCAACTGGTATTAGAGAAGTAGAAAACTTAATGAATGTTCCACTAGCAGATCAAGT
>CACOQT010000011.1 GCA_902629395.1 uncultured Prochlorococcus sp.
TAGGTGCTGGGGGCAATGTTGGAGCTCAAAGCTCAACGGTTGTGATTCGAGGGTTGAGTACTCAACGTATTCAAAGGCTAGGCTTGTTCAAGGCCATCGCAAAAGAAGCCTTGGCAGGGGCTATGCTGGGAGTTTTGATGGCTTTATTTGTTGTACCTTTTGCTTGGTGGCAAGGACAAGGACCTTTGGTAGCTACCGCTGTAGGAATAAGTTTGATAGCAATCACAACTCTTGCTGCTACTGCAGGAGCATCGCTCCCTCTGTTTTTTGATCGTATGGGTTTAGACCCCGCTTTAATGTCTGCTCCTTTTATTACCACGGCCACAGATGTTGCAGGTGTGCTGATTTACTTGAAAACAGCCTCTTGGCTTTTAGGAAGACTGGCTTGAAAATAAGTGTTTTTACTTGAAGTGCGGTAAGCCGTGCACTGGTTAAGTTGATCTTTACAATTCTTAGTAGTAAGCTTCACAAAACTAAACAAAAACATGGCACAGGCAGTGGAAGCTCTACAAAGCAAAAACTTAACTTCTGCTGCAAAGTCTGTTTCGGATATCGATCTGGTTCGTTCTTACTTAAGAGATATTGGAAGAGTTCCCCTCCTATCCCACGAACAAGAGATAACTTTAGGAAGGCAAGTTCAAGATCTAATGATTCTTGAAAACATTGAGTCAGATCTAGAGAGTGATCTTGGTGAGAAGCCTGATATTAATCAATTTGCTGAAAGAGCTGGACTTTCGTCAATTCAATTAAAAAAGAAGCTGAAAAGCGGCAGAAGGGCTAAAGAGAGAATGGTTGCTGCAAATCTTAGATTAGTTGTTAGTGTCGCAAAGAAATATACAAAGAGAAATATGGAGTTATTGGATCTCATTCAAGAAGGAACTATTGGTTTGGTAAGGGGTGTTGAAAAGTTTGATCCAACTCGTGGATATAAATTCTCTACTTATGCCTATTGGTGGATTCGACAAGGCATTACCCGAGCAATCGCTGAGAAAAGTAGATCAATTAGATTACCTATTCATATAACTGAAATGCTTAACAAGCTCAAAAAAGGTCAAAGAGAATTAAGTCAAGAACTTTCAAGAACACCAACAATTAAAGAGCTTTCTGATTATGTTGAATTGCCTGAAAGTGATGTAAAAGATTTAATGAGTAAAGCGGGTCAGCCTGTTAGCTTGGAAACAAAAATCGGAGATGGGGAAGATACTATTTTACTAGATTTATTATCTAATGAAATTGATATGCCCTCTGAGCAAATAGAAAGTGATTGTATGAAAGGTGATTTAGAATCATTACTTGAACAATTACCTGAATTGCAAAATCGTGTTCTGAGAATGAGATATGGAATGGATGGCGATGATCCAATGAGTCTTACTGGTATTGGAAGAGTTTTAGGTATAAGCAGAGATCGAGTTAGAAATTTAGAAAGAGACGGTTTACGTGGATTAAGAAAAACTGGTGATACAGTTCAAGCTTACATGGCTTCTTGAATGATCTTTTTAATAATAGGATTAACTTTTTCAGGCATCTCATCATGAGGACAATGTCCAGCCTCTGGGATTATATTCAGAGATCTTACACATTCAAAAGTTTCATACCATTTTTGGGCTTCTTTTACAGGTTCCCAAGGATCTTTTTCTCCCCAGATTAAATGCACGGGAATATCTAATTGTTTTAGTAAATCTGGAGCAAGATAGTCATCAAATAAGTTAATAAAACCTCTAAACGCCTCAGGTGCACCTTCTCCTTGAGTGGGTCTGTAGAGCAAGTCAATTAACTCTTCATCAATATTATTTCCACTTGGATAGGCTACTCTTAAAATTTTTTTAATGAAAATTGGATTTGCTGCATTTTTAAATATAGCCGAACTTAAGATTTTTTGTCTGACTAATGTTTTTATTATTGGTCTTATAAAACGCATAAATAGTGGCTGCTCCGCCAGTCGCTTATCATCCATCGTTCGTTGAGCACAATCAATTAAAATAACACCTTTACATAGATGTTTTAATTTTTTGGCAGCATTTAAAGCAATGACTCCGCCTATGGAATTACCAATTAATAAAACTGGTTTTTGTATTATCTCAGTACAGAATTCAAAAATTTGCTGGCTCCAATTATCAAAGCAATAAGAGAAATGAGTAGCTTTTTTTTGTTCGTACAGAAGCTGAGCATTTGGTTGACTACTTTCTCCAAATCCAACTAAATCAAGTGCATAACAGGTTGTTAATTGCCCAATATCTTTTTGGTTGAATCTCCAATGTCCCTTAGATGCTCCAAAACCATGAATTAATAAAATAGATATTGTTTCAGTATTGTTTTGCTCTTTTAATTCCCAAGCAATATTTTGACCTTGCCATTTCCAGATGTTTGTCATTTTTTTATTTTCTTTAATGTTATCTTTACAAACTCATGTGATTTTAATCTTTAATATCTAACCCAATCATTCTATGCCTTTAAAATTGACTTGAATTCTTTTTAAGATTTTTGGCAACAAATCTTTATGCTTCAGTGGAGCTTTAAAGAAGCACATCAAAGTTTTTATTGAGCAGATTGAAGAAATAAATTATAGTATGATTTTATTGAACTGTTTCTGCATAATCAAAAAATGAAAAATGAAAGGCTTTGGTAAAAATCAAAAATCAAAAAAAGTATCTCCTGCTTTAAATTCAATAAGAAATATTGAAAAAGAAATTCAACTGAATAAAATAGATAAATTATCTAAAGAGAAGATTATTGCAAAAGCACATGATTTACACATAAAAGGAAAACTGTGCGAGTCAAAAAAATACTATCAAAAATTTCTAGATCTTGGTCTTCATGATCCTAGATTTATTAATAACTATGCGATTTTATGTAAACAGATGGGACGGATAGATGAATCTATAAAATTATTGAAACAATCTATTATTACATTTCCTGATTTTGCTACTGCTTATTCTAATTTAGGGAATTTATTTTGTGAATTAGGTAACCTGAAAGAAGCAGAATTTTTCTTAGTTCGTGCACTAGAACTTAATCCAAATTTTGCAGATGCTAATTCTAATATGGGTAATATTTTAAGAGTATTGGGTAATTTAGATGAAGCAGAAATATATACACGTAGAGCTATAGAAATTAATCCAAATTTTGCTTATGCTTATTGTAATCTTGGTGGTATATTAAAAGATAAAGGGAATCTAAATGAGGCTATAATAGCATCGAGAAAAGCTATAGAGCTGAATCCTAGTTTTTCATTAGCTTATTCAAACCTTGGATCAATTTTACTTGATTTGGGAGATATTAAAGAAGCCGAACTTATATTAAGGAAAGCTATTAATCTCAACCCTAATTGTGTATTTTCAAATTACAATCTAGGGATGGCATTGATCGATATAGGTGAATTTAATGAGGCGGAATCTTTTTTGGTGAAATCTATTCATTTAAAGTCAGATTTTGCAAGATCATATTTTGTTTTAGCGGAATTAAGAACCATAGATAAAAATATTTCTCTTAGACAGAAATTATTTTCCGATGACATTTTGAGAAATAAAAATGAAGAGGAAATAATTAATTTTTATTTTGCCCGCTCAAATGTATTACATCGAGAAAAAAGATATTCAGAAAGCTCAACTTATCTTAAGAAAGCAAATAGTATTAAGAAAAGTATTCAACCCTCATCTATTGATTCAATTATTCACAAATCTCATGTTTTATTTAATGATTCTGCTCAATACAAAATTTTAGATAAATCAAAAAATAATGAATATGACCATATTTTTATAGTTGGTATGCCTAGGTCAGGGTCTACACTTCTGGAGTCTATTATAAGTATGAATAATGAACTAAATGATTTAGGAGAAATTAATATTTTTGAAGAGTCATATATAGAATGGAAAAAATTGATAAAACCAAATTCAAATCAAAATATTGAAGATATTTATATAAATAAAGTAAAGAAGATTTGCAACAATTATCAAACTAAATCAACAAATAAGTGGTTGTCTAATTATCAATATGTTGGAATTATAGCAAGGCTCTTACCCAATGCAAAAATCATTCATATTCATAGAAATCCTCTAGATAATATTCTTTCTATTTATAGAGCTCATTTTTCAAAAGGTTATTCATTCTCTTCATCTTTAAAAGATGTGTCTAAAGTTTGGATCCATCAAGATCAAATTATGACTGAATATAAAACGATCTATCCATCAAATATATATGATTTAAATTACGATCATTTAGTGAACAATCCAAATGATAAAATTAAAGAACTAATATCGTGGCTTGGATGGGATTGGCAAGATTTCTATCTACATCCTCACTTTAATCGCCGTTCAGTTTCTACAGCTAGTCATGTACAAGTGCGTTCACCAATATCTTCTAAATCTGTTGGTGGTTGGACTAACTATCAAGAACTTCTTAATCCCGCAATAAGACTTATTTGTAAAAATAAAGAATATAAAGACTTACTCACCTCAAGATATTTTCCTTACATGCAAATTAATTTATCTTAGGCTTGATTAATTTTCATTATTAACAATAATATCGTTGTAATTTCTCGGAGTCGCCTATTCATTTGTTTTTAAAAACTAATGTCGATGAAATGAATAGTCTGCTGATAAGTGATATACAGCAAAGAATCTTGTCTTGGTTCGATATTTACGGTCGTACCTGGATACCATGGAAATTAAGACAAGATGGTTCCCTGCCTGAGTTAAAAGAATCTATATCTCCCTACCGAATATGGATCGCTGAAGTAATGCTTCAGCAAACTCAGTTAAAGGTAGTGATTCCATATTGGAAAAAATGGATGGATAAATTTCCGCTTCTGATTAATTTAGCTGAAGCCGATGAACAAGATGTTCTTTATCAATGGCAAGGTCTTGGGTATTATTCGAGGGCTAAGCGAATTTATCTTTCATCTAAGTTGTTGTTAGGACGTGTAGGTAATTCAAATAGCACTAATTGGTTAATTTGGCCAGTTGAAATAGATGATTGGATGGCTCTTCCAGGGATTGGGAGAACAACAGCTGGAAGTATTATTTCATCTGCTTTTGATCTTCCTTATCCGATATTGGATGGAAATGTTAAAAGAATTCTGTCGAGGATATTTGCTCTTGATAAGCCTTGTGTTCACAATGAAAAAAGGTTATGGGATTTAAGTAATAAATTACTTTGTCATGAGAGCCCAAGAAATTTTAATCAAGCTTTAATGGACTTAGGTGCAACAGTCTGTACCACAAAAAGCCCTAATTGCTCTCTTTGTCCTATACAAATTTATTGTCTTGCTCATAACAAATACGATCCTGTGAAATTCCCTCAAAAAAAATCAAAAAAAATAATTCCTTATCAAGAAATAGGTATAGGCATTATTTTTAATCAAGATGGAGAATTACTTATTGACCAACGTCTTGAAACTTCCAGCATGGGAGGTTTGTGGGAATTCCCAGGAGGTAAGAAAGAACCAGGTGAATATATTGAAGATACTATTAAGAGAGAGATTAGTGAAGAGCTAGGTATTGAGATTAAAGTAAGAGAAAAACTTTTATCTTTTGATCATTCTTTTACTCATAAAAAATTGAATTTTACAGTTCATTTATGTGAATGGATCTCAGGTGAGCCTCAAAATCTAGCTTGTCAAAAATTCCTTTGGATAAAACCTAATAAACTTTTTGATTTTCCTTTCCCAGCTGCTAATACAAAGATTATTAATGCATTACATAAACATCTGGGTATTAAAAAACAATAAATTAAAGTTATTTTTATGCATATTTATCAACAATAACTACATTATTGCTTGATTTAAAATGACAACTGCAAATGTGATCTCTCTAGGAGAAGCGATAATCGATCGACTTGGTCCCATTGGTGGGGATCCTGCCTGTGATCAACCATTAATAGATTGTTATGGGGGAGCTCCGGCTAACGTTGCATGTGCACTCAGCCGTTTAGGGGTGCAGGTTTCATTTGTTGGGTCTCTGGGAAATGATTATTTTGGCAAAAACTTTAAACAATTAATGATTAAAAAAGGAATAAATGTATCTGGTTTACAGCAAGATAATTGCCGTCCAACAAGAATTGTATTGGTTCGTAGAGATGCAGCAGGTGAGCGATCTTTCGGGGGGTTTGAAGGCGACGAAGGCTTAGGATTTGCTGATCAGGCTTTACTAAAAGAAAAACTTGTAAAAGATTGGCCTTTGGTTGTTGGTCAAGCTAAATGGTTAATTATTGGATCAATTCCTCTTGCATCGGAGATTTCCTCAGAGGCTTTTTTCTGGTGTATTGAGAATTCTTGTAAGTCTGGAATAAAGATTGCGTTGGATTTGAATTGGAGGCCTACTTTTTGGAGAAAAGGAGAATCTAAAGAATTTGAACCTTTACCTGCAGAAAAACAAAAAATATATACTATTTTGAAGCATACTTCATTGATAAAACTTGCTAAAGAAGAGGCAGAATTATTTTTTGATTCTACAAATCCTAGTCAAATTTCATCAACTTTGTCTCATCATCCATCGGTAATTGTCACAGACGGATCAAAACCAGTTTCATGGATTCTCAACAAACATCATGGTGAATCAAATGCCATTTTACCTGATAATGTAATTGATACTACCGGTGCCGGCGATGCTTTTACGGCAGGGCTAATTTATAAACTCTTACCTGTTGATTTAGATAAAATAGACATTAAATTAGCTCAAGAAATCATACAATTTTCTATTGCTTGCGGTGCATATGTGTGTCAAGGGGTTGGTGCAATAGAATCACAGCCTTACCCTGACGATGTTGAGAAATTATTATCGCGTACTAGAGGTGGGATAATTTGAACAATTCTTGCGAGCTTACAATCCGAGTATTTTAATTTTAATTGCCAAGCATCGGAGAGTTTTAGTGATAATCTTTCCGGCCATTCGACCACCATTATTGCACCCATTGATTTAGCTTCCTCTTCTTCCTGAAGAAAAAATTCGTTAGCTGCCAATGTTTCGTTGATTCTATATAGATCAATATGGATTAAAGGAGGCGTTCCTGATGGATAATGTTGCGACAAAGGAAATGTAGGAGAAGTAATTGGCTCTTGGATTCCTAAACTTTTTGCTATTCCTTTAACTAACGTGGTTTTTCCTGCTCCAAGAGGCCCCTTTATGAGAAGAATGCTTAGATTGGGAAATTTTTTTGTTAATGTTGAACCAAACGACATAGTTGATTCAGGTTTGTCTAGAGTCCAGTAAAAATTGTTTTTTTGCTGAGCCAGTGAATTAAAAACCTCGAATTGGTTTTCGGTATCTTTTTTCACGTTCTCCCACAGAGAATTTAATTTATGTTCGCAGCAACCAAGGCAAATCTCAACAGCATCCAGAAAACTACTGATTACGTGGTGAACGATATAAATCAAGCAGAATTTGGGCGAAAAGAACTTTTGATAGCGGAAACAGAGATGCCTGGCCTAATGGCACTGAGAAAAAAATATGGATCTGACAAACCATTAGCAGGAGCTTGTATTGCGGGTAGTCTGCATATGACTATCCAAACAGGGGTCCTAATTGAAACTCTTGTAGAACTTGGTGCAAAAGTGAGATGGGCTTCTTGTAATATTTTTTCTACTCAAGATCATGCTGCTGCAGCAATAGCAGACTCAGGAGTTCCGGTATTTGCCAAGAAAGGTGAAACTCTCGATGAGTACTGGGAATATACTCATAAAATTTTTGAATGGAGTGATGGTGAATCTGCAAATATGATTCTTGACGATGGAGGGGACGCGACTGGATTGATTATCTTAGGCAGCAGAGCTGAACAAGATATTTCAGTTCTTGATAACCCAACTAATGAAGAGGAAATTGCATTATTCGCCTCTATTAAGAAAAAACTTGCTCAAGTTCCAAATTTTTACTCAAAAGCTAAATCTTCTATCAAAGGCGTAACGGAAGAAACCACAACTGGCGTGGCTCGTCTTTATCAAATGGAAAAAAGCGGAGAACTTGTTTTTCCAGCAATCAACGTAAATGACTCTGTCACTAAAAGTAAGTTTGACAATCTTTATGGTTGCCGCGAATCCTTGGTTGATGGCATTAAAAGAGCCACAGATGTAATGGTTGCAGGGAAGGTGGCTCTTGTTATGGGGTATGGAGATGTTGGGAAAGGTTCTGCTCAATCTTTGAGGGGGTTAGGTGCGACTGTAATGATTTCTGAGATAGATCCAATATGTGCTCTTCAAGCTGCAATGGAGGGTTTTAGAGTTGTGAGATTAGATGAAGTTGTTGAAGACATAGATATTTTTGTTACTGCCACTGGAAACTTTCAAGTTATCCGTCATGAGCACTTAATCAGGATGAAGAATGAATCAATAGTTTGTAATATCGGCCATTTTGATAATGAAATAGAGGTTTCCTCTCTAAAATCCTTTAAATGGGAAAATATTAAACCTCAAGTCGATCATATAACTTTACCAAGTGGTAACAAAATAATTCTTTTGGCAGAGGGAAGACTAGTGAACCTTGGCTGTGCTACTGGACATCCAAGTTTTGTTATGAGTAATTCTTTTACCAATCAAGTTTTAGCTCAAATTGAATTATTCAAATATGGAGTTAAATATTTGAATAAAGTTTATGTTTTGCCAAAACATTTAGATGAAATGGTGGCTATGCTTCATTTAGATAAAATAGGAGCTAGGTTAACCAAGTTAACTGAAGAACAAGCTGAATATATTAATGTTCCAATTGAAGGTCCCTATAAGAGTGATCAATATCGTTATTAAATTATTTAAAAAATATAAATTTGATGGAAATATCTGAATTTATATCTTCTTTACCAGTATTGATTGGAAAGGCAGTAGAGACAAATCAGTGGATTGGTTATGGAGCAATTTTGTTGGCAATGTTTCTGGAAAATCTTATTCCTCCAATTCCTTCAGAGGTGATTATGCCTCTTGGTGGTTTTTATGTTTCTCAAGGTCAACTAAACCTTTTACCAGTTGTTTTAGCAGGGTTAATAGGAACTGTTATGGGATCCCTACCTTGGTATGGAATTGGTAGATTAGTTAATGAAGAAAGACTTGAGCACTGGCTTGAAAAGAATGGACGATGGATTGGGATTAATTCTCGAGAACTCGCTCGAAGTCGTAAATGGTTTAACAGGTATGGAATAAGCCTAGTATTTTGGGGGAGATTAGTTCCTGGAATTCGTACTTTGATTTCGGTACCGGCAGGGGTTGAGTTGATGCCTATGACACCTTTTTTGATTTGGACTACTGCTGGGAGTCTAATTTGGACCCTTTTTTTAACAATTACAGGTTTTTACTTGGGCGATAATTATGGATTTATTCAAACATTGATTAGTCCTTACTCAAGTACCTTTAAGACAATCATTCTCATAACGATCTCTGTTGCTTCGATAATATTGATATACAGAACTATACGAAAACTAATTAATAATTAAAAAAAATTTTTTTAAAATGGTATTTCGTCATGACTTTGTGTTTGATTGAATGTATTGTTGTTCTGGAAATTGTTGTTTTCTGAATCTCTTTTAGATCCTAATAATTCCAGACGATCAACTCTAACAACTGGTTTGTTTCTGTTTTCTCCAGTATTGCGATCCTTCCAACTATCTAATTTGAAGCTACCAGTTATACCTATTAAAGAGCCTTTTTTTACGTAATCAGCTGCGACTTGAGCTTGTTTGCCCCAAATTTCTAGATTGAACCAATCTGGTTCATCGTTTTTATTTCGTCGATTTACAGCCATAGTTAGATTTGCTACCACTGTTCCGGATTCAAAGTATTTAACCTCAGGATCTCTTCCTGCTCTGCCAACAAGTGTGACTGAATTTATTGCCATCATCACCTCCTCTGTTTTCTGGTTGCTGAATAATATATTTATCTTAGTTCAACTATCTTTATGATGGCTCAAATGATTGAAATCCGTGTTTTTTAACCGTTTCAAATTCTCCCGCGATATTGGGATTGATTTAGGTACTGCAAATACCTTGATTTATGTTTCTGGTAAGGGAATTGTATTACAAGAGCCTTCAGTTGTAGCGATGGATTTAGAGGAAGGGGTTCCTCTAGCGGTTGGTGATGAAGCGAAGCTTATGTTAGGGCGAACACCAGGAAATATTCGTGCTGTTAGGCCACTCAGGGATGGTGTGATAGCTGACTTTGATGCGGCTGAGCAAATGCTTAAGACATTCATACAAAAATGTAATGAAGGCCGTGGAATTGTTGCTCCAAGATTAGTGGTTGGTATTCCGAGTGGTGTGACTGGTGTGGAGAGAAGAGCAGTTCGTGAGGCTGGTTTAGCTGGAGCAAGAGAGGTTCATTTGATAGATGAACCTGTAGCTGCAGCAATTGGTGCTTATTTGCCAGTGACAGAGCCAATAGGAACGATGATTGTTGATATTGGCGGTGGTACTACCGAAGTAGCTGTTTTAAGCCTTGGTGGAACAGTTTTAAGTGAATCTGTAAGAGTGGCAGGGGATGAGATTAATGATTCCATAGCTACCTATTTGAAAAAAGTACACAACCTAGTTGTTGGAGAAAGAACAGCTGAAGAGATAAAAATTAAAATTGGATCAGCTTTCCCATCTGATGAATTTGATATTCAATCAATAGATGTAAGGGGATTGCATTTACTTTCGGGTCTACCTCGTTCAATCAATTTGAAAGCGGGTGATTTACGTGAGGCAATGTCAGAGCCTCTCAATAAGATTGTTGATGCGGTTAAGAGAACTCTAGAAAGAACTCCACCTGAGCTTGCTGCAGACATAGTTGATAGAGGAATTATGCTCGCTGGAGGGGGTGCTTTAGTAAGAGGAATCAGTGATCTTTTGAGTCATGAAACAGGAATTTTTACACATGTAGCTGAGGATCCATTGTTGTGTGTTGTCAATGGTTGTGGTTTAGTTTTGGATGATTTCAAATCAATGCGTAGAGTGCTAGATACCCCTGACTTCGCTAGAAATGTAATCAGAGATTGAAGATGATTAAAGCCCGAGGGAAAATTGGGTTTCATTCTTTTTTGAGAAGTAGGTTTTGGGCAATATTTTTTTTGGTATCCTTATTGATAGGGATTCGTTGGACAAAAGGAGCTGGTTATTTAGATTTTTACTCTATTTTACTAAAGCCCATACTTCCTGGAACCGCACAAAAAGAATGGATAATGGAAGGTTTAAATACTGAAAGAAATATTTTAATAAAATTGCTTGAGGAAGATAATAATCGTTTGAGGAGAGCTCTTTCTTTGAAGGAGTTCAATAGCGAGCAAAGAATTTCAGCAGCTGTGATATCTCGGTCTTCAAGAAATTGGTGGAAACAGCTAGAAATTAATAAGGGCTCAAAAAATGGTATTTTGAAAGGCCAAACAGTAATTGGACCAGGGGGCTTAGTTGGATTAATTGATAGCGTAACTCCTTTAACTGCAAGAGTTAGATTATTGACAGATCCTGGTCATAAGGTTGGGGCTTGGATTGATAGAGCAAAGTCCCATGGAATTTTGACTGGGATGGGTACAGATAGACCAAAATTAATTTTTTTAAATAAAAATAGTTTGGCTGAAATTGGAGATATTGTTACTACATCTCCTGCCAGTAGTTTATTACCCCCAAATTTAACAATTGGAATTGTTAAATTCGTTAACGAAAAAGCTTTACCTTCTCCATATGCAATAGTTCAATTAACTGCATCACCTGGGGCAATAGATTGGATTCAAGTCTTGAAGAATGATGATCAAAAATAATAATAATATACTTAATTTTCTTGTAATTTTATCTTTACCAATTTTGATAATTATATCTCCTAATTGGCTAAAATTAAATGGAGTAACTCCTTGTTGGCCTGTTATATTCTTGTTGCCATTCTCAATTATTAATAAACCATGGAATTCTCTAATAACTGCTTTTCTCTTGGGAATTTTTGTAGATTCTTTTACATTTAGCGATGTTTCTTATATTCCTTCTTTGCTTATTTTATCTATATTATTTAGTACCTACGGATTGTTCAATAAGAAAGTCGAATTATTTTTTAATATCGGTCTGATGGCTGTATTTGGGACTGCATTTGTGGGCTTTTCTATTTGGATACAGAAAATTATTTTATATAGCGTTTTAAGAAATAATTGGTTTCATTCTTGGTCGATTTATATTTTAACTTCCGAGGTAATAATTACTGGACTAGTTGCTCCTTTTGTTTCATCATGGCTTCTAATTGCCTATAGAAAAAACTACAACAAAAATTTTTAACGTCAAAAAATTTAGGATAAATGCTTAATTGCCAGTGTGGCCTTCGTCTCTTATTTAGTCAAAGGGCTTTGAATACCTGACTTGAAGATGATATCGTCATATAACAAGAAGCCATTTTGACATAAAATTTCGATGGTCCTGTCCCTAAGGCAACAGGTAATCTCATGACCTGCATTTTGGTTGTAGATGATGAACCAGCTGTATTGAAAGTCTTGGTCACAAGGCTTAATCTCGCTGGCTATCAAGTTTTATCTGCACAGGACGGAGAACAAGCTCTTGAGGTTTTTCACAAAGAGTCACCAGACTTAGTTGTCCTCGATGTCATGCTCCCCAAGATGGATGGCTTCGCAGTTTGTCGAAGAATAAGAGCAGAGTCTTGTGTCCCAATAATATTTTTAACTGCTCTTGAGGCAATTTCAGAGAGAGTTGCTGGTTTGGATTTAGGTGCTGATGATTACCTTGCTAAACCATTTAGTCCAAAGGAGTTAGAAGCTAGAATCGCTACAATTTTGAGAAGAGTTGGTCCTGCTCCAACCGTTGATGAGCCTAGAGAAGTGCCATCAGGGCAAGGCGTGATGAAACTAGGTGATCTTGTCGTTGACACCAATAGAAGGCAAGTTAGTAGAGGAGGTGAAAGAATAGGCCTCACATATACAGAATTCAGCCTATTGGAATTATTATTTCGTGATCCAGGACGTGTTGTACCTCGAGCTGAAATTTTAGAGCAACTATGGGGTTACCCTCCCAGAAGAGCAGCAGATTTAAGAGTTGTGGACGTTTACGTAGCTCGTTTAAGAGGAAAGCTTGAACCAGATCCAAGAAATCCTGAGCTTATTTTAACAGTCAGAGGTATTGGCTACGCATCTCAAAGAATGGGAGAATTTCCCACTGCTATTGCCAGTTAAAGATTCGTAGCTCAAAATTGATAGGCTTTTACTCTGATCTCGTTTTTTTGCCGTATGTATGAATTATCTTGTCTGACATAAGAGATACCCGCCTCGAGAAGGCCAAAGCACTTAAAAGCCTTGGGCAAGGTCCGTATGGTTTGAATTTTCGACCTACTGACTCTGCAGATGTTTTGCAAAAAAAATATTCAGATTTGCCAAAAGGTGAAGAAAAAAATGATGAAGTGTCCATCGCTGGGCGAATAACCTCTAGAAGGGTTATGGGCAAACTTGCTTTTTTTACTATCGCCGACGAAACAGGAACACTTCAACTCTTTTTGGAAAAGTCGACCTTAAACCAAAATGAAAATAGCGGAAATCTAAAGAATAATTTTGAGAACCTCACTTCTCTTGTTGACTCTGGAGATTGGATAGGAGTACGTGGAATTATAAAAAGAACTGATAGAGGTGAACTCTCTATTAAAGTTTTTGAATGGTCAATGCTGTCCAAATCTTTAAAACCTTTGCCAGATAAATGGCATGGACTTGCCGATGTTGAAAAGCGCTATAGACAAAGATACTTAGATTTAATTGTCAATCCACAGTCAAGAAAAACTTTTCGAACCAGGGCTTTATTAGTTAGTTCAATCCGACGATGGTTAGATGAAAAAGACTTTCTTGAAATTGAGACGCCAGTTTTACAATCTGAGGCTGGTGGGGCGGATGCAAGGCCTTTCATAACTCATCACAACACACTTGATTTGCCTCTGTATTTGAGAATTGCCACAGAATTGCATTTAAAAAGACTTGTGGTAGGAGGATTTCAAAGGGTTTACGAACTTGGAAGAATTTTTAGAAATGAAGGAATTAGCACAAGGCATAATCCAGAATTTACTTCTGTTGAAATATATGAAGCTTTTGCAGACTATTTTGACATGATGGACTTAACTGAAAAGTTACTTTCTTCAGTTTGCGAAAAGATTTGTGGATCGACCAAAATTAATTATCAAGATCAAGAAATAGACTTAAAACCACCTTGGAGAAGGGCCACGATGCATCAATTGGTAAAGGAGTTCGCTGGGATTGAATTTGAATTATTTGAAGATAATCTTGAAGAGGCTAGAGCTGAAATGCTTCGTAAAGGCCTTCAAGTTCCCGAAAAGGCTAATTCAGTTGGAAGACTATTGAATGAGGCTTTTGAACAAGTAGTAGAGCCAAAACTAGTGCAACCTACATTTGTTATGGACTACCCAATTGAGATTTCACCATTGGCTAGAAAACATAGATTTAAGAAAGGCTTAGTTGAGAGGTTTGAACTGTTTATTGTTGGTAGAGAAACTGCTAATGCTTTCAGTGAATTAATTGATCCTATTGACCAAAAAGAACGTTTACTTTTACAGCAGGCAAAAAAAGAAGCAGGTGATCTTGAAGCTCAAAGTTTGGATGAAGATTTTATCAATGCTCTTGAAGTCGGAATGCCTCCAACAGGAGGTCTAGGAATAGGAATTGATAGGTTTGTAATGCTATTAACTGACAGTCCTTCCATAAGAGATGTCATTGCTTTTCCACTTTTGCGACCAGAATCAAATTTAAAACAAACTGGAAAGTGACCCATCACAGTGGATAATAGGCGAGTAAGTATTTTGTTCAGATGAGTGGCGAGAGAGTTGGTTTCCGTTTTAAGCACGCGGATGCTGTCGTGAAAAGGAATCCTCAAGGGCGTTCAAGACGCGGTTGGGTTATGGAACCTGTTGAGCAAACGACAAGTAGGGGTACAAAAATGCCTGCTTATCGCATTAGATGGAGAGATAGTGAGCGTCCAGAAATAGTTTTACAACATATGCTTATTGCTGACCCAGATCCAACCCCTCCACCAGAAAATGTTAGTTTAGATTCAGCTTCATGATCGTAATTAAATTACATATGAATACTTAGGTACAAAGTATTAAATCATTTATTTTATAAACGTTTCAGAGCACTATCTATATCTCTTTTTGAGTCATTAATTTTCTCTCGATCTCTTTTGTCATGCAGCTTTCTACCTTTCCCAACACCGATTTTTAGCTTTATCCATGAGCCTTTAAGATAAAGATTTAAAGGTATTAATGCTAAACCTTTTCTATCTAAATTAATTTTTAATTTTTCGATTTCTTTTTTATTTGCAAGGATTTTTTTAATTCTTAGTGGTTCATGATTAAAAAATTTACCTGCATGATTATGAGGTGATATATGAACATTATGCAGTTGAATTTCTCCTTTTTTTATTAAACAGAATCCATCTTTTAAGTTTACCTTTCCAGCTCTGATCGATTTCACTTCTGTTCCAAGTAACTCTAAGCCAGTTTCAAGTGTTTCTAGAATTTCATATTCGTATCTTGCTTGTCGATTTTCAGCTAAGTGACGATTTCCATCACCTGATGAATTCTTTTTTGATTTTTTCTTTCCTTTTTTGCCCATTTTTCTATTAACCTCCATTTTTTTTTGATATGCCATTACCCTTTGTTCATGGCAATTGTGTCTTCAATCACTAATCATTCCCCATTTCCTAATGATAGAGGAGAGGAGAGATTGGTTGGCCCTAGCCTTTTAAAAGAAGAATTTAAATTATCTCAACAAGATTCACTTAGGCCAAAATCTTTTGATAATTTTTTAGGCCAATCTGAATTAAAAAAAGTTCTTGCAATTTCAGTTAAAGCATCATTGAAAAGAGGAGAGGCACTTGATCATTTAATGCTCTACGGTCCGCCTGGATTGGGAAAAACTACTATGGCTCTTATTATCGCAGAGGAATTGGGTGTAAAAGCTAGGGTTACGAGTGCACCTGCTCTTGAACGTCCCAGAGATATTGTTGGATTATTAATCAATATGCAACCGAGAGAATTGATTTTTGTTGATGAGATTCACAGACTAAATAGTATTTCACAGGAACTTTTGTATCCCGCCATGGAGGATAGACGGTTGGATTTAACCGTTGGTAAGGGGACTTCTTCGAGAATGCGATCAATTGAAATTCCACCTTTCACTTTAGTCGGAGCTACAACAAAGCCCGCAGCACTGAGCTCCCCAATGCGAGATCGTTTTGGTATTACTCAGCGACTAGATTTTTATAACGATGACGACCTAAAAAATATAATTAAAAGATCTGCAAAACTTCTTAATTTATCAATTTCAGAAGAGGCATCTGAACACTTGGCGAAAAGGAGTCGAGGTACTCCTAGAATTGCTAACAGGCTCATAAGAAGAGTTAGAGATTACGCGGAGGTGCATTCTTCCTCAAAAACTATCGATGCACATATAGTGAGTGATGCTCTGTACTTACATCGTGTAGATCAAAGAGGGTTAGATGCAACTGATAGGAGTTATTTAGGTTTGATAATTGATCAATATCAAGGCGGACCAGTAGGACTAGAAACTTTAGCTGCTGGTCTAGGAGAAGACTCAACCACTATTGAAACTGTGGTTGAGCCATATTTAATGCAAATTGGTTTTTTAAAAAGAACTTCCAGAGGGAGAGTCGTTACTCCAGCCGCTGAAAAACATTATTTGCTAGTTTCTTAAATTAAAAAGAAAAATGATTTTTATAAAAGTGTTCAAAATTTTATTTTTGTTTTCTGTTGTTTTTACTTCTGTACCATTTGCAACCCAAGCAGAGGTTGCACCAAAAATTTTATTTGAAAAAGCTCTTGCAGAAAGTCAGGATGGGAATTTTATCCAAGCAGAAAAAGATTGGAGCGTTTATTTAAAAGACAACCCAAATGATGCGGCTGCTTTGAGTAATAGGGGTAATATTCGTCTCGCTCTTGGTGATCCTAGAGGAGCCATAAAAGATCAAACGAAAGCAATTGAAATTTCTCCAGAAGATTTAGACCCGTACATTAATAGAGGAATTGCTAGAGAAGCTTTGCAGCTTTGGGAGGAAGCGAGCGATGATTATAATTATGTTCTAAAAAAAAATCCAAAGGATATTTCAGCTTTATATAACTTAGGTAACGTAATGGGTTCTATGGATAATTGGATTGAAGCGAAAAGATTGTTTTCCCAAGCGGCTTCTTCAAATAATGCCATTGCTATGGCTAGATCGAGTGAGGCACTTGCTATTTATCAATTAGGTGATCTTGACCTTGCTGAAAAAAAAATTAGAGTGCTAATTCTTAAATATCCTCTATTTGCAGATGCTAGAGCTGCATTGAGTGCACTTTTATGGCACAAAGGTTTCATTGGTGAAGCAGAAAGTAATTGGGCAGCGGCGGCTGGTCTGGATATTCGATACCGTGAAAAAGATTGGTTGTTGAATATACGTCGATGGCCTCCGAATCCAACAAATGATCTAGTTTCATTTCTCTCTTTGGAAGGCTGATGAAAGATTTAGGAAAAAAAATTGACGTTTTAGTCGATGATATCTTGTCTGATTTGATTCAATTAAGACGTCATCTTCATGCTCATCCAGAGCTAAGTGGTCAAGAATATCAAACTGCAGCTCTTGTGGCAGGCGAGCTTCGAAAAGCTGGTTGGGAAGTAAAAGAAGCAGTCGGTAAAACAGGAGTAGTTGCTGAAATGGGAAATAAAAGTGGGCCTGTTGTTGGCTTAAGAGTTGATATGGATGCTTTGCCAATCGAGGAAAAAACAGGTTTAGATTACTCCTCTTCAATCCAAGGCTTAATGCATGCATGTGGTCACGATCTGCATACTTGCATTGGTTTAGGAGTGGCAAAAGTGTTAGCAAAAAATAAATTGGAAAGATCCCGAATTCGAATTATTTTTCAACCTGCTGAAGAGATAGCACAAGGAGCTAATTGGATGAAAGCTGAGAAGGTTCTCGAGGGAGTTCAAGCTCTTTTTGGTGTTCATGTTTATCCAGATTTGCCGGTTGGAAAAATTGGGATAAAAAGTGGTACTTTTACTGCTGCTGCGGCCGAATTGGAAATTGATATTGTTGGGGATGGCGGTCATGGAGCTAGACCACATGAAGGTGTAGATGCTATCTGGATTGCTGCGAAAGTTATTAGCGGACTTCAAGAGGCAATAGGTAGACGTTTAGATGCTCTTAAGCCCGTAGTTATTAGCTTTGGGAAAATCTCAGGAGGGAGTGCTTTTAATGTCATTGCCGACAGGGTAAAACTTCTTGGAACAGTCCGTTGTCTGGATACAGACTTATACGAAAAATTGCCAATGTGGATTGAAAAAATAGTCCAAAACATATCCTCTAATTATGGAGCCAAGGCTAATGTAAATTTCAAATCAATCGCACCTCCAGTTTATAACGACCCTGAGTTGACAAATTTGCTTTCTAACTGTGCAAAGAATTTTATGGATGAAAAAAATATTGTTTATCTAGAGAATCCTTCATTGGGAGCTGAAGATTTTGCTTTCTTATTGCAAGATGTTCCCGGGACAATGTTTCGATTGGGAGTAGCTGGAGATAAAGGATGTGCTCCATTGCATAGCGGTCATTTTTCTTTGGATGAAAGAAGCCTTGGGTTGGGAATAAAAATTTTGTCACAATCAATAGTTTTATCCACCGGATCTACTCAAAATATTTAGCTTTTTCATGTATAGATTGGGTAACCCATTAATTTCAATTTCAGCACCTTTGCTGATTTTATTAGCAATTACTGGGATTTTACATAGAGAGGGCAAAGATAAAATTCAAGCAATACCCGCTCTGGTAGTTGGCAGTGGATTAGTTTTAACTGGAGCCGTAAGAAGATTTAAAAGAAGACGAATGTTGTTTATGGAGATAAAAAAAAATGTTAATGATCAAATTTTTTAAACGTAAATTTTTATCTATAAAAACTTTAGGGTTTGGTTTGGAATTTCGAGCTAATTTGTTTACATCACTAGGGGTGCCATATTGCTTAGCTATATGGCTGAGATCACACCCTCTGAACCTGATCTGGTTTGTACCAGCGTAGGAAAAGTGAAATCTTGTGATCTTTGCATATCGTGCCCTTTTTTATTCAATAGCTTTTTAGTTCATGCGGAATTCATGGGTTGCTTCAAGAAAGGGCAAAACGAATGTTTCTCAGATGCATTTTGCTCGTAAAGGCGAAATCACTGAAGAAATGATTTTCGTAGCAAAGCGTGAGAATCTTCCTGAGTCTCTAGTGATGGAGGAGGTCGCTCGAGGTCGGATGATTATTCCTGCAAATATAAATCACGTTAATTTAGAGCCTATGGCAATAGGTATCGCCTCTAAATGTAAAGTCAATGCGAATATTGGTGCTTCTCCAAATGCAAGTGATGTTAATGAAGAATTAAAGAAACTTGAGCTAGCAGTAAAATATGGAGCTGATACTCTTATGGATCTCTCTACAGGTGGGGTCAATTTAGATGATGTGCGAACAGCAATTGTAAACGCTTCCCCTATTCCCATAGGGACAGTTCCTGTGTATCAGGCCTTAGAAAGTGTCCACGGTTCTATTTCAAGGCTAACTGAGGATGATTTTTTACACATAATAGAAAAGCATTGTATGCAAGGAGTTGATTATCAAACTATTCATGCTGGTTTATTGATTGAGCATTTACCTAAAGTTAAAGGCCGTATTACTGGCATAGTTAGTCGAGGTGGAGGCATTCTTGCTCAATGGATGCTTTATCATTACAAGCAAAATCCTTTGTTTACTCGTTTTGATGATATTTGCGAAATATTTAAACGCTATGACTGCACTTTCTCTTTAGGCGATTCACTAAGGCCTGGATGCTTACATGATGCATCAGATGAAGCACAACTTGCTGAGTTAAAAACCCTTGGTGAATTGACCAAACGTGCTTGGAAGCACGATGTTCAAGTCATGGTTGAAGGACCTGGTCATGTGCCCATGGATCAAATCGAATTCAATGTTAGAAAGCAAATGGACGAGTGTTCAGAAGCTCCTTTCTATGTTCTGGGTCCATTAGTAACCGATATATCTCCAGGATATGATCACATTTCAAGTGCAATTGGAGCAGCGATGGCAGGTTGGTACGGGACCGCAATGCTTTGTTACGTAACTCCAAAGGAACATCTTGGTTTACCAAATCCAGAGGATGTTAGAGAGGGTTTGATTGCTTACAAAATCGCTGCTCATGCTGCAGATGTCGCAAGACATAGATCAGGAGCTCGCGATCGTGATGATGAATTAAGTAAGGCTCGAAAAGAATTTGACTGGAACAAACAGTTTGATTTGTCTTTAGATCCAGAGAGAGCAAAGCAATATCATGATGAAACTTTACCTGAAGAAATTTTCAAAAAAGCAGAGTTTTGTTCAATGTGTGGTCCTAATCATTGTCCAATGAATACAAAAATCACAGATGAAGATCTTGATAAATTAAATGATCAAATAAAGTCACATGGCGCTGCTGAATTATCACCAGTAAAGTTAAACAAAGAAAATTAGTCCTTTGTCTAACTGCTGTTGTATGGATAAACCTATGGTTACACTGTTTAACTTATTTATTCAGTAGATTTCTAGATTTCTCTAGAACATTTTCAACTGTAAATCCAAATTTCTCCATACATAATCCCCCTGGAGCAGAAGCTCCAAAGCTACTCATAGTTACACTGTCTCCATCAAGACCAATATATTTGTGCCATCCGAAGCTCTCTGCTGCTTCAACTACAAGGCGTTTTCTTGTACTGGAAGGTAATACTTTCTCTTTGTAACTTTCACTTTGTTCTTCAAAAAGTTCAACACATGGCATAGAGACTACACGCACTTTGATTCCTTCTTTAGTTAATTCTTTGGCTGCTTTCACACATAAATCGAGTTCAGTTCCAGTTCCAATAAGTATTAGTTCAGGAGTGCCATCGCACTCCTCAAGTATGTATCCACCATTGGCAACTTGATCTACTGATGAATTTTTTTGATTGACCATACCCTGCCTGCTGAGGCATAAGGAACTAGGCCTTTTACGATTTTTAATAGCAACTTTATAAGCACCACTCGTTTCATTGCCATCACCTGGCCGGAAAACCAACATGTTTGGCATTGCTCTCAATGACGGGATAGTTTCTATTGGTTGATGTGTTGGGCCATCTTCACCAACACCTATTGAATCATGCGTTAAAACATAAATAACTCCAAGCTCACTAAGAGCGGAAAGACGCATCGATCCTCTCATGTAGTCTGCAAATACTAAGAAGGTTCCGCCATAAGGAATTAAACCACTGTCGTGATAAGCAATACCATTCAATATGGCCGCCATTGCATGCTCTCTAACCCCAAAATGTAGGTAACGTTTTTCTGGACTGTCATGTTGGAAAGATCCAGTCTCACCTTTAATATCTGTGTAATTTGAATGAGTTAAATCAGCAGAGCCTCCAATAAGCTCAGGAATATTTGGACCTAGAGCACCTAGACATATTTGTGAATGCTTTCTAGTAGCGACACCTTTATCATCTTCTGAATAAGTCGGTAAATCTTTATCCCAGCCATCAGGTAGCTCACCTCTCAACATCCTCTCCAGTTGAGAGGCTTCATTAGGATATTTTTCTTTGTAAGAAGCAAGAGTTTTATTCCACTGTTCTTCGAGTTGAGCCCCTTTTGTAATGGCTTGACGATATTGATCGTAAGCATCTTGAGGAACTTCGAAAGGTTTATAAGACCAACCTAATTGTTTTCTTGTAAGTTCCGCTTCTTCCTCACCTAAAGGAGCACCGTGAATGCCCGCGGTGTCACTTTTATTGGGTGAACCGTAGCCAATAGTTGTAGTTACTTTAATAATTGATGGCTTGTCAGTGACGGCTTTAGCATTCTCTATTGCTTTTGATATGCCTTCTACGTCTGTATTGCCTTCAGGAATTTCTTGAACATGCCATCCATATGCTTCATATCTTTTTAAAACATCTTCCGTAAATGAAACATCTGTTCTTCCATCAATAGTGATGTGATTATCATCGTAGAGGGCTATTAATTTGCCAAGTTTTAAATGCCCAGCAAGAGAGCAGGCTTCTGAAGAAATACCCTCCTGATTGCATCCATCTCCCATAATTACATAGGTGTAATGGTCTACAACTGTAGTGTCAGGCTTATTGAATTTTGCAGCTAGATGAGCTTCTGCAATGGCTAGGCCAACTGCATTTGAAATTCCTGCTCCCAAAGGGCCCGCAGTTACCTCCACACCTGGAGTTTCAAAGGTTTCAGGATGTCCTGGCGTTTTGGCGCCCCATTGTCGAAATTCCTTTATGTCTTCAATGGTTACAGAGTCGTAGCCAGTCAAATGGAGGAGAGCATACAAAAGCATGCATCCATGTCCTGCTGAAAGAACGAATCTATCTCGATTAAACCATTTTGGGTTTTTGGGGTTATGTCGTAAGTGCTTGTCCCATAAGGCATAACCCATCGGGGCACAACCCATAGGGAGACCTGGATGACCACTTTTGGATTTATTAATTGCATCGACAGCAAGCATCCTGATGCTGTTAATGCAAAGTGTGTCTAGGGAAGTAGTCAAGGCAACCATTTTTAATTAGTGAGTGATGAAAAGGAATTTTAGTGGAAAGTGAAAAATGAAATTGATTAGATCATTTGTCGAAAAGCCAGACATACATTGTGACCGCCAAACCCGAATGAGTTAGATAGTACGATGCCTAATTTTTTCTCTCTTGCTTTGTTAGGTACATAATCAAGATCACAATTTGGGTCCGGATTTGAGTAGTTGATTGTTGGCGGAATTATTTCATGTTTTATTGCCAGTACACAAGCAACAGCTTCAATCCCACCAGAACCTCCTAATAGATGTCCTGTCATTGATTTGGTTGAGCTTGTTGGAACTTGATACGCATGATTTCCTAAAGCAGTTTTTATGGCAGATGTCTCATTACTATCATTTGCTGGTGTGCTGGTTCCGTGAGCATTGATGTAATCAACTTCTTCTGGATTAATTTTTCCATCATTTAAAGCGAGTTTCATAGCTTTTGCACCACCAACTCCTCCTGGAGTAGGAGAGGTAATGTGATGGGCATCACATGTTGTGCCGTAACCAATTATTTCTGCAAGGATAGTTGCATCTCTTTTTTGTGCATGTTCAAGAGTTTCTAAAATCAATACTCCCGCACCCTCTCCAATTACGAATCCATCTCTTTGAGAATCAAACGGCCTGCTTGCTGTAAATGGATCATCATTCCTGAAAGACAGAGCTTTGGCACTTGCAAACCCTGCCACACCTAAAGGAGTGATACTTGCTTCAGCTCCACCACAGACCATTGCATCTGCTTTTCCTAATTGAAGTAGTCTAAACGCATCTCCAATTGCATTTGATCCTGCTGCACATGCAGTTGAAACTGCTGAGCTAGGCCCTCTGGCCCCAAGTGCAATTGCCGCGAGCCCTGTTGCCATGTTGGGAATCATCATGGGAACGGTGAAAGGACTAACACGACTAGCTCCTTTGTTGTCTAAGACATGAGCTTGGGTTTCCATCGTCAGTAATCCGCCAACTCCAGAACCAATGATCACTCCAACTTTCTCAGAGTTTGAATCATCTATGAGAAGTCCTGAATTTTTCAGAGCTTCTTTTGCTGCAATAACTCCAAATTTTGAGAATCGGTCCCATCTTTTGGATTCTTTTGGCTCTAGTTTGCCAGTCGGGTCAAAACTTTTTACCTCTGCTGCGAATCTGCATGCATGTGATGCGGCATCAAAGAGTGTTATTTGATCTACCCCATTTTGCCCGGATTGCAGCCCTTGGAGGTAACTTTCAAGATCGTTGCCAATTGGAGTAATGGCACCTAGACCTGTAATAACAACTCGATGGAGTTTCTCCATCATCTGACCTCAGGACTGTTTTTCTTCGATGTATTTGACTGCATCCCCGACTGTGGCAATGCTTTCTGCAGCCTCGTCAGGGATCTCGATGTCAAATGCCTCCTCAAGAGCCATTACTAATTCAACGGTGTCGAGAGAGTCCGCACCGAGATCGTTTTGGAAGTTTGAATCCGGTTTTACTTCACCGGCTTCAACACTCAGTTGTTCTGCGACGATAGAACGAACTTTTTCAAGGATTGCTTCCTGGGACATAACCTGCTTAGACCTGACTTCTAATCCTACGGGTTAGAGTGGCTACTTCGAAAAACCTTTTTGCTTTAGAAACAACCTTAGTTGACAGATAGTAATAAATGCTCTGTTACCAAAAGTATCAGAACTGATCAAAAGCCACAGTTTACCCAGAAGGACAGTATAAAATTTTACATGTATACCAAATGCATTTAAACAGTTGTCGCACGCAGTCAAAATCTACGACACTTGTATTGGCTGCACCCAGTGCGTCAGGGCATGCCCTCTTGATGTCCTTGAAATGGTTCCTTGGGATGGATGCAAAGCATCACAGATTGCCTCATCACCAAGAACTGAAGATTGCGTAGGTTGTAAGCGTTGCGAAACCGCTTGTCCAACTGATTTTCTTAGTATTAGAGTCTATTTAGGAGATGAAACAACTAGGAGTATGGGTTTGGCTTACTAGCGATTAGTAATTGTCTAAACGAGAGTATGTTTCACGTAAATATTATTGATGAGAACTAAAACATATGTGTGGAATATTTGCTGTTATTGGTTCTAGAGAAGTTTCATCTTTGCTTTTAGATGGATTGAGAAAACTTGAGTACCGCGGATATGACTCAGCTGGAGTGGCGACAATCGATACCTCGGAGAACAATCAAAAAGGAAAAATAAATGTTACCAAAGCTAAAGGAAAGCTTATTAATCTCTCAAATTTGATTAAAAAAGACCCTCCGAAAGGTCAAGTTGGCATTGCCCATACCAGATGGGCTACACATGGTAAACCTAACGAAAGGAATGCACATCCACATCTTGATCCATCAGGGGAAATTGCAGTCGTGCAAAATGGGATCATTGAAAACTACAGAGAGTTGTCTCATAGCCTTAGCCTTAAAGGAATTGAATTGACTTCGGAAACTGATGCTGAAGTAATTCCGCATTTGATCGGGCTAGAAATAGAAGATGCTTTGGCAAATGGACTTCCCTGCGATGAACAAACATTATTAATGTCCGTTCAAAAAGTTCTGAATGTATTAAAGGGGACTTATGCCATTTCAGTTCTTTGGTCAAAGTCACCTAATGCTCTAATAGTGGCAAAGTCACAGGCTCCATTAGTTCTTGGCTTTGGAGAAGGTGAATTTTTTTGTGCAAGTGATATACCAGCATTAGAGGGGTTTACTCGTACATTTTTACCTTTAAGGGATCATGAAATTGCACTTCTAACACCATTAGGAATTGAACTTTATGATGATGATGGAAATAGGCAGCACAGATCACCATCGCTTTTAAAGGGCAAGGAACTTTTTGCCGATAAGAGAAATTTCCGTCATTTTATGCTTAAAGAAATTTATGAGCAGCCAGAGACAGCTCAATTATGGATAGATAGATTTTTGCCCATAGATATCCACTCGGGAAGTCCATTTGCTTTAAAGATATCTAAATCTATCCTTCAAAACATAGAACAAATACAAATACTTGCTTGTGGAACAAGTAGACATGCAGGAATGGTAGGTGCTTATTTGATGGAACAATTTGCAGGTATTCCTACAAAGGTATATTTCGCTAGTGAATTTCGGTACGCCCCTCCTCCACTATCCCCCAATACTTTAACCATAGGAGTAAGTCAATCTGGTGAAACGGCAGATACTTTAGCTGCGTTAAGGATGGAGAGGAATAGAAGAGACTCAACTAAAGACCCAAATTTTTCTTTTCATCATTTAGGAATTACCAACAGAGTTGATAGCTCATTAGGTCGTGAACTCGACCATATCATTGATATTGGATCAGGAATCGAAGTAGGTGTTGCAGCCACTAAAACATTTCTTGGGCAAATGTTGTCCTTTTATGGATTGACACTTTTATTTGCTTCTTACAGAAAAAAAAGAACCACCAAAGAGATTTTTGAACTTTCTAATGATTTGAGATTGATTCCCAAACAATTAGCTGAGCTTATAAAAAAACATGACTCTCTCTCTCAGGAAATAGCACATTTGTTTGTTGAAACAAAGGATGTAATTTTCTTAGGTAGAGGAATAAATTATCCAATTGCTCTTGAAGGTGCTCTGAAACTAAAGGAAATAAGTTACATACATGCCCAAGGTTATCCAGCTGGGGAACTCAAACACGGTCCCATAGCACTTTTAGATCAGCATGTTCCAGTGGTATCCATCGCTGTACCAGGAATCGTTTATGACAAAGTTATCAGTAATTCCCAAGAGGCTAAGGCGAGGGATGCACGTTTAATTGGGGTGTCGACATCTGGACCTGAATCAGAAATGTTCGATGAGTTGTTTTCTATCCCTAAAGTTAGTGAATGGGTAAGTCCTTTATTGACTGTTGTACCATTACAGTTATTTAGCTACCACATATCAGCCCATAAAGGTTTAGACGTTGATCAGCCTAGAAATTTAGCAAAGAGTGTAACTGTAGAATAACTTTTTAATTGTTCTTGATCTTCTTCGTTATTAATAGCCATAACTTATTTATTAAGCGATATAAAAAGTTAGGCAATAATTTATTATTTGAAAAACCTTTATTTAAATTATATTCAGTAAAAAATATATAATTCGATATGTATTTATTAGTTTTGCAAGCTAAATTAACTACACATGAAGGTTTATGATTAGATGAAATTACACTTCAAAAAAAGGTAAAATTTCACTCATAATCTTATTATTTAAATAAGTATTATTCTACATATCTGATAATATTATCTTTTGATTCTTCCATAAGAATCTTCAAAACGAATGATATCCTCCTCATCTAGGTAAGTTCCACTTTGCACTTCAATAAGTTCAAGTTTCATTTTTCCTGGATTACTTAATCTATGCTTACAACCTAAAGGGATAAATGTGCTTTCATTCTCACTTAAAAGTTGTTTTTCCCCATTTTTTTCAATCAAGGCTGTTCCGCTAACTACAACCCAATGTTCAGCTCTATGATGATGCATTTGTAGAGAAAGAGAAGCGTTAGGTTTAACCTCTATCAGCTTCACCAGCCATCTATTACCCTCAACTATTGTCGTGTAATTACCCCAAGGTCTAAAAATTTTTCTATGAGTTGTAACTTCAGGAAAGTCTTTCGAACTCAGACTCTTGATTATTTTCCCAATGTTTTGGGATTGATCTTGACTGGCTACTAATATTGCATCATTAGTATCTACAACAATTAGATTTTCTAATCCTATCCCTAAAATAAGACGTTGATCACTTTTGAAGTAACACTTTTTACTTTCCTCAGCTATTACTCTTCCATCTATATAGTTTCCATCATTATTTTTTTGACTGATATCCCACAAAGATTTCCAGCTCCCAATGTCACTCCAGCCAACATTTAGTGGGAGTACGGTACCTAATTTTGTTTTTTCCATTACTGCAATATCCAAAGATATTTTTGGACATTTTTTGAATGATTTCTCTTCCAACCTGAGAAAATCAAGATCTTCTATATCTTTCTCAATTGCAATTTTGCTGTATTTGATTATTTCTGGAGAGAATTTTTCTAGTTCACTTATTATTGAACTTGCCTTAAAAAGAAACATGCCACTATTCCAAGTATATCGAGAATCTTTGATTAACTTTTCAGCGATATCTATGTGAGGTTTTTCTATAAATTTATTAATTTCTAAACCAACTATTTGATCTTTTTTATCAGGTATTTCTTTTGCTTCAATATAACCATAACCAGTTTCTGCAGAAGTTGGAACAATCCCAAAAGTTACTAGCCTCCCCTGGTTTGCATATGTTTTTGCTGCTTGAATTACTTTTTGAAACTCAACGATATTTTCTATTAAGTGATCTGCTGCCAAAATTAACAGCAAAGGATCTTTACCCGAAGAAATTGCATGAAGAGCGGCAACTGCAATTGCAGGAGCAGTATTACGTCCAATAGGTTCGAGAATAATTGCTTTAGGATCAGTGTTTATCTCTCTAAATTGTTCAGCAACTATAAATCTATGATCCTCATTACAGATCAATATTGGAGTATCAAGTCCCTCTAAACCTAATAGCTTTTCATAAGTTTTCTGTAGAAGAGTTTTGTTTGTTCGTGAATCTAATGCCAGAAATTGTTTTGGATAGCTCTCTCTAGATAGCGGCCATAGCCTTGTCCCTGAACCACCACTAAGAATTACAGGAATTATCGAATTATTAGTTATTTGCATAAAGAACTCGCCAATGCAATTTTTAAGTGCTGATTGAAAACTTTATTGATTATTAGAGTTCCAATAAACCTGGGGGTGGATTGATTAGCAGCCATTTTTCTTTAATTTCTATTTCTGGCACAATTTCTTTAACAAAAGGTACCAAAACTTTTTTACCTTCTATTAACTCTATCTCTAAAAGGTCGTTCCCTCCATTAATTAAGTCAGTTACATAACCAATGAGAGTCTTTTCTGGACCTCTTCTTGCTTCTAAACCAATTAAATCAAAATAATGGTACTCACCTTCTTTTAGCTCTGGTCTGCTATCAAAGGGAATTACTAATTTCCAACCAACAATTTCTTCAGCAGAACTTCTATTTGATACTCCTTCAAAAGAAAGGACATAGATTGATTTACCTGGGATAAGGGTACCTTTCTTTAATTTGATTTCAGTAGGCAATTCATTAGCTTTCTGAATCCATCTTGTTCCTGGTTTTGTAAATCTCTCAGGAAATTCGCTATTAGGCTTAATTCGAAGATCTCCCCGCAAACCCTGGGGAGCAACAATTTCACCAATTGACATCCATTTATCTTTTTCGATCATTTTTATGGGTAGAATTTTTTCGTCAGTTTATTTGAATATGTTTAATTATGAATGATTCAAAAGATCCTATTCTTCCTGGTACAACTGTGATTGTTAATAATCAAGAGTCAATTTACAATGGTTATGAAGGCTTTGTACAAAGAATAAGTGGTGATCGAGCGGCAGTTCTTTTTGAAGGAGGGAATTGGGATAAATTATTAACACTACCTTTGAAAGATCTCGTAAAAAGCTGAATACTCATTTATCGTAAAAAAATAATTACCAGTCGATTTCATTGTGTTCTAAAAATTTCAATGCTTCGCTTGCGGCATTTTTTTCTGCTTGTTTCATTGATTTTCCCCAACCTTCAGCTATTGAAAGATTTCTAATTTGAACAGTACAAAAAAATCGTTTTGGATTGTCATGCTTTTTGTGAATTTCTATTGTTTTGTAAATGGGTATCGAAAATCCTTTACTTTGAGTAAATTCCTGAAGTGCTGATTTGTAATTTTTCTTATGTGGATCAGCTAAAATCTCTTCACTTTTATCGTTCCAGAATGGAATAAGCCACTCTTTTATTGGCTCTAAAATACACAAGCTTTCATATAAAGCACCTATTAAAGCCTCAGTTGCCTCAGCTTGTATTGTTTGCTTTGCTGATTTATCTCGAAGGGCTTTTTTACCAATAATTAATACATTTTTGATTTCTATTTTTTGACCAACTTCTTCTAGCCACTGATCGCTAACTAGATGTGAACGAAGTTCAGATCTTTCACCTACTTGCATATGAGGATATTTATTTTTTATGAAATCTGATGCAATTAGTCTTAAAACTGCATCGCCAAGAAATTCCAGATTTTCATAATTAGTTTCACTATTTGCCGAACTATGAGTCAGAGCTTCATTAATAAATAAAATATTTTTTATTTGTTTATAACAAAATTCTTTTTGGTATTTTTTATCTATATTGAGACCTTGAATAAAATTAATTATTTCTTCTATTCTTTTATTTGAGATCTTCATAATGACTTAGAAAACATTAGTTAAGTAATAGGAAATTATATTTTTTATGTCATTTTTCTGTAATATTAATAAGGTGAAAGCAGGTCATAAGCCGGGTTCTGTTCATTCTTCTTTCTTGAGAATGAAAAATGGGCAATCATCTATCTGGGACTAGCGTTACCGATAGCCTCAAGCGGCTCTTCTTAGGGACAAGGTTTATGGCCATCCAGTGCCCCAGCCTTGCTCCTGGCCGGGGTTTACCTAGCCAGCACCTCTCGGTACTGCTGGTGCGCTCTTACCGCACCTTTGCACCCTTGCCGCACTTGTTGGGATTTCACCATCAAGCATTAGGCGGTGTGTTTCTGTGGCACTATCCTCACGGTTACCCGCACTGGGAATTACCCAGCAAGCCTGGCCAAATAGGAGCCCGGACTTTCCTCAATAGAATTCTCCAGCTTTTTGCTGAAGTTCAATTGCGATCACCTCCCCTGCTTTCAATACCATCATGCCTCAAGGCATAATTAATTTCATGGGGCTGTAGCTCAGTTGGATAGAGCGACGGTTTCCTAAACCGTAGGTCGTGGGTTCAAGTCCCGCCAGCCCCGTTTTCAAAAATAAACTAAAACTACTGCGATAATTCCATTTGTTTTGGTTTTATGTTCGCAATATCTTATTTCTTTTGTGAGAATTTTCGCGATATTTAATCTATGTTACCCATACAAAGCGGGCAACAAATGGTCAACGCTGGTCAACGTAAACCAAAGGTCTCGGATGATGCCTTAAGTGTTGATTTGCAAGATAAGCAGCTAAAGCTACTAAACGAAAACCTTCTTCAGAGGGGGATTTTTTTCAAAGTTGTGAGGATTAGAAAATCTCTTTTTGCCAGAGGAACATTCCTTTTAATTGATGGGACCAAGCAGAGAAAGAGAGTAAGCCTTGGTCTCAAAGCTGCAACCTTTGAAAAAGACTTTGCATTGGTTGAAGAAAGAGCAATTCAATTCCATTTGCAAATCAGAAAGCTTGGACATTTGCCAGCAAAAGATTGGTGGATGCAAAAATTTGAGCCTCAAAAACAATCCTTCAAGATTCTTGTAAAAGAGGCAGTGGTAGAGCTTGAGAAGAATTTTTGGCTTGGTAAAACAAAAACATCTGCCCAAAGTAATACTTGGAATCGTATCAATTGTGAACTGAAGAAACTTCCACCTGGTGCTGAATTAACAGCAGATCTATTAGTTGCTCATATCCGTGAAACGCCAGAAAATTCAAATTCAAGAGTCAAAGCTTGTCAGTATTACAAACGCCTTGGAAGAGTTAATTCGATTTCAGGTCTGGAGAAAATTGATCCATTACAAGCAGTAGATTATAAGCCTGAGAAATTTGATGCTCCTGATGAAGAGCATCTTCAAGACCTGGTAGAAATACTTCGAGAGGATGAAAGGTGGGGGTGGTGCTTTGCTGCTCTTTATGTTTATGGATGTAGGCCCTCAGAGGTTTTCAGTTTGCAATTAAACAAAGATGGTACTGGGAGAGTTCTCACAATCAAAGGCAAAAATAAGCAGCCAACTTGGAGGACTTGCCTTGCACTTCCTCAGCACTGTGTGGACAGTTTGAATCTTCAAGAGGTCAGCAGACCATGGGAGGTGCTTGAGCCCAAAGAATATGATTCAAAAAGAGCCAGAGAACTTGTGAACCAATGGGGCAAATGGTTAAGGACTAAAAGAGGGCATATGGAATTAACTCTTTATTTGGTTAGACATAGCTGGGCGGTTAGAAGCCTTAGAAGAAATATTCAAACAAAACTAGCAGCGAAATGCATGGGAAACAGTGTTGGGGAACATGTAAAAACTTATCTTTGTTTCCAAGAGCAAAAAAATGTTGCTGAAATCGCTGCAAAATTAAGTTGAGAAATGTAAAGCTTGCAACAATGAACGTTAATTAATAATTGATTAATATTTTCTTCTGAATATTTTAAGAAGCAATAAACACAGTTTTGCATTGTTTTTCTCTACATTACAAAATGTAAACCTAAGGTGTATCTGTGAGGAAACCAGGTGAAATTCTGCTGCTTTTTATGACAATGCCTTTGGCAATGCTAGGTACTTTTATTGGTTGTTTTCTTATTGCTACTTTCATTAATTTTTAAGTTTTGCCTTTGAGCCCTGATAAAACCATTGCCGTTATAAAAAAACAGCTAATCGTATTGATAATCCAAACTTCGACCAATGGATTTCTTCCATAAACTATTTATTTACATGGACACTCATAAATATGTAACCGAACCACTCAAACGTTGAAGAAGATGCCAGTGGATGAAGCTGCAAGGTTGCCAGATTTAAAAAATTCAGATCTTAATATCAAAAAAGTTTTCTAAAAATAGAGCTAATCAAATTTTCAATTGAGATCATCACTCATTTGCAGTAATGAAGCTCCGCCAGAAATAAGCATAATTCCGAAAACTATTGCGTGATATGAAGTGAACAAACCAGTAACCCATTTTGAATAACATTAACCAGTTTTCTAATGCTTTTGTTGTATTAAAAGTACCCTAGAAACAATAGTAAATTCTCATAATGAAGGTTTCCAAGAATGGTGTGAAGAAGTTTTGAAGGAAAAAGCTTGAATATTCCACTATTTCTGGGTCTCAAAAATAGAGTAGTCCAGCACTAATGAGATGTAGAGCTGAGGGACAGGACTTCGACAATTGGCCCCGATCCCCTGACTGGAGATTGAATGCAATAGAGTCTTGAAAACATTCACTCGATCTTGTAGGAAAAATAAAAAGTAGATTCTTAAAAATGAAGTTTGCTTGAAGCAAGGTTTCCCAACCTTTGATTTATCTCTTTCTCTATCGGTACTTGTCAAGAATAATGATTTTTTCGTTTTTTCATCTTGAACAAGAAGTGAAAAAATGACCGTTAGCCCAAAAGAAAATCTTTAAGTAGCGAAGCCAGCCACTGGACATCCGAGTCAGTCTTGACAGGAATCTTATGACTAAATTCGGTAATTTTAATAATTTCCTCTAATTTCTACTTTTTTGCCTCTACTGAAGAATTGGGTTTCGGAGGAATTTGCCGGCAGTAATTGTGCCTATTTAAGAAGAGATCTTTCAGAGATGCTGATATGACAACACTTAGTTTTGAATTTTAAAACCGTAGGTTGTCGGTTCTAGTCCCGCAAGCCTCTTGTGAAAAGCGAATTAAAAATAAAAATATGTAGACCCAGATGTAGTGTGTGTGCAAAATCATAACTCTCTCGCTAGCGTTGGTGTAGTGAATCAGTCAAGATGGCCCAGCTTCACGATCTTCGCTTACGGTTGCTTGTGCAACAGGAGAGTGAGCAAATATCTAATTCTCAACCTAGTGATTTAGATTTATCAGTTGTTCAAGCTCGATGCCTATGTTGGTTGTCGCTTTTAGCCGAGGCACATGAAGATCAATCTAATGATGCGGAAAGCAGAGGTGATACTGAACAAGCGATGGGTTGGTTCGCTGATTCAATGAGATTGCGAGATGTCATACAAGTGGTTACAAGTATTGAAATACCTTTACCTGAGAGCACTGATATAGAAAATAATGACTTTGAAGGAGACTTATTTAATGGTGAGCCCCCTAAGACGGCCTAATTAATGCAATGATGGTTGATAAGCTGCATCCTCCAAGGTGCCTCAAGAACCATGCCAATGTGCAGATTGCCTGAGATTTTACAGGGAACATGACCGTTTAATCAGAGAGTTTCCTTCACTGCGTCAACAACAAGAAGTAAATTGGGCTGCACTTCAATCTTTTAGAACTTTATGTGGACGTGTTTTAGAAGATTTGCAAAAGAAATTGAATTCAAATTCATACAATCAATTTGAAAACAACTGTCAAACTGGAATTATTGATAAAAAAGAAAATTCTATTACACAAGTGATATCTGATCTGGAAAATATAAATGCACACCTTTATTCTATTGAGGCTTTAATGGAGAGAATATTTGATGTCAAGGTTCCTGAAGAAGTTGAAAATATATTCAGAGAAGTAGCCGGTGAGATTGCACCAGATCCATTGAATCTTGATCGTTTAAGATTGAACAGATTATTACATCAAACCCCTGATTTACCTGATAAATAGAAATTTATTTCTCACAAGTTATTTCTACAGGTAATGGTTTAACTTTCCATATTGATTGACAATATTCTCTGATTGATCTGTCTGATGAGAAAAAACCAGATCTTGCTGTATTTAAAAGAGCCATGCGGTTCCATTTTTTACTTTTTTTCCATGCTTTACTAACCTCATCC
>CACOQT010000012.1 GCA_902629395.1 uncultured Prochlorococcus sp.
TTCCACAAAGCCACGGACCATTTGATTGAAGATGTTCTTCTATAATATCAAGAGTTGAGAACAAATTTTTAGAAGCTTTTTCATAAGCTTTTTGATTTCTAGCAAATCCACATTTATAAACTCCATTATTAATATTTTCTTGAATTAGACTCTGCCAATTGAGTATTTCTTTTCTGTTTTTAATTGGGTTAAGGTCTATTTCTTGATCGTATATCGGCCAGTCGTTTAATATTTCGACAAGCTCAGCACTCTCATTGTTTATAAGTCTAAATTTTGATTCTGGCTCTTTACCTGGGTCGAAAAGCATTGGCACTGTTGCTCTTCTTGATTGATAATTTCCGCATTTTTGATAGAGCTCTTGAAGGGTTTTACACCCTTTTATTGGTGGATCAAATCTCCATCTTCCTCCCTTATTGTCTACTTGAGCAATGTGGAGATTGATCGATTTGCTTAATCCTTTTATCTCATAAATTATCCATGCTCTATGCGCCCAAGGACAACTTTTTCCTATAATTAAACCTGGCATTTGATTTGAAGCTCTATTTTTTAAATCCTCCTTGGTCGGGATTTGAATTGGTTGTTGAATATTTATTGGTCTTTTGTAGTTTCCATTTGAATCTGATGGTGCAAGACCATTCATTAATACTTTCCATTCAAAACTCCATATTTCTCTTGCAGCTTTTACAAATAGTGATGGTATCGTCATGAGTTTCTCTTAAGATTATTTTATCTATGGATTTATCGATAAATGAAGCAGCTACAAGTACTTCTAGTTGCTGGTACGCATGGTAATGAAATTAATGGTATTTGGCTTTTTGATGAATGGAAAAAATCACCGTTCTTAATAAATTCCCACGGGATTCAAACTCTTAAGATAATTGGGAACCCTGAGGCTAAAAAGGCCGGGACAAGATACATTCATAATGATTTAAATCGTAGTTTTAAACGAGAAACATTTTCATCTCTCAACTCTTCAAATTATGAAGAGAGAAGAGCAAGTGAACTAGTTAATCTCTATGGAGAGGCAGGAGAAAACCCCTGTCAGATAGCAATAGATTTTCATACAACTACGGCCTCAATGGGTAGTTGTTTGGTTGTCTATGGGAGAAGAGATGCAGATTTAGCTTTGGCTTCTTTAATTCAAAATCAATTAGGTTTACCTATATATCTTCACGAATCTGATCAAAAACAAACTGGTTTTTTAGTTGAATCTTGGCCCTGTGGACTTGTTGTAGAGATAGGACCTGTTGGTCAGAGCCTTTTAAATTCGAGAATTATTTTGCAAACAAAGTTGATTCTTGAGACTTTGATGGAGCAAATTCATAAAGTAAAAAATTTCAATCTTTTTTTCCCTGAGAAGTTAGTAATACATAGGCATATTAAAAGTATCGATTACCCTAAAGATAAGGATGGCAATCTTGATGGATATGTGCATTCTCTAAGACAATCAAAGGATTGGCAGGAATTAAAGAAAGGTGATGAATTGTTTTACAAGTTGAGTGGAGAAACAATAAGGTTTGAAGAACAAGAATCATATATTCCTGTCTTTATCAATGAAGCAGCATATGTGGAAAAAAATATCGCGATGAGCTTTACTAAAAGAGAATTGTGGAATTTTAAGCAGTCATGGAGACAATCATTGATAGATCTAGTTCATCAAAAGTAAGTTCTTTCACTCCAATAGACAATTGCTCCTTGAGCCTCTAATTCATATTTTCTGTGACGAGCATCACTCAGAGGAACTCTCTCTTCAAGTCTTCGCCCATTAATCAGCCACTTTATTAGAACCAATTCGAGCCCTCGAAGTCTAAATCTTAAAAGAATCTTAAGACCTTAGAGGCTTTTTGAGGTATCTACTTGCTGATTCTCTTAATAAATTGTCCTACATATTGCCCACGGAAAGGAACGTTTTACTTTATTATCACCACTGGCAGTCTAATTAGCTGCTCTTATTTATTCGTCCCATTTGGGACACATACATTCGTCCTCATGACCACCATTCAGCAGCAACGTTCTTCGTTGCTCAAAGGTTGGCCACAATTCTGCGAGTGGGTTACTTCTACTAACAACCGTATTTACGTCGGTTGGTTCGGTGTTTTGATGATCCCTTGCCTTCTTGCGGCAACAACTTGTTTCATCGTTGCATTTATCGCTGCTCCACCAGTTGATATCGACGGTATCCGTGAGCCAGTAGCTGGTTCATTCATGTATGGAAACAACATCATCTCTGGTGCTGTTGTTCCTTCAAGTAACGCTATCGGCCTTCATTTCTACCCAATCTGGGAAGCAGCAACTCTTGATGAGTGGCTATATAACGGCGGCCCTTACCAGCTTGTAATCTTCCACTTCCTTATTGGTATCTCTGCATACATGGGACGTCAGTGGGAGCTTTCATACCGTTTAGGTATGCGCCCATGGATCTGTGTTGCTTACTCAGCTCCTGTATCAGCAGCTTTCGCTGTATTCCTTGTTTACCCATTCGGTCAGGGTTCATTCTCTGATGGTATGCCTCTAGGAATCTCTGGAACATTCAACTTCATGTTCGTTTTCCAGGCTGAGCACAACATCTTGATGCATCCATTCCATATGGCTGGTGTAGCAGGTATGTTCGGTGGTGCTTTGTTCTCTGCAATGCACGGTTCTTTGGTTACTTCATCACTTATTCGTGAGACCACAGGACTTGATTCACAGAACTATGGTTACAAGTTTGGACAAGAAGAAGAGACATACAACATCGTTGCAGCTCATGGCTACTTCGGTCGTTTGATCTTCCAATACGCAAGCTTCAATAACAGCCGTAGCCTTCACTTCTTCTTGGCTTCATGGCCAGTGATCTGTGTTTGGTTGACATCTATGGGCATCTGCACCATGGCGTTCAACTTGAACGGTTTCAACTTCAACCAGTCTGTTGTAGATACTTCAGGCAAGGTTGTACCAACCTGGGGTGACGTACTTAACCGTGCAAACCTTGGTATGGAAGTTATGCACGAGCGTAATGCTCACAACTTCCCACTTGACCTAGCAGCTGCTGAGTCTACTTCTGTAGCTCTTGTTGCACCTGCAATCGGTTAAGTCTCTAACTTGATTTTTAAAAGCCCTCTTTTAGAGGGCTTTTTTTTTGCTTTTTTAGATTATTTCTTTGATTGATGAATGAATTGGTTTATTTTTAGCAAGTATTGATTAACATTTTTTAGATAGGTTTATTTATGGGAAGTAGTTTCGGAAAACTTTTTAATATAAGCACCTTTGGAGAATCGCATGGTGGAGGAGTAGGTGTGATTATTGATGGATGCCCTCCACGTTTAGAGCTTGATATAAATGAAATACAAAATGATTTAAATCGAAGAAGGCCAGGACAAAGCAAAATTACTACTCCAAGAAATGAAACCGATGAAGTAGAAATTCTTAGTGGACTTTTAGGGAAAAAAACCTTAGGAACACCAATTGCAATGGTTGTAAGAAATAAAGATCATCGGCCTAATGATTATTCTGAATTAAAAAAAACTTTTAGACCATCCCACGCTGATGCTACATATCAGAAAAAATATGGTATTCAGGCTTCTAGCGGAGGTGGGCGGGCATCTGCAAGGGAGACGATAGGTAGAGTTGCAGCTGGTTCTGTTGCAAAGCAACTCCTCACTCAGTCTTCCAATACCGAAATACTCGCATGGGTGAAGAGAATTCACGATATTGAAGCTGAGATTCATCCAAGTAAAGTAACTTTTGATGAGATTGAGAAAAATATTGTTCGGTGTCCAAATCAATCAGTTGCAGATTTAATGATTCAGAGAGTGGAGGCATTTGGTAAAGAGGGAGATTCTTGTGGGGGATTAATAGAATGTGTTGTTCGAAATCCCCCAGTAGGTCTTGGCATGCCTGTTTTCGATAAGTTAGAGGCTGATTTAGCAAAGGCTTTAATGTCTTTGCCTGCTACTAAGGGGTTCGAAGTTGGGTCTGGTTTCGCAGGTACTTATTTGAAAGGCAGCGAACATAATGATCCTTTTTTGCCATCGGATACTGATAAATTGAAAACTGCTACAAACAATTCAGGGGGAATTCAAGGAGGTATATCTAATGGCGAGGATATAGTTCTCAGGATTGGCTTTAAACCAACAGCAACTATAAGAATAAGTCAAAGCACAATTGATCAGGATGGAAATGCAACAATTTTAAAGGCAACAGGAAGACATGACCCTTGTGTTTTGCCAAGGGCAGTTCCTATGGTTGAAGCAATGGTTGCTATAGTTTTAGCAGATCATTTTCTTAGGCAAAAAGGCCAATGTGATGACTAGTATATTAATATTTAATCGTTGTTTTTAATAACCAATTCTCTATAATTTTTTAACCATACCCGTAGCTCTTTATCAGGCAATTGATCTCTTAATTCTCTTCCTATCACTAAAGCATTATATCCAGTGCTAAGTAATTCTTTTAAATTTTTACTTTTTATTCCCCCTGCTCCAATCAAAAAAATATCTTTTTGTTTTTCATCTAGCAATTCTTTTATAAAGTTCGCTCCTAATTTTGATGCAGGAAAAATTTTTAAAATTTTATAACCCATCTTGACTGCTTCTTTAAAATTTTCAATATTAGATATTCCTGGAATTAATAATTGATTATGCTGTATTGCTTCTGAAAGAATTTCTTTATTAAAGATTGGACTCATGGAATAATTAAGATCTAATGAAAGAATTGATTCCAGAGATTGTCTTGATGAGATTGATGCAACTCCAAAGTTAATGGAATTAAATCTAATTTTTATTTCTGATATTAAACTTACCCATTCTGGATTTGAATCCCATCCTATTTCTATGTTTTTTATACCATAGTTAATAAGTCTATCTATTTTAAAAAATAAATTATCTCTTTTTTTAGGTATATTGAAAAAATCATAATCTAACCTAATTAATACTATTAATGGCTGTACCCCTAGATATCTTATTAAACTACTTTGCTTAGATTCCAAAAATTATATTGTTAGTTTAGGCGTAGTCAGCAACCTTAACTTCATGACGAATTAGCAAATCTTGAAATTCTTGTGAATCCACTGTCTCCGTTTCCATAAGCATTGCTGTTAACTCTTCAAGTACTTGACGGTTATCGACTAAAGCCTTTTTGGCTCTTTCGTATGCCATTTCAACAAGAATGGAAACCTCTGAATCAATAGTAGCTGCAGTATCCTCAGAAAAATCTCTTTCAGCTGAGATGTCCCTACCTAAAAACATTCCACCTTGTGATCTGCCTAACGCTACAGGACCTAATTTGTCACTCATGCCGAATTTCGTGATCATTTGCCTAGCAACAGAAGCCACCTGCTTAAGATCATTTGATGCTCCGGTAGTTACTTCATCTTCTCCATAAATAATTTCCTCAGCAACTCTCCCTCCTAATGCAACAGCCATTTGATTTTGAAGGTAAGACCTAGAATAAAGACCTGATTCCATTCTTTCTTCACTTGGAGTAAAAAAAGTTAATCCCCCAGCTCCACCTCTAGGAATAATTGTAATCTTTTGAACTGGGTCATAATCTGGCATAACTGCACCAACAACAGCATGACCCGCTTCATGATAAGCAACTAACTTTTTACGCTTCTCACTAATAACAGAGTCTTTCTTCTCAGGACCTACCATTATCCTCTCGATTGCATCACTAACTTCATCATTGCTAACTTCAGATAATTCTTTTCTTGCTGCTAAGATTGCAGCCTCATTCAAAAGATTTGCTAAATCTGCCCCAGTGAAACCAGGGGTTCGTCTTGCTACTTGATCAAGATCAACTGCCTTTGAGAGTGTTTTACTTTTTGCATGAACGTTTAGTATTTGCAATCTACCTGAGTAGTCGGGTCTATCTACAGTTACTTGCCTATCAAATCTACCTGGCCTCATAAGTGCTGAATCGAGTACGTCAGGTCTGTTAGTAGCAGCAACAATAATTATTCCAGAATTTCCTTCAAATCCATCCATTTCAGTAAGTAGTTGGTTTAATGTTTGTTCTCTTTCATCATTTCCTCCTCCTAGACCTGCACCTCGCTGACGACCTACAGCGTCAATTTCATCAATAAAAACTATGCAAGGAGCATTCTTCTTTGCTTGTTCAAAAAGATCTCTAACTCTGCTAGCACCAACTCCAACAAACATCTCAACAAATTCAGATCCAGAAATTGAAAAAAATGGAACTGAAGCTTCGCCTGCAACTGCTTTGGCAAGAAGTGTTTTTCCAGTACCAGGAGGTCCAACAAGTAGTACACCTTTGGGAATTTTTGCTCCAACAGCTGTAAAACGATCAGGATTTTTTAAGAAATCAACTACTTCAGTTAGTTCAAGTTTCGCTCCTTCAATTCCAGCAACATCTATAAAGGTTACTTTTGTCTCAGGCTCCATTTGAAGTCTTGCTTTGCTCTTTCCAAAATTCATTGCTGGATTACCACCACCACCAGACCCTGCTCTTCTGAATAGAAAAAATAATCCTCCTAGCAAAAGAATTGGAAAAATAAGGCTGCTCGCCGCTTGCTGAAGTGGGTTCGCTTGAGTAGTAGGCTGCACAGCTATATCTACGTCATTATCTGTAAGTAATTGGAGCAACTGTTGATCAGGAGCCAAATTAACTAAAGCTCTATTCCCATCACTTTCAACAATTTGTGCTGTTCCTTTATCTGGGGAGATAAGAACTCTACTTACCTGCTTTTCTTGAACAGCTTCTATGAAGTCACTGTATCTGAGGGTTCTGGTTGCTCTGGTTGGGCTTGGCTTATCGAAAAAAGCACTTCCAACAAAAATTACAACTACAACGATCAGTACATAAAGACCAATGTTTCTCCAGCGTTTGTTCAATGTTCTTCTATATCTTCTACGAGTTTAATGGTATTAGGTCCAACTATGCGGCTCTTAGTACATCTACGACGCTTTTAAATGCAAACCATTCAGGGATTTCTTCTCCACTTCTAAGCATTTTTCTGAATTGAGTACCGCTCAATTTTTTTATATGTAACCCTTTTTCCTTCGCATAATCTGCTGTTACGTAGCCCTCCTCCTCAGTAAATACAAGATTAAGAGATGGAACAGTCTGCATTTCCAATTCTTCGCAGCACTCATTTGCAAAATTTTGAGCGTCATATGGGCCATAAAAGTCTTCTCCACTCAGAGATGACTTACACCCAGCCATATCTCTCCCGATGATGAAATGAGTGCATCCATAATTCCTTCTTATAATCATGTGCTGAAGTGCCTCTCTTGGGCCAGCCATGTGCATTGAATAAGGGAGATAAGACCACCTTATTTTTGGATTATTAACTTCAGAGGCAAGTTTTTCATAGGTCTGAAATCTTACTGATCCAGGTATGTCATCTTCTTGAGTTGGTCCGCAAGTTGGGTGAACAAGAACAACACCATTGGCACTCACATTATTGGCTTCTAAGGCTCTAGTGAAAAGCTCATAATGTGCTCTATGAATTGGGTTCCTGCACTGGAAGGCAACTACATCTTCTCCATAAGGAAGGTTGCTTCTTACCTCAGACGGAGTCTGGCAAGTAAAAACTCTTTTGGGTAACTCTAAACCTTTTATTTCACCTCCTAAATAATATTTTTTCCTCTCCATAGATATCATCCTTACCGCAGGATGCTCTAAAGATGTTGTCCCATAGCAAAATTTTGCCTCGGTTACCTTGTCAGGAATCCATTTCTCTTGGACTTCTAAAATTGCTAGGTCTTGATTTCCGTAATTGAGTAAGACTGAATCTCCTGGATTTATGTCTTCTCTATCTGTATCCATCACAATAGGTAAACCAAAAAGCAAACCTGATTCGAGTCGATTTTGTTGAACAACTGAATTATAATTTTTCTCACTCATGAACCCATTTAATGGAGAAAAAGCACCTACTAATAGAAGTTCAATATCGCAAGCATTTCTATCTGAACAATTTAAAGTTTTAAAAGAATTCTTTTTCAACTCTTTTGCTTCTTGATCTGATTTCATTAGGTCTACAAGCTTTCCTCCATAAGGTTCGATTAAACCCTCGAGATTTTTATTAGAACTTTTCTTGATAATCATTTTGCTTGATGTAACCCGGCAAATTCTCCCAGATGATGGGCCCATCTTTGAAAAATTGTTTTTATTAAATTCAGACAAAAAAAAGAGGGGTTGACCCCTCTTTTTATTTGTTAAAGATAATTATTTTTTAGGCTTTGCGACCATAGAAGATTCCTTTGATTTTGATATCAACAGGATCTTTTGATCCTAGGTCATTATCTGAAGGTTGGATAGCAACAAATTGGCCACCAAATTCTTCAGTGTCTGCATCAACAGTTTCGACAGTAAGTGTTATTTCACCTTTACCGCCAAGATCATCTTTAACATTTTCTCTTGCAAGATCCTCATCATCACCACCACGAGCAATGAGAGCTTGAGCATATTCAACACCAGTTGATTTAGCACGACTCTTTGGATCAAGAAAGTCTGCAGATCTGTAACTTGGTGTTGTCGTTGGACCTGAAAATTCAGCTCCTGGCTCAATTGATTTTCCTTTTTTTGATTCGGCAACCATCTCTTTAACTGAGAAAGCAAAAGGAAATTCTTCTCCATTAGGAGCAAGAACAGTGATTAGAGAGAAATCAATACCACCTTTCTCAGTGAATTTCCCACCGGAAAGATCCCCATAAACTTCATCAAGACTTGTATTGAAGCGAGGACTGATAATTTTTGCTACGGCAAAATCAGATTTGTTACGCTTGTTGCCTGGAAGTTTTACTGAAACTTCTGTTGGCTGTAGGCATAAGCTTTTAAATTGGCCATCAGCATTGATAGAACCCGAGGAACCTGTAGGCAAAACAGTGCAAGCATCAGCTTGGCCAGTATTTACAACATTGCCAAATCGAGCATTACCTTGCTCGCGACCTTTTAAAGCTGCAGATGCGCTTGATGGAAGAGTTGTAAAGGTGAGACAAAAAGCCAGCATCAAAGCCAGCAGAGGACGAAATCGCATGAGAGGGCTAGATGACTGCGGTCGAAACCGCCCAATTAATTCAGTTGGGATATTACAGGTGTCAAATACTTCTTTTAACAAGCATTTGACAGCTCTATACAACCCGTAGCTTTTGCATTGTTGCATTTACTACTCCTAATTCCTTGAGAACCCTTTTGCAGCAGCGTTTCTTTGGTGTCTTGAGTCTAAATATTAGAAAAAAACAAAAATATAAATGTCTGCAAAATTACGATTTAAAATTCCGAATTTCATCTAAAAGTTGATGCGATATTGAAAGTTTTGTGGAGAAAGATAAGTTTTTGACCATTTTTTTGGGACCTAACAAAAAACCACTGTTGAAGTTTTTATCAAAGCCTTGACCATCTCGATCAATGGGATTTGCCATTAGCAGGTCACAACCTTTTAAAGTTCTTTTTTTTTCTCCCTTTTCAATAATTTCAATATCACTTCCCGTCTCAGCTGCAAAACCTAAGAAAATTTGATTTTTTAGTTTTTTCCTCGTTTGGTTTTGAATTAAGTCTGAGGTCATTATTAGATCGTCAACTATGGACTTTAAAAATAATTCTTTGGAAATTTTTTGAATACTAGGTTTATTCTTTTTGAAATCTGATACTGCTGCAGCCATGACAATCACTTCGGCAGATTTTTGTAAATCATCAATCTGTGTGCCCATTTCGCTTGAACTCCTTACTGGGTATGTATTTAGTCCCTCGAGAAGATCTTCTTGGATGCTAATGGGGCCATGAACTAAATCGACCTCTGCACCTCTAAGCTTGGCAGCTTGAGCTATTGAAACTCCCATCCTTCCGCTACTGCGATTTGTTAATTGCCTCGCTGCATCAAGATCTTCGACAGTGGGACCAGCCGAAACGAGAAATCTTTTGCCTTTGAAATCTTTTGTAAGATATCTATTTTCTGAATGGAAAATAAATGCACTTTCTGAGGCTAATTCAATTATGTCCAGATTTGCCATTTTTCCATCACCAACTCTGTCACAGGCTAAAAGTCCACTACCTGGTTCGAGACTGATAACTTGATCCAAATTCTTTGCGTAATTCCAATTTCTTTTTACTGATTGATTTTCCCACATAGAAGTATTCATTGCCGCAGCAATAACTATTTGAGATTGAGTAGCTAAAAGAATGCTTGCTAAGAGTCCATCAGCATTACCACTGGAAAATTTAGATAAAGATGTTGCACTCATGGGGGCAACAACAATTAGCTCTGCCCACTCAGCTAAAGCAATATGCAGAGGCTTGGTCTGAGAATTATCCCATTGATCTTTGTCTTCATAACATTTATTTCTACTTAAGGTGGATAAAGATAAGGGACTAACTAATTTCGCGGCGCTTTGAGTTATTACGCATTTGACCTCCGCTCCAGCTTTGATTAGGCGGCTAACTAAAATTGGGGCTTTAACAGCTGCAATACTTCCTGTGACAGCAACTATTATTCTTCTCCCTGAAAATAAGGACGTATTGTTCATGATATTTGAATTTTATATCAAATAGACCTTAAAAAGATAATTATAAAAATTTTAATAATGTGAATTTGTTAGATTGGAGAATGTTTGACTTGTTATATCTTTATTGAGAATAATTTATTTTGCTTTATAAAATATTCTATTTATTATATTAATATAGAAATTGATTATTTGAAAAATCAAAAGTAATTGTTTGTCTTTCCTCTTATGAGTGAACGAATGCAGAAAACATTTTTATATAAATCATCTGCCAGGTTTGTTTACAGGTTGGCAGATTGGTCTGCAAATCCATGGCGAAGATATTCGTTGTTAGCAATAATTTTTTTTATAGGCTTTTTGATAGGAAGTTCTCTAGGAATGATTAATGGAGTACTAGCTTTAATGGATCCTGTCGGAGCATTTATAACATTAATATTTTTGGAGATATTAATAAAAGCAAGATTTGTTTTTCTCGAGACTAAAAAACCAATAATACTTGTAAGGATTTTTGATATGTTGAGAATAGGTTTAGCTTATGGTCTTATTTCTGAGGGGTTGAAATTATTATAATTTTAATATAATTATTTATTATTATTTAATCCTAGTAAGTATAATAAAGCCATTCTCGTTGGAATACCATTTTCGACTTGTTGACCTATAAGATTAATTGAATCATCTTCAACTAATTCACTGCTTATCTCTACTCCTCTATTGACTGGTCCAGGGTGAAGAACAGGAACTTTCTTTCTACACCATTTTAAACTTTCATGTGTTATTCCATATTGATAAAAATAACTATCAAGATCTGATAGCATGTTCTGTCTCATTCTCTCTTTCTGTAATCGGAGAGTCATAACAGCATCACTATTTTTTAGTGCATCTTTAAGTGATCTTTCTATAAAAACAGACCCTCTGTTTTTGATGGGATCAGATTTTTGCCCTGGCGGAGGATTGATAACAAAATCAATGAATTCCTCTGGAAGCAGGCTGGGAGGTCCACACAGTGTCACTTCGGCTCCACAAGCGGTTAGAGCCCAAAGGTTCGATCTCGCTACTCTTGAATGAAGAATATCTCCAACTATTGTGATCTTTTTGTTCAAAAGACTATTAGTTGATGGTTCTTTTTCATTAAAAAAATTAGCAAGTGTGAATAGATCCAAAAGGCCTTGACTTGGATGGCTATGAAATCCATCACCTGCATTGAGAATAGATGTATTAATGTTATTTATATCTATATAGTTTGCTAACTCAGCGGGTAAATTTGAAGAATCATGCCTAATTACTAAAATATCAGCTCCCATTGAGATGTATGTGAGAATAGTGTCTAAAGGAGTCTCTCCTTTGCTTAAAGAACTAGCTGAAACGGAAAAATTTTGAACATCAGCAGAGAGCCTTTTTGCTGCAAGTTCAAAGCTGGCTCTTGTTCTCGTACTTGGCTCAAAAAATAAGTTGGCGATCAATCTTCCTTGAAGTGCTGGAAGTTTTCTTGAACTTGATTTATGGACATCTTTAAACCTTGATGTTAGTTCTAAAACTGTGTTGTAATCCTTTAGAGAAAAAGTAGATAGATCAAGGATGTGATTATGTTCCCAATTATTCATAATCCCTCAAAAGAAGGTGGTTGCCAACACTTTTCCCTAGTAGGAATTCTATCTCCTCGAACCCTTTTGCTAACACTTCTGCTGTTTTTAAAGTACCAACGCCAAGGTATATCTTTAGCTTGCGAAATGCCAATTCTTGTGGTTTGAACAATACTTCCAATTCTCGATAAATCCTCTCCCTCTGTTAACCAAAAATCATATTCAGGTGATAAGGGTAAATTATTAAAATTTCTATTTAATCCAAATCTTTTTGCCAATAGACCTGGCCCAGAGGCAATTCTATCGTTCTCCCCTTTTATTGCTATAGATCGAAGAAGCACGCCATTTGCCCAGTTTTTCTGGCCGGTAACAATATTTACGCAACTGTTAATACCGTATGAAAGGTATATATAAAAATGACCTGGATCTCCAAAAAGTGTTTCGTTGCTCTTAGTTCTGCCTGAGAATCCATGGCATGAGGCTTCTTCTTGAGAATAAGCTTCAGTTTCAACAATCATTCCAGCAAGATAACTGTTTTTTGATTGGCGCTTAATTAAAAAACATCCAATTAAGTTAGGTGCTACCAAATGAGAGGGCCTTGAAAAGAATTCTTTTGTAAGAATTGAGATTTGCTTACTACTCCTTTAACTAATACTAATCACTAAATTATAGATTAATAGATTTGCAGATCAATTTACCATCACATAAAATTGGTAAAAGGTAATTAGATGGCAAAATGGAAGAGAAAAAGATTTTTAAACTAAAGCACCTCGACCTTTTTCTGACAAGTCGTCACTCCTGTTACCTAAAGTTTTTGACAATTTTCTAAAGTAACTATGACTAAAATTTCATCATCCGATGTTCGTAAGGTTTCACAATTAGCTCGTCTCGAGTTGCCAGAAGATCAAATAGAAACTTACACAGAGCAACTTGAAGAAATACTTAATTATGTTGATCAATTGCAAGAAATAGATACTAATAATATTCCTCCAACGACTAGAGCAGTTGAAGTGGTCAATTCAATGAGAGAAGATTTAGTTGAAGTTAATTGCTCAAGAGAAGATATTCTTAATCAAGCCCCTCACAGAGAGGGTGATTTTTTTAGAGTTCCTAAAATACTGTAGACCAAAGAGTTATCTTTGACTTTCTGTTCTGATTCTTGTTTTGTGAATTAATTTTATATATTTTCGTCTCCAATTATTTGTCGGTAAAATTCTCGCTATAGGTCTCATCCTACTTCTTCTTTCTTTGTGACTTCTTATTCCAAAAAAAACATCATAAATAAAATTGAAACTATCTTTTTTAGATTCAAAAATCCCCATTCTTTGAGGAGAACCTTTTTGATCTAATAGTGGTTTTGTTGCTTCGTAAGCTGGTTTATATTCAAACCATGGTATAGATGGCCACAAATGATGAACTAAATGATAATTTTGTCCCATTATTAGCAAGTTCATCAATTTGCTTGGATAAACTCTGGAGTTCTTCCATCGATTTCTCGTCTGAAAAGGTCTATGTGGTAAATAGTCAAAAAATATGCCCAAAGTCACTCCAACCATTAATGCTGGCCCGAACCATAAGTTATAAATAATATTCATAAAATTATATTTAATTCCTGCAATAATTATGCAAATGAATATTCCTCTTTCAATTCCCCATTGCATAAGTTCAAACTTTCTCCAAAGTTTTCTTTCAAAGAAAAAATATTCATGATAAAAAAATCTTGGAGCAATTAACCAAATAGGCCCAAAAGTGCTAACTATGTGGTCTGGGTCGTTTTTGGGATCATTGACGTATTTGTGATGTTCAAGATGAACTCGTGTGAAAACTGGAAAACTAAAACCCAGCAATATGGCTGACCCATGCCCCATGAGTTGATTGATCCACTTATTGGGATGGGCAGCATTGTGACAGGCATCATGTATGACAGTACCTTCCATGTGAAGAGCTAAAAAAGCTAATGCAACTAAAATCGGTAATGGCCAATTTCCTTGATACCACTGCCAAACTGTCACTATCGCAAGAATATATCCACCTAAGAAAAGTCCTAAAGTTACGTTTAAAGGCTTTGGAGGATCAAGATATTCTTGGATCTCATCTTGCCAGTCGCGTAATGACTTCAGTTTTTTCGTTGCCTTATTCTTGTCAGACCTCGATAAGCACTGGGTCATTGCTTGATGTGATTGAAATTAATTGAGCCTATACAGCTTAATTAAAAAATGCCCACCGGGAGACTTGAACTCCCACGACATAAAGCCACTGGTACCTAAAACCAGCGCGTCTACCAATTCCGCCAGGTGGGCAAAGGATTTTTGTTAATAACTTATGATAATAGCAGCTCACTGATGGCTATTTAAAGACTATTTTTGATTCGTGGACGGAAAAAGATTATTGTGATTTATATATTTGTTTAAGAGTGATTTGAAATGCTCTTTTTAGAGTGCATTTAGTTAATTTTTTAAAAGCTCTCTCAAACTAGAAAATTGAATCCGTATCTAGAAAAATATGTTTGTTTCTATTTTTGGATATTTATTTCTATTAACAGGGCTATTGATATTGGCTTTACCTTTAATTCTTGTCGAATTGAGTAGGCCGAAAGATTGGTTGATGGGAGGACTTTTATTGTTTTTAGGATTATTTCTTCAAGTGGAGAATGAGTTTTTAAGAGGTTCAATAAATTTGCTTATTATTTCTATGACTATTTTGTTTGGAAAAATGAGTTTAGAAATCTTTCAGAATAGATGGTATCAACTTAGTACTGAAGAGAGAAAGCGGATTGGATCTTTTCATCGATGGTTTGAATCTTCTCAACAACTTGGACAAAGTTTTGCTTCATTAGGTAGTGGATTTGTGAATTTTTTTACAAATTTGATCAATCAACCTGAAAAACCTCAAAAAGAAAAAAAATGGATACATCCAAAATTGAAAGAGGAAGTGAAAAAGAAATCAATTGATCGAGCTGGTTCAATTGATTCCAATAAGCTCACAAATCAAGAATCATCTGAAAATGTTGAGGCTTCTTGATAAGGTTAAAATGCTTTAGAAAACCATCATGACTGGTGAATATTGATCAAAGTGAATAATGTCAATAAAGATTCTCAAAAGGATCGTCCCGCTTACAAAGACACTCTCAACCTTTTGCAAACTAATTTTGGGATGAGGGCAAACGCAATTCATAGGGAACCTGAGTTGCAAGCTTTTTGGCACCAGAAAAAGATAGATTTCGAATTAGGCTTAAATAATTCTGGAGAAAATTTTACTCTGCATGATGGACCTCCTTATGCAAATGGAACACTTCATATGGGGCATGCTCTCAACAAAGTTTTGAAAGATATCATAAATAAATTCAAAACAATGCAAGGGAAAAAAGTTTGTTATGTCCCTGGATGGGATTGTCATGGATTGCCTATTGAATTGAAAGTTCTTCAAGCTTTGGATAAAACTCAACGATCTGAATTAACACCAATTAAGTTGAGAAAAAAAGCAGCTGCTTATGCAAAAAAGCAAGTTTTGGAACAAATGGATGGTTTTAAAAGATGGGGAGTATGGGGTGATTGGAATCGACCATATTTAACATTAGACAAAAAGTTTGAAGCGGCTCAGATTAAGTTGTTTGGTGAAATGGTCTTCAAGGGGTACATATATCGAGGTTTAAAACCAGTTCATTGGAGTCCGAGCTCTCAAACTGCTTTAGCTGAAGCAGAATTAGAATATCCCATTGGTCATGTTAGCAATAGTATTTATGTGGGATTTAAGGTTGATTTTATGCCAAAAATCTTAGCTAAAGAAATTTCTGACCAAGCTCCAGATCTATTTGATTCTGAAGGAAAATTAAAAGAAATTAAACTTGTCATTTGGACTACCACACCTTGGACTATCCCTGCAAATGAGGCCATATCTGTCAACCAAAAATTAGATTATGTAATTGCACAAAGTTCTGATAGATCCTTAATAATTCTAGCTAATGATCTTTTGGAGGAAGTATCAAAAAGTGTAGGAATTAATTATGAAAGAAGAGTATTAATCAAAGGATCAGCATTAGATGGAATTACTTACATTCACCCTTTATTTGATAAAAAAAGTCCTGTTGTTTTAGGAGGAGATTACATAACAACTGACTCAGGAACTGGACTAGTACATACTGCTCCAGGTCATGGCGTTGATGACTTTAATACTGGTAAAAAATATAATTTGCCAATTTCTTGTCCTGTCGATGAGAAAGGTTTTTTGACCAAGGATGCTGGTAAATTTGAGGGTCTAAATGTTTTAAAAGATGCAAATAACATTATAATTAATGATCTCATTAGTACTAAATCATTGCTCAAGGAAATTCCTTATGAGCATAGGTATCCTTATGATTGGAGAACAAAGAAACCAACTATTTTTAGGGCTACTGAACAATGGTTTGCCTCTGTTGAAGGGTTCAGGGATAAAGCACTTTCTGCAATTGAGGGTGTTACTTGGTTGCCTGAATCTGGAAAAAATAGAATTGATTCTATGGTTAGAGAAAGAGGAGATTGGTGTATTTCTAGACAAAGGACTTGGGGAGTTCCAATACCCGTATTTTATGAGAAAAATGGAAAAGCAATTTTGCTTAATAAAGAAACTATTTCTCACATAGCTGATTTATTTTCAATCCATGGAGCAGATATTTGGTGGGAATACGAAGTCGCTAAATTATTACCTCCATCGTATTTAAAGGAGTCAAATCGTTGGATAAAGGGAACTGATACTATGGATGTTTGGTTCGACTCTGGCTCTAGTTGGTCTTCAGTTATTTCTAAGAAAGAGCATTTAAATTATCCAGCAGATTTGTATTTGGAGGGATCTGACCAACATCGAGGCTGGTTTCAGTCCTCCTTATTAACGTCCGTAGCAGTCAACGAAGATGCACCTTTCAAAAAAGTCCTTACACATGGTTTCGCGTTAGATGAAAATGGCAGGAAGATGAGTAAATCCTTGGGAAATATTATTGATCCTCAAGTTATAATTAATGGTGGTTCAAATAAAAAGTTAGAGCCTGCTTATGGTGCTGATGTTTTGAGGCTTTGGGTCAGTTCCGTTGATTATTCTGCCGATGTTCCTATTGGATCAAATATACTTAAACAGATCTCTGATGTTTATCGCAAGGTTAGAAATACATCTAGGTATTTATTAGGAAACCTCTACGATTTTGAATATAAAAGGGATTCCGTTGATATACCTAACCTCCCATTATTAGATAAATGGATGTTGAATAGAACAGCGGAAGTAATAGATGAGATAACAGACGCATATACTAATTTTGAATTCTCGAAATTTTTCCAAACAATTCAAAATTTTTGTGTAGTGGATTTATCTAATTTTTACTTAGATATTGCAAAAGATAGGTTATATGTAAGTTCTAAATCTGATTTTAGGAGAAGAAGTTGCCAGACTGTTTTATCCTTAGTTATTGAGAAAATATCTGGCCTAATCGCACCTGTCTTATGTCATATGGCAGAAGATATTTGGCAGAATATTCCATATGAACTAGAGGAAGACTCAGTTTTTCAAAGAGGATGGCCTGTTGCACCCAAAACCTGGCGAAACAGTAGTTATAATCGCCATATTATTGAACTTCGAAAACTTAGATCATCTATTAATCGTATGTTAGAAAGTTGTAGAAACAAGAGAGAGTTAGGATCTTCCTTGGAAGCTTCACTAAGGCTTGATATATCTGATATTAAAGTTCAGGCTGCTATCGATTGGTTGGCTCAAAGCGAATACAATAATGTTGATGTGTTGAGAGATTGGTTTATGGTTTCATCCTTGCAGATTGGAGGTGAGCCTTGGGCCGAAGTTTTAGTTAGTGAGAACAATGATCTCGCTTTAATTGAAATAGCAAAAGCGAGAGGATTTAAGTGTGAAAGATGCTGGCATTATGAAATTGAAATGAGTAATAATCAACAACATCAAAATATTTGTAAAAGATGTGAAGAAGTTGTTCTGGCTATTTAAATGGTATTAAGAATTTAACTTTAATTAATTATTTTTTTAAAACTTACCAGCAAACCGACCATTCTTCGGCAATTGTATAACCAACCATTGAATAATACCAATTAAATACAATATCAGAGATAAGTATGCAAAAAATGAAGCAAATCCTGTGCTCCAATTACCATCTAAAACAAATTTTATTATTGTTTTTGTTGTCATAAATGATTGAATTGGAATCTCTCTCCAAATATCGCAATAGTTCTCATAAATAGAATTTAAGCACCTCCAACTTAATAGATGCAGGGCAAACGTAAGCATTGACCAAAAAGATAAAGTCCATCGCCAAATTCGTGTCGTTAAAACAATTGGTTTATAAACAGGCATTTCATCAATTTCTTCATTGAGATCAAGCCAAAACCAAACAGAAACAGCCATAACTATAGGTGCAATGAATGAAATGTATTGGCCTAATTGGCTTTCAACGCTCAAAAATAAAATGTTTATTAGATAAAGACTAGAAACTTTCCAGTAAATGGATAAAAGTCGATCAATAGTTCGTATATTTGATCTTTTGGCCCAAATGAATAGGAATAATGGGAGTCCAAACGCAAATGTAGCTCCAATTCGATAAGAGAGCCAAACTAAAATTTGGAATTGAGCTTCAGTCAAAAAAAAATATCATACATATCTATTATCGACCTTAAACCTGAGGTTTTCCAATTTTTCTTAATTATTAAATTTTTTCTATTTATTGAGACCTAAGTTGCTCTTAATGGTTCTTTGACTGTATTTGCGAGTAGATTAAAGTATTATTATACACATATAAAATAAATTTACTAATAGACTCTAACCAATAATTGATTTTCACTCAAATATCCTCTAAAAAACTTAGTAATTTTGATATATGATAAATTAATTTGTTAATATTACGGTTCATTTTGTGAGACAGCATGTAAATCCTTTAAGTCAATTTTTTCAATTACCATTATCTCTTCCGAGTAAGAATCTTCTTTTTAAGGAATCTCATTATCCTATTCATTTAGATATTGGATCTGCGAAAGGTGAATTCCTGATTGAATTAGCAAAAAACTATCCCGAATGGAATTTTGTTGGGTTTGAGATAAGAGAACCTCTTGTGAGCTTATGTGAGAAAAAAAGAAAACAATTAAAATTAAATAATTTAAAATTTCTTTTTTGTAATGTTAATGTAAGTCTGGATGAGTGGTTGTCCGACTTGGATTATGGTCAATTAAAAAGAGTCTCAATTCAATTCCCAGACCCTTGGTTTAAAAGAAAACACTTTAAAAGGAGAGTTTTGAAAACAAATCTTCTTAACTCTATTGCTAAATATATGAGTAAGGATGGCGAAATATTTATTCAAAGCGATATATTAAAACTGATTGAATCAATGATAAGTACTATTGATCAAAATAGATACTTTGATAGAAAAGGAGAAGGAGATTTTAGTCTCATTGATAAGAATCCTTATAATGTAAAAACAGATAGGGAGTTGTTCTCTCTAAATAAAAATTTGCCAATTTATAGAGCTATGTTTATACGAAACAAACTTTTATACGTCAATTAAATAAATGTATAGTAAATCCTTTATAATAAGATTAATGTGATTAACTCTGATGCTCAATAGCACCAATGCAGATAAAGATCTTGGTTTTCTTCAAAAATGTTTTTTAGTTTTTCTTAGTCTTTTTCTAGTCGTTTCATTATTTTTTTTTCGTGGTGGGTTTAAAGCTAATTCAATGCTATATCAATTAGCAAAAAACTCCCTTGAACCAGATATAGCTTTAAACAATGGGAAGCCTACGGTATTTGAATTTTATGCTGATTGGTGTGAAGCTTGTAAAGAAATGGCTCCTGATATGGTTGCAATTGAAAAAATTAATTCAAATAAGATCGACCTAGTTTTGCTCAATGTTGATAATTCTAAGTGGATTGATTTAATCGATAAATATGATGTTAATGGTATTCCTCAATTGACTTTCTTCGATTACAAAGGTGAGTTTAAGGGATCTTCATTAGGAGTTAGAAACTATAATGAACTTAATAAAATTTTCCTTGCGTTGATAAATGATAATGAATTACCATCTTATACTAAATTATCAAATTCAAGTAATTTGAATTTTAAAGATAATTAAATACTATCAAATAAATTTTTCACATTTACTAGTTATCATTGCTAGTTAATCCATTGCAATGCCGATGAAACCACTGGGTATTCTTTTGAAAAAATATTTTTACATTCTTGTGCAATATCCATATGCTCTTTTTGCGTTCCATGACCAGTTCTTAGATTAATATAATGAATCCAGGAACGGCATGAACCTGTCATATAAATTCTGGTTGGTGTAGCAAGTGGGAGTACGAATCTTGCACATTCTTTGGCGATCCCAGCCTCTAACATTTCCTCATAAAGCTCTTTATTTTGCTCAAATTGATGCTTTATTTTTTTATTGAATGTATTAACAACTTCTTTAGGTAAATCTGAGATAGAATTCTGCCTATTTTTATTATCTTGCCTTCTTAACTCTGGTATTGGGATTTCTCCTAATTGCCTGCTATCTGCATAGCGTTGCGAGAACTCTTGAAAAGTAAATGATCGATGTCTTAATATTTGCGCAGCAATTCCTCTGGTAGTTTCTATTTGTAGAGTCATATAGGCTTGCTCAAACACGCTCCAATGTTCATTTTTAATGCAATATCCAATTAATTTGGTGAAATCTTCGTTTGTTTGATTTTTTGGATTACTTACCCTTGCAATGTATGCCATGCTTTTTTCGGCATCTGGTGTAGAAGTTATTAATTGGACGCAACTCATAATTAAACTTTCGCTAGGGTTACTCTTTCTTTTTGATGTTGATATTTACCTTTTCTATCACTGTAAGTTGTTTCACAAGGATCTCCTTCAAAGAAAAGCAATTGGCAAATCCCTTCATCTGCATAAATCCTGCAATCTGCACCTGAGCTATTACTGAATTCAAGGGTTAGATGACCTTCCCAACTTGCTTCAGCAGGAGTTGTATTTACGATTATTCCTAAGCGGGCGTAAGTGCTTTTCCCAAGGCAAATAACTGTAATATTTGGAGGTACCTTCATTTTTTCAAGTGCAACACCAAGACCGTAAGAGTGTGCAGGTAAAATAAAATACTTACCATCATCGTCTTCTTTTAAATCTGTAGGTTCTAAATTGTCAGGATTAAACTTTTTTGGATTCATTACTGTTCCAGGGACGTGCCTGAAAATTAAAAACTCCTTTGAAGAGAGACGCAAATCATATCCATATGATGAGCAGCCAAAGCTTAAAACAGGCGATTTTTCTGATTCCGGTTCAAGATGTCTTACTAGCTTTTCTTGAAAAGGTTCAAGCATTCCTAATGAAGCTTGTTCAGAAATCCAACGATCGTTTTTTAACATTTAATTGCAGCGTAATTCTGTGATTTGATCAGCCATTTCAGTTACTTTAGGAGGGATTGATGGTCCAGTAAGAATAATATCTGTGGATGATGGTCGATTATTTATCATAAAAACTAATTCATTTTCTTCAATTAAACCCAGCTTAATAGCCATTCCTATTTCATCTAAAACAATTTTATCTATTTTTTTTTCGATCAAACGTGCTTTACAAAATTCCCAAAGTTCTGAAATAGCTTTTTCTTCATATTTTCTTTTTAAAGATAAATATTCTTGCGATATTTGCTCGGGTAAGCATGTTTCAATGGCTGGTCGAAGCCATTCAAGTCTCCCACACAGATTGATAGCGCCATTTGGTCCCTGATTGACTCCACCTCTCAAAAACTGAGCTATTAAAACTTGGCTTCCCAAGCCTGCTGATCTAAGTGCCTCACTTAGAACAACAGAAAAACTACCTCTAAAACTGGAAGTGTGGATTTGAACTTGCCCTTGTGCAGAAACAAGTTGTAAAGGCTTTCTAATGGGTGTAGGCCGTAGAGAAGTTTCTAAGGAAGGTGAAGAACCCCTCTGTTGAGCATTGATGCTAACTCGTGCATTCATCTAAATCTTTTCAGAGTGCCTTTAAATTAATCTAGCGGTATAAAATTTCTAATCAACCAACTTAACACTATCTGTGGTGTATGGAATGAAAAGACTCGTAAATAAGGCCTGCAGAAGACCAGTAGTAATTCAAAAAGCAGAAAGTTGTATTTTTTGATACTTTTAAATAAAACCTCAAAAATATGGAACTAACAAAGATAGAATTTTTAAATACAAGCTTTTATCGGAGACTTAGCGTCAAAAAAGTCGCCATAGCTACATATCATTTTTTCTTGACTTATTAGGCTCATCTGAACAATAAATTAAAAATGGTCACTTCATATCGTGGCTTTACTCGATTCAACCAACAAAGAAATAGCAAGATGGTTGGTAATTCATCTTCTCCATTGCCACCAAACAAAACCCTCTTGGATGTAATTAAATCTTTGGAGGGAGTCTCTACTGAAACTGTAGATAGGTCAAAAACTATTTTTTTCCCTGGTGATCCAGCAGAAAGGGTTTATTTAATAAGGCGTGGTGCAGTTCGCTTAAGCAGGGTTTATGAGACGGGTGAAGAAATTACAGTTGCTTTATTAAGAGAAAATAGTCTTTTTGGAGTTTTATCTTTATTAACTGGACACAGATCAGATCGTTTTTATCACGCTGTTGCTTTTACTCGTGTAGAACTTGTAGCGGCTCCAGCGACATCAGTTAGGAATGCAATAGAGCAAGATACCTCTGTTGGTTTGCTGCTTTTACAAGGCTTATCAAGTCGAGTACTTCAAACTGAGACTATGATTGAAACTCTAACTCACAGAGATATGTCCTCTCGACTTGTGAGCTTTTTACTTGTTTTATGCAGAGACTTTGGAGTGCCTGGAGAAAAAGGAGTAACAATTGACTTAAGACTTTCTCATCAAGCCATTGCTGAAGCAATAGGCTCAACAAGGGTCACTATTACAAGATTACTTGGTGAATTGAAAAGTTCCTCATTATTAGCAATAGATAGAAAAAAGATAACTATATTTGATCCAATAGCGTTAGCAAAAAGATTTAATTGAAGGCCATTACATACTAAGGTTTAGGTAGTTTGATTAATTTCTCTTCTTTCTCTCTGTGTCTGCCTGGCTAAAAATTCTTTTACTATTGATCTTAGGTGGAATACTTTCTACTCTTGGTGACCGCTTAGGCAGCAGAGTTGGAAAGGCACGTTTAAGTATTTTTAAATTAAGACCAAAAAGTACAGCTGTATTAATAACTGTTTTAACTGGAAGCATCATCAGTGCTATTTCGTTTGCAACTATGGTTGTGTTTGATCGAGATTTACGAGTAGGATTATTTCAGTTAGAAGATATTCGAGAGAAAATAACAGAAAGTGAAAAAGAATTAAAAAAATTAGAAAAAAATTTGTATGCTTTTCGAAGTGGAAGTGTAGTCATAAGTAGTGGTCAAACCTTGGCGATTAAAACTATTAAATTAAACAAAACAAATGATATTAAGAAAAACATAGAAAGTTTATTACAACAAGCAAATTTTTATGCTTTTAACCTAGTAAAAACAAATCAAACTAAATATCGTAGAATATTATTAATTCGTAAAGATGATATTCAAAAACTTGAAAATACTTTAGGGGATAAAAGAAGTTGGGTCGTTAGTATTAAATCAGCAGGGAATATTCTTAGAGGTGAAAATTATGTTTATGCATTCCCAGAGGTTACATTAAATAAAATAATCACAAGGAAAGGAGAAATTATTGCGATTGAAAAAATATCTATATCAGGATCCGATTCTGAGTCAATTAGTAAAAAAATTAATCTTTTAATGGCTTCAACTTTAGCTGAAGTTAGACGAAGAGGATCATTAAGTTCTGAGTTGAAAATTAATGCTAATCAAATTAATAATTTAGGAAAATATTTGGCTAGTAAAAAAAAGGGAGATTTCCAAATTATTGCCAGAGCTCTTGAAAATAGTCAAAGTGCAGACAAAGTATCTGTATCATTAGAAATAATATCTTTAGATAAATCTATACTAAAAAAGAGTTAAATGAATTTTTACATATCAATAGACCCCGGGATCAAAAAGTGCGGTTTATTATTGGCTGATACGGAATCTGGAAAAGTTATTGAGGCAGGTATAGCTTCATCAAAAAAATTTTTCTATGTTGTTTCTGAGTGGAATACTGATTATGAGATTGTAAATATAATCATTGGTAATGGGACTAATAGTAATTATGTAGCTAATCAATTAAAACTACTAAACTTTTTGAACATTAAGTATGTGAATGAAAAAGGATCAACATTAAGAGCAAGATTTAGATATTGGGAGATTTGGCCACCAAATTATCTTATTCGCTGGCTTCCAAAAAAAATTCTCTTCCCACCTGAGAATCTTGATGCAATTGTGGCGTTGCTTCTATTGGAAGATTTTTTAGAGTGTACATTTATTTGGCCAGGTAAATTAGATATTAAAACTTGGCCCTGACTGTAAAAATGTAATCTCCACCAGACTCAAGTTTATAATCAGCGTTGACTAAATACCTTTCTAGTGCATCTTTTATTAGAGCTCTACCTAGCGGGGGTTCTAAAAAGAGTTGGCCCTGGTTAAAAGCCCAAGTAAAATTCCATTCAAAACTACCTGCACGGACAATGCCCTCTACCTTCATCTGATTGAAGCATTGCTTATGAATCTGAAGATATGCAGTAGTTGATGGTTTGTTATACATAATCCTAAAAATCTGAGTTGATAGGTTTATAGGAATTCAGTCGAGTTGTTATTTTTTCCCAATTATTAGAATCAGTCAATTCAATACAACTGATTATTTCCTTAATGATGAAATTTAATATTGTAAATTCTTCTTTTGAAAATCTTCCTAAAACGTGAGAAATAGTTTTAGATTTTCTCTCTTGTTGATCTTCACTTGGTGAACCAATCCCAATCTTTAATCGCTTAAACTCAGAAGTTCCAAGATGTTTGATAATACTCTTTAAACCATTGTGACCGCCTGAACTTCCTTTAGATCGCATTCTAATCTTTCCCAATGGAAGATCCATATCATCTACGAGGACTATCAATTGATTATTTTCAAAATTAAACCAATCTTTTGCTGATCTAACTGATTTGCCACTTTCATTCATAAACGTGTTAGGCATTAAAAGCCTTTTTTTTTCTGTACCGATTCCAAATTCACATGTTCTACCAAATAATTTTTTGTTTTCACGAAAACTACAATTATTTTTTCTAGCAATTTCCTCAAGAACCATAAATCCGACGTTATGGCGGGTTTTATTATACTCATTCCCAGGGTTACCCAATCCAACTAACAGTTTCAAGTTATCAGATGGCATACATATTAATTTGAATCATATTTGATTCTGATATTTGAGTAAATAGCTTATTTTTGGAGAAATTAATTTTCTTTGTCCACTATGTTTTCATCTGAAGACTCTTCTTCAGTCATAGCATTTTTTATTTCTCGCTCAAATTCTGTCGAAGCACTTTGAAGACCTTTGAGAGTTTTTCCAATTGTTCGTCCAAGTTCAGGAAGACGTTTTGGCCCGAAAATAACAAGTGCTAATCCAGCAATAACAGCTATTTCGGGCAAACCAACCCCAAAGATATTCATGAGCGAATGTCAACTGCTCAAAATTTACTCAATTCAACCGTTCCAGTCGACGGAAAAACCTTGTAAAAGAAGTGATTGGTTATAAATTTGGAGCATAATTACAAGAAAAATCAGCAATAAAACTCCTATAAAGGCCATTACTGGTACGGCTCCCCAACCAGGCACGACTTTTCCTTGTCCTGAATTACCAATGGATTTCAGTAAAGATCCAAGTGCTGTTTTTTGTCCCATGTCGTTTCTTTTAGCTCAGATTTGTATGAGTCAAGATATTGTATGAGAACTTGTCCAAAAGAAGAAGAGACTGTAGAAACTTGTGATGGAATGAACCAAAAAACATGATTTTTGATAGTTGTTCACAACCAAAGAAATAAAAAATCCAGAAAAATTTCAAAAAACAACAGAAAATTAAGCACTTTTTACTAATTCATATAAAACTAAACATTTTATCTTTCTATCTGAGTCCATGGCTTCTAAAGGCTTTTTGCATGGTCTGCGGTATAAAAACTTTTCCATTTCCAAAAGTCTGTAACACCTTTGGTTTTTTCATTGGAGTTATTGACTTTATAGGATAGGTTGAATTCCTATTTAATTGATTCGAATTCATGCTTGCACTCAAGATTTCCGTCTACACGGTCGTCTTTTTCTTTGTCGGGATCTTTTTATTTGGTTTCCTAGCAAGTGATCCAACAAGGACCCCCAACAGGAAAGATTTGGAAAGTCCTCAGGACTAAAAATGACACGCTAATTACTGGACTAAACTAGCTCCCGTAATTGCTTTATTCGGTATCATCTTTTCGTCGGCTTAACTAATTTGGCGGCGAAAATAAAGCATCTACTGCCTTTAAACCTTGGAATTCTGGGGTTTGCTACTTTTTTGTCTTTATTTGAAGTATCTAAAGGAAAAGAGAATTTTCTTAAAAAAACACTAGGAAATAATAACTACAACTTTTTTGTAGCGAATTCAGTTGAGCCCCATAAATCAACTTCTTCAAGAAAAATAGAAAAAAATGAAGCTATATTTTTAACTCTTAAAATTTTTTCTGATAAGCAATATGATTTCGATCAAAATATTTATTTAGCAGAGGGAAATGTTAAGACTTTAATAAATGGAGGGACATTGAGGTCTGACTTTTTGAGTTATGATAAAAGAACTGGTTTCTTGTCAGCCGAGGGTAATGTCAGATATAGAAAGGGAGGACAATATTTTAGGGCTAAAGAATTTAAATTTAATCTATTAAGAAAAGAAGGTAAAATCAAGGATGCATATGGTATTTTAGATCTCAAAAATGTATTAAATGATTTAAAAATTGACAATAATTCAAATAAAAATGATATTAAAAATAGAACTGATTATACAAAAATAAATACTTATGAAGATGGCATACAATTCACTTTTGGAAATATAAAATTACCAGAAAATCAAATAACGAGATCTAACAAATCAATAGACTCAATAAATAATTGGCGATTTAAGTCTAATTTAATAATTGTTGAGGAGAATGGCTGGAAATCTAATAAAATTATTTTTACTAATGATCCATTTGATCCTCATCAAATATCTTTTGAGGGTATAGATGTTATTGCAGAAGAAAAAGATGATGGTGAATTACTAATTACAAGTTCTAAAACAAATTTACTTCTTGAAAATAGAACAAAGTTTTTTTTAGGAAAGAGAATTTTTGGAAAGAAGAAGAAAAAGAAAAACAAATTTGAGTTTATTTTAGATGGCAAAGATCGAGATGGATTAGTCTTGATTAGAAGAAGTAATACCACGAAATTAAATAATAATCTATTACTTGATTTTCAGCCTCAGTTTTTAATTAATAGAGCTATTTTAGGTAAGACTTATAGTTTTAAAAATAGTCAAAATGAGAATATAAGCTTTTTTGATTTATTTGGCTTGAATATTAAATTGAGGGCATTTGATAAAGACTGGAGTTATGAAAGTTTAAATGAATTAAGCACATTAAATACATCTAGAATATCTAAAGGATTTAGACAAAAAAACTCTTTTATAAGGTATTTAAAAACACCAATTTTGGGAGATTCAAGTTTTAATATTTTCACTTCTTATAGATCTAGAGCTTGGAATGGAACAATTGGTGAAACTGAGATTAAATCTGCATTTGGAGGTTTTATTGAAAAGACGCATGATTTTAAAACTGGTGAAGTCAAAAATAATTTGAATATACGAATAGGGACAGCTAAGTATGAAGCAGAAAAATTACAAAATAGTGACCTAATTGCACTTTGGCGTTCAAGTATTTTTGCTGATTTAAATAGTGAATATCCAATATGGAAAAATGATCCCAGCAATATAAATAAAAAGAAAGTTTCCAATTTATCTCCTGTTTTAATTAAACCTGAAGTGAACGTAAGAAGTAATATAAGTGCCTCCTATTTTAATTATATAAACTCTGTCGACCAAGGTTTTTTCAAGCTAAGTATTGGGCCTGAAATTAGATTAGGAAATTTAGAGCGAGAATTTTTTGATTATACAAAACTTTCTGTAATGCCAGGTGTAAAAATAAAGTTTGGTAATAGTCCATTTAAGTTTGACAGTCCTATAGATTTGAAGACTCTAAATATATCTTTAATACAACAAATATATGGACCTTTAATGTTAGATATTATTTCTAATGTAAATATTGATGAGAGTTCAAATAATTATGGAGAATATTTTGATACAAAGTTAGGTGTTATATGGCATAAAAGATCATATGAATGTGGAATTTATTATCATCCTAATAATTATGCTGGAGGAATATATTTTCGAATAAATGGATTTAAATTTAGTGACTCTGTAAAGGCAGTTTTCTAAATTATTGATTCGAAATTATTTAAATAAGGTAGATTTTTTGCTGTAATATAAATTTTTTCGTCTGCATCTAATAGTTGAGAAGTCGCATCCCATTTCCCTGTAAAAAGCATATTATAAGGTCCCTCATCAAGGTCAAGTTTGACAGTTTCTTTTTGATTAGAAAAAGATAGGTTCTTAAGATCAAAATGCCAAGTATGGGTGATATTTTTTTCAACTAAGTTTTGCAATTTAGCTATTACTTCTTTAGAGGAGGTTAGGCATGGTATACCAAGAGCGAGGCAATTCCCAAAGAAAATTTCTGCAAAGCTTTCCCCAATAATTAATCTTATGCCCCATCTCATTAACGCTTGTGGTGCATGCTCACGGCTTGAACCACAGCCAAAATTGTCATTTACGATAAGAATGTTGGCTCCTTTATTGTGAACAAGATCAAAGGGATGATTTCCCTTTAATTCATTTCTATCATCAGCAAAGACTTGATCTCCCAAAGCTGAAAAACTTACACATTTGAGAAATCTTGCCGGAATGATTCTATCGGTATCAATATCGTCGCCTCTAATTACAAAGCTTCTGCCTTGTATTGATTTGATGGCACCTTTTGGGAACTCTTGTGTCATATTCCAATAAGCGTTTTTAGTTTTTAATCTTGTAGGAAATTTCTTACGTCTGTAACCTTCCCATTTATTGCAGCAGCGGCAACCATAGCAGGGCTCATTAACAAAGTCCTGCCATTTGCAGAGCCTTGCCTTCCTTTGAAATTTCTATTACTAGAACTGGCACTTATTTGCCTCCCCTCAAGTTTGTCTGGGTTCATTGCCAGGCACATCGAGCAACCTGGTTCTCGCCATTCAAAGCCTGCTTTGAGAAATATTTTATCAATACCTTTTTCTCTGGCTTCTTTGGCGACTTTTTGGGAACCAGGGACTACAAATGCTCTAATACCTGTAGCAACTGTATGACCTTTTACAATTTTAGAGGCCTCTTGGAGGTCACTTAATCTACCATTAGTGCAACTACCAATAAAGCAAACATCAACTGATTTTCCCTCTATTGGTTCATCTGGTTTTAGATTCATATATTTGCATGCATCTTTGGCGATTTGTTGCTCATTTATGGGAAGCAAGTCAGGGTTTGGAATTGTTTCTTTGATTGAAATTCCCTGCCCAGGAGTTATACCCCAAGTGACTGTAGGTTCTATGGAAGATCCATCCAATTTAATCTCATCATCGAATATAGCTTTTGAATCACTGGCTAAGCTTTTCCACCAAGAAACAGCTCTATCCCAATCTTTCCCTTGGGGAGCGTATTCTTTTCCCTTAATGTACTTAAAAGTAGTTTCATCTGGGTTTATATATCCACATCTTGCACCACCCTCAATAGCCATATTGCATATTGTCATTCGTCCTTCCATTGACAGTTTTTCTATTGCAGGACCAGCGAATTCATATGCAAATCCAACTCCTCCTTTAACACCAAGATGACGAATGATATGAAGAATGAGATCTTTTGCATAAACGCCTTTCTGTAGTGTGCCATCAACCCAAATTCTCCTTACTTTTAATTTGTTCATAGCCAAACTTTGACTAGCTAAAACATCTCGAACCTGACTAGTTCCAATACCAAATGCGATTGCTCCAAATGCACCATGAGTTGAGGTGTGTGAATCCCCGCAAGCTACTGTCATACCAGGCTGGGTTAATCCTAATTCTGGGGCCATAACATGTACGACTCCCTGCGAATTGCTCCCAATTCCATGAAATTTAATCCTATGAGTTTTGCAATTATTTTCTAAAGTAGATAACATTTCCTCCGCAAGAGGGTCACTAAAAGGACGTTGTTGGTTTGATGTTGGAACTATATGGTCAACGGTTGCTACAGTTAAATTTGGAAATTTGACTTCAAGATTTTTTTCATTAAGAGCTGAAAAAGCCTGCGGACTTGTAACTTCGTGAATTAGATGAAGACCAATAAAAAGTTGAGTTGAACCCCCAGGTAGTTCTCTCACCTGATGGAAGTTCCAAACTTTGTCGTAGAGGGTTCCAGAACTCAACTTCCAAATCCAATAATTAGGACTTAATTTCCCATAATTATAGATAAACGTAATCTATCAAGAGCATTTATGACGCTTAATTTTTGAATATCTTCTCTTGTTCTATTAGATCCAAATCTTTCCTCCCATGAGAAAAGGGTTTTTGGGCCCTTAATACAGAAATTTACTAAACCAACTGGTTTTAAGTTGTTTCCACCTGTGGGACCTGCAATTCCACTGACAGTGATAGCCCAGTTAACTTTGAATATTTTTTGGACGCCACTAGCCATTGCTTCAACAACTTGCTTTGAGACTGCACCATGGGTATTAATCATTTCTTTAGGGACACCTAATAAGCTCTGTTTAATTAAATTGTTATATGCGATGACACCTCCATAGAAAACTTTTGAAGATCCAGAAACTTTTGTCAGTTGAGAAGCTATTCCTCCTCCAGTGCATGATTCTGCGACTGCAATTGTTTCTTTTCTACTAATTAATAACTTAATGACTACTTCTTCAAGTGTTTCATTATCTACACCAAAGCACTTCAATCCAGTTATTTGATTTAATTCTTTTTCAATTGGTTTTATGGATCTATTCACTTCTTCTAAATTATGTCCTTTGGCTGTAATTCTTACCTTTACCTCACCTGAACTTGCATAAGTTGCTACTGAAGGATTATTTCCTTTTAGCAAATGTTGAATTTTATCTGCTAGTAATGATTCACTTATACCCGCAAAATGTAAAACTTTGCTAGAGATTATTTTTTTTGAAAAATTATTTTTAATTAACCATTTTACTGCTTCCTTAGCCCACATTTCTTTTAATTCACTTGGTACTCCCGGGAAAGTAAGTATTGTGAAATTATCCTTTGGACTCCATATTATTCCTGGGGCTGTCCCAGAGTAATTTTTAATAATTTCCGCTCCTTTCGGTACTAATGATTGCTTCTTTTGACTCTCGGATAAGTTCCTATCTTTATTTTTTAATTTGTTTTTCAAATCAAATAAAATATCACTTCTTTCCTCTAAATTTGTATTAAAAGTATCAGCAATTACTTTAGTAGTTATATCATCTGGAGTTGGGCCAAGACCACCAGTAGTTATCAAAATTTCTGATCTATTAGAAACCTCAAGTATAGTTTCTTTCAATCTTTTAGGGTTGTCTCCAATAACGGTTTGTCTGTAATGCGGAATACCTAAAATAGCTAGCTGCTCCGCTATCCATTGAGAATTGCTATTAACAATATTCCCTAGCAGCAGCTCACTCCCAATACTTAAAATCTCTGCTCCAAATTTATTTTTATTTTTACTGTTTATATCTTTAAGTATTTTCACTATATAGAGGAAATTTACTGCAAAGTTCGGATACTTTTTTGATTGATGCTTCTTTTATAGTTTCATCTTCAGGATGAAGCAGTCTATCTGCAATGACGTTGGCAACATCCTCAAAAGCTTTTTCATCAAAACCTCTGGTCGTGAGGGCCGCTGAACCTAACCTTAGTCCACTGGTAACAAATGGGGACTCTGGGTCGAAAGGTACTGTATTTTTATTTGCAGTTATTTTGATATCACTAACTAATTGATCGGCAACTTTACCAGTCATACCAATACTTCTAAGGTCAAGAAGAACTATGTGATTGTCAGTTCCTTTGCTGACAATAGAAATACCTCTTTTTTGAAGTTGGTTCGCTAGAACTCGTGCGTTTGAGATTACTCTTTGTGAATAAAGTTTAAATTCGGGTTCAGAAGCCTCTTTAAAGGCAACTGCTTTAGCAGCAATTACATGCTCTAAAGGTCCTCCCTGGGTTCCGGGAAATACAGCCTTATCAAATTTTTTCCCCAATTCTTCATCTTTTGACAGGATTAGTCCACCCCTTGGTCCTCTAAGTGTTTTGTGGGTAGTTGTAGTAACAACATCACAAAATGGAATTGGACTTGGGTGAAGTCCACTTGCAACTAAGCCCGCAATGTGAGCTATGTCAGCTAGCAAATAAGCATTTACCTCATCAGCTATTGATCTGAACGCTTGGAAGTCGATTTTCCTTGGATAAGCAGAAAATCCACAGATGATTAATTTAGGTTGATTTTCAATTGCTCGTTTTCTGATTTCGTCCATATCAAGTATTTCTGTTTTTTTATCAACTTCGTAGTGACATGTTTTAAACCATTTTCCACTGACATTTACCGGTGAACCATGAGTAAGGTGCCCTCCATGAGAAAGGTCCATGCCCATAATTGTGTCACCGGGCTTTAGAAGGCTAAGGAAAACGGCAAAATTAGCTTGTGCTCCACTGTGTGGTTGAACATTGGCCCAGTTGGCACCAAAAAGTTTTTTTGCTCTCTCTATCGCAAGCTTTTCAATCTCATCAATATGCTCACATCCTCCGTAATATCGCTTTCTAGGAAGTCCTTCAGCATATTTGTTTGTGAGGACTGATCCTTGGGCCTCCATTACGGCTCTTGAAGCGAAATTCTCGCTAGCGATCAGTTCTAAGTGTGTTTCTTGTCTTCCTAATTCATTGTTGATTAATTTCTCAATAGTTGGATCACATTCCAACAAAGATGATTTGATAGTCACTTTAGACCTTCACTTATGATGTGATAGTAGGCATTTGTATAGTCTAATGAGGGAAAACTTTCTCTTATTTTCTTGTTATATAAGGAATTACATATTTTTCAAACGCGCCTGGAGAGATTCGAACTCCCGACCCTCTGATCCGTAGTCAGATGCTCTAATCCGCTGAGCTACAGGCGCATAAAAAAACAATATCAGATTAACTCCCAAAGAAAAAACATCTTCTTATCTTTCCTGGGCGAATTAATTGAAACATCAACTTTGATGGCATTCTCAGTGATTATTCTGTAAATTTTTTGATATTGAGATACTTTCCATTTTTATCTAAAGTCTTTTAAGAAGTAAAAATTTTTGATTGGATGTCCTCTCCCATCAATTCATCTCAAATTAATGAGATAGCGATTTCAATAGCTGATCGATTGTTTATTCAAGTAGGAAAATGGAACCTTTACTTAGGTGATGCTGGCCTTGCTAAGGAGTTAGCTATCGAATGCCAGGCTAA
>CACOQT010000013.1 GCA_902629395.1 uncultured Prochlorococcus sp.
ATAAGAACGCCTATTATTGAGCAAACTGAATTATTTTTAAGAGGTATTGGTGAAAATACTGATGTTGTTGGCAAAGAAATGTACAATTTTGACGATAGAGGAGGTCGCTCTTGCACTTTGAGGCCTGAGGGTACAGCATCTGTTGCTAGGTCTATTGTCCAGCATGGTTTATTAAATAATGGTCCTCAAAGGCTTTGGTATAAAGGACCGATGTTTAGATATGAACGCCCTCAAGCAGGAAGACAAAGGCAATTCCATCAAATAGGAGTTGAATTTGTCGGATTAGCATCTGTGATGAGTGACGCTGAAGTTATTTCGATAGCTTGGGATTTTTTAAAGGAAGTTGGTCTAAATGAATTGACTTTGGAAATTAATACTCTTGGTAGTAACAAAGACCGTAACATTTTCAAAGAGGAGTTGAAAGATTGGCTTAATGAGAGATTTGATTTATTAGATGAGGATTCCCAGAAGAGAATTAATGTTAATCCCTTGAGAATATTAGATAGTAAAAATAATTCTACAAAAGAACTTTTATTTGAAGCACCCTCTTTAAATGAATTTTTATCTGATAAGAGTAAAATTAGATTTGATTATTTACAGGAGTTGCTAGTTAATTTAAAGATCCCTTATAAAATTAATAATAACTTGGTAAGGGGACTTGATTATTATTCTCATACAGCGTTTGAAATAAAAAGTGATCACTTAGGTTCTCAATCGACTGTTTGTGGTGGTGGACGTTATGATGGTTTGATAAGTGAACTCGGAGGACCTCCCACTCCCTCAATTGGCTGGGCTATTGGTATGGAAAGACTCGTAATTCTTGCTGGTAATAAGATTTTAAAGTCAAAAATTACAGATGTTTATGTTATTCATAGAGGTGAAAAAGCGGAACAACTAGCTTTGGAAATTACTTGTCAGTTAAGGTCTTCAAATTTAACAATAGAATTGGACTACACAGGCTCATCTTTTTCCAAACAATTTAAGAGAGCAGATAAAAGTGGGGCAAAATGGGCATTGGTTATTGGTGAGGATGAGGCATCTGAAGGTAAACTCTTAATTAAGAAATTAAGGGATCATAAAATTGATAAGGAGAGTAAGGAATATATTTTTTCAAAGGAGAATCTAGATCAACTGATAACAAAATTGATTGATTAATAAAATGAAGGATTGTTTTAAATGAACTCTATTAAAGTCAAAAGAATATGTTGTATCGGTGCTGGCTATGTTGGTGGTCCAACAATGTCTGTTATTGCAGATAAATGTCCAGATTTAGAAGTTAAGGTTGTTGATATCAATAAAGAGCGAATTGATGCATGGAATAATGCAGATCTCAGCAAACTTCCAATATTTGAACCAGGGTTAGACCTAATAATCGCAAGAACCAGGGGGAGAAACCTTTTCTTCAGCACAGAAATGGAAAAATCAATATCTGAGGCTGATATGGTTTTTATATCAGTAAATACACCAACAAAAACAAAAGGTCTTGGGGCTGGACAAGCTAGTGATCTGAGTTGGGTAGAAGCTAGTGCAAGGCAAGTAGCTAAATATGCGAAAGGACACACAATAGTTATAGAAAAAAGTACTCTTCCTGTTCGAACTGCTCAGGCAATAAAAGAGATACTCAAGACAACTAATGTTGAGAATCAAGAAGATGAAAGCACAAAAAATTTCTCTGTTTTGTCGAATCCTGAATTTTTGGCTGAAGGCACCGCAATTAATGATTTGGAGAAACCTGATAGGGTTTTAATTGGTGGGGAAGATCCTCGTGCTGTAAAAGCTCTTGTTGATATTTATCTGAAATGGGTTCCTAAGGAGCAGATAATTTGTACGAATTTATGGAGTAGTGAACTTTCAAAATTGGCTGCAAACGCATTCTTGGCTCAAAGAATAAGCTCCATAAATTCAATTTCAGCCTTTTGTGAAGCTACTGGGGCTGATGTTCAGGAGGTCGCAAAAGCTATAGGAACAGACAAAAGGATAGGTAATCAATTTCTTAGTGCGGGCCCAGGGTTTGGAGGAAGCTGTTTTAAAAAAGATATTTTGAATTTAGTTTACCTAAGCGGACATTTTGGTTTGCCAGAGGTTGCAAAATATTGGAATCAAGTTGTAGAAATGAATAATTGGCAACAAGACAGAATTTATAAAATTGTTCTTGAAAAGCTCTTTGGTACGGTTAATGGAAAAAATATTGCAATACTCGGATTTTCTTTTAAAGCTAACACCAACGATACTAGAGAATCTCCAGCAATAAGAATCTCATGCGACCTACTAGAAGAAGGAGCTATTTTGTCAATATATGATCCTAAGGTTTCATTTGAGAAAATCTCTAGTGACTTAAATAAATTTTCAATTAATAATCAAGGAATATGGAATATTGCTGAATCTATTTCAGGAGCATTAAAAAATGTCGATGCAGTTTTAATTCTCACGGCTTGGGATGAATTCTATGGGCTTGATTGGAATTATTTAGCCTCTTTAATGAGATCACCAGCTTGGATATTTGACACAAGATCTGTTGTAAGTCGTCAAGAAATACACAATACAGGCATAAATCTGTGGAAGCTTGGAGAGGGAAGCTAAGATATGACAATAAAAATTTGGCTACTGCTAGGCTTTAATAAGTTGAATTTTTATTCAAATTTATTCTTTTATTTATTTTCAAAACCGTAATGCTCTTTAAATTTCTTTTCAAAAAGAAGAAGCAAAAAAAACTTCATGAACAATCCAGACAGAAATTTGATATGAATTCATGGATGAATTTAACAAAGCAAGAAAGACTCGAAGTTGATTTTAAAGAAAAGAACGAGATAATGATTAAGAAGAAAGAATTATTAAAATCAATTAGAGATGAGTATCTAAAAATAAAAAATAAAAAATAAATTTTTACTATTTCTAAAAATTATATGTTTGAAAATATAAAACATACATCAAAAAATGGAATTACAATAATTTCATGATTTGGCCACCTGTTAAAGCATGGACTAGTAAGACATACATAGATGGCAAACGTCACTTTGTTGCAATAAACTATGGTGGTGAATTACACAATAAATGGATTATTTTGATGTCGGTTATTGACTCTAATGTAGTTATAAAGGTTTCTTTCTCCCAATTGCTTGATTCAACTAAATGGATGCAAGGATGGGATGAAGTAAATATTACAGACTCTTCTGAATTAGTTAATACAGCTACCGTTAAAGCAATAGAGGGTGCTTATCCCTCCATAGATTCTGGACTAACAATACCCATAACTTTAGATACTATAAGACCTTGGATTGAATAGTTATAAGAGCTGTTTCCCTGGATATTAAAAGAAGTACGTTGGAGTTCCGTTTTTTTTTTTTTTCGTATAAAATAAAAAGTATTCTTTAGGTCTTGCTTTATAAAGCCTGTTTTGTAAAAAAAAATACTTGTATGTACGAAAATAGAAAAATTAATCCCGTTTTAGGAAAAAAAGCTATCGAAGTTTAAAAATTGATAAGCAATCTTTAGAACTATTAGAGGGATGGGATGTTGAAAGTCAGAAAAACAATGGAGAAGTTCAAATGATAATGATCAACTTCCACAGAAGATAGTTTTGTAATTTATGAGCAGATTTAAAAAGGTTATTAATTGCAAAGATTATTTCGATTCTTTTGATAAATTGCAGCTTTAATAAACTACCTAGGGGTTAAAATGCTTTAAAGAAAAGATTGTTTTGAAATTATATTTTATGTCACTAAGTTTTCATCTTTACAATCTTTGATAGATGTCTCAAGAATTGGGTAAAGAGAAATCATTTTGCCATATTCAGGAGATGTTCTGTAAACATTCGCTTTTTTTCTATAATGATCTTCTGTCTCCATTTCTAGACTATTAACTTGATTGAAATTCATGATTCCTTATCCGAATGGATTTAATTATTTAATAGTTATAAATAAAGCTTGTAAATTGATCTTTTATATTAATTACATATTTGCATGTATTTATATGGATTTTTAGGTTTGGTTGGTCTCGAATGCCTGATATTAGATTCTTTTTGTATCATTTAATTCGCAATTTATAAGCCTTCGTTTTGAAATGAGCTTGACTTCGTTTGTTTTATCTGTTTTGTTGCCCGTTTTATTGTTAGAGCCAGCTCTTTTAGATTTTTCCTTTTGAATCGGTTTAAATAATAAAAAAAATTTACAGATTCTTTCTCTTGCATGAGTATTCGATGAAATTGCAGTATTGTCAAAATGGTTTTGAAAAATAGAACTTCTAATGCAGACCTATGGAAATTCAGCAGTCACCTACGGGTGGTGGGCTGGTAACTCAGGGGTCACCAACCGTTCAGGCAAGTTTATTGCTGCACATGCCGCTCACACCGGCTTGATTGCTTTCTGGGCTGGTGCCTTCACGTTATTTGAATTGGCTCGTTTTGACCCTTCTGTACCAATGGGTCATCAGCCTTTGATCGCTCTTCCTCATTTGGCTACTTTAGGTATTGGTTTCGATGAGACCGGAACCTTTGTGGGAGGAAGTGCTGTTGTTGCAGTTGCTGTGTTTCATCTAGTTGGATCCATGGCTTATGGAGCAGGTGGATTGATGCACTCTCTTCTTTTTTCAAGTGACATGCAGGAATCCTCTGTGCCACAGGCTAGAAAATTTAAACTTGAATGGGATAACCCCGACAACTTAACTTTCATACTTGGCCACCATTTGATATTTTTTGGTGTAGCTAACATTGTCTTTGTTGAGTGGGCTAGAACTCATGGGGTTTACGATGCCGCTGCTGGTTTGATTAGACCAGTTGAATACAATTTAAACCTCTCCATGATTTGGGACCATCAGTTTGATTTTTTAACTATCGATAGTTTGGAAGACGTTCTTGGTGGTCATGCATTCTTGGCTTTCTTACAAATAACTGGTGGAGCTTTCCATATTGCTACAAAGCAAGTTGGAGAATACACAAAATTCAAGGGAGCTGGTTTGCTCTCAGCTGAAGCTGTACTTTCTTGGTCTTTAGCAGGGATCGGTTGGATGGCAGTTGTTGCTGCATTCTGGAGTGCGACAAATACAACTGTTTATCCTGTTGAATGGTTTGGAGAGCCATTGGCACTTAAATTTGGAATATCTCCTTATTGGGTAGATACTGTTGATTTAGGTTCTGCTCATACTTCTAGGGCCTGGCTTGCTAATGTTCATTACTACTTTGGATTTTTCTTTATTCAGGGTCATTTATGGCATGCTCTTAGGGCGATGGGATTCGATTTTAAACGAGTAACAAGTGCCTTAAGTAATCTTGATACTGCCTCAGTATCACTAAAATAGTTAAATAAAATCAACTCAATAAAAAAACCCCCATTATGGGGGTTTTTTTATTGAGTTGATTTTATAAATAAATTAAGTGATTAGAGAGATAATAAATTGAATTTCTTTTTAGTTTTAAAATTTTTTTATCTTTATTTTAGAACTATGCTTATTGAAAATTTATCCGATATTTATTAATAAATAGAGCTAGGGAAATGTATGATTGAGATTTGATAACAATCAAACTTTCTACCAATACTAAATAACAATATGGGATATTATTGTTTTTTAGGAGTTTTCTTTTTTTTCGAGAGCTCACTAATAAATGAGTCTGTCTTATTTAGGCTTGGAAAACCTATATAAAATTAATGCAATCCCAACATTATTCCTTTCCCTAGGGTTGCTTGGGATCACAGGGTTTCTTTTGACTCTAGGAAGAAGATTGGATTCTGCGATGAAGTTAGAGAGATTTGGTGTACCAATAGCTCTTTTAGTTGGAGCATTATGTTTTTTAATTGGTCCTTATGGACCGTTTTCGTTACTACCAGAGAGGGTTCTAAATATTTGGATGCAATTGCCAACTCCTTTGTTGACTTTGGTCTTTGCGACCTTAATGTTAGGCCGGCCTATTCCAAGTATAAGTGTTTTATGGAAACCAGTTGCTTCTCAGGCTTTATTAGGCCTTTTACTAGGTTTTGGTCAATATGTTGTTGGTGGGGTAATAGTGCTGTCATTTCTTCTTCCACAATTGGGTGTAGATCCACTGATGGGTTGTGTTATTGAAGTTGGTTTTGAGGGAGGTCATGGGGCTGCGGCAATAATGGGAGAAAGTTTTAGGAAGCTAGGCTTCCCTGAGGGGTTAGACTTGGGGTTGGCTATGGCAACAGTAGGCTTACTTACTTCTACATTGTTGGGGAGTGCTTTAGTCGTTCTTGGTAGGTTTGTTGGATGGCTCGTACCGGCTGAACAAGATATCAAAAATGATTTAAATGATATTGAAATGGAATTTAGGCCAATCGAACAGCTTAAGTCGCTTCTTTGTAATTTTGCTCTTGTAGGATTAGCCGTATTAATTGGTATTTTTTTACTCTATTGTTTAAGAATATCCTCTACATATTTTGGTGAGATAGGTAATCAAGTGTTATTAGCTTTCCCGGTATTTCCAATGGCTTTATTGGGTTCCTTTGTGATTAGATTTTTATTAGAAAAGATTGGAAAAGCAGAAATAGTTTCATCCCTTTTTCAACGTGAGATTGGTATATTATCAACAGATTTGCTCATAATTACAGCTATGGCTGGATTAAATTTACCCTTATTGTTTGAATACTGGATTCCCATAACTATCCTAGCCATAGGAGGATTAATCTGGAATCTTCTTGGTATGTTGATTTTTTCTAGATTATTTTTTAAAGAAGAATGGTTTGAAAGAGCAATAGCAGAGTTTGGTAATTCAACTGGCGTTGCAGCTAGTGGACTATTACTTCTTAGATTGGCAGATCCAAGAAATGCTACCAATACATTACCGGTTTTTTCTATTAAGCAATTATTTCTTCAACCACTTCTTTCTGGCGGCCTAATAACTGTAATAGCCCCTTTATTTATTAGTAATTTTGGGCTTAAGGGGTGGACAGAATTTTGTGGATTAATATCTATAGCTTTGTGTCTACTTGCAATATCTCTGCAGTCAAAATACATAAAAGCTTCAGCATGAAAATAATCTACTTAAGAAAAATTATGGTTTAAAGAAATGCTAGTTTTATAAATCATATTCCTCCTAAATATGAACCGACAAATTTACAAAGACATTCCTCCTCAAGAATTAAGAGAAAAATGGTTTAAAAGTCATCTTCTTGGGAAAGAAATTGAATTAAGAGATCTCTATGAATTGCCTCAGGACGAGTTGGATATAGTTATGGCAGAGACTGCTGAATTTAGGAGTGATGTAGGAAATAGAGATAGAAATTTAGGTAAGTTTTGCACGGCTGGATATTTTTTAGAGCTATCAAGAATTATTGATAAACGCAGGGCTTCATAATAATTCACTGCATTATTATCCAAAAATTAGAGGTTTGTTTTTTTTATTCCAAGGTTCATGTTTCTTCATAACTAATTTATATATTGGATGAGTACAAAAATAATTTAACCAACTTCTTAAATATTTGATTTCATTATTTTGATCAAACTTTTTAATATCGGCTATTCTAAATTGTCTGACAAATGGCCATAGAGCCCAATCTGCAAGAGTTTCTTTGGCACCTACCAAAAATAGCGGTTTCCCTTTGACTGAAAACTCTTTTAATCTGTTATTTAAACACAATAGTATCCTCATACAAGCTTCTTGATGAGTTTCTGATTCTTCAATATTAAATCTAGATGCATATTTATATCGATCCAAATGATATTTAAACACCCTATCGTTTGTGTCAATGAGGCTAGAAATTTCTTGTGAATTATTAGCATCTCTAAACAGGATATTCATATTTGATCTTTGAAGACTCCAAATCATAATGTCTAAACTTTCATCAATTACTTGATTTAAACTTGTCACTAAAACAGGTACAGTTGATTTCTTGGAAATTTGAATTAGTTCTGTTGGCTTGTTCTTTAAGTCAACCTCCCTCAACTCCACTACCTGATTTGTATTTAATAAAGCCCATCTAGCTCGAATTGCGTAAGGACATCGCCTGAAGGTATATAGAATGTTGTGCTTCATAAACTTCTTGTTAAGATCATAATATCTACATAGTCTAGTTATGTGTAGAAAATCCTTTAAATCGAGTGGGCATGCTTAAAAATCATATCTTTTATAGTCCTATCTGTTTACTATGTTTTACTATAAAATATAATTCAACATCTTTCATATTTAAAAATATTCATTTCTAACGAAAATCAAATTATGTCAGGATTTGTTTATTTAATAAAAAATGGAGAACTATATAAACTCGGATGTACCACCAATTTGAAAAGCGAATCATACAAAATGAAACCCGGTGAATTAATATCTTTCTGCAAAACTAATGATCCCAAATCTTTTGAGGTAAGATTGTTAAGGCTTTACAAGAGGAAAAGAATTCCAGATACGAATTATTTTCGATTATCTGAATCAGAAGTTAATAGTTGTAAAAGACATTTAGAAGGAAAAAGTAATTTTCCAAAAAGCCTAAATGATGAGTTGAGAATCGGATTGAATGGATCTTTGCTCTTTGCAACTATAACTTTTCTTATATCTTTTTTTATAAATAAGCTGTACATATTTAGTTTTTCTCTTTCAATATTATTTTCCTCATTTCCTATGTGGTCACTTGCGATTTTTGGCAACTTTGGTGGCTATGACATTAAGGATCTAAATCTTTTCTCTACAATTTCTAATAGATTAAAAGGTTTTCTGATAGCAATTTCTATGATTTCAGTGGCATATGTTTTATATACTTTCTCCAGGTCTCAAATTGCCTTTTGATCTGAACCGCTCTTTTCTTTTATATAGAATATTTATAAATTCTTGATTAATTATCAAGTTGTAGCTATATATATTTAAAAAGTTTTGGTATTAATTCAATATGAACATTTCTGATTATCTTCAATTCTTAGAGCCAATACAAGAACAGCTTAATAAGGTTTATTCAATTGCTTCTTTAGCTCTGACAATCTTGGTTAGTTTGTGGCTTTTTAATTTTTTGGTTGGTCTGATACAAAGAACTTACTCAGTTGGTAAAGCTATAGGAAGTTTTTATAGAAATTATTTTCATAGTTATATACGTAAGGCTATTGTTGGAGTCTTGAATACATTTAAGAAAAGCCCTAATCCAATCTAAAAAAAATCAATGTTTTTCTAAAATGTTGTTTCAAGTTGACAATTGACTGTGATTTCAAAAGGAACAGAACTATTTGGTAAATCAAGTAAATTAGAACAAATAGTTGCAATATCATCTGTTTGTGTCATCTCTTCCTTGGGAAAATAATTTATGCCTTTAGCCATGTCTGTATTTACCCAGCCTGGACAAATAGCTGTAACTCTAATGCCTTTTCCCCAACCTTCATTTCTCATGGTTTGGCATAAGCTCATCAAGGCGAATTTACTCATTGAATAGGCTGCCAAGTTACCTTTTGATCGTTTCCCGCTCATGGATACCAATACGATTATCCTTGCTGAATTATTAATAGATAAATACTTCCATGCATCTCTTGTTAATATCCATGGTCCTATCACATTGACTTTCCAAAGGTCTTCAATATCTTGAATTTCATTATCACTAAATATTAAATTGGTTCTTTTTAAAATCCCTGCACAATGAATAATAGTATCAATACCTTTAAAAGCTTCAACAGTTTTTTCAACCCATTTTTTGGATGACTTTTTATCAGTTGCATTATAAGTGTGTACCAAAAAACTATCTGGATTATTGGATTTTGGATCTAGTGGTGTATTGATTAAATCTTCTTTATTTCTTACCCCTATGCTTAATAAATGTCCTTCTTTAAGCAATTTTAATGTTATTGCTTTACCAATACCTCTACTTGCTCCACTTATAAGTATCTTTCTCATTTATTATTTACTATTAATGCTTTTAATAATAAATTTAATTCTCTACCATGCATATTCATTAAGCCTTGTTTTATAGACCACGGTGATTTCCTAAACATTTTCCACATCGCGGATATTAGCTCTTTGAGGCTAAGGGTATTCGTAAGGAATCCATACCATTGTTTATTAGGTAAACTAAAAAATTGTACAAAAAAACTTCTTAACAAATTTTCCTCAAATCGCATCAATTTTTCTAATCCAAATTTATAAATAGCTTGTTTTCTTCTAAGTTCTGATGGCCATAAGACTTGCCAACCTTTCTTTGCCAATATGGCTGAGGATGCTTTTGGGTCTTTCATTGCTAATGAAAGGGCTTTGGCAACTTTAGGAGCTCTTCTTAAAAGACTGCCAACCATGTATCCCGATGCGGGATGTACCATTCCCGCAGAACCTCCAAATCCAAGAACTGGTTGGTTTAGATCAGGAATAGGCATATTCATTGGCAGATATGAACCATGCTCTTCATGCTCAAGACTTTTTAATTCTATTCCTCGAGTCTCTAGTCTTTTTTCGAGTCTTCTTTTTAACTCATCAAGAGATACTGGAGGGAAAAGACCCAAGGAGGTTTCCTCTAAAAAAAACTTTCCACCTCCCATATCCATGGCGTATAAAAATGTCGGAGCTTCTTTTCTCTCTTCTTGATTCAAATGGTCGCAGCGATAGTCCATTAGAACAAATTGACCTTTCTCAACGGGGGGGGCGTTGAACTCCCCAACTATCCCGTAACAAGTTTGAACGGCTACTGGCCCTTGATTGGGAGATTTAATAAAAACAGGTTTGTAACCTGTGGCGTCAATTACTAATCTGGCGTTTAGCTCTTTACCCTTAGAAGTTCTAACTGTGCTGATTAATTCATTCGTTTCAAGGTTGATTGCTGAGCCTTTGTGCCACTTTATTTGAGCCTTATTGCATTGTTCTAACCAGTAAGCTTGTAATTTGTTTTTATCAAAAAGCCCATAGTCTCTATTGTGCTTGGTAACTTTATTCTTTATAGAATTAGGATCCTTGTCTCCCTCACCAAAATAACTAATGGTGTTTATCCATCTGTGCTCAAGTAAATGACTTAGTCCAAGTTCGTCAACCTCTTCACCCCATATTCCATAGGTAAAGGGCCAAGGCTCCTCTGGTGATTGATCCGATAAGATATCAACACTTAAGTTCTCAATTGCTAATGCTGCCGCAATGGACAAAGCACCTGGGCCTGAGCCTAGTACAAGAGCATCTTTTAATGCACTAATACTCATGGCTTCTCTTTAAGAACATTGCCATTCCCAATAACTTGTAGTAAATAAATAGGGTCTAATTTCTTGGAATAAAACTTAGTTATCTGACTGCTTCCCATAATTACCACTTTAAATACCTTTGCCAATAGAAGCAACAATAGCTCGTAAAGGCATTAACATAAGATTGTATTAATGTTTTTTATCAACTTAATGATTCTATTTTATTTTAAGTATGTACTATGACCAGTTGATTTAAATTTGAAATAATATACAAATTAATTCCATTCTAATAAATTTAAAATTAAAATCAGAAATTATGAAAGATAAATCAAGAATTTTTGAAAAATATAAGCCCTTGACTGTATTAATAACAGGAGGGTCTTCAGGTATCGGTTATCAAGCAGTCTTATATTTAGTTTCCCTTGGTCATAGAGTAATTTTACCATGTAAAAATATATACAGAGCCAATGAAGTATTGACAAATATATTTAATCAATTTCCAGATCATTTTTCGAAGAGAGGAGAAATTTATACACCTGTAATGGATCTTTCTGATTTGAAAAGTATCGATTCGTTATGTTCTTATGTTAGAAGAAGACATTTGAAAATTGATGTTTTGATTTTGAATGCTGGTCTTCAATACACAGGATCAAAAAGGCCTAGAAGATCAAAGCAGGGGATTGAATTAACTTTTGCAGTAAATCATTTATCACATTTTTATTTAACTCAAAAGATTTTACCCCTTATAGATAAAAGTAATAATCCTAAAATAATTATTACCTCTTCAGAAGTTCATAATCCTAAAACTGGTGGTGGGAAAGTAGGTGCTAAAGCAAGTTTGGGATCTCTAGAGGGATTAAAATCTGGAGCAGGGTTTGAGATGATTGATGGAAAAGAATTTAATGCTGATAAAGCTTACAAAGATAGTAAATTATGTAATATTCTTTTTGCAAAAAAATTAAGTCAATATTTGATTGCTAGAAACCTTTTAATTCCAGTTATAGCTTGGGCTCCAGGCTTAGTTATCTCTAGAGATAGTCAAGGATTCTTCAGGTATAGCAGGAAAAATAATCAATTAGGTCAAATATTATTTGCTTTTTTTGCGAGAGATATTTTAAGAATAACAACATCTAATAAAGAAGCAGGTTTGCTTTTAAGTAATTTAACCTATTTAAGTAAATATAAAAAACCCGGTTTCAATTACTACAGTAACAAAATTATTTCATTAGCTAAATTTAGTTTTGAAAAATCCGATATCAGTGACGAAGCTCAGAGAGAAGATTTAGCTGATAACTTATGGCTGTTATCTAAATCTCTTATTGAAGATACAATAAGCTAATTAATTGCTATTTATTCATATAAATTGTTTGGGTGGGATATGCGAAGCTAATATTTTCAGTTTGGAACTTCTTCATGATTTCTAAATTAATTTCTTGTTGAGCTGACATTGCCTGAAGATAATCACTTGTTGGAATGTAATAGACAAGTTCGAAGTCAAGGCTACTATTTGCAAATTCGATGAAATGACACCTGTCGAAAATTGCGTTTTCAGTATTGTCAACGATATTTTTGATCATCACAGGGATGTCTTTTGCTTGTTGATATGTAGTGTCATAGACAACACCCAATTTATGAACGAGTCTTCTTTTTTTCATTTCAGCATAATTTGAAATTACCCCATTAGTTAATCTGCTATTGCTCATTACTATTGCCTCACCATTGATGCTTCTCAAGCGTGTGGATCTAACACCTACACTCTCTACTTTGGCCCAAATACCGTCGATATGAATAAACTGGCCACTTTGAAATGGTTTGTCAAGGAGAATTGTTATGTATTCGAAAAACTCTTGAACTGGCTCCTTTAAAGCTAGTCCAGCTCCTATGCCTCCTGCACTCAATAGAGCCCAAATAGCAGCCATTTGGACACCCATGTTTTGAAGATAAAAAATAACTCCTAGACTCCAAACAGATGCCCCAACCATTGGACTAAGTGAACGAATCATTTCGCTTATAGATTTATCATTAATTTTATTTGCCCATCTTTGTATTATTTTCAAAAATACCATATTTACAAATCTGACTAAATAAATAAGGCATAGAAACTTACTTATGCCAATTATTGTCTTATCTACTATTCCACCAATAAGTAAAGATTTCCATGCAACTATAAAACTTAAAATAAAACCCAAAGGCTTAATAGTCTCAATCAAAAGATCAGCTACATAGTCATCTGTTTTGCTTTTGGTCGCGGAGGTTATTTTTCTAAGGATTTTTTTTAAGATTTTGGGACTTACTAGGGAAATAATGCAACCTATACTGAAAGTAAGTAATGAAATAAATATGTTTTTATACAGACCATCCATGATTCCAAATTACTTTTCCTCAGATTGCCTGAAAAAAATGATTTGTCTAGATATTTACTTATTATTTAATTTGAAAATGAAATTTTTAAAATTTTACTAATCTCTTTGAATTCTTTTCTACTAGAGCTCTTGCATAATTCACATATAAGACTTTCGGTTGTAGATGGAACTGCTCCAGACAACATAAGTCTTAAAAACGCCGTATCGTTGTCTATTTCATTTCTACTCCCGATTGCGTCCTTTGGAATTAAAATATGCAAATTTTGCTGTAAAAGATCAATAGAAGTTTGAAGTATGCATATGTGACTTTCAATTCCACAAACTATTATATTTTTAAAATTACATTCACCTATATAATTCATAAATTTCGTATTCTTGCAACAACTAAATTCCATTTTTTCAAATATGGGATATTCATTATCCCCTAATAATGATTCTAATGTCCTGCCTAGCTTTAATGGATTTTGTTCCGTAATAGCGATACGAACATTAAGTAGCTTGCATGTTTCAATAAGTTTTTTAATGTTAAATAATAAAAGTTGACTGTCTTTGATATTTTTTATTAGTTTTTCCTGCACGTCTACTATAAGAAGTAATGTTTCATCCTCTACTAATATTTTATTGTTATTGATTACGCTGCGATTTTTTTTTAAGAATTGATCCATTTAAAAGTTCTTGCCCTTTATTTAAATATAAATCATCCTATAAACTTATACATTTTTTCTCAAGATAATACTCCAAAAAATCTTCCTCCTGTTGCAGGCTGTTCTCATTACGCTAAGCTATTGAGAAAATAAAGCTAATATTGATTTCTCCTCCCTCCTTTCGTACACACCCTTCTCCTTTTGAATCTGGACTTCGTTCAGATGGCAAAAGAATGACCCCTCAACGAAAAAAAGTTCTTTCTTTATTCGAAGAGATTGGTTCTGGAATCCACCTAAGTGCAGAGGAGGTTCATTCCAAATTAACTAATTCTGGAGAGAAGGTTTCTCTTGCAACCATTTACAGGACATTAAAACTTTTGGTAAAGATGACCTTTCTCAATGAACTTGATTTAAGTGAGGGAGGTAACAGATTTGAATTGCTTAGTCATGATCACCCAGATCATCATCATTTGATTTGTATTCGCTGCGGTAGAACAGAAGAATTTGAAAATAATGATGTTATTAATGCTGGTAAAGCAGCAGCTAAAAATTTCGGATTTAAATTATTAGAATCATCTTTAAATGTAAGAGCATTATGTCCGTTGTGTCTTAACAAATAAAATTTTTTTAATTTAACTCTCCACCACAACTAGAACCAGCTCCAGCAGTACACCCAAAACAATGATTACCTATTGAAATAGGATTATTCCTTAAAGAAACTAGTGGAATTAATAGATCATCCAAATGCTTAACGTTACCATCTCTTTTTATTCCAAGTTGCTGGTTAAAATCACAATCATATAGATAACCCTTCCAATCAACACTCAGAGTTGTTCTACACATAACTGAGTTAAGGTTTACTGGATTATGATTATCTTTTAGGAGTTTATTATACTCTTCTAGTTTCCCTGTGATCTTTAAATATTTTTCGTATCTATTTATCGGCATATTTGCTAAAACAAATAAATTTGTGAAAAAAATACCATATCTTTTCTTTAGTTCTCTTCTGTAAGTATCCTCTAAATCTTTTTGGGATGGTGGAAGTTGTGGACCGCTTGGATTGTAAACTAGATTTAAAATTAGATTTTTATCTTTAATGCCATAGCCAAAAGAGTTAAGCTGTTTAAGAGCTAATATGCTTTTTTCAAAAACACCTTTACCTCTTTGCTTGTCTACATTGCCCTCGAGGTAACATGGCAGTGATGCTGTTATTTGAACTTTATTTGAAGCTAAGAAATAAGCCATATTTTCATATCCTGGTTCTGTTAGTATTGTTAAGTTACATCTATCCATTACTTCAACATTAATATCCCGTACTTCTCTAACTAATTGTTTGAATCTAGGATGAAGTTCGGGTGCTCCTCCCGTAATATCTAATAGTTTAATATTGTTGGCTTTTATAACTTTGGGTATAAGTTCTATAATCTTATCGCTCATCATCTCTGTTCTGCTAGGACTTGAGTTGACGTGACAATGACTACAGGCTTGATTACATTTATAACCTATATTAATTTGCAGAGTATCAAGAAAATCTCTTTGAATTTTTGGGAATTTTGTTTTAGTTATCTCCATTTAGATTCAGATATAACTAACATAATTATATTATAGTTAATAGAATTATTTGATTATAAAATTTTTATAAAATTTTAATTAATAATCTAAAAGTAACTAGCTAATTGTTTAAACCACTCTACATATTCTTCAGGGCCATCATTAATAACCATATCGAATTTTAAATAATCATTAGGATCACTAATTCCTTTCAAATCAGTTCCATTAACTTTTGGTCTTATCACCTGATCATTGCAGCTGTTTACAAATATAACTTTATTTTTTTTCTTGTATGATTCTCCTAATTTTTGGATCAATGTTAAGAAACCTCTATCACTTCCCCCTCTCAACCATCTATTAGCTTTGCTATCTTTTATGGAAGTTACAGTATCACCTACACCTACTAGAAGTGGCATTTGATCAGAGGGAATTTTATCGGTGCACAGGGTTATTAAATTTTTAATTGTCTTGGGAGCATTTCTAACGTTGAAGTTTTTACCAAAAGGATAAACACCAGTTTTTTTTGAGATGTATTCGTTTAGTATCAATAATAGACCTGCTTCTTTCAGTGCACCCTTGATAATAAATTGAATATCTGTTGTTCCAAAATCAGTTTTAGTTGCACATTTCATTATTTCCTTGCCCTCTTTAATTCCTAAATTTGGCATCAAATGCAGATGAAAAGAGTTCTTTAAGCCATGAGTTATAGAATCTTCAAGTATAGTATTCATTATCTTTTCCATGATTGTTTGTAAATCTTTTACTTTTTCAAAATCATTTTTTACGTAGTTAAATATTTCATTAAAGTTTAGGGTCGGAGTAAAACGTGTATCACATACGGCTACATTAATTAATTTATTTTTTGAGCTTTTAGATAGATTTGGTAAGTAATTGTTTAATTCATTGTTTAACATTGATCTCATCATCTTTGGAACTTTTGCTAAAAAATCAATCTCATTATCTTTTAGACCTGGATGGGATAAATTACTAAATCTATCTTGAAATTCAACTCCACATGCAGCAAGCCCTGGTAGGTAGAGGCCTTTCTCTTTAGCTATTTTCTTCGACTCAAGTGCCCTCTCTACTAGTCGATTAACACCTCTTCTTCCTTCATGTTCCCCGCAGGTTAGGACTGCAAACTTTCCTTTTAATCTTGAAACGTCTTCCAAGTATTCTTTGTTTATCTCTCTTTTTAGGGGGTCTTGAACTAATGGAATACAAACCCCATCAAGATCTTGAATTATTAGAATATTTTTTTCATTTATTATTGTCTCAATAATTTCTGTTTTTTTCTTATAAATTTTCATAAATGAAGCCTTTTAATATTAATTTGATGTCTTTAGACTTATTATATGCTTTTTTGTACTTCCTATCCTTAAATAAGTATAAGTGTTTGGATATATATTCAGTATTATAAAAGTGTTTTTATAAGTTTCTTATTATTGTATATAATGCTATTGAATGAAATTAAACAGTGTTTGACAAGATTTCAAGTAATAGCTTTTTTACTCAGTCTTATTCAAGAGATCAATTGGAGATAAGAATTAGAGAGGTGTTGAATGGAAAAGTGGGATTTTTTAGTGTTGGTTTGTATCCTGCTTCACTAGCCTATAATTGTGCTTTGCAAAATGACGACTTAGATATTCTTTTAGCCCCCAGGGAAGGAAGAGACCTTTTTGGAGCCTTTTCTGACGAGGATCTTTCTCAAATGGATAAAGGTATAAAAAAGAAAATTGAATCTATGGCAATATCAAATAATTCTCAATCAAGAAAATATAATAATCTTGAGGATTTAATAATAAAATGTGAATTAGTTATTTTGAGTTCAAATAGTAAACACATAATAAATGATGTTAATTTGGCATTTAAATTGAGGAAAAAACTTAATAGAGAAAATGTTTTAATTGCATGCTTGGTTGGTTCTTTTTGCCATGATTTTAACACTAATGAATCCTTCGTATTGTGTGAAAAATTAAATAATCTTGCTTTTTTTTCAGGATTTCATCGACATGGTGCATTACGAAATCCATTAGATAGTTTTACTGCAAATTTTTGTCATCCAAATGCAATGATTGCACTACTAGGTGCAAAAATATTAAATAAGATATCACCTAATATTCAAGTTTCAGCCGGTATACACAATGTTGAGGGTCAATATATAAAAGCTTCTAAGAATATATCTTCAATCTTAGCGGGTTTCGGTCATACTTTTCATAAGAATAATCCTGGATTGCTACCAACTTTATTAACCCTTTTATTGGACCAATGTCTAGATCAGGCTGCATACGTTTCCATGAGCCGAACTGATAGGGAGGATTTATATACAAAACAACCTTTTCCCATTACTGAATTAGGTTACGGCGTCCAACGTATCGAAGCGTCTTTGCTGCAGGATGGCGATTTAGTTCAGGTAAGAGATCATACTTTTAGTCAACTGACAGCAATGGTCGCTGACGTGAAAGGGAGTATGATGTTACCTGCAAGTGGTAATCCGACAAGGAACTTTCAGGCTGGAGAAGTCCTTGCTGAGAATATGATTGCTCATAAAAGATGTCCAGAAGGCGTTGAAGAGTTTTTAGAATGGTGTGAAAAATCTGGTCTTAAACGTGGAGCTTTAGAAGGAATAACTTCTTTAAATTATTGGCCACATATCATAAAAAAATATTCAATACCCTATAATAATTCGTCAATGATTAATCTTTTATATATGTGTATTCTGGGTCCAAAAGATATTAAAGAAGATATTTATAATGTCATGACAATTAGTCGTGAATTAACTAATTATTGTCAAGAATCTATTAAGTCATTATACAGCAAAAAAATATCTAATTCACTTAATAGTTTTCATCTAAAGTCTTCTATTGATTTCCTGTTAAAGTCTTTAATTGATAAGGTTCCAATATGTTCAGATTCAGAAGATTTTGGCTTAGACAAATCACTTGAACCACAAAATAAGGAGATTTACAATAGAGTTATTGACTATATACAAAATTATTTTACAGAATCTAATATATAAAAATCCGATGCAATTTGAAAAAATTAATTCAATCACACAAAATTTTTTTAATAATAGCAAAGTATTAAATATAGATTGTATAGAATCCGGTATTATAAATAAAACGTATCTTGTTAAGTATTTATGTAATGGTGAAAAATACACATATATTTTACAATGTCTTAGTGATGTATTTGAATCTTATGACTTAATTAATACGAACCATAAATTAGTAACAGATCATATAAAAAAAAAAGTAAGAAACTCTCGTATTAATTTTAATAATCAAAGATGGGAAGTCCCAAGTTTGATCAGATGCGATTCTAACAACCTTTTTTTATTACCTTTTGAATCCTATTTCTGGCGAGCAATAATATATATTGATGATACTTTTACTTTAGATACTATAAAGGATAAATCAATTGCTTATCAAACAGGTATTGGCCTTGCTAAGTTTCATCAATATTGTTCCGATTTGGATTATAAGAAATTAGAAAATAGTATTAAAAACTTCCATAATACAAATTACTACTTATGTAAATTTAAATCGATTGTCAAAGACTATAACTTTATAAAGCTTGAACAAAATATAAAAAAAAGAGTTCAGAGCTTGATTTTTAGATTGTCAAATCACATTGAGTATGTTATTTATATATTAGAATATTTAAAGAAAAAATCTATAAATCTTAGTGTAATTCATGGTGATCCGAAGTTAAGTAATTTTCTTTTTGATATTAAATATGAGTATGTTGTTTCTTTAGTTGATCTAGATACAGTTTCTTCTGGTTATTTATTGACTGATATGGCAGATTGTCTTCGTTCTATTTGCAATCTTGCGGGTGAGGATCCGAATGGAATGGATAATGTCTGCTTTGATATGAATTGTTGTGATTATTTTCTTAAAGGTTATTTCTCAATACAAAACAAAAATGGTGATGACTGTTTTGAACACCTTCCCGAATATATTTATTTAATTATTGTTGAATTAACAATTAGATTTTTGTGTGACTTTTTACAATCAGACAGATACTTCAGGATAAACTATCAAACTCAGAATTTATACAGAGCGGAAGTTCAATTCCAATTACTTACTAGTTTCGTTTCCCAAATTCCTATTTTGTCAAATTCACTTCATAAGATTGGGATTTCTTCAAACCCAACTTTTATTTCAGATGTACAAAAAATTGTTTAGGGTTTCATATGTCCCAACTTGTCACTAAAGTAAATCTGATATTTATTTTTTCTTGTGGCAAAGGAATTAACCCATAGGGCTGAAGAGCTTAGACAGTTAGGTTGGAATCAGGAAGATTTGAGCAAATATATTGAATTGTGGGACTATAGGCAAAGATGGGGTTCTATAAATTTAGAGAGAGAAGATAGGCAGTTTTTAAGAAAAGCGGAATCATTATTACCTGAGATTTCAAAAAACAAAGTTTCAGTTAAAAAACCTCTCAAGGAAAAGTCCTACTACTGCTGGATTCAGTTTTTCCTGAATGAAATGAATAATTTTGAGTCAAATGAAAAAATTAATGAGGGCATGAGAGGAGTCTGGCCCATATTTCTAGAGGAGGAACTCCGAATAATTGATTATTTTGAACCAGTCTTAGGTTTGCCCGATACCATAAAAGCTAAGTTAATTGCTCCTATCAGAGAGGATTTAGTCAAAACAGCTTTGAAAATCTATAAAGAATCAGTCATTACAAAGAAATTTGATTTTCAAAGGGTTTTAGATAACGCCAAATCAAATGGCAAAAACTCTAGTTGGAGATCGCCTAGAGATGGTGATTATGAAAGCAATGATGACTATCAAATTATTGATAAAGCAAATGTTCTGGAATTCCGAAAAAAAGTCAATCAAAAGCTTTTAACATTTATGAGAGAAAATTTACCATCTCTTGCTGGGTCAGATAAATCTTTACCTCCTAATGATTGGATAAATTAAGTAGCCAATACTGAACTTATGTGGCTAAAAAGAAAAGAGAGATAATTAATTCTTTGACTTCTCAACGTTTTGAAACTCTTCAATTGCATGCAGGCCAGGAGCCAGACCCTGCAACAAATTCCAGAGCGGTTCCTATTTATCAGACAAGTTCATATGTTTTTAACGATGTAGAACATGGTGCCAACTTATTTGGATTGAAAGAATTTGGAAATATCTATACCCGTTTGATGAATCCGACAACGGATGTTTTTGAAAAAAGAATTGCAGCTCTTGAAGGGGGAGTCGCTGCTTTAGCTACTGCATCGGGACAATCTGCACAATTCATTGCGATTACAAACTTCCTTACAGCAGGAGATAGCTTTGTATCAACATCGTTTTTGTATGGTGGCAGCTACAACCAATTTAAAGTTCAATTTCCACGTTTAGGAATCAATGTCAAGTTTGCTGATGGTGATGATGCAGAAAGCTTTGAAGAACAAATTGATTCATCTACGAAAGCAATTTATGTAGAGGCAATGGGGAATCCTAGGTTTAATATCCCTGATTTTGAGGGACTCTCTAAATTAGCTAAATCAAAAAATATCCCCTTAATTGTTGATAACACACTTGGAGCTGCTGGAGCATTAATTCGTCCTATTGAACATGGAGCAGATATTGTTGTTCAAAGTGCTACGAAATGGATAGGAGGCCATGGCACAAGTCTTGGAGGGGTGATTGTTGATGCAGGAACTTTTGATTGGGGAAACGGAAAATATCCCTTAATGAGTCAACCTAGTGCGGCTTATCATGGCCTAGTTCATTGGGATGCTTTTGGATTTGGGAGTGATATTTGTGGAATGCTAGGAGTACCTGCAGATCGAAATATTGCATTTGCTTTAAGAGCTAGGCTGGAAGGCTTACGAGATTGGGGACCTGCAATTAGTCCATTCAACTCATTCTTACTACTTCAAGGATTAGAAACTTTAAGTTTAAGAATAGAGAGACATTGCTCTAATGCACTATCATTGGCTAAGTGGTTAGACGATCATTCAAAAGTTGATAGTGTTAGTTATCCTGGATTACCAATGGATAAATATTATTCAAGAGCCTCTGCCTATATGACTGATAGAGGAAAAGGTTCTATGTTGATTTTCTCTTTGAAAGGTGGCTTCGATGATGCAGTAACTTTCATAAACTCTTTAAAACTTTCTAGTCATCTCGCTAATGTAGGCGATGCAAAAACATTAGTGATTCATCCTGCTTCTACAACTCATCAACAATTATCCTCAGAAGAACAATTGTCTGCAGGAGTTACGCCGACGATGATAAGAGTTTCTGTTGGTATTGAGCATATTGATGATATTTTAGAAGACTTTGAGCAAGCCCTAAATTTAATTTAATTTTGGAAGGAGGTATATTGATATGGCTTTAATACTTCCTCGTAGTTATCATAAAATCTCATCAATTGAAAAAAATCATATATCATGGATAGAGCCTGAACTAGCAGAAAGACAGGATATTAGACCCTTAAGGATTGGTATATTAAACATTATGCCTTTAGGAAAACAATATGAGTTTAATTTATTACACCCGTTAGGACTCTCTCCTCTTCAAATTGAGCCTATATGGATAAGATTGAAATCTCATTCATATAGGACTTGGGACTTAGAACATCTGAAAAACTTGTATATTCATTGGGAGGATGCTATGTCTCCGACTGCTTTAGACGGTTTGATCATTACTGGAGCACCTGTGGAGCATCTCCCTTTTGAGGAAGTTAATTATTGGAATGAATTAGTAAATTTAATTGACGAAGCTAGGGTAAAATGTGCAAGTACACTTGGTTTGTGTTGGGCTGGTTTTGCGATGGCATATATGGCAGGGGTTGAGAAAAATAATTTCAAACAAAAGCTTTTTGGTGTATTTCCTATGAAAAGTCTTGTACCTGGTCATTCTTTGATGGGGACTCAAGATGATGAGTTCCTCTGCCCTCAAAGTAGGCATGCTGGTTTGTCTGATATGGAAATGGAAAAAGCGGAAAAAAAAGGGAAGCTAAGATTATTGGCTTATGGAGAAAAAGTAGGCTACACAATTTTTGAAACGCCTGATCAAAGGCAATTAATGCATTTAGGCCATCCCGAATATAATGTCGATCGATTGAAATCTGAGATGGAGAGAGATAAAAAAAGAGGCGACGTCCCTCCACCAGTGAATTTTAATTTAAAGAATTCAAGCACTTCATGGCGATCACATAGAAACTTATTATTTCAACAATGGTTGTGGTTCTGTTATCAACGTGTAAGTTTGAAAGTTTAACTTTTTAGGTTTACAGGGGCCTCTCTTTACTGCGTAAGGTCAATTTAATTAGTTATATACTCGAGCGGTGGCAATATATTTCTTGGATCATAGATGACTTTCATTTCTTTTAATTTTGGAAGCCAATCTTTAAATGCTGATGATAATTCTTTATCATGCCATTCTAAGTGTGGATGTATTTGAGCAAGATGTACACCAGGAGACGAGAATTCTAAATCAGACCAACACTCCTTCATCCATTCAAGGGACCTTTTCCTTTTCGATTGATCGTGGGGTTCCCAAGAACCATTAATCCAAGGTTTCCAAATCGCATTACGATGAATAAATGAAGTTTCAAGATTATTTAAATGTGTTGCTCCTCCTAATTGTTGAGAAGCTATATAGCAACTTTTGTTAGGTCTTTTATTGATTAAATTTTTAAGGGTTTTTAGTACTTGTCTATTTCTTGATTGCAAGGCGGGGCCAAGTAAGCCAAGGACTTCGGAATGGTTTGAATTGTTACTTATATTATTTCCTAAGCTCAAATTTGGTAGGGAATTCATATCGTTAAATTTGTTAATGATTCGATTTCTCGAGAATGGCAATCTTTCTAATAAATTAATTAATATAGATTCTTCTTCAGTATTTTTAACTTCACCAATTGCATGGGCAAAAATATTCTCCCCATAAATCCATTGAAAGCTTAGAGATGTAGGCCAACTTTCGGCTTGATCTATACACTCAGATAGCTGTGAGCAGGTAAGATTTGCTGTCCAACTTAACAGTGGTCTTAGCGGCTGAGTCTTTAACGTGAGCTTCGTGATTATGCCCAGAAATATACCCGCTCCACAAAGAGCTTTCCATTCAAAAGATGATTCTTTTTCTGTTGTTGGTCGGCATAAATGAAACTCTTTCCCATTTCCCCAAAACCCTTGGATCTCCATGATTTGATCAATTGCTAATCCTCTGGTTCTACTAAGTGGACTGATTCCACCGGTCAAGATATATCCCATTCCTGTTTTCCCAGATAAACCAATTGGAAAACTTCTATTGAACTTTTTTAAAAAACTTGACAACTCTCCCATCGTTACTCCAGCTTCAATTTCTACATGCTTTTCGTCGGGATCGAAAGATATCTTTCGGTAGTTTTTTCTAAGGTCTAAAATCCAATGTTTATCTGCAGCAGCCCTACTAGTAGTTCCTCCACTTGATACTAAAAATGGTTTGGAACTGTTTTGTGATGATTCAAGTGATTGGAATAATTCTGTGTTGACAGTTTCAAAAATACCAAGAATATCACTATCGTTAGAATTTTTATTTAGAAGTGATTTTGAGTTTTTAATAACCAACTCCTTTTTCTATAATGAATTCCTTAAAAGATATCTTATGAAACTTTAATCAATTAAAATGGGTTATTGCTAAAAAATTCTGAATTCCTTGGAATCAACCAATTATCAATATCCTTCAAATATTGGAATTGTTTTATGTGGACACGGGAGTAGAGATCCTCGAGCAGTAGATGAGTTTTTAAATGTAGTAGATAAAATAAGATCAAGATTACCAAATATCCCAGTTGCATTCGGTTTCTTGGAATTTAATCGACCAATAATCAGAGATGCCCTTGATGAACTCAGAAATAATGGGGTAAGTAGAGTAATCGCATTGCCTGCAATGTTATTTGCAGCTGGTCATACCAAAAATGATATCCCTGCTGTTTTGAATAAATACTCTGCTGAAAATGGACTCCCAATTCAATATGGAAGAGAGCTTGGCCTTAATTCTTTGATGATTGGAGCAGCAGGTGCAAGAATTAAAGAAACAATAGATAGTTATCCGATATTTCCTCTTTCTGAAACATTATTAGTAGTAGCAGGGAGGGGTTCTTCTGATCCGGACGCCAATTCAAACGTTTGTAAAATTACAAGGATGCTTGTCGAAGGATTTGGTTTTGGATGGGGAGAAACTGTTTTTTCAGGAGTAACATTTCCTCTTGTTGATCCTGGCCTGAGAAATTCTCTTAAATTAGGTTTTAAAAGAGTAATTCTCTTGCCTTATTTTCTTTTTTCTGGAGTTTTGGTAAGTCGTGTGAGAGATCATTCTATGAGAGTTGCAAATGATAATCCAAATGTAGAATTTTTAAACGCAAGCTACTTATCAGATCAAGATTTAGTTATTGATACTTTTATTGAGCGAATTCAAGAAGTTTTAAATGGTGAGAACTTTATGAATTGTGCTCTATGCAAATATCGTTCTAATCTATTGGGTTTTGAAAGTGAGGTTGGATATGAGCAGATAAGCCACCATGATCATGTTGAAGGTTGTTTGGACAATAGCCCTAAAGAAAAAGCACATGAACATATTCATGCACACTGTCCTTATCCTCATGCAGAGCATCCTTTAGGACCTGTCACGCTTCGCACTTGAAATAAAGGCCAAATCTAAAAAAAATAGGTTTAAATAAAAGAATCACTTGTCTCTTTCTTGGTTGCGACGCAGTGGACTCGTTATCTATACATTTTTTTAATGTTTAGTTTCAGCTCTTTTCCCCAAGTGATTTCCACAACTTGTTAGTAGTTTTCCACTATGAAATACAAAAATCCTAGTTTTCGTGGAGGTCTTGTGGGATTCAATAGATAATTTAATAGTAATTTACACTTAATCATCGTAGACAAATAAAACTGTTCCGTCTGAAATACCTCCCTGAAATAAACTGTCAGTAGGTGAGTCTACTGCTGTCTTAGATTTTTGGTATAGCTTTTCTTTACCTTTGACGTTTTATTGAAAATTTAAGATCCTTATCTCATAGCTTTTGGTCTTTAAAAAAAGAAAATGGAGTTTAAACAAATTGAAACTCGTATTGGTGAGATAGTTAGTGATGAGGTTAGATGCTATGAAAATGACTTGGACCTTATGTCTGTAAGTCTGGAAGCTGAGGTGCCTGAGGCTCTTTATGCGGGTATGAAGGAATTCATAAGTGGAAATGACAGTTGGGATCAATCCAAACTTATTACCTCAGCTATCGCAAATTTTCTTTTTCAAAATGGTTCTAACGATAGAGCCGTTACAGAGAAATACTTGAATGATATTTTTAACCTTTAAAGTCAATAAGTGCTTTTTCGCAAGCTCTTTTAGTTATTGCCATCATTGTTAAAGTTGGGCTTTGCCAAGATGAAGTGGGCCAGCAAGCTCCATCAACTACCAAAACATTGTTGCATTCCCATAAACGATTCCAATTGTCTAAAACGCTCTTTTCTCTATCGTTTCCCATAGGTGCACCTCCTACCTCATGTATGTAATAACCAGGGGGTGGGGCCTCATGTTTGGTAGCGACAGATTTATTTAAAATTTCTTTGGAAAATGGAATTTTTAGGATTTTATTTGCCGGGATGATTGTTCCATCTCCAGTATTTATAATAAGTTCAATCATTCGGTTCATTTCAGTTTCCATTCTTCTTTCATTCTCACGCCAAACCATTGATATGTGTGGAATAGAAATATCGTATTGATCTCTGTTTTTTGAGAGGGAGACAGTATTTTTCTTATTTGGTAGTACCTCTCCGTGACCAATCAGGAATCCTGTTTTTGTGTCTTTGTATTGTTTAAAAACATCTGGAGGTTCAAATCTATCAATTCCTCCCCAGATTCCATATCCTCCAACAAAGTTATTTTTTTGTGATCGTTTTCTACCGATGGGAATAAAGAAGCTGCCAGCACCAGATAAAACATGCTGATTTTTTTTATTTGAATATTTAGTTAAATTTTTATGGGTTGGGACTGTGAAAAATCTACAGGTTGATATGTGGTCCATTAAGTTACATCCTAATGAGCAAGAGGGATCAATTAGACCATTTGAGTTATTACTTTCTTCTGAACTTAATAGGATTCTAATTGTTTGAATTGTTGAAGAACATAATATGATTAATTTACTCTCTAACTCTCTTCTTTCCCCGTTTTTTTGGTTCACTAAGATAATGCTTTTCGCTGACTTTCTATCCTTTTTTAAAATTATTTTCTCTGCAATGTGATTTGAAAGTATCTCTACTTTGCCTAACCTATGGGCCTCTTTTAATGTACTACCTAAACTACTATATTTAGGCCATTCCTTTTTATCTTGATAGTGATCAAAGCCTCTGGAATGTATAAAGGGCAGATTTAATTTTTCTTTTATCTTGGAGGCGAATCTAGCTTCGCTTTCTGTAAATGGAATATTGCCAATAAATTCACCATTAGGTAATTGCTTGAGGTCGTCTTTGTTTCCATATATTTTTAGAAAATTCTCTATTTCTGAATAATGTGACTCAAGATCTCTGTAAGTAATAGGCCATTCAAGGTCATAATCTTTACCTTTTGAAGCTTCAAAATCTTCGTTGGAAAATCTTAAGGTTATTCCTCCCCAAGTAAGGCTTCTTCCACCGACTTGGTTGCCTTGCGTCCAGATGAATGGAGCTTTTTCTGGATGTGTGTAAGGATTTATTTTTTTTGTTGCATACAGTAAAGGGTTTGATTTCCAGAAACCTGGATGCTGTGGTTGATTTTGGTACTTTCCGGTTGATAAACCTATTAATCTTCGAATCATATTGCAAGCTTCTGTTCCGTTCGCTTGCTTGACTTCGAGTTCAGGCCCTCTTTCTACTACTAATACTCTGACACCTGCTTTGGCCATTGTTAGAGCTGCCATCCCTCCAGTGGCACCGGAACCAATAATTATGACCTCATATGGCTTTTCAATCATTTCTCTACATTTCTATGATTAAAAATTGGTAGAAGTAGGAGTTTCTTTTATTCACATACATACTAAATCATGGAGTTGCTATGGGTGATGTGAAAATTCAATAATTTATGTCAGTATTAGTTCGTTTAAAAAATCCTTATCATGGAATAATTTACATGTAAATAAATAATTTATTTCTTCACTTATAGTCATTTTTTATGATTTAGAAAAATTATATTAGTTTTCCGGCTTTATATATATTAAATTGAATATTTAACTAATATCCCCATTTAGATTAAAATGTAATCATCGGTAGCCAATGGAAAATTATGTTTAAATCTTTCATTCTCTTTATGAGTGCTGTATTGTTTTTTCTTTATTCTCCTCCTTCTTTTGCTGCTTTGGACTATGGAAAGCAAACTCTCATAGGAGCTGATTTTTCTAATACCGATTTGAAAGGTGCGACTTTTTATTTAAGTGATCTCCAAGATGCTAATTTTTCAGGTAGTGATCTTCAAGGAGCCAGCTTTTTTGATGCAAAGCTTGAAAACGCCAATTTAAGTAATACGAACATGAGAGATGTAACAATGGATGCGGCTATACTTAATGGTGCAAACCTATCAAATAGCATATTAGAAGGTGCATTTGCCTATAATGCTAAATTTGAGAACGTTACAATTGAAGGAGCTGATTTTACTGATGTATTGATTGCTAAAGATGTTAAAAAAAAGCTCTGTACTATAGCAGGGGGTGTTAATAGCATTACTAATAAGAAAACAAGCGATTCATTAGATTGTTAATAAATAGTATGCTTATCAAAAAAAATATTAAGCACTCTAAATATATTTTCTGGATATCAGTTTTAACTTTATGGATATTGTCAACTTTAATTGATCGGATTTGGTGGAATTCTTTTAGCACTACTCCTTCATGGGATCAAGCTGACTATCTTAATAGTGCCCTTGATCATGCTCGTGAACTTTCTTTCGTGAGCGGGGATGAAGCATCAGATTTCAGGTCATTTCTAGATAAATCCCCAAAGATTCCACCTTTGGCCTCAATAATAAATGGCTCAGTAATTGCTCTTGCTGGAGATGCTCCTCATGAGGCAGCATGGTCTTTAAGTCTTTGGAATGGATTTTTTATCTTTAATATTGCTTCATGGGGACTTTATTTGAGAGATAAAAAATTTGCCTTTGTTTGTGTTCTAATTAGTGTTTTTTCTCCATTCTTATTTAATCTAAGAACTGATTATGTATTGGAGTTACCTTTAATCTCAGCAATTACATTCTATCTGTTTTATTTAGGAATATGGAGCGATAAATTAATTGGAGGTAAATGGATTCAGGTTATATTAGCTTCATTTGCATGTGCTTTTTCTTTATTAATTAAGCAAAGTTCTTTATTAGTTGTAATACCCTCTTTATTATTGGTTTTCTTTATTTCTTTCAAGAGAATTTATAAATTTAAATTGCAATTTTTATGTTTACTTCTCTTTAATCTTTTGGCGATTTTACCCTGGTTTTATCATAATTGGATAATGATATTAAGTGGAACTTATAGAGCAATTTTTGAGTCGGCAAAAATAGAAGGAGACCCATCTATTTTTCAGCTAGAAAGTATTTTTTGGTATTTCCCATTTTTAGATAATCAGTTTGGCGTTATTATTTTATTTTTTGGCTTTTCAGGAATATTATTTATCTTGTTAGATAATGTTAGATCTTTTAAGGGGAAAATTAAATTAGAGGACTTTTTTAGTGATAATAATTTTAAATGGAAATGGGTTTTTTTTAATTTATTAACTTGCTGGACTTTTACAACTTTTATGCCTAATAAGGATGAAAGGTATATATCATGTGCAATCCCTTTAATTATCTTACTTTTATCTCTCGGATTTATAAAGTGGAATGATTGGATTGATAAACATTTTAAGATCAAATTTAATAGTTTATTATTAATTGCACCTTTAAATTTTTTATTTTCTGGCTACATCAATGAGTTTAATACAGCAGAAAGTGTTCAAAATAAATATTATCCTGTCAAACAAATTGTATCTATAATTAAATCAGATCAACTTATTGATAAAAAAGAGACAGTTATTGTTGTTCCAAGCACTCCTGAGGTTAACCAGCATAATGTAAGTTATTTTGGAAGAATGCAAGGTGGAAACATTTTAGGTAGACAACTTGGGCAATCTCTTTCTCATATCGAGCCTGTTCTTAATTACTCTCAATGGATAGTTTTGGCGGAGGGAGATCAAGGCTCAGTTCCAGCTAACTCACTGGCTTTAGATAAATCGGTGAGGGAGAGTTCTGTTTTTGTAAAGCTTCGAGAATTTCCTAGAGAAAAAGGAGGAAGCTATTCGTTATGGAAAAGAAGTTCAGGCTTACTAAAGAAAAATGAATTTAGTAATAGATTTATTGAACTGGCAAATGGGATGGAGAGAGGACCTATAGGAATTAAACTTATCTTTGACGAAATAGCTATTGAACATATGATTGATGCTCATTATAAATATCAAAATATAGTTAGAGATTACGCTTTATCAAGGTTAAGCTCTAATCCAGGAGATATTGAATCTTTATGGACTTTAGCTTTATTGAATATATTGTCAAATAGGCCTTCTGAAGCTGATATTTATTTAAAAGACTTAGAAATTTTGTTGGCCGATAACCCTTGGCCAAGTGCTTACAGAAGTATTGTTAATTTAGCTTCTTGGAATCCCTGGCGTGCAACTTTAATAGCAGATATAGCTTATAGGAAAAATCAAAATTACTTTTTAAAAGGGCTAGGGGATATGAGTGCGGTAATGAGTGGAAGTATTTGGCGTTTACCATCAACTTTAAAGAGTGTTCCAGTGGCAATAAAAAATGTTGAGGAAATCTTGAAATAAAAATAATGAAAGGTTGAGTTGTATTTTAAATTAAAATTTCACAGTTGATCTCTTTCAAATGTTTTAGTTATTTCCTTGAGGAATTCGACTATTTGAACGTTTGTATAACCAAGTTCAGTTCTAAGTCCTTTACATGATGTTGTGATTTCTTTCCAAATATCAGCTCTAACAATAGCCTCTCTGTCCTTTAAGTAACGCTCTTCTTTCATTGTGATTTAATTGAGTAATTAGTGGTTAATTGCCTTTTTAAGAAAGAAATCTAAAACAATCTTAGAGAGATACCAAGTTGATTAGATTGCTGTCAGGATCAAAAAAAAACCTAATAAACCAAATTTGGCTAACCCTAACGAAAAAAAAAAAGAATCATGAGAATTATGCCAATCTAGTATGTATTTAATATTTGATTTACTTATCCTTATAATCAAAAAAAATAAATCATTTTTAAGATTTACTCCTGTGTACTAATTTTCCAAATTCTTTAGTATCAATAAAACATTTTTCAACCATAAGGCTCTCTAAAAACTATTGTGGAAATATATTTAAAAACTTCCCCACCCCCTGATAAAGAACGGAGAGTGGGGGATTCGAACCCCCGATGGAGTTGCCCCCATGCTAGTTTTCAAGACTAGAGCCATAAACCACTCGACCAACTCTCCATTGACATTTTACCCTATTACCTGCAAGAAACTTAAAGGATTCACTTGTAAAACAGAACTTATTTATTAATTTTTTTGTTACTGATGTGATTGACAAAGGTATAGACCTTGCAATGGTAACGTCACCACATTATGTATTAGCTAAACCATTAACCCCCTCCAATCAATACAGTCTAGCTCTATTTTAATGGAACTTTAGTTTTGAAGAACTTCCTATTGAGTTCGACCAGTTAAAAGCGAGTAAATAAATCAATAACTGTGTTGCGTATCAAGCTCCATTCGAGAGAGATAGTTGCAAATCATATACTCTCCCTGGCAAATTCATCAAGAATAGGTCTGCACTATTTATGACAAACAAAACCTAAAGCTATTTAAGAAAGGTCGTATTTAGACTCTACAAATTATTTAAGAAATCAGGATCTTCAAAACATTAATCACTCCTTTCTTAAAAGCTTAATTG
>CACOQT010000014.1 GCA_902629395.1 uncultured Prochlorococcus sp.
TAATAATAGGGCTTATTTACCCTCAGGTCTAAAGGGGAAAGCACTGGATATTTCACTTGATGATATCCCCACAAGAAAACAAGTAAGAGATGCGATTCCCAAGCACTGTTTCACACGTCAAACAAATAGATCTCTTTTTTATCTTTCCAGGACTGTAATTATTCAGATATTTGTTGTTTTATTAGGACTCTCTATCCCGATGAATGTTGAGATGCTTCCCATTTGGATTTTATATGCAATTCTCTCTGGGACAACTGCCATGGGTCTTTGGGTTTTAGCCCATGAATGTGGACATGGAGCATTTTCTAACAATCGTAAATTAGAAACAATTGTTGGATATTGCCTTCATTCTTTTTTACTTGTTCCATACTTCTCTTGGCAAAGATCTCATGCGGTACATCATGCGTTTACAAATCACATAACCGATGGAGAGACCCATGTCCCTGTTGTTATTTCTGGAGATGGGAAATCCGAAAAAAAGGGTGGAGAGAATGAAATGGAATCATCTTTATTTTTAGGAAAAATTCTTTACGGCTTTAACCAACTATTCCTTCACCTTATTCTTGGGTGGCCTGCATACTTACTTTTTGGAAAAACGGGTGGACCTCGTTATGGGACCAGTAATCATTTTTGGCCTACATCCCCTTTCTCAAAAAAACTTTGGCCATCCATATGGGCTAGGAAGGTATGGATTTCAGACTGGGGGATTTTATTTATGTTACTTTTACTGACAGTTTGGTCTTTCTGTTTTGGAGTAATTTCAATGATTTGTATATATTTAGCACCTTTAATTGTTGTTAATATTTGGCTAGTTATTTATACTTGGCTTCACCATACCGATACAGATGTACCCCACCTTGGCGCTAGCCAGTTTTCATATATGAGAGGAGCATTTTTGTCTATTGATAGACCTTATGGAAAAATATTAGATTTTCTACATCACTCAATTGGTTCTACTCATGCTATTCATCATATTGAACCAACAGTTCCTCATTATCACGCAAGACTTGCTACTAGAATATTAAAAAATACATTCCCTAAAGTATATCTATATAATCCAACTCCAATTCATAAATCTCTCTGGCATATAGCTACTAATTGTGTAGCAGTAAAGAAGGATTATAAAATTGATAGGTATGTATGGAAACAACCAAAATATTCAGGGTCTTAATCTTAATTAATATTTAAAACTTCTCATAATTACTATTTAAAATTTTTTGTTATGAACTAGACAACTAATTTTCTAAGCATTAAATATATTAAAGGTGATCACATGTCTAAAAGAGATTATGAAAAATTTCTGAATAAAATAGATCAATTGAATCAATTAGTTGAATTGATTAATTGCTCTCCTGAGAAGTATCAATTAATTATTAGTTGTGATACGCATGATGAGGTGGTCGAACTTGCAAAGCAGTGGGGATATGAGATCGGAAAGAGATGGGGAGAACTATAGGATGAGTAAAAATTTTATAGCGCTCTACTTAATTTCCTCCTCCGTTACAGCTCCAAACCTTTGAGGGCATACCTTGAGTGTTTTTACCATCAATACGAAATGTTTTCGTTATGCATTCATTTTGTGAGTTAGCCCAAGCAGTAATCGGTTCCAATTCAGATGAAATCTGATCGACTGACTTTGATATAGAAAATATTGAATAAGAAGATGTTATGAGAGATAGTGTACTTAATCCAGCAAAAATTACGTATTTGTTTTTGTCGAATAATTCCTTAAGCATTTCTAGAAAAAATATTTGTATTAAACATTACTTATTCTTGAGAGTTCTATCTAATAAAGTTTTGCTTTGAAAATATAGGAAATTAAGACACTTTTGTATTTCTCATCTTAATCTTATTGATCGTTCATTTCTCTTGTAACGAATTTATTTCTTTTTCTCAAAAAAATCTAAGATTTTTTTTAATCTGTCTGTGTTTTCAAAGTTGGGGCTAGCTGTAAGAAATATTACTAAAATTATCATTAGTATTCCAACACAAGATACTCCTAATACAAGTTGCTGGAAAGGATCTAATGTGTCAAGCATATCTATTAGTTGAAAAATTTTCTATACTAATGATAATTGAAAATTTGCCAATATAGTAAATTGAAAATAATTATGTTTTAGTTTTTTGATAATTATTTATTATTTTTATTTTCTTTAGGCCATCTTGCCTTTAAGTTAAGTGGGTTTTTTAGATTTACTTCGATAGGTTTGCCTTGAGCTAATGATATCAAAGCTTTAAAAGACCATCCACCAAGAATTAATAAAAAAGCTATTAAAAATATAAAAACTATATTAGTTAACATTAGTTTAAAAATAACTTTAACTATATTAGTAATCTATATTATAATTTATATCAATTGAAATAATAAATTATTTTATTTAATATAACTTACCTTTCTCTTAATTAATTATATTATGCTTTTTCACTTTAATTTCTGAATGTTGAGGTTATTGCGACTACCCCCATACTCGACTAGCTATAAATACTCATTATTTCATTCTCTTTAGACATTATTTTTTTATTTAAGCATCTTCTGTTATCTTTTTTTTAATTTTTATTGATTTTTGACCTGTTTCGTATGAATATAAAAAAGTTATTATGTACTTGAATGATTAACAGTACTTATTTATATTCATTTTTTCTATTTTTTTGTATCAGTTTACTTGTTTATTTAATTCTCAATTTTAGGCCCACTAAAAACCAATTAAATAACAAAATCCTTTTAAAAAATCTATTAGAAGGTCTAGATATGGACCTTCCCGAAGAATTGAAAACTTTAGACAGATCAAGTACAGATCCTCAAAAGTTGTCTTAATTCCTATTTTTATTTCTATTTAATGTCCAGATTTAACTTTGACGATACAGAGACATCAGGTATCTGGTGGTCGACAAATGTTTCCATAAGGGATATGTGTTTAGAACTAAAGGCTGATACAAAATGCGAGGATATTGAGATAGCTGAATTACTCAGATCAATTGCAAAATCTATAGAAGTTAACGGTTTATGATTTTTTCTTTACCTATGAATTACATACTATTTGTCCCATTGTAGTTTCCACTGAGAATCTTTCCACTGTCTTAACCAATTACTTTTTGTGTTATTTCCTTTCTCTAGTCTTGCGTCAAGCCATTCTTTAAGTGATGTGGGAACAATATTTAACTCTTTTTGTATCGCTTTAAGTTTTTTCATATCAGCTCCATAGCCTGATCTCTCAATCCAATCAGCCATAACACCAATATCATATTCCAATAGCTTTATCGCTAATCTAGGAATCATTACATAATTTGTTTTGAAACCTTCTAGAGAAATTAAACTTTCTAAAGTTAGAGCCATTTCAATGCCTGTGAGTTCTTCCCCAGCGATATTGATTGATTGATTTTTATACTTCTCTGGTTTTGATAAAACACCTCTTACCCATTTACCTATATCATCGACGGCAATTGTTTGCCATTTGAAATTTTTGCCAACTATTCCAGGAAATATTTCTTTTGAGATGGTGAAGCCAGGTAGTTTATTTTCAAAGTTTTCGAAATAGCTCACTGGTCTTAAAACAGTCGTGATTTTTTTAAGATCTTTTTTCTCAATATATTCTTCGATATCCCATTTACTTGTAAAATGTCCTGGAGCTGGATCATTCTTCAGTGGATCTTTAGCTTTGCTTATTGAACTAAAGATAAAGTGTTTTAAATTTCCTTTTTGATGTGCATATTTAACTTGATTTATCAAGTTAAAACCCTGTTCTAACTCATAAGATCTAACAATACTTCCTCTAAATGGTTTCCACCCTTTTGTTGGAGTAGTGTTTCCAAATATGATATCAACCCCATCAAAAGCTCTTCTAAGACTTTCAGAATCGAGTAAATCACCTTTGATTAATTCAACGTTATTTAAACCTTCAAGATCTTGAGCTTTAGCACTTTTGATGTTTCTAGTGACCGCACGTATTATATATTTATTGGTTTTACTTAGCTCTCTAACAACGCCAACACCTTGTCGGCTTGTTGCCATAGTTACTGCTATGACCTGTTTTTTGTAAATAGTTGATTCAATACTTTCCCCTTGTTCAAGCACGAGCAGACAATCTCTTTAATAAGGAATGTAAAGCATAGATGAACTTATGTAAAGTTTATTGTACCTTCGCAAATGCTTATTTCGATATTTTGCTCTGGACAAGTTTTTAAATAAAGTATTTTTGAACCTTTATGACCATTTCGTAAAGGAATGTTTTATTTGCTTTTTTAGTTTAAAGATATTGGCTATGTAGTAGTTAGTACTAAATTTGATCATTATGGCAAATGAAGTTCTCACAGAAAATGATCGTCAAAACATTATTTTTGATGTAGTCGATGGTATTCCTCTATCTGGAGATGAATCTGATGAAATTAGATCATTTCGTTCTAAAATAGAATCAGATAATTTAATGCTTGAATTTTCAGCTGAGGAACTAGGTTTTAATAATGTTTTATTTGAATATCTTAGTCAGGGGTAAAATTTATATATCATTTTAAGTCTTAATCGAGACCTTGGAATAATTCCTTATGTACTGCAAATGTGTGGTACAGACATGTACCATTTTCAGGTGATAACCTCTCACCGTCTTTATTCCACGCCAAAGAGCATAATAGATCTCCATCCCATTTTACGTTGTGCTCGTTTATTTCTTTTGACCAATCTCTTACCTTACCGAAATGATCTGGCATATACTTTCCTATCTTTCTGCATATTTCACATAGTACTGATAAAACAGGTGGTTTTGAATTTAATTTAAGATCTTTAGTTAGTGAAGGTTGTGTAAATACTCCAACATATCTTATATGATCAATAATCTTTTGCTCTGTGTTATCTAAATTAGCTTTTTTACAGGCTTCTTCAAACTCTTCGACAGGTGTAATGGGACGCAAATTAGAAACCACCTATTGAACATACATCATATAGATACATCTTATATCAAAAAGTTTGTTGTTTTTATAGTGAAATAAGCTCACAAAGACATATATCAATTTTTTCTCATTCAAAATATATCTTTTTACAGAGAACGCTTTTAGTACTAAAAAGAAGGTTAGCAATACTTCATGAGCTAGCGATAAGCTAACTATTCTTCACGTTTCTTTTCTCAAACCCTGTCATAGCTTACTTTGCACCTTGTTAAATGTTACAAATTAAAATATCAATGGTCATATTCCCTGATGACTGTTATTTATATTGGGTCTTACTAAAGAACATGCTTCCTTTAACTTTCGCTGGACTGCTAAGTACACCAGCTCCTACTGCACCAATCATTGGTATCGCATTTATGGCCTTGTTTGGAATTATGGCTGTCGTAGTTGGCCCCAATTATGATGGGTTTAACGATCCAAATACATCAAAATAAAAAGAAAATAAAAAAAATTTATAGAGTGGGTAAATATGTTCTACATGTTTCCCACTTTTTTTGTATAAAAATCTGAAAGTTCTCTTGAAACTAAATTCACATACATTTTGTCAAAATTCGTATATGTTCGATTAGTAAATGAATTTGTATATTATTTTTGCATGCTATTACCAATAGTTTCTTATTGATGTATCAAAGTTTCTAATTTGTTTTTTTTGATTCAAATCTTTTCACTAATGAATTAATTTTCTACGTTTTCTGCTATTTATAACTAGCTTTATTTATCTTTTATGGGCAATTTGTTATTAGCTGGTCTTACTAGTACACCAGCACCAACCGCTGTTCTAGTGGGTGTCGCATCAATTGCATTATTTGCCATTGTTGGTTTGATGGTTGGTCCTGATTACGACGGAATGAATGCACCGGCAGTTAAAAAGTAATTAATATAATATCTAATTTATTTAATAAAAAAACTAAGAGGAGCATTTTATGTTTCTCTTAGTTTTTTTTTGAGATATTATTCAATTTAATTAACAGTTCATCGTAGCTACCTTTTTCTGATGGATTTAAAATTATGGTCTCATTATTGTTTCTATAGTGTTCGATATTTTGATAAAAGAGATTCCATGATCTAAAAAATTTTCTATTGACTTCTTTTATATTTCGACCTCTTTCATTTTGATCTCTATTCATTCTTCTTTGCAGACAAATTTCTTTGTCCTCTGTACATATAATATTTGTACAACCCTTATAATTTATATCTAATCTGTGTGCAAATATTCCCTCTACTATCAAAAATTGATCTTTAATTTTATAATTTAAATCCATTTTTTTCTTAATTGATTGTCTACTTTTAAATTCATAATGATAAGTTATAATGAATCTTTCTCTTTTATCTATAGACTTTAAATTATTCATCAGATCTCTTTTCTTTATACTCAAAGGTCTATCATATAAATCAGATATAAGTATTGATAAGAACTTGATAAATTTACTATCCCTATAGTAGGAATCTGTCTTGATTACAATTGTATTGGAAAACAACCTCGACAGTTTTTCACTTAAAATTGATTTTCCTGATCCTGAAGGGCCAGTAATTATTATTGTTTTCATTATCTACAAATTCTAATATTTACATAATTTATTCATAAATTAAATGTTTGACTTTTATTGAAATATTAAATTAAAGTACTTAATCTAATGTTTACTAATTTTTTTGATAGTGTATTTTATTTCTATTTAATTTACTTTCAACAAACCGTAGAAATATTATTATAATAGGGATATGCATTAAACCTCCTATTACAACTGTTAATTGATTGTAAGGCATTTTTTGTCTAGATTTCTTTTACAAATATACTCCATTAATCATTTATCAACTCATGATGTATCTTTTGTTTATATATAAGATTATTTCATTCAAAAATAGGTATTAATTACTTGATTTCGGATAGCTCCTTCTCAAAAAACCAATTTATATCACCATTATTAAATTTAACCACTAGTCCAAATTCGTTACCATCTACCATTTTATATCCAACTAGTTCTACAACAGGTTCGCTTCTTATTATGGCTAGTATATTTTGAGGAAGCCGATCTTTTACTTCATTTATTTCAACTTTTAAAAGTTGTCCTTTTTGAAGAATCGAAGAATCCTTTATCATAATTCTGTTTATATCTATTGAATCACAAGATAATTGACCTATCCAATTATTGATAACGATAATTGATTTTCAATACCACTGTATTTTATATATTCTTGAAATTCAGAAGAATTAAATGCTTTTTGTGCTGCAGCCTTAGATTCAAATTCGACAATTACACCTAATTGTCCACCATCCCATTCATTTAAATCAGAATTTTGATTTACATCTTTAGCAATGATTGTCCCTCCAACTGATCGGAGCCACGGAACAACGGTTTTTACGTATTCGATAAACTGAGCGGTACTTTCAATTTTGGCTTGCTTGAGCCAGTAACCTTTTGAACCCATCGCTTTATCTTTTCTTAAGATTGTCTCACGATGAGGCACCTTTCATCAGGTTTTGCTAATTTTTTAATTATTCTGTTTTATTACTATCTTTTAAACATGAATATCAATTGTTTTTTTGTTGAGTACAAATATTTATCTGATGAGTTTTATAAAAATTTTTTCTAAATTTCTATTTTATTGGATCTATGTGTTCTAATTTTGATTTTAATTGCATCGCTAAATGCTGACGACCAACTGCGAGTACTTTTAGAGTGTCTTCATGCATCCTTAATTGTGCGTCTGCTACCTGCATCCCTTTAATTAGCTCTTTTAGCTCGTTCGGTAGGCTTTTTAGGTCGTATTTCTTGTCTTCAAATGTTAAGATCGCTTCGTTTTCATTAGAAGGTGTTTGTGACATATTTTTGAATATTTATATATACAATATATCATTAATTAGATATTTAAAAACTTTGAATTAATTGTTTATCGCATAATTCTTTATATCTACCCTTCTTGCTAATTAACTCAAAATGATTACCTACCTCACATATTTTACCATTTTCAATCAACGCAATCTTATCAGCATTTTGAATCGTTGATAGCCTGTGAGCTATTACTAAAACTGTTCGATCATGCATAGCTTGTTTAAGACCTTTCTGAACTGATTCCTCTGCTTCTGCATCTAGTGCACTTGTTGCTTCGTCAAGCAACAAAATTGATGGATTTCCAAGTAATGCTCTAGCTATTGATATTCTTTGTAGTTGACCTCCTGAGAGATTGCTCCCTCTTTCTTCTATGTGTGTTTCATAGCCTTTAGGTAATCCTTCAATAAAATCGTGTGCGTTTGCTATTTTTGCAGCCTGTTCAATTTCTTCTCTAGTTGAACATCTTCCAAATCTTATGGCTTCTTCAATTGTTCCGGAAAATAAAAATGTTTTTTGCGGAACTATCCCTATTAAACTTCTTAAGTATTTACTTTCAATTACTTTTAAATCATAATCGTCGATAAATATTGATCCATTGCAGGGTTCTATAAACTTCAAAATTAAAGAAAAAATGGTACTTTTGCCAGAACCAGATGGTCCAACTAATGCCATTATTTTTCCTGATTCAATATTTAAATTTATATTATTTAAAACATTATTGTTTTTATTATATGAAAATATAACATTCTTAAATGATAAGTTACCCTTAATGTCTACAGGGACAATACCTTTTTCTTTTATTGATATTTCTGATGAATTACTTGTTATTTCATTTAATCTTTTAAATGATGCTTGACCTTGCTTTAGTTCATTGTAATTCGTGGTTATGTGGCTGATTGGATCAATTAACATTATTAATGCAGTAAAGAAACTGCCAAATTCTTCGTTGGATATTCCTCCACTTTGTATTCTAAATGCACCAACTGTAATAATACAAAGAATGCCTATTATTTCTATTAATCCAACAATTGGATGCTGAAGTGCTACGAGCCTTAGCATTTTGTATTTAGCTTCTTTGTGCAAACTAACTTTTTTATCAAAATTGCTTTGTAACCAATCCTCGACGGCAAAGGCTTTTACCATTGATAGACCTTGAATTGCCTCTGACAGCAAACCTGCTAATGAGCTAATTTTGTTTTGACTTTGTTCAGATGCTTTTAAAACTCTTCCTCCAAAGTCGCTTACTAATAAGGCAATTAATGGAGCTAATATGATTGTTGCTAGTGATAAATTCCAATCAATAAATATCATATATCCAAATATTGCTGATAATTGAAATATCGATGGTGCCGTATCGTGAATAGATTTATAAATTACTTCCCCGACTCGGTCTACATCCTCTGTAAGTCTGTATGCAATATCACCTGATGAGAGTTTTTCAATAAAAAGTATATTAGTTGTTTGAAGTCTTCTAAAAAGGTTGACTCGAAGATCTTTGCTTAAGGATAAAGCTGGTTTAGCCAGCAGACTATCTTGTAAAAATTGAGCAATTTTTTGTATTATAAAAATAACAAAAGCTTGCAAAATTAAATTTAGAACTTGTTTTGTATTTCCTTGGCCGATCGCCGGAATTAACTTACCTGACAACCAAGCAAGTATTGGCCAACAAGCCACATATATCAACATGCTCGTACCACCAATTATCAATATTGGCAAATGACCTTTGAGTCTCTTTATCAGGTAAATGAAATTTATTTTGTGTTTTTGTGTCATTCCTCCAAAATATCAGTGTTTAAAAAAAGTCGTAAATGAAATTAGATCAATTCCTCAAATTTATTGGTATCGTTCAAACTGGAGGGGAGGCAAAATTTATCATTAGGGCGGGGAAAGTATTAGTGAATGGCATAGTGGAAAATAAACGAGGAAGAAAGCTGACTGCTGGTGATCAAATTATTTTTGCAAATGAAACATACATTGTTCCGAATTCTGATCCTCTAGGCCGTAAGTTGGCAAGGAGCGATAAATGAGGAGCTAGCGTGCGTAAACCGGTCATCGCAGGTAATTGGAAGATGAACATGACATGTGCCCAAGCATTAGAGTACATGGCTGTGTTCATCCCATTATTGAAAGACATACCTCAAAAAGATAGGGAGGTGGTTATTGCACCACCGTTTACAGCTTTACATCCCCTCTCTGAGTTTATTAAGGACAAAGGCGAATATTTATCTTTGTCTAGCCAAAATGTCCATTGGGAGGACAGTGGTGCTTACACAGCTGAGGTTTCCCCTGTAATGCTTAATGAGCTTTCTATTAAATGTGCAATTGTTGGACACAGTGAGCCTCGGAAATATTTTAGTGAAAGTGATGAACAAATTAACAAGAGAGCCCAATCCGCTCAAGATCACAACTTAATTCCAATTGTTTGTGTTGGAGAAACTTTTCAGCAAAGAGAGTTGGGAGAAGCTGAAAGGGTTATACGAAGACAAATTGATCAAGGTCTTGAGGGTATTGATGTAAAAAGACTCATAGTCGCTTATGAACCAATATGGGCTATTGGTACTGGGAAAACCTGTGAAGCCAATGAGGCGAATAGAATTTGTGGGCTTATTCGTAAATGGATTGGTTTCGATGACGTAATTATTCAATATGGTGGATCTGTTAAATCAAACAATATTGACGAGATTATGTCTATGTCAGATATTGATGGAGTATTGGTTGGTGGAGCCTCTCTAGACCCAATTAATTTTGCAAGAATTGCGAATTACGAATCAAACCATTAATTTCCCTCCAAACAATGGGTTAAAAAAAACCCTTTTAATGGCCATTGTAAATATCACTGAAGATTCATTCAGTGATGGAGGATTATATATTGACTTACACTCAGCTATTAAACACGCATCATTATGCATCAGCCAAGGAGCACACATTCTTGATATTGGAGCTCAGAGCACACGACCAGGTGCATCCGAAGTTGGTGTTGAAATTGAGATTAAAAGATTAGTCCCTTTAATAAAAGAGTTAAAAATAATGTACCCGGAGATTCCGATTTCTGTAGACACTTATCATCATTCCGTAGCTGATAAAGTGTTAAATAGTGGTGCTAATTGGATTAATGACATTAGTGGTGGCCGTCATGATCCTGAAATCTTAAAAGTTGTTGCTGATAGTAGCTCTCATTATGTTTTGACTCATAGTCGTGGAAATAGCAAGTCTATGGATTCTTTGGCTAAATATAATAATGTTGTTAAAGATGTAAAAAATGAACTTTTGCATCAAATCAATTTAGCATTATCTAAAGGTATAAAAAATGAGAAAATTATTGTTGATCCTGGAATAGGTTTTGCAAAAAATGTCGATCAAAATTTAACTTTGTTGCGAAATTTAGAAGAATTTGTATCAATGAATTATCCAATACTAATAGGGGCTTCTAGAAAAAGGTTTATAGGATCAGTTCTAAATGAATCTGACCCATCCAAACGAATTTTTGGAACTGCTGCAGTAGCTTCAAGATGTATTATGGCTGGAGTAAATATTTTAAGAGTACATGATATAAAGGAGATATCGCAAGTTGCAATAATGACACAACATATATTTTAATCTATCTAATTCTCTGTATTAACTCCCTCAATCTTATCCTCTACTTCTTGATAAAGTTCTTTTAATTGTTCAATATTTTCATCAGATGTTTCCCAATAACCCCTACCATTTACTTCTAATAATGTGCCAACTATTCTCCTAAAACTATGAGGATTCAATTCCAAAAGTCTTTTCCTCATCTCAGGATCATTTATAAAAGTTTCATTAGTTTCTTCATATACAAAATTATCGACTTGTCCACTTGTAGCACTCCATCCTAATGTGTAATTAAGTCTGTTGGAAACTTCTCTAACACCCTCATATCCAGACTTAAGCATACCCTCATACCATTTTGGGTTTAGAAGTTTTGTTCTTGAATCTAATCTAATAGTTTCACTTAGTGATCTTACTTGAGCATTTGCTGTGGTTGTGTCGGCTATGTAACTGCTTGGAGCTTTGCCATCATCTCTAAGATTCTTAATTAAATTTGTTGGATCGGAATCAAAGTAGTGACTTACGTCTGTTAAAGATATTTCTGAGGAATCAAGATTTTGAAAAGTTACATCAGCTGTTTTCATAACTGATTCAAAAACGTCTCTGTTCTGATTCATTTCACCAGGATTATCTGCATTGAATGCGTAAGTTTTTCTTGAAAGATACATTTCCTGTAATTCATTTTCTTCTTCCCATGTTGAATTCTCTACTGCCAGATTTACATTGGAGCTATAACTTCCACTTGCATTTGAGAATACTCTGCTGGCTGATTCCCTAATACTTTTTCCTTCTTTTTCTGATTGCTCAAGGGCATGTTTCCTCACAAAATTTTGGTCAAGTGGCTCATCAGCCTCAGCAGCCATTTTTACAGCTTGGTCAATCAATGCCATTTGATTAATAAACAAATCTCTAAAAACGCCCGAACAATTGACAACTACATCAATTCTTGGCCTTCCAAGTTCCTCAAGAGATAGAAGTTCTAATTTATTTACTCTTCCAACAGAGTCGGGTTTTGGTTTGACTCCAACAAACCAAAGGATTTGAGCTAGTGATTCTCCATAAGTTTTAATGTTGTCAGTCCCCCAAAGTACACAAGCAATAGTTTCAGGCCAGGTTCCTTGTTCTTCCCTTTGTCTTTCAATAAGCTTGTCAACTACACCTTTTGCAGAGGCTACAGCCGCTACTGTTGGTATAGATTGTGGATCTAAAGCATGAATATTTTTGCCACTAGGTAATACACCAGGATTCCTTATAGGGTCTCCACCAGGTCCTGGAATAACATAATCTCCATCCAAAGCTTTTAAAAGGCTTTCCATTTCTTTATCGGCACAGATTTGTTCTAAGCAAAACCTTAGATAGTCAAAAAGTTTCTCCAGCGAACTTGTATTTACATTTTTGAATCCTGCTTTCTTAGCCGATGCTTGCCATGGCGATGGGATTGAGAAACCAATTCCTCTTAAGAACTCAACAATAAAGGACCAAATGTTTTTCCTCATATTCACTCTCCCGTCTCTTCCAGTTAGAGACTTGACCATTGAACCTACGGCTTCTCTTGAGGTCTCAGTAATTAATTTATTTAGTTCAACATCCTCTAATTTTCCTTTATTATTGCCCTCATAGACCTCCTCTATTGTCTTTCCTTTCGATTCTGCTAATAAACCTGGTAAAGATCTGATACCATCATCTTCTCTTTCTATTGAGGCGATACTTACTAAAGTTGCAATAGCTTCTTCTGCTGTTGCTGGTTTACCAATAGTGTGTAACCCACATGGTAATAATCTACTTTCTATTTCCATTAATTGTTTATAAACATTTCCCACGATCAAATCTCTTTGGTCTACGTCTAGATCGGAGGCATCTTTTTCAGGTAGTTTTACATCTTCTTCAAGATTACATTTCTTAGCTGTTTCAACGATTGCATTGACAATTTGAATTCCTCTTCCACTTTCACGTAATTGTTGATAAGAACCGACCAATTCTCCAAGTTCTTTTAAACCTTTGTATAACCCTGCATTTTCAGCTGGAGGAGTCAAATAACTAATTGTTGAAGCATATCCTCTTCTTTTTGCTATTGTTGCTTCTGAAGGATTATTTGCAGCGTAGTAATAAAGATTAGGCAAACCTCCTATCAATGAATCTGGATAACAAGTCTCACTCATACCCATTTGTTTACCTGGCATGAATTCAAGCGATCCATGAGTTCCAAAGTGAAGTACTGCATCTGCTTTCCAGACTTTTTCTAGGTAAGTGTAGTAAGCAGCAAAACCATGATGAGGACTAGCACTTCTCGAATAAAGCAACCTCATTGGATCACCTTCATATCCAAAAGTAGGTTGAACCCCGACGAATACATTCCCAAATTCTTTTCCGTAAATTAAAAGATTTTGTCCGTCACTATTTAAATTCCCTGGGGGTTTTCCCCAGTTTTCTTCGAGCCTCTCTGAGTAAGGTGTTAATTTTTCGTATTCCGCGACACTCATCCTGTGAGCTATTGATAGTTCAGGTGAACCTTGTAATGCTTCAGGATCATTAATTAATGCCTCCATTAATTCTTTAGGATTTTTAGGTAAATCTTTTATGTCATAGCCTTTAAGTTTCATTTCCTCTAGAACTCTATAAATGGAACCAAAGACGTCTAGGTAAGCAGCAGTTCCCACGTTTCCTTTATCAGGTGGAAAACTAAAAACAGTAATAGCTAATCTTTTCTGGTCACGTTTTTTAATTCTTAGTGATGACCACCTAATAGCTCTTTCAGCTATTGCATCTACTCTGTCTTGAAGTGTATGAGCTTTGCCTGTAGCATCATCTCTGCCAGATAAAACTATTGGCTCGATTGCTCCATCTAGTTCAGGAATTGCAATCTGAAGAGCAACTTGGACTGGGTGAAGACCTAGATCACTACCTTCCCATTCTTGCGTTGTTTGAAAGACTAATGGGAGTGCGACCATGTAAGGCCTATTAAGTTTCTTCAAGGCCTCGACAGCTCTTGGATGATCTTGCCTTGCTGGGCCTCCTACGAGTGCAAACCCTGTAAGAGAAACAACGCCATCTACAATCGGTTTCTCTGGGTTGATTGGGTCGTAATAAAATTCATTTACTGGCTTTGAAAAATCTAACCCCCCGCAAAAAATAGGGATGACTGTTGCTCCTCTATATTCAAGTTCTTGAATTACTGCTACGTAGTGAGCGTCATCTCCAGTGACAATATGACTACGTTGGAGTACGAGACCAATTACAGGACCTTCTTTGGCTTTGTTTGATAGATCTTCTCTTGATGCAGTCCAATTTAAATATTCCCTTTTATCCTCAAACATATTTGGGGCTAATGGATGCCAAATTCCTAAATCTGGGAAAACTTCTGGCTCTGAAACTTCAATTTTCTCTTCTTTAATTTCTAATTCAGGAAAAACATATTTATCCCCAAGCATCAAGAGAAAGTTCCTTAGATTATCAGGGGTGCCTCCCAACCAATATTGAAAACTGAGCATAAAACTACGTGCGTCTTGTGCCTTGTCTACTGGTAGATATTTAAGAATTGAGGGAAGAGTATTTAATAGCTTTAGCATTGAATCTTGAAATCCTGCTCCTCCTGCTTCTTTCCTCTTCTTCATGAAATCGCCAATGATGCTTTTACTTTGGCCTAACTGGGCCATAGAAAAAGTTCCCAATTTGTTCAAGCGCATTACTTCTGGCATTGATGGAAATATCACCGATGCCTTAAGTTTTTCTTTGTGAGGTTCGACCGCCTCAACAACTTTTTGTGCCAAATCTTCAATAAAAATCAAAGAGGCAACGAATAAATCAGCGTTTTCTATATCTTTTTTAAAATTTTCATAATTGGTTGTATCTCTAAGTTCTTCAATTAAATATCCATTAAGTTCAATTCCAATAGGACCGTTTTGCAAATTAAGAGAATTTGCAGCCTGGGTGAGAGCGTTTTGGTACTGAGGCTCTAAAACCACATAAACAGCCTTCATGACTGCTTTATGGCTGTGATTCTCGACAGGTGAGACTCTGCGATTGGCTGAGCGAACCTGTGTAAACATCTTTTTTTTAACGGAATTCGACCAAGCCTAGTGTTCAGTGGCCCTTTAGTGTGTTATTTAGTTAATGCGTGTTACAAGGGATATCAAATATGATTGTAAAAAAAGAAATTCAATGAGTTCTGCTAATCAATCAATTCCAGTTTTAGTTGCAGGAGCTTTAGGTCGAATGGGATCTGAAGTTATTAAAGCAATTAATTCATCTAAAGATTTTTTACTTGTTGGAGCAATAGATAATCAGAAGGATAAAGAGGGTCAAGACATTGGCTCTCTATTAGGTTTAGAGCCACTAGATGTATTTCTTTCAAGCGATTTTGAAGGCTCCTTGTGTGCTGCAAGCCAGAATGTACCCAAAGATGGACAAAATAATGGAGCAGTTTTAGTTGATTTCACTCATCCTAATGTTGCTTATAAACATACTCGTACATCAATTGCGTATGGAGTTCATCCCGTAATTGGTACTACTGGCTTTACAACAGAACAACTGGAGGATCTTTCCGAATTTGCAGAAAAGGCTTCTCTTGGCTCAGCTATTATCCCAAACTTTTCTGTAGGGATGGTTTTATTGCAACAAGCTGCTGCAGCTGCATCTCGATTTTATGAGTTCGCTGAATTAACAGAAATGCATCACAATAAAAAAGCAGATGCACCAAGTGGAACTTGCATTAAAACAGCTGAATTAATGGAAGAACAACGAGCTAGTTTTAATAAACTTTTAGTAGATGAAGAAGAATCTATCGAAGGTTCCAGAGGCGGGTCCCGAACCAGTGGTTTGAGACTTCATTCCGTTAGATTACCAGGACTTGTAGCTCATCAACAGGTTATGTTTGGTTCGAATGGAGAAACATATGAGTTAACTCATAACACGATTGATCGTTCTGCTTACATGCCTGGCGTTCTCTTAGTGGTTAAGAAAATTAGATCATTTAATAAATTAGTTTATGGGCTAGAGAAAATCCTTTAATTCACTAAATGTTATTCCCTATAAAGCAAAATGACGTTAATAAATTGATCCCTTCCGTAGCAACTGGGAAGCAATTTAATGCAGCCTTGGGCAACCCTCAAAAGATTTTTCAGCGTATTTTGATTTCAACTATCGGCGGTGTTATTACTTTGCTTATTAGCCAAAGTCAAATAACAAGTCAGTTTTACTCATTATGGTTAGTTTTAGGTGTAATCTTCCTTTTGTATATTTTATGGGGACCCATACTTGAAGCTAGTAGGAAAAATTCTAAGTTTAAAAATTTTCCTTTTTCAGCATTAGTTGATGGTTATATATCTGATATATATGTTGAAGATAGACTAGAAAAACAAATTGAACAAGCAAACAAAGATGGAAGATTAGAGGTTTTAGAAAAAAAAAGAAAATGGGTTGTTGTGTATATCGAAGATGAAGATGGACATGTTGGTAATATATCTTTTCCATTTAATAATAAATTTAATATATTAACAAAAGGTATGAGAATTAATTGTGTAGTTTTTAGTAATAGGAAAAATTTTGATAAGATACAGGCAATTAGTGATGCTTGGTGTCCAGAAATAAATTTATGGGTAGGGTCTTATCCATTCTTACTTCGTCCAGCTTTTGAAGAATTTGTTAATATGATAATTTAAAAAATAAGAATTTTTACTAATAAATGATATAATAAACATCATGAATATAGCTATCATTGGCTCTGGATTAACTGGATCATTGGCTGCGATATCATTAGCAAAAGCTGGATGCAGAATTGATCTATATGAAAGATTATCTGACGAAGAACTTATAAATAGAGAACGAACATATGCTATAACTCATTCTTCTAGAAAAATTTTAGAAAAGTTAGGAATTTGGTCTGAACTAGCATCTCTAATGGTTCCTTTTCAATATTTAAATGTACTGGATTATGAATTAAATAATTATTTCCAATTTTTAATTAATGATTTAAAGCCCTCAGACAAAAAGTATTCAACAGTTGGATGGATTGCAGAACATAGAATTATTATGGCTTTTATTTTAAAGTTTATATCAAATGTCGATAACATCAATAAAATTCCTACATCTGTTATTCCAAATACGAAGAATTATGATCTAATTGTTGCAGCAGATGGATCAAGCTCTAATACCAAGAAGAAACTAAAGACACCCTCTTTCAATTTTAGTTATGATCAAATTTGTATTACTGTCAAGGTACTTTTACGAGGAGTTAAATCTAATGAGGCATTTGAAATATTGAATTCTGAAGGGCCATTTGCAGTTTTACCCCTTGGAGGTGATATCTTTCAAATAATTTGTAGTCAATCAATAGCAAAAGGTAAATATAATATGACTTTATCAAAGTCTTTGCTCTTAGATTATTTATCAACTATTCTTCCCTCTGGTATTGAACCAGATACCATTATTGATGAACCTAATTCTTTTCCCATTAATTTTGTGTTTAATTATTCTTTTTATTCAGGTAAATATCTTTATTTAGGTGAAACAGCTCATAAATTGCATCCTGTTGGTGGACAAGGTCTAAATTTATGTTGGAGAGATGTTGATTGTTTAACAAAATTAATCTCAATACCTTTTTTTAAGAAAAATTATTCATTGATTCCAATTACATATTCTTTGTCAAGATTAGTTGATGTGCTATCTATATCTATCTTGACTGATAGTTTAGTAAGATATTCTAGAAGTAATTTTAATATTTTCTCATTACCTAGAAAATGTATATTCTACATTTTAAGAAAATCATCGATTTGTAGGAGGTTTATACTTAATATAATGACTAATGGTTTGTAGCTTATATAATATTAATATGATAAATACTACTAATTCTATTGACCCACCCTCTGAAGAGTTATGCAATTTTATTATTGATAAACTTGGAATCAGTCAAGAAGCTTTGGAGTTAGGAGTGAAGAGATGTTCTTATGAAAATTCACCATTACCTATTGTTATGTGGAGTTATGGGTTGATAACTTTATCTCAATTAGAAGTAATACTTGTTTGGTCAAAAGATAATTAAAATTTTATAAGACTTTCTACGATCAAATTTGACTCTAATTTTTTCCTACCCTGAAGATCAGTAAGTTCCATAAGGAATGCATATCCAATTAAACTTCCGCCTGCATTTCTTATCAAACTGCCTGCGGCACTTGCTGTACCTCCAGTAGCAAGCAAATCATCAATAATTATGATTTTACTATCTTTATCAAATGAATTCAGCTGGATTTCTAATCTATCCTCACCATACTCAAGCTTATAATTAATACCTATTACTTTTCCAGGTAATTTTTTTGGCTTTCTTATAGGAATGAAACCAAGCTCAAGTTTAAATGCTAAAGCAGATGCAGAGATAAATCCCCGTGATTCTATGCCAGCGATATAATCAGGTTTTGATGTGGCAATTAGCTTTTCCAGTGGCACCATCAATTCTTTCAATATCTTTGGATCTTTATATATGGGGTTTATGTCTTTAAAGACTATTCCCTCTTTTGGGAAATCTTTTATTTCATTAATATATTTTTTAAAGTGTTCCATTCTTTACAAATAATAGTGTGCGGTTTTATAAAACTAACAATAACGCTACCTAATCTTCCAACTCCTGTCATTATTTAAAGTATGAATGAAACTCCATTAGATTCGCTAAAGAATGAACAAGTCAATGATGACTCAAACTATAAATACAATAATGATGAAAATGCTTTATTAAATTGTGTAATTGCTAAGGATACTCCTAGGAAGATTGATTTTTTGATTTTAGTTATTGAAACTCTTCAAATCAATGCAACTGACTCCTTACTATTGAAGGCGAAGGATATTGGCTTGTCAGATGATTATTCTAGTAGAGTTCAATTATGGAAAATGAGATGTACCAACCCATTAAGGAATACATACACAAATGCATCTCTATCCTATGAACAGGTTAATTCATTTGTTGAGCTTATCTCTGCTATGGCAGAAAATCTCTACCCACTTATTAGGCAATTGTTGTCGTCCAAAGAATCTAAAACTCTTAATCAAGAGCGATGGACGATATTTAGTAAACGACTTAAATCACTTATTCGTGAAAGAATGAATATTCAACGTAGTTACATATCATCATTATTGAATGAGGAAAATAACAACTTTTTTAGAGAATTATTGGTTATTCTTTCTCTTTCATGTGGAGAGGGCGGAAGAAAAAGATTAAAATCGTCATTGTTTACTCAAATATAGTATTTAATAATGATTAATTTGTCTTATAGATTTAATCAGGATTCATGTTCATTGGAGCTCAAGGGTATTCCAGATGTTTCAAATGGAGATTCACATGACACTATAGGTATATTATCTTCATGGTCATTGAAAATTATTGGTGCATCAGTATTAGAAGGAGAAAAGGAGCATCTGGATAACTTGATGCAAGTAATACTTCAATATTCAAGATCATATATCTCAGGAATTCGTAAAACCTACATATCTAATAAAAAAATTGTGACTATATCTCCCTTTGGTATTTTTCATAAATTATTACTTAATAGTACGAGGAAAGAGGTTGAACCTTTAGAAATAATTTTGGACGATTCTGAATTATCAGATCTAACAAGATGTTTTGATCTTTTAAGATTTGATCCCAGGTTTAATATTAGTTGGAATATCATTGAAGAACTTCCATTCAAGAAGAAGCAGAATCTCCTGAGATTATCTGGTTTGAGGAGTAATTCTAATTTTCTATATTCTCTTGTTTTTTTCCTTTCTATTTGTTTTGTTTTGTTATTTGTACCAATTAGTAATGAATTTGAATACAATGATACAACAAGAACATCTCAAAGTTTATCTTAGTAATTTAAACAAACAAACTATAATATGAAATTTTTGTAATTGGTTATCTCCTGTATATATAATCTAGGTATCTTAGATCTGTAAATAATATTTATGGTTAAACCAAAAAAAAATTATACTATTTAAAAATCTATTTAATAATTCGCTAATACATAAAAAATCAACTAAAGTAAATAAATTTTTAATTTAGATGAAACTTTCAATTAATGATAGAGCAAAGGTTGACGTAGCGGATGATAAAATTTTTTATCAACAGCCAAGATATGTTCATCACATAAGTGAGTCATTCAGAAAACGATTAACAAACTTGTATTCAACTTATCTTCATAAGCATCAAGTAATTTTGGATTTAATGAGCAGTTGGGTAAGCCATTTGCCAACTGATATTAAATTTAAAAAAGTGATTGGTCATGGTATGAACGAAGCTGAGCTAATTACTAACCAAAGATTAGACAGGTTCTGGATTCAAAATTTAAATCATAGCCAAAACATGCCAATTGAAAATTCCTCTATTGATGCTGGGCTAATTGTTGCAGGTTGGCAATATCTCCAATATCCAGAAAAAGTTGCTTTAGAACTTTCCAGGATTATTAAAACCGATTCCTTGTTGATAATTTCATTTACTAATCGTGCATTTTGGACAAAGGCTCCAAACATATGGACTTACTCGTCTGAAGACAGAAGAATTGAATATGTTACTGGTGTTTTGATGTCAAATGGTTGGAGGATTGAGAAAATTTTCAGCGAAAAAACTCAAGAAAGAAAGCTGTTTGGAATTTATACTGAAGAGAGTGATCCTTTCTTCTCTGTTATTGCTCGAAATAATAAGTCAAATAACTGACTCAGTTTTTATTAATAGTTATATTTACTATAGGTCAAAATAATTTCATTTTTATGTCCTGTTTTCTAATAAAATTTAGTTCTGAAGATTGTGGTACTTGTCACAGGATGAGTTTCTTTGATTCGAAAGTTGCAAATGAATTGGGTGTTGAATTTGTTAATGTTAAACTTCAGGACACTATTGTATATAGAAAATATAGACCGATACTATTAAAACAATATCCAAACAAAGAAGGTATGGGCTGGCCAACTTACATTTTAGTAAATAACCCAGAGGGAGACTTTGAAATCCTAGGGGAGTTAAAAGGCGGTATATCAAAAGGTGATTTCAGAGAAAGATTAGCAAAACTTATTCCTAATTAATTTACTGGTTGCATCAAACCACCACTACCAGAGTCCGAGTCATCATCGTCGTTGCCTGTGTCGACAGTCAAAAGTGTATATATGCCAACAGCCAAAAGACTTATCAATCCGCTAAACAGACTAAGACCGTATTGATTTGAACTGACATCTATGACTTGTCCCAAAATAAAATGTTTAAATTTTGGAGAGTATAGCATCGTTTAAATTTGTTTAGTCACTTTCATCCAATTAAAATATTGACTGCCTCTCCTTGTGACATCAAATAAAAATTATTCAGTGTTTATTTCTGAATACATCAACGCTAACCATTCAGTTAGCTGATCTAGTAGTTTTTCACTTTCTAATACACCTAGTCCCCTTATTATTACCGTCGAGCAACGTGAACCTTTTTTATATATAAATCTTCCATGTAAGTGGTTAGCTAGGCCTTTTCTAAGTAGTTTAAAAGCTGGCTCATCCATCATTGTTTCAAGTTCAACATTTGGTTTAGTCAACTTAATTCTCGAGAAACCACATTTTCTAGCGATTATTTTTAATTTCATTACTTCTATTAATGATTCAACTGGCTTCGGTATTGATCCATACCTATCGATTAAGTTGCTAGCGAAATGTACTAACTCATCATTGCTGACACATTCTGTGGCTAATCTGTAAGCATTTATTTTCTCATCTGGATCTGTTATCCAATCACCAGGTATAAAAGCTGTCACGGGTAAATCAATTTGAGTATCTTCTACAGAAGGAATATCTTGCCCTTGTATTTCGGCAATAGTCTCTTGTAATAATTCCATGTATAAATCAAATCCTATTGTCTCCATTTGACCGCTTTGTTCAATACCCAGAATATTTCCAACGCCTCTAATTTCCATATCCCTCATTGCTAGTTGATAACCACTACCCAAATCACTAAATTCTTTGATGGCCTTTAGTCTTTGTATTGATGTTTCATTTAATTTCTCATCACTTGGGTAAAACAACCAAGCGTGTGCTTGAACTCCACTGCGTCCCACTCTTCCTCGTAATTGGTAAAGTTGAGATAAACCAAATTTTTGAGAATCTTCAATTAATATTGTATTAACCCTGGGAATATCTAATCCACTTTCTACAATAGTTGTGCAAAGTAAAACATCCGCATCTCCAGCATTAAAAGCAAGCATCGCATTCTCTAATACACCTTCTTCCATTTGTCCGTGTGCAATCAATAACCTTACATTTGGGATCATAAGTTTTATTTTTTCAGCTACTTCATCGATACCTTTTATTCTTGGCACAATGTAGAAAATTTGCCCTCCCCTATCAATTTCTTGCGAAATTGCACTTCTTATTATTTCATCGTCTAGAGGAGCTAAATGAGTTTTAATTGGTCTTCTCAATGGTGGAGGAGTTGTTATTAAGCTCATTTCGCGTACACCTGAGAGACTCATATAAAGTGTTCTTGGTATTGGTGTTGCTGAAAGAGTTAACACATCAACACTCTTCTTCAAGTCCTTAATTTTTTCCTTTTGATTAACACCAAAGCGTTGTTCTTCATCTATTACAAGTAGTCCTAAGTTCTTGTAGACTAACTTTTTACTTAAGAGCTGATGCGTGCCAACTACGGCATCAATTTGTCCATGCTTAAGACCCTCTAATATTTGCTTTCTTTCACTGGTTGTTTTAAATCTATTCAGTAATGATACTTTTATTGGGTAAGGTGCGAATCGATCTGTAATTGTTCTCCAGTGTTGTTGAGAGAGTACAGTTGTAGGGGCTAACATTGCTATCTGTTTCCCAGACGTTATAGCCTTAAATATTGCTCTTATTGCAACCTCTGTCTTCCCAAATCCCACATCTCCACAAACTAATCTATCCATAGGCTTTTCACTTTCCATATCTAATTTGACTTGCTTTGTCGCTTTCGCTTGATCAGGCGTAAGAGGATATGGAAATGAGTCCTCTAATTCGATTTGCCAAGGACCGTCCTCCGGAAACTTATAACCTTTTTCTTTACTTCTCTCGGCATATAACTTAATCAAATCAATTGCAACTTTTTTAACTGATTTTTTTGCCTTTAGCTTTATTTTATTCCAATTTGCTCCACCAAGTTTACTTATAGTGGGCGTCTTTGAATTAGAATTCCTATATCTACCAAGGCTACCAAGTTGATCAGCCGCAACACTTAATTTACCATCCATATATTTAATAACTAAATAATCTCTTGATTCACCATTTACATTAAGTTTCTGTATTTTCTGAAATAAACCTATACCATGATTTCTATGAACTACATAATCCCCAGGTTTCATTTTATTAGGATCTATTCTCTTACTTTGCGATTTCTTTCTTCTTCTTACATAACCTGTATTTATGATATGTTGTTGACCAAAAAATTCTTTATCCGTTATCAGTACAATCTTCCAGGCTGGAAGAATAAAGCCTTCAAGATCTCCATCATTATTATTCTTAATTGCTACCGGTAGATTGTCATTGATAATGTTTATTATACCGGTTAAGTCTTTATTATTAGGAATAAACTTTGCTATACATTCATGTTCTTCTAGGAGAGATACTGCTCTACTTGGTTGTGCTGATATTATCCATAAAGAGTATTTATTTTTTATGTAATCCTTAATCGACAGGCTTATTTTACCGTACTGATTAGGTAGCCATTGGTGTATTTTACTTGATACATTGAACACATTATCATTTGATGTGGGATTCTCCAAATCAGTAATGTCAATCCCTTTGTAGCTACTAAGAGAATCAAATACATTTTTAATGTCATTATGAAGATTTGGTGGATATATATTTTCTATCGATCTTGAATCTAATGAATCAACAACTAGTTCTTTATAACTTTCATCAACAATGTTATACCAAGCCTTACCATGTGTTATCCCTTGCATTCTCTCATCAACAACCACAAATGTATTATCATCCAAGTAATTTAATATTGATGATGGTCTATGAAAAGCTACTCCTAAATACTTTCTTGCAGAGAATGATTCTTTTGAATTCAGTAAGTCCGATAAGTCTTCATCTGAAAATAATGATGTTAGATCTTTTTTTTTATCAGATAAAATTCTACTTAAAATTAGTGGATCATATCCGGTTGGAGTAATACATATATTATCAATTTTATCAAGTGACCTTTGTGATACTGGATCAAATTCTTTAATTTTTTCTAATTGATCTCCAAATAATTCTAACCTGATAGGTAGTTCACTACTTACTGGATAAATATCGATTATGTCTCCACGTCTAGTCCATGTTCCTTCTTGATCAATATTGTTAGACTTAATGTATCCACACTCACTAAATTCGTGAGATAATTTACTCAGATTTATTTCTTGACCAACCTTTAGTTTAATACACTTTGACTTTAGATAATCTGATGGAGGCAGATGAGGCTGTAATGATCGTTCTGTTGCAACTATTGCAATATTTTCATTATTATCAAGTTCCATTATGTCACTAAGAACTTGTAATTGTCCCCAAATTATTTCTGATGTTACTTTTATAGATTCATATGGTGAAACCTCGCTCGTTGGATATAAACATGTCTTTGTCCAACCACAACCTTTAACTAGTGGATACCATCTGTTTGCATCCTCTAATGTTGGGACAATTACTAATAATGAATTAGATTGTTTTTTTGCAAGAGATGTACTTATTAAAGCTTTTGCTGTTCTTGATGCTCCTGTTAATATTAATCTTTCAGCTCTATTTGCACGACCAAATAACTCATTTGTAAGATGATGATTTTCTAAATAAGCTGCTATAGACTCTAAAGACATTATTCCATTTCCCTTCAAATGTTATAACTATATTAACATTTATAATGTCTTATTGAGAAGTAATATCTTTATAGGTGTTATTTTCGTATTGATTTAAGCTTTTCTACAAATGATATTAATTGCTCTTGATTAAGTTCCTTCCTAGCTGTAACATTAAATTCTTTTTTTAAAAATTGTCTGCCTTGTGCATAGTTCCAATTCAAATCCTTAAGTATTATGTCAGACTCACGTATTAAAGTATTAATATTTACATTAACTTGAGCAGACTCATTTTTTGTTTGTATCTGCTTTAAAAGATTTAGATACTTCAAAATATCATCATATTTAGTTATTTTATTCCTGTTATTGTAACCAAGTTTTTGTTCTAGAAAGGAGATTTCATCATCTCTAGTCCATTTTAATCTTTCAATTTCTGAATCTATAGCTGTTAGCTCGTCACTCCAATCACTTGGTTCATGATTCATTCGAATATTCTCTCTTTTAGGTAATTCAACTGTCAAAGAAGTTTGAACTTTATTTTCATTAATTGAGTTTCTAACCTTTTTATCATTAGAAAAGACACCTAGCCTTTTTTTTAGTCTAGCTATTGCTTTATCTTCAGCATCATCTACTGTTGCACCCTCCGCAAGTGCACTTCCTTGATTTTCTTCATTTATCCAACCGCTAACTTTAACTACCGCTTTATTATCAGTTAGGTGGCAAAGCTTTGATTCAATCCTCATGACCCTTTTGAATTAAGCTAATAAGAATTATTAGCGTTAAAATATACCAGACAATCATTATAGGTAGCTCTTTTTTCTTTATTTAATGGATTCAGCATCTCTAAGATCCTTAACGCCTTTACTTGATGGTATCGACAGATGGGTTGAATTAGCACCTCTTTTGCCAGTTATTATTTCGCTTGAACTTGTTCTTTCTGCTGATAACGCAGTAGCACTTGCATCCATAACTAAGAATCTGCATAGTATAAACCTTCAAAAGCAAGCATTAAACATAGGTATATTCATAGCTTTATTATTAAGAATACTTGTAATTTTAACCGCTCAATTTTTCTTAAACTTCTGGCCGGTAAAGTTAATTGGTGGGATTTATTTAATATCTCTAGCAATTTCAAAGTTGATTTTTATTAATAGAAATGAGTCAAATGATAATTATAAAGTTGATAACTCTAAAACTACATTATTAAAGGTTATTCTATTATTATCAATAACCGATTTAGCCTTTTCAATAGACAGTATAACGGCAGCTGTAGCTATAAGCGATCAATTTCTTTTAGTTATCACAGGAGCAATTATAGGAGTTATTGCATTAAGGTTCACTTCAGGATTATTTATAAAATGGCTACAGTTATATACTAATCTTGAAAGAGCAGGATACATAGCAGTTGCTATTATAGGCATGAAATTGATTATTCAATTAATATTTTATCAATTTATAATACCTGAATACGTATTCTTTTTAATAATGCTATGTCTATTTCTTTGGGGCTTTTCAAAAAAAGAAAATATCGTTTAGTAAATCTATTTTCCAAGTATATCATTAACATTAAGCTTAGATTGGAGTGATAAAGTATGACTTTCTGAGATATTTTTTCCCTCTAATTTACCATATTTAACTAGGATTGGACAATCATTTGACATAATTGAAATACCAGAAATTTTGTCAATATTGATTATTTGACCTGGAATTCTTTTTTTATTTGAATCATTATTAATATCTGTATATTGCATATATAGATCATTATTTAATAATATATTTGCTTCTAAGATTTTTATTCGCTTTCCATTAAAAAATGTATAAGCATTAGGGTATAATCCTCTTATTTTTCTAAGTATATCTTCTGAATTTTGATACCAATCTATAAGGTAATCTTCTTTTTTTATTTGCCTTGCATAGCTCACATCATAAGGAAGTTCTGATTGATCTATCGCGTTTAATTTATCTAACATAGATAATTTGCTAGAGTTTATCGTTAGTTTTATTTTATCGAGTGATTTCAGTAAAAGCTTTGATGATATTTTCGATAATCTATTAGTAAGTTCCTCCAAATTATCTGAATCTTTTATATCAGTAGCTTCTTGTTCAATTACAGGACCTGTGTCTAACCCTTCCTCCATTGACATGATACAAATGCCAGTTTTTGAATCACCATTAAGAATGCTCCACTGAATAGGTGCAGCACCTCTCCAAGCGGGCAATAATGAAGCATGACTATTCCAACATCCCAATTTGGGCAAATCCAAAATGTCTTTTGGAAGTATTTGACCGAAAGCTACTACGACATAAACATCAGCGTTCAAGCTTTTTAAGATTTCTTTTGTTTCAAGATCCTTACTTATTGATTGTGTTGTAAACACAGGTAAACCTAAATCTAATGCAACCTTCTTTACCGGCGAAGGCGTTAACTTTTTCCCTCTAGCTCTTTTTCTATCTGGTTGAGTTACTACCGCAATTATTTCATGTCCAGCATTAAATATTTCAATTAAATTTTCAGATGAATATTTTGGAGTTCCCCAAAAAATAATCTTCACGCTTCACCAGTTATTGATACATTTTCAACCCAAACATGGGGGCTAATACCTTGATGTGTAACTATCTGTTCATTTTCTATTTTCACGATACTGTCTAGGACTTTTAAAATATCACCAGCAACTGTTGCAGCTTCAATTGATGTCTTTTTACCTTTATTAACAACCCAACCATCAAAAGGTAAAGAAAAAGAACCCTGGCTGGCTTTAACACCAGAATGTATAGCTGAAAGTTCATCAATTAGAATGAATTCTTTATTAGTTTTTTTAACACCTAAACTTTCATCCTTATCTTCTTCAGTCTGATTCTTTCTTACAACTAACCAATCAGGAGAAACAGAAACTTTAGCTCCTAATCCTGCGTGACCAGTGGGCTTGACACCAAATTTTCTGGCGGTTGCCTCTGAGTGAAGTAAGTTAATAAGTTTGCCCTCACTGACTATTTTTATATTTTGAGTTGGAGTCCCCTCACCATCAAAGCTAAAAGCACCTACATTTTCAGGATGAAGACCTTCGTCGCTTATGTCTAAAGTGGACACAGAGATTTGATTACCTAATGAGTCTTTACTCATTAAACTAAGCCCATCTAAAATTGAACGTGCATTAAACATCGAACTAAAAGCATTTAACAATTGGAGAAACGCCTCTGGTGAAAAACAAACTAAATATTTATTTGTTTCTATGGGCTTATAATTTAGATGACTAATTAATTTATCTGATGTTTCTTTAATGCATAAGTTTATATCTAGGTCGTTTAATTCAGAATTTATTTTAACAGCACCTGCACTTCTGGGCTTTTTGTCTTTCTCCTGAGCCTTAGCGTACAAATATATAGATGATTGTGATAATTTCATATGTCTATTTGCACCTTCACTGTTTATATATATTCTTTCCATATAACTTTCATTTAGTCCATTGTATGGAACTGAATCTATGGCAGGATGAGTGTCAATTAACTGTTCTTCAGCTTTTTTAAGAATAATAAGTAAATCATCTATTGTATGAGGTGACGAAATTTTCGAATTATCTTCTTCTAATTCAGTTTTTGCTAAGGGAGAGAATTCTGGAGATTCAATTTTGTTACCAAAAAGGCTTGCTTCAACTGCACCTCTCATTGCTTTTTTAATTCCTTTATTGGTCATATCAGAAGTACTTGTTATACCAACTTGATTGTTTTCATTCCAAACTCTTAGTGTCAATGAATTCCTTTGAGATCCCTTCAATTGTTTAGCTTTCCCATTCTGAACTTGAACTGATAAATCTCTACTTGATGAGGCACCCATATCCCATTTTTTTATTGACTGCTCCGTGCTGTATTTTTCTAACAGATTACTCAAAAATAATGGATCTAAATCACCAGATTTTTGACTAGTAATTTGATTATTCATATCACCTACCCCCCACAGTTATGGAGTCAACTTTTATATGCGGCTGACCTACAGTGACGTTTACACTTCCGCTCACAGACCCGCAAAAACCTGCTGCAAGATCTAGATCATTTGCACACATGGATATTCTTGGTAATATTTCTTTTGCCTCACCAATTAATGTTGCTCCTTTAACTGGTTTATCAAGTCTTCCATTTTTTATTAAATAACCCTCTTCAACAGAGAAGTTAAATTGACCAGTAGGACCTACGCTCCCTCCACCCATTGATTTACAGTAGAGACCGTTATCGACACTTTTTATTAATTCGTCAGGAGAAAAATTTCCTTGTTTAATGTAAGTATTTCTCATTCGACTAGCAGCTGCGAATGAAAAATTTTGTCTCCTGCCGCTCCCAGTTCTGGGATGACCAGTTCTTAAAGAACCTGCACGATCAGAAAGAAACTTTTTTAAGACACCGTTCTCAATTAATAAAGTATTTTGTGGTTCCATTCCCTCATCATCCATCGATAGTGAACCAAAAGCGTGATTTGATAATCCTTCATCAACTGCACTAACAGCCTTATTCGCTATTTGCTTATTTAAAGAATTATGAAAAGGTGATGTGCCTCTCTCTATTTGTGTAGTTTCAAGTAGGTGTCCACAAGCTTCATGAAATATGACGCCTCCAAATTTATTTGCAAGAACAACTGGCATTTGACCTGCTTCAACATATCCTGCGTAGAGCATTTTTTGAGCACTTTCATTTAAATCACAAACACTCTTTTCTATATCCCAGTTTCTCAAATCATTAGGATTGCCCGAACTTCCGTATCTTCTAGCAGATGTAGATCTATTTTTATCCTTTTGTGCTATTACATTTATGCCAACTGTTTGATGAAGACGTATGTCCCTTGCGAATACCCCATCGGAAGCTGCTACCAGAACTTCTTGCCAATTTCGCGAATAACTTGCTCTTCTCACTTGGAGATTTTTATTCTTATTTGAAAGAGAAATTGTTGCTTCAAGTAATTTAGAGGTTGATTCTTTAATATCTGGAGATTCATCTAGCCAACCATTTTTTTTAGAGGCAAAATCTTTAAAATCTGTCAATCCATCAAATTTGAAACTGTTATGGGATCCAGTTGATAGGCCCAACATCCCCAATGCTTGATTCAAGGCGAAAAGAAGGCCTTCTTTAGATAAATCGTTTGTGCTTACAAAACCGTCTTTTTTTCCAAGGAAAACCCTGATTCCTGCTCCAATCCCAAATGATGGACTTACATTTGAAATATCATCCTGCTCAGCCATAAGAGAAATATTGTCAGATTTTTCGAGAAAAACTTCTATCAGGTCTGCCCCCGCAGACTTTCCAACTGATAGTAATTCTTCAAGTTGAAACCTTAATGTTTCATCAAATGTATGAAATAACAAATCTTCATTTTTTCTAGTTAGTAATGAGTTAGTCAACTTCTTTTTTCTCTTATTATGGCATTTGACACGCATAACCGTGTATTTATATGTTATTAAGACATATTTATTGTTTAAAGCTAATAAAGTACACTAATATAACAGTTTAAATTAAATAGTTAAGAATTTATCTATTTAATTTGCTCCTATCCATTTCTGGCCATTTAATCTTTGGAGAACCCTAGAAATAAGTAGAGGTAATGTAGTCTTTTTCTCATCTATTAAAAAAGATTCAACAATACTTGGCTCTGAATTTGAATCTGCTAGTAAAATAGTCTTATCGGATGTTATTGAATCATTATTAAAACAAAGCCAGAACCTTTTTTGCTCAGAAAATTGACAAAAAATCATCCA
>CACOQT010000015.1 GCA_902629395.1 uncultured Prochlorococcus sp.
AGATTAATCTTTTAAATCCCATAGAAGCTATTTGCTGTCCAACATCAGTGACTAGAGAAAGCAAGACATTTGCTGACAAGGACAAGGTACCAGGAAAATCTTGATGTTCGGGTGAGAAACCGATTGATTGCGATGGCATCATCCATATCGGCATATCCTCTGGCAAACCCTCAAGTGTCTTAATTAAAACGTTTTCCGCAAAAAAAGTATCAGTAATCAATGGCAAATGTGGTCCATGTTGTTCACATGCACCAAAAGGCCAAACCAAAGTAGATCCTTTCTCTGAAGCGGCTTTAGAGGCCTCAGGCCAAGACAAATGTTCAAATCGACGGGTTTGAAAAATGATAGAAATCTCCTAATAGTTAAAAAACAACTTAACCTTGGCTGTAAGAATGTTTCACTTATTACCAGGGTATTATGGCCGGGTCAGATTCTCAGCCTAAAAAAGCAACTCCCCCAAGACCGGCAGTAAATGCCAATCGTAAGCCCTTGCAGGTTATGCATATCAGTCGGAAGACTGAGGAAGAAACCATAAAGAAAGAATCACATGAGGGGGAAAAACCTGACCAATCTATAGATAAAAGATTAAAAAATAAAGTTCTAGCAAAAAAAGAAATTTCTCCGTTAAAGAGAGCTTCTGAGGAGCAGAAAATACTCATAGAGCATCCCACAGATAACGATGAAGTAACTTCAATGGAGGATCTACTGAAATCTGAAAAAATTTCTGACCTAAAAAATGAAGAAAATTTTAAAAAGAATAATATTTTTGAACAAAAAAGTAGGACTGTTGATGAATTTGATTTTGACGAAGACGAATTCTTGGCAGCTTTAGAAGAGAATCAACCAGTAGGTACAACAGGAGAAATTGCGAAAGGTTCAGTTATTGCTGTCGAAAGTGATGGCGTTTACGTAGATATTGGTGGAAAAGCTCCTGGGTTCATGCCAAAAAACGAGTGTGGTCTGGGTGTTATAACCAATTTAAAAGAACTCTTCCCAAAAGGATTACAAGTGGAAGTTCTTGTCACCAGAGAACAAAATGCAGATGGAATCGTAACTATCAGTTGTAGGGCTTTAGAACTCAGAAAAAGCTGGGACAAAGTTCAAAATCTTGCAAAAGAAGGGAAAGTAATTCGCGTTAAAATTAACGGCTTTAATCGTGGAGGTGTAACTTGCGATTTCGAGGGCTTAAGAGGTTTTATTCCCAGATCTCAACTTGAAGATGGAGAAAATCATCAATCCCTAGTCTCAAAAACGATTAACACCGCTTTTTTAGAGGTAAATCCAGACAGAAGAAAACTTGTTCTTTCTGAAAAGAAAGCTGCAATTGCTTCTAGATTTTCTGAATTGGAAATTGGTCAATTAATAGAGGGAGAAATCTTAACCATCAAACCTTATGGTTTTTTTGTCGATTTAAAGGGTGTCAGTGGGCTATTGCATCATTCAATGGTAACCAATGGAACCATGAGAAGCCTTAGAGAAGTTTTCCAAACAGGTGAATCAATTAAAGCTTTGATAACTGACTTAGATCCTTCCCGAGGCAGAATTGGATTAAATACAGCTTTATTGGAGGGCCCCCCAGGAGAACTTATTACTGACAAAGAAAAAGTTATGGAAGAGGCAAATGAGAGAGCAATTAAAGCACGAAATAGCTTGAGTAAAGAAAAAATTGATCTGCAAAATGAAGAGAAAGTAATCAACCTTTCCTAAAAACTTTTCGTAAAAAAATAAAAAAAATTGTGATTACTACAAAAAAAACTGATTTAATAAAAACAGACTGGGAAATAGATTTTTATTCCCGTCCAATAATTGATGAGAACGGGAAAAAAAGATGGGAACTATTAATTACATCTACAAACAATTTCAGAGATACAAAAACATTTAAATGGGAAAAGATATGCCCGGCATCAAGTGTTAATTCTATTTGGTTAAAAGATGCTTTAGATGAAGCTATTGATGAGGCTTATTCACAAGGTTGGGACAAACCTTCCGTTATTCGTTGTTGGAGATCCTCCATGAAAACAATGATAAAGCGTGCGGCAGATCAAATAGGAATTGAACTTATTTCTAGCAGAAGAACATATTCATTATTTGAGTGGCTTGTTGATAGAGAAAGGAGTTTTTATCCAAAGCAAAAAGGATACATAGGTATCAATCTTGCACCTCCTTCAAATCCCATTACAAATCAAGCAATACCTTTACCAGAGGAAGTAAGAGGTGACTCTTGGAGTTTTGCTTCACTATCCCTTGATACACTCAGAGAGGCAGATGAATGGGAAATAAAGTTCTCTAATTTAATTCCAATAAAAGATTCACTTAATCAAAGTATTTCTATTCCAGGCATAAGACTTTTTAGTTCAAAAAGATCTTTAGCACTTGCAGCATGGCTTGGGGGGCTAGAGCCAGCAAAGCTTCTAATAGAAGGTACCCAAATAATTTTAGAAGCAGGCCAAGCTGATAGATGGTTGGTAACAGATATCGAAAAAGAAGCAAAAAAAACTATTGAAAATAATTTTCAGAATACGAAAAATGATGCAGATGGACTTCAATTTATTTCAGTTCAAAGAAGTCCTGAAGAAAATTCTCTAGATGGATTTTGGATGCTCAAGGATATCGGAGAGATTTAAAATTTTTTCATAGCAACATAGAAAATATATATTCTTTTAATTAAAAGTAAAATAATTAAAAATGAATTTACTTAGCTTTAACAATTTAAATTCCTTTAATCTGATCTGTTAATAGAAAATAATTTCACTCATGCATTTCCCACGAAAAGCTCAAACAAAAAAATCCTTTAAAATTACAAAAAAGTTAAATTTATGTTCTAATATTAATTTAGAATAGGAAAACACAGCAATAGAGTAATTGAAGTAAACAACATATTAAGATCAGTTCCTATAATAGCGGATTCTTAAATAACTAAAGATCAATATCAAAGTTTATGGATATATACAGCAGATTGCATCCCTATATTAATTGTTGATGTCAACACACGAAGCATCGCATCTTGTCATTCTGGATTGAAAGGTATAAAGAGGAAAATTATCTCAAAAACTTTAAAAAAATTAGAAGGGATAGGTTCAAAGAAAGATGATTTAATATTTGCAATAGGACCTTCTATCAAGGGTGATAAGTATCAAGTTGAGCAAAAAAAATGTTGAAGATTTACTCATTGAACTTACTGGAAAAAGCTTTTTTGAAAAAGTTTATGCCATACGAATTCAAAGAAGAAGAAGAAGAAGAAGAACAATCGCTTAAGTTATTCAAAAAAAGATTCCAAACCCAATAAAATACTTTTTGATATTCAAACCGCTGCAATATTACAATTATTCAAAGAGGGTATTGAGCAATATCAAATCAATTTAAATAGAATATACACTTATTCAAATCCAACCTTATTCAATTCATACAGAAGATATAAAACTAATTTAAGACAATGGAATTGTATTTATTCATAATCAATAAAACATGTAATTTCTTATTAATTTAGCATTTATTTTCAGCTAGTCCTTCACTTATATATTTATCAGATATATCAATATTACTCTTAAAGGGAATGACTCTGGCAATCAGGACACCATCGACTGATCCTTGAGGTTTTAAATTTACTTTTGTATGTCTTGGTAGTTGTTTCCTAAGCCAGTCAACAGACTTATCTTCTAAATCAGTACTGACTTCGGCACATGCTAGCTTTACAGTATAAGTACGATTATGATCTCCTATCAAAAGAACAGAGGAACTACTAACCTGTAAAATTTCAGCCGCAACAACTTCAGAGTAAAAATAAAAAAAAGAAATCAATAATATTAAAAACTTAATAATAAATTTATTCATAATAGGTTTATAAATTATTTTTTAGTCTCTGATATACCAACCATTTGAGCATTGCTTTTCCCGGGTGGCACCATGGGATAACAATTTTCACCTTTTCTTACATTTACGTTAACAATAACTGGTCCATCATTGGCCAATGCTTTCTTAAGAAGTGGGATTAAATTTTCTCTCTCTGAAATTACAATACCCTCAATTCCAAAAGCCTTGGATAGCGAGATAAAATCTGGTTCCCCGATAGACATATTTGATGCAGAATATCGTTCATCGTAAAAACTTTCTTGCCATTGCCTAACCATGCCTTGCCAATGATTATTGATAATAATTACTTTTAAATTCAACTGGTATTGAGAGATAGTTCCAAGCTCCTGAATATTCATAAGTATGCTTGCATCGCCAGCTATACAAATTACTTTCTCTTTCGGTAATGCAACTTTGACTCCCATTGCAGCAGGCATTCCAAAACCCATTGTTCCAAGTCCAGCACTACTAATCCATTGTCTTGGTCCATTCAGCAAATATTGAGCTGCCCACATTTGATGTTGCCCAACATCAGTTGTAATGTATGCATCATGTGCCAAATCTCTTAAAGCAATCAATACTTCCTGCGGATAAATTTCTCCTTCTTTAGGAGGAATTATCAAAGGGTAATTGTTTTTCCAATTTTTAATTTTAGTCAGCCACTTTGTAGTTCTTATTTTTGTTTTCCTTTGGTTACTCAAATCAAGTAATTTAGCAAGACTAATAGCAACATCTCCAAGTACGGAAACTTCAACCAATCTATTTTTATTTATTTCAGCCGGATCAATCTCAAAATGTATTACTTTTGCGTTGGGAGCAAAAGTATCTAATTTACCTGTAACTCTGTCATCAAACCTTGCTCCAATAGCAATCAACAAATCACATTCAGTCACTGCAAAGTTGGCATAAGCTGTTCCGTGCATACCAAGCATACCGACTGACAAAGGCTCACGTTCATCAAACGCACCCTTACCCATTAAAGTTGTAGTTACTGGTATTTGATATTTATTAGCAATCGCGGCAAGCGTCTCATGTGCTCCTGAGGAAATAACACCCCCGCCTACGTAAAGGAGTGGTTGATCAGCATTTTCTATTAAATCTAAAGCTGCACTTATAGCTTTATGTTCAGGTGCGAATGGTAGTTCAAAGCCTGGCGGCGTTATTGAACCTGGCTCGACTGGAAGATATTTAAACAACTCTTGTCCAACATCTTTAGGTATGTCAATCAGCACAGGTCCTGGTCTACCCGATGACGCAATTAGAAAAGCTTGGGCTACGACTTTTGCAATTTCTGATGGATCTCTTACTATCCATGAATGTTTAACAATTGGAAGAGTTATTCCAAAAATATCTGTTTCTTGAAAAGCATCAGTTCCAATAGCAGGTCTAGGAACTTGTCCTGTTATGACAACCAGAGGGACAGAATCCATCTGTGCAGTGGCTATTCCAGTAACTAGATTTGTAGCTCCTGGGCCTGAGGTACCAAAACAAACACCTACTTTACCAGTAGCTCTAGCGAAACCGTCTGCGGCATGAGTTCCACCTTGCTCATGTCTGACAAGAATATGTTTTAACCACCCTTCTTGCTCTGCTTTGAAAACCGCATCATATATTGGAAGGATTGCCCCGCCAGGATAACCAAAAATTGTATCTACTCCATGCCTACGAAGAGAATCCATCAAGGCATCAGCTCCTGTCAACTCATATTGAGCTTGTGTTCCTGCATCTTCCGTCTGATTAGGTGAAGAAGTCAGGGTCACGGCATAAATAAATCTAAGATAACAATAAATCTTAGTCTGCTTAATTTCAATTAAAGTAAATTAAGCAAAGATGTAATTAAATTCTCGGTATTTAATATCAAGCTGATTAACTGATTAATCAGCAAAAATAATTTCTCTAACTCTTTAAAGCAACCCTATCTGGTGCAGAGGTCCACCACCAATAATTAATTCCATCAAAAAACAAAGAAAAACAATCATTGCTACTCGTCCATTCCAAACTTCAGAACTGTTGTTCCACCCCCATTGCCATTTTTCTTGAGGATAAAGTTTTACTCTCTCTGGTAATTTTGATGCCTCCTCTAGACTAACCCCATCGCCATTCAAGCATGAAGAAACTAGATCAGCTAATCCTTCAATAAACAATGGATATGTATCCAATGCTGGGACTCTTTTAAAATTAACGATTCCATGTTTATCAGAGATTTCTTTGTACTCAATATCAATCTCTTGGAGCGTTTCAATATGTTCACTGACAAAGCTTATTGGGACTACGACAAGTTCCTTAACCCCGGATTTTCCTAATTCTTCAAGGACTTGCTCTGTATAAGGTTTTAACCACTCTTCTGGGCCCACCCTGCTTTGATAAGCAAGTGAGAATGAATTACTGAATCCAAGTGAATTTTCAAGTTGGTCGATAATCAAAAGTGAACAGTTTTGTATTTGATCTTGATATGGATCTCCAGCCTCTTCGACGTAACTTTTAGGAACACCATGAGCAGTAAAAAAAACGTGTGCCTCTTTGGGGAGTTCACAAGCAAGAATTTGCTTCTTTATTAATTCAGCCATTGAAGAAACATAGGCTGGATGATCAAACCAGCTTCGAATACAACGTACTGATAATTTTTTAAACTCAGAGTCTCCATCTCTTAACCTCTTTAATTCTCTAAAACTGGACCCACTTGTACTTATGGAGAAGTGAGGATATAGAGGTAAAACAACAACTTCGCTAACACCATCAGCTTTCATGTCCGCTACTGCCGACTCTGTAAACGGGTGCCAGTACCTCATAGCAACATATGTTGTGGCGTCTATTCCTATATTTCTAAGATAACTTTGTAATTCTCTTGCTTGTTGCTCGGTGATACGGCGTAAAGGGGATCCTCCTCCAATAGACCTGTAAGCCTCCTGTGATTTAGCACTTCTCAATAAACTAATTAGCCATGCAAGAGGCTTTTGAAAAGCCCTTACTGGTAAACGAATAATCTCTGGATCTGAGAACAAGTTATATAAAAACGGTCCCACGTCCTTAATTCTCTCAGGACCTCCAAGATTTAATAAGAGGACACCAACGCGAGCCATTTTAGAAAAAACTCCTTATAAAAGGTTATACAAACCACTTTTAAGTTAACGATAGCTAAATTTACAGGATCATGGACGAGAATCAAAAGTTACTAGCTTTCAATCAGGAACTTCAATCAAAAGGAATCAATTTGAGAATTGAGAAAAGAGGTAAAGTTTTAAATATTCGTGGATCCTTACCAGATAAAAAATCACATGACCATTTTAAAGTTCAAAGAATAAGTCTTAAAATTCCTTACAATATTGATGGTCTAGAAGAGGCTAAGAAAGCAGTAGAATTAATTGATTTTCAACTTAAAAAAAATCAATTTTCATGGATAAATTGGATTAAAAAAAAAGATATTTCATCAAATAGAGCAAATAGGATATTAGTAAGCAAAGAACTAGAAAGCTTTAAAAAAAAATTTTTTGCTGATACTTCTAAAAGCAAATCATCGGCAGGAATGATCAGTACTTGGCAGTCTGCATACAAACCTTATTTGAATAGGTTAATAGGGGTAAGTAATAAAACTGACCATAAATTAAACGAAGAGCTTTTGGTAAAAATCCTTTTAAGTTACAAAGAAAAATCAAGGAGCAGACAACAATGTGGAATTGCTTTAAGTGCTTTAGCGAGGCATCTAAGACTAGAACTCCCTGAAAACTGGAAACAACTTCAAAGTGGTTATGGCATTTACGAATCTAAATTCAGAAAATTACCGAATGATGAGGAGATTATTAATAGTTTTGAATTAATACCCAATGCAAAATGGAGATTTGTTTATGGACTAATGGCAACATATGGGCTTAGAAATCATGAAGTCTTTTTTAGTGATTTATCTTGCTTAAAAAAGGGGGGAGATAAAGTACTTAGAGTTTTCCCTAATACAAAAACAGGGGAACATCAAGTTTGGCCATTTCATCCTGAATGGGTTGATCTCTTTCAGCTAAACGATATGTCTGATACTTCAGCTTTACTTCCAGATATTAAAAAAGACCTAACAGAAACTACTCTTCAACATGTCGGTAGAAGAGTATCTGAACAATTTAGAAGATATAATATTTCCTTTACCCCTTATGATTTAAGACATGCATGGGCAGTCAGAACTATACTAATAGGCCTTCCAAACACTGTAGCGGCAAAGATGATGGGACACTCAGTATCTATACATACAAAAACTTATCATCATTGGATAACAAGAAGAGATCAGCAACTGGCTGTTGATAGTGCTCTCTCTAGAGGGGAATTTAACAAGAAGAATAATTAATATTCATAAATATCTTTATTCTATAAATTATTCTTTTTATTGAATCAACCTAATTAATAAAAATAGATGAAGGAGAATATTTCTAAGAAGAACTCAAACCTTGAAAATCTAGATAAGATCGCACAGGAAATAGGAATGGGTGGTAATTTAATGCCAAATATTACTGAAGAAAAATATCGAGAAAGGATGCAAAAAAGGAGAGAAATTCAAACAAAGAGATTAAAGGAAAGAAATAAAGAAAAAGGTTTAATTATAATTAATACCGGTCATGGGAAAGGAAAGACAACAGCAGCACTTGGGATGGGATTAAGAACTATTGGACATGGCCAAAAAGTTGCAATAATTCAATTTATCAAAGGGGGGTGGGAGCCAGGCGAGTCATTAGCTTTGAAAATGTTTGGGGATAAATTAAAATTTCACGCATGTGGAGAGGGTTTTACGTGGGAAACACAAAATAGAAGTAAAGATATAAATTTAGTCAATTCAACTTGGGAAATAGCAATAAATTACATTAAAGACCCGAATTATAAACTTGTAATATTAGATGAGATTATTGTTGCCATAAAACTCGGTTACATAGATGAAAATAAAATTATAAATGGTATAAATTTGCGTCCTGAGCTTACACATATTGTTTTAACGGGAAGAGGAGCCTCAAAAAAATTAATCGATTCGGCTGATCTTGTTACAGAAATGAAATTAATCCACCACCCTTTCAGAGAGCAGGGAGTGAAAGCCCAGGAGGGAATTGAATATTGATGTCTGAAACCAAAATATTTCCATCGCAAGGGATCCCATACAGATATGAGGACGTTCTCCAAAGACTTGCTACTGTCAATTTGTTATGAATTTTTAATGACATACTCTAGAGCACTTATAAAACTCAGTGGTGAAGCTCTCATGGGAGACAAACCTTATGGGATTGATCCTGAAATTGTTCAATCTATTGCGAATGATGTTTCAAAAGTCGTAGAAAATGGAACTCAGATTGCAATAGTCGTTGGCGGTGGAAATATATTCAGAGGCTTAAAAGGATCAGCGGCAGGGATGGACAGAGCTACTGCTGATTATGTTGGGATGCTTGCTACGGTTATGAATGCTATTACACTTCAAGATGGCCTAGAGAGAGCTGGAGTACCCACAAGAGTTCAATCTGCTATTGACATGCAGCAAATTGCAGAACCCTACATAAGAAGAAGAGCAATAAGACATCTTGAGAAGGGAAGGGTAGTAGTTTTTGGAGGTGGCTGCGGCAATCCATTTTTTACAACTGATACTACTGCTGCTCTCAGAGCCGCTGAGATTAATGCAGAGGTTGTCTTCAAAGCTACTAAAGTTGATGGGGTTTACAATCGAGACCCAAAAAAATTCTCAGATGCTGTCAAGTTTGACAATCTCACCTTTCAAGAGGTGTTGACCAAAGAAATTGGAGTAATGGATAGCACAGCTATATCTCTTTGCAAAGATAATAAAATTCCTATAGTTGTATTTAATATTTTCCAATCAGGAAATATCGCTAAAGCTATTTCTGGCGAACCAATTGGATCGAGAATATCTAATTCCAGCTAAAATTATTTTCCTAATCCCTTCAATAATCAACTACCCATAACTTCAACTAAATGTCAAATCAAGAATTAAAAACAACAATGAGGAAATCTATTGAAGCTGTTCAAAGGAACTTCAATACTATTAGAACTGGAAGGGCAAATACATCGCTTTTAGACAGAATATCAGTCGAATATTATGGAGCTGAAACGCCACTAAAGTCACTTGCAACCATCACCACGCCTGACTCTCAAACGATAGCTATTCAACCTTTTGACTTGGCTTCATTAGTTTCTATCGAAAAAGCGATTTCGATAAGTGATTTAGGTTTTACTCCAAATAATGATGGCAAAATAATTCGTATCAATGTTCCACCTTTAACTGAAGAGCGTAGGAAAGAATTCTGCAAACTCGCATCAAAATATGCCGAAGAAGGAAAAGTTGCCTTGAGAAATATTCGTCGTGATGCAATTGAGAGAATCAAAAAATCCGAAAAGGATGGTGACCTTTCCGAAGATCAAAGTAGAGATGAACAAGAAAGAATTCAGAAAGAGACAGATAATTTTATTAAAGACATCGAAAAAAGCCTTTCAGAGAAAGAATCTGAAATTTTAAAAGTTTGACTCTCATAGATGTTGCCATTATTGGAGGGGGAGCATCAGGCACAACTGCAGCGTTTCACCTTGCTTGCAAAAGTAAAAATGTATGTATTCTTGAAAAAAATAGTTCCTTTCAAGGAAGAACATGTGGAGGTGGAATTTCCTCGGCGGTGCAAAATTGGTTTCCTTTTCAACTTTCGCCAATAGTTGAAGAAGTAATAACAAATGTAGAATTTAGTTGGTGTAATGCAGACAAAGTAGTTGCTGAACTCTCTGGATCTTCTCCTTTTTGGATAGTCAAACGTGAAAATCTTGATGGATTCATATTAGATAAAGCACTAAATTCTGGTTGTAATTTATTGACTACTTTTAAAGTAGTTGATTTGAAAAAACATTCTAATATTTGGCAAATTACCGCTCTTGATGGGAGACAAATAGAGGCAAAAGCAGTTGTTATTGCTGATGGATCTAACTCACCATGGCCTCAGGCTTTAAATTTAGGTCCTTATCAACAAAAATTTGCATCTACATTCTCAGGAACAATTAAAAGGAGGGGAAATATAAAAAGTGAAACTGCTAGATTCGAATTTGGTATGGTGAAAAATGGTTTTGTATGGGCATTTCCTGCAAACGATGAGGTAAAAATTGGGATGGGTACCTTCCTTGACAAAAATAATCTAATGCCAGTTAATCAAATACTCAAATCATTTCTTCCTGATTTAGGTTTTGAACCTTCAGAAGTAATTGGCAACGAGAAAAAGTTAAGAGTGTGGAATGGCCATGGCAAATTAAATGGAGAAGGAATTCTTCTTGTTGGGGATGCTGCCTCATTATGTGACCCATTTTTAGCAGAGGGATTAAGGCCTGCTTTGATGAGTGGGTTCGAAGCTGCTAAAAACCTAATTTATTGGCTAGATGGAGAAATCAATTGTTTAGGTGAATATACAGAAACAATGCAGAAAAAATGGGGGAATTCGATGGCTTGGGGTAAAAGAATTTCTCAAGTTTTTTATCGTTTTCCTAAAGTTGGATATCAATTGGGTGTAAAAAGACCTACGGCTCCAAAAAGAATTGCACAAATCCTCTCAGGTGAGCTGAGTTACGAAGATATCGCAAAAAGAGTAATTAAGAGATTACTTTTTAAAAAATGAGGTTCAATGAGTTAAAGCAATTCCACCTTCAATTAACTCCAGTCTTTCGTTCAATTGATTTTCTAATTTGTCAATTGCTTTACTAAAACCGCTAATCCCCTCATCAAGTTTTTCAGTTGCCATTTTATCTCCGGCCATCATCAACTCAAAAGAGGTCTGATCAAGATGAATTGTTTCATCAATGAATAAAGGGTTTTGAGCATCTAACTTAATTTGCAAGTCCATATGTGTTTCGTTGAGTTGCTGCAATAACTTAGGAGAAATAGTTAATAAATCACACCCTGCTAGTTCGATTATTTCTTCTATATTCCTGAAGCTTGCTCCCATAACCTCTGTCTTAAAACCATTTGACTTGAAATAATTGAAGATTTTAGTCACTGAAACAACCCCTGGGTCTTCGATTGCTGGATAAGAATCTTTTCCTGTCGCAGCTTTATACCAATCTAAAATCCTTCCTACAAAAGGTGAAATAAGCGTTACTCCTGCCTCAGCACAAGCAACTGCTTGATAAAAATTAAATAACAACGTTAGATTGCAATGAATATTTTCTTTTTCCAATACCTCAGCGGCTTTAATTCCCTCCCAGGTAGAAGCAATTTTGATTAAAACCCGATCGTTAGTAATGCCGTCTTTATTGTATTTAGCAATTATTTTTCTTGCTTTTGCAATAGTGGCACCGGTATCAAAGCTCAGCCGTGCATCAACCTCTGTTGAAACACGACCTGGAATTAATTTCAGAATCTCTTTACCAAAGACAACACACAGTTCATCCATAGCTTCTTTAACCACATCAATGTTAGGAGCATTGGCTCCTAACATTTCTCTTGAGCTTGTAAGTGCTTTATCAATCAAATTTTGATACGCAGGTATTTGTGCCGCAGCCAGAATTAATGAAGGATTGGTAGTAGCGTCTCTAGGATGAAATTCTTTTATTGCTTCAAGGTCACCAGTATCAGCGACCACCACAGTCATTGAAGATAATTGACTAAGAAGGGATTCCATAATTAAAAAGCTTCTTTCATAGGACATAGACTAGCTATATTTTTTTGGATTTCACCCTAAAATCAGCGGTTTTGGCAAAACTTAGCCATCTCTTAGCTTTTGATAGCTACAAGTTCTTTTTTAGTAATACTTGGAGGAATTTTTTCTATCACAAGCAAAGTCTCAATAATTTTTTTTGCTACGGGGAGAGCAACGGTTGATCCATAGGCATTTGACTTTTGAGGTTCATCAATAACTGCTAAAACGACATATCGAGGGTCATCGATTGGAAGACTTGCAACAAAGCTGCAAATTTTAGAATTGTAATTCAAGCCATCCTGAGATTTTTGTGCAGTCCCTGTTTTTCCTCCAATTCGATAGCCCGGGACATTTACCTCAATACCACTCTCATCGTAAAATGACACAACGGTCTCCATCCACCCAAGAACAGTTTTTGTTACCTCAGAGGATAAAATCTGCTTAGATTGAGAGTGAGTATTGAAGTAAGACTCATACTCGCCTTTCAGTCCCCTAGTGATATGAGGCGTCACAAGTCTACCTCCATTCGCAATCAAAGCATGTAATTGAGCTAATTTAAGTGGAGTAATAGAAAAACCCTGGCCAAAGGAGGCTACTGCAGGTTCTATAGGTTGATTTATAAAAGTCTGTTTTGATTTAATTTGACCACCTACTGCTCCTGGAAGATCAGTTTCTGGAATCGCATCAATGCCTAAACGCCTCAACCATTGCCAATAATCACTTGCATTTAATTTGTTCATAATCTTAACCATACCTACATTACTTGATACTTGTAATACCTCAGGAAAAGTCAATATCCCATTTGGCTTTCTATCCCAATTTGAAAGAGGCCATCCTCCTACTGTAACAAGGCCATCATCATTTACTTTTCCATTATTACTTATAACTCCCTCCTCCAAGGCCAATGCCAAGTTAATGGGCTTAAAGGTAGAACCAGGCTCAAATAATTCTTGCACTGACCACTCTTTAAAAAGAGATGGAGAATAATCCCAATACTTATTGGGATCATAAGTTGGCGTAGAGGCCAATGCTAGTAGCTCTCCTGTATTTATATCCATCACAATTACTGCACCTTTTTTTGCGTTCCACCTCTTGACTTGCTTGCTAATTTCTTTAACAGCTACTTCCTGTAGCCTTACATCTAAAGTCAGTTGCAAACTTAATTGATCCTCATCAAAGATACCACGTTCAATACCTGTGGGGAGAGGTGTTCCATCAGCTCCTCTTCTTATCACACTTGTTTTTTCTAACCGTTGGAGATCCCTATCTAAACTCAATTCAAGTCCAGCCTGAGGTCGTCTATCTAAATCTAAAAAACCAACTACATTCGCAAAAAGTGATCCATGAGGATAAAGTCTTTGAGGATATACCTCCAGATCAATACCACTGATTCCAAGTCTTTTAATCGTTTCTGCCTTCTCGGGTGTTATCCCATCTGCAAGTTTTACTCCGGAAGAATAATTTCCTAATTTTTTTAAAATCTCACCATCACTTTGTGATAGCTGAGTAGAGAGAAGTTTTGCTACTTCAACTGGTTTACGAACGACCCAAGATGAGTCACCAGGGAATTTGAAATACTTAGGATGAGCCCAAATTTTAAAACGCCTCTCATCTACAGCTATAAGCTTGCCGTTCCTATCTAAAATAGATCGACGTATCCCTAGTGGTTTTTTCTGTTCTGTTTGATTTTCACGTGCTAGTGCTTTTAATTGATCAGACTGAAATAATTGAAGCCAACCTATTCTAAAAAAAAGGCCGCCTAGTCCAAAACATAACAATAAAAAAACAATTTTAAATCTTGACTGAGACAGGGGCGATAGAGTTTTCCCCTGAGAGGTCTTTCTCTTTGATTTATAGTGAATACCTCTCATACAAATTACTAATAACCTGACTTCACAGGAAAAGAAGATATTTTTTCTAACAATCTATATCTAAATGTCAAATCTGATAATTTTTTGGTTTCCTCTTTTTTTGGTCTATCCACATATAGTAAATCTTCCGCCTTAGTCGGGACTAGATATCTTGACAACTTTTGATTTTTCAATAGGTAACTTTCAAGAATTGATGTTGATTCCATTAATCTTCGATTCAAATCTCTGGTGGTCTCGAGTTTAGTAAAAGATTTAGTCCAGAGATATTGGGAGTGAAGTGCCACAAATGACATTACAGCCACAATTCCAAGTATGCCTAGCAATGCACCATCTAAAACAACATCAAGAGCTGCTTGTATGGGAAATTTTCGTTGAACCTGTTTTGATGAAAAAACACTGTTCAACAATCGCTTGGGCAACTTCTTTTTTTGAAATTGTCCTACTTTTTGTTTACTTAGAGAGCGACTTAACAAATCAAAATTCGAAAGTAATTCAAGTCAAACACCTTGATCAAGCTACTGCAAGATCTAAAATGCTGATGTTTCTTTAATTTAATATCAAGCTACCAATAGTAAACTTATGAAAGTAACACCGTTCCAAAGAGAATGCATGAGAGCACAGGGAAATAATCTTCCCGAACTCAATCTCATTAGCCCAAGACCAATTCCTAAAACAAAAAGAGGGGGTAATTCCCCAACGCTTAAATGAGCCAAAGCAAAAATTAATGCACTTAATAAAACCCCGCTGATTTTGCCAACTTTAGATACCAACACTGGCAAAAGAATGCCTCTGAAAACCAACTCCTCAAAAACTGGAGCTAAAAAAACAGTTGTAATCAAAAGCAAGCAAAGTGGAATAAATTCATCACTACCTAAAACAAGTTCCAACAAAGGATTACTACCACCCTGGTCACCGATAATCTCATTCACGAGCCACCCAATAAATAGCACTAAAGGCATTATCATTAACCATCCACTAATTGATTTAAAAAGACCTTCTTTTATAGGTTTGATTTTCCATTGCAACCATCCTCCATCAACTCCCGGGGGGACTAAGCCCATTAATTGATATCTAATGATAAATAATGGTCCTATTGTCATTGAGCAATAACCAATAAAAACTCTTAAAGACTCTTTCAATGGAGAGGTTAAATTATTAAACAGTGCATCAGTAATTGGTATGGTTATCGCAGGGAAAACCACCTCGCCAATAACAACGAAACCACCAGAAATTAGTATAACCATATCAATTAATGAAAGGGGGGGGGCTTTGATTTCTGGCCACGGAGTATTTTTCTTTCTTAAAAAAATAAAAGAATACCTAATCAATAATATTGTCCCTGCAATAGAAGCAAAAAATGGTAATAATATGGAAGCTAAAAGCCTAGTAGCAGTGTATGAATTATATTTTTGATTAATACACTTTTCATCAGAGAACCCCAGAGCTGAGCATGAAATTTGATACAGCAAAGGATCTACTTCAATCTCATTAATATCAGGGAAATCAATTAGTTCTCTTCCCTTTTTCTTACTTAAAATATATTCTTTGATTCTTTCATAATTTTGATCCTTAAAATTTTTATTTAAGACTAATTTTTGCTGATCGTAAGACTCCTCCAATGCCGCTAATAACAATCTCTGCCTATCCTCAATTAGTTCCAAAGGAATCTCACTAAGAGCTTGATATAGTTTTCTTTGAGGATCTTCATCTGAAAATACCCCTTGTATTGTTTCAGGTAAAGTTGAAGACGCTGAAACTGCCATCTCAGTTTGAATCAAGGAAATCTTTGGTGCTACTGAGGGTCTATCAAAGCTCTCTTGCAAACCTTGTCGCCATATCAAAACAGTTAAAAGCAATGAAAATAGAGCTATAGCCCATTTCCACCCAGTTTTAGCTTGTCTCATAAATTCATCTTGTAAGGACGGACATGCAGAAAGACTTCTATCTTTACTAAAAGAAGATTAGATTGAACTCATGGCTAATACCATAATTATCTAGAAGACACTTTATTTAATGACATTGCGTCTAATTTTTGTCCGTCATGGATTGAGTAGTTTTAATAAAGAAGGTCGTATTCAGGGAAGAAACGACCTCTCAACATTAACTAAACAAGGACAATCACAAGCTGAAGCTGCTGGGAAAGCAATCTCCTCTATTCCAATAGATGCAGTTTATAGTTCTCCTTTGCAAAGAGCCTCAGAAACGACAAAGATCATTATCAAACAACATAAATGCGATCTTCAAGCAACTTATACTGATGAGTTATTAGAGGTTGACCTTGGGCCATGGAGTGGTTTAACAAAAAATGAAATAAAAAAGCACTTTCCAGAGGAACTTGCTGTGTGGCAAAAAGAGCCAAAAGATTTAACCATCAGTAGGGACGACGGGACAAAGTTCCAACCAATTAAAGATCTCTTATTTCAAGCTGAATTTTTTTTGAAATCACTCTTTAATGAGCACCTAAACTGTAATAGAACAATCTTAATTGTCGCACATAACGCAATTCTTAGATGCCTGATACTGAAATTAATTGGTGAGCCATCAAATGGTTTTAGAAGATTGAGGTTAGACAACACCTCAATCTCAATGTGTAACGTTACTTTCAATAATTGGGAGGATAGACAAGTACAAATTCAATGTCTCAACAACATCTCTCATCTAAATCCAAAAATTCCAAATAGAGGTGAAAAAAAAAGAATTCTTTTAGTCAGGCATGGTGAAACAGACTGGAATAAGCAGGGTAGATTCCAAGGACAAATTGATATTCCCCTAAATGAAAATGGAAAATCCCAAGCCAAGGCCGCAAGTGATTTTTTAAAAAATATGAATATACAAAAAGCTTTTAGCAGTTCATTATCAAGGCCAAAAGAAACAGCTGAAATAATTTTAACCGAGCATCCGGGAATAGAAATTTTGCTCAAAGAAAACCTCAAAGAAATCGGTCACGGTAAGTGGGAAGGGAAGTTAGAGACTGAGATCATCTCTGAATGGCCAGATATGCTCAAAACATGGCAGAACTCTCCTGAAAAAGTCCAAATGCCGGAGGGAGAAAATATAAAAGAAGTCTCTGATAGATCCATCACCGGCTGGGATGAGATTTGCAAAGATCTAAAAAATGATGAAACAGCATTGGTTGTAGCTCATGATGCTGTTAATAAAACTATTCTCTGTCATCTTTTAGGGTTAATGCCATCAGATATTTGGAAGATAAAGCAAGGTAATGGTGGCATTAACGTCATTGACCTCTCTGATGAGGAAGGGCAGCCAGATCAAATCACCTGTCTAAATATCACTTCTCATTTGGGGGGAATTATAGATTCAACAGCTGCTGGAGCACTTTGATTTAAATGACAAGTAGTTATTTATTTGAAAACATTCAAATCCTCGAAAAGGCTGGATCATCTTTAAAGAGAGAGACTGTTTTAATCAAAGATGGTGTAATTAAAGGTTTTGGTAGTCAGGCTCTTCAATATGCAGAACATTTAAAAATCAACCCTCAAAAAGCTAAAAATATGCTCCTGGCACCTTGTCTTGTTGATCCTCATTCATTTTTAGAATCTCCATTCAATGGTAAAGAAGAGAATATCTATACACTCATTGAAAAAGCAACATTATCTGGATATGGTCAATTAGGTATCCTACCCAGAGGAGAATTATGGAGAGATCAAATTGAGTCCATTATCGCCCTAAAGACTATAAAAAGTGAGGTATTAATCCATCCTTGGGGAGGTTTTAGCGTAAATGGAAAGGGTAATGCACTTTCAAGACATTCTGAATTACTTCAAAAAGGAGCCATTGGCTTAAGTGATGACGATTTTATGCCACCTATAGAGCTACTCAAGCAAGGGTTTCTATTAGGAGAAATGAAAAATTACCCTGTACTTTTTGCACCAAGGGATAAATCACTACAATCAGGAGGTATGTCTAGACAAAGTGTAGATACTCTAAGAGCAGGTTGGCCTCTCGATCCTATAGAAAGCGAAATTATTCCTCTAATACAATTACTCGAGCTTAATAAGCAATACCCCGGCGTTGCATTAAGGTTAATGAACATTTCTACAGCTGAGAGCGTATCAATACTAAAAAATACATCCCTTAAGCCAATGGCAACAGTATTTTGGTGGCATTTAGTCAATGACAACTCAAGTCTTTCACCTTCTGATATTGGTTGGAGCGTAACACCATCATTAGGGTCTCCAAAAGATAGAGCCTCACTAATTAAAGGTCTAAAAGACAATGTCTTAACAGCAATATCTGTTCACTCCACTCCCATAGACGCTTCAGAGACCAAGATACCAGCCAATAAAAGGAAAAAAGGCATAAGTTCTTATAACCTCGTGCTACCTTTGCTCTGGGATCAATTAGTGAGAAAGTCCGGATGGGAAGTAGAAACACTATGGCAGAAAATTAGTTTTGGTCCATCTAAATTGTTGAACCATGTTGAGGAAAAATTAACTTTAAACAGTAACCGTTGGTTATTATTTGATCCCGATAAAGAATGGTACCAATCTAGTGAAGGAAATCATTTAAATACAGCAACTAATCATCCGGTCAAAGACAAAAAAATATATGGCAAAGTTATAGACTGTGGTCTTATTAATCGAGCATTCCAAACCGACTAATAGGCCAAAAACGCCAGGTGGCTTTGCCAATTATTTCTTTCTGGGGTAAGAATCCACCTCCTGGCCAAAAACGACTATCCCAACTATTAGCACGATTATCGCCTAGAACGAATACATGACCTTTTGGAACAATTGTGGTAATCGGACGACATAAATTAAATTTGGAATTACTTGGGCAGAAGTATTCAACATATGTTTCTTCAATTGATCTGCCGTTCAAAACAACCTCTCCCTTACTATTAATCGAGAGGCGATCACCCTCTAGAGCTACTATACGTTTGATATATGCATCACAAGCACGGTCAGGTAAAATAGGTATCCAAGAAATCAATGGAAAAGTTGTCAGTGAGCATTGAAATTTAGAGGGAAGTCGTCTTTTCCTTTCGGCTATCAATTTATTATCAAAAGAATATGGTGAGTTAAAAACCACAATTTCCCCACGAGAGGGGGACCTTTCGCGCAAAGAGAGTTTTTCAACGATTAGTCTGTCATTGATTTTTAATCCTGGCAGCATTGAGCCTGAGGGTATATATCTTGCTTCTGCAATGAAATGACGAAAACCTATATAGAATAGAATTGTTAGGGATATTGGTCCCCACGTATCAAAAAAAGATGACCACCAGCATTTTTTAGTATCTGTTTTTAATTCTGATAATTTTTTTTTCTGCACTTGTTTATCTCTTATAAATATAAATCTTACTGTATTTAAACAATTCCAATTCTGAGTCAATTATGGTCTTCATGTAAATTTCAAAGTAATTTCTCAATCCACTTTTCCTCTTTAAATCCTATCAAATAGCAATTACTTGAGATACATAAAAAAGGTCTCTTTATCAATCTTGGTTCTACTAGAAGTTGCTCAAACAATTCGTTATCAGTCATTTTTTTGACGACATTAGAGCCAATGGAACGATATGCAGCCCCACTAGTATTTAAAAGATATTTTCGATTACCGTACAGTTCACAAGCTGAGATAAGCATTTCCTTTGACGGAGGTGAGTTTAAAAGATCAATTAATTCAAAGGCAATGTCATTGTTTTCAAGCCAATTAATTGCCCTACGACAAGTTGAGCACGAAGAATAACTATATAATTTCAAGCATTTAAGACATAAAGATATTTCTATTTTATCTAAAAAATTAAGATTTAATTAGTTACTTTCGCGTTATCTCAGATTGGTGTGCCTCAATACAGCTTTTCAATAATTCATCAACAGCATCATAATCTCTCCAACCGTCTATTTCGATTACTCTTCCCTCCAAGCTTTTATATGTTCTAAAAAACTCAGCTACATCCTCCAGTTGGTTTTGTGCTATTTGTTTAATAGTGTTTATTTCTCTTTGTCTTGGATCTGCTGTAGGTACACAGAGAAGTTTGCCATCGTAGGCTCCTGAATCATGCATATCAAGCACACCTATGGGTCTTGCCTGAATCAAACAACCAGCAAAGGTTGGTTCCTCCATCACTACCATTGCATCAAGCGGTGCTCCATCTTCGGCAAGAGTATTTGGAATAAATCCATAATCAAATGGATATCTGACTGATGAATGCAAAACCCTATCAAGAGCCATAATTCCTGCAGAACTAAAATATTCGTACTTATTTCGGCTGCCTGCAGGAATCTCAACCACTAAATTTACTAATCCAGGGGATGGTGATGGGGGGAGATCACTCAGGTCCATTTTGATTTATTGAGATCGGTAAGATTTTTGTTGATTCTGGCCTTTCGCTTACTACAGCAAGTAATGGTATTCCAAGCATTACAAATACTATTACCAAACCAATTAAAGAAGTTGATGTACTACTAAAACTAAAAGGATCTTCATCTTCAGCGGATTGTTGATCAGTGTCTTTAACACGTAAAGGATGATCAATATCAGGAGATCGCTTATTAATAAGGTGTGGTTCTAAATCCATCTAAATTCAGTAATAAATAAATCCTTTGGTCATATGCTTAAAAGTCAGTTCAATAATTAGTTATAATAACTTGATTATATCTATATTATTCCACACTCAAGAAAAATTAAGCAGCCTTTCTGTCCGTGTCTTGTAAGTGATTATGAATTGCAGGTTTCTCATCTGATTGATCATCGAGTTTATTTCTTATGAATCTCAACTCATCTAGTATTGCATTGAGAATACTTTGAGTTTCAGATGATGGAGAATTTAATATTTCAACGGTTACTTCCTTAATTCTGAGAATGTCTTTAGCAAATCTTGCTACTTCGTTGGGATGAAAAAGTAATTGATCTTTTTGATCACTTCTAAATTCAGTATTTAATTTTCTAGGATTGAATGGAGGATTGAGATTTCTGGTATCAGTATTTGTGTATCTATATACTGAAGCTCTAGATCTATTTAATGTTTTCTGAACTTCATCAATAGACAATAATGATTCTCTTGAGTGAGAATCTGTGCTAAAACCTTTATCCAAAGACTCTTCTGATCGTCCACTTGTTCCTGAATTAACTGACCCGTTAAACATCGCTGAAGAAAGCTTCTAGAAAATCATGTGAAAGAAGTTAGCAGATGAATCAAATTAACACCATGTACATTTGGACACTTTAAAAAAACAACATGATTCCCGGACATTTTATCCGTATCTACTTATGCCCAACACTAAAGTACTAATCTTTAAAAGGATTTAAATTTAAGGCCCATGCGCGTCTCTCGCCTAATGCTGGTCACTCTCAGAGACGTCCCGGCTGAGGCTGATATTATTTCACATCAGTTACTCTTGCGGGGAGGCTTTATAAAACGCCTAACTGGAGGTATTTATGCTTATATGCCATTACTTTGGAAGGTTATAAAAAAAATAAATTTAATTGTTGAAGAAGAATTATCAACCAAAGGTTGTCTTCAAACTCTTCTCCCTCAACTTCAGCCTTCAGAAATTTGGGAAAAAAGCGGGCGTTGGAAATCCTATACAAAAGGAGAAGGCATTATGTTTAACCTAAAAGATAGACAAGGAAAAGAATTAGGCCTGGGTCCCACTCATGAAGAAGTGATCACACAAATCATTGATCAAACTATTCACTCCTACAAACAACTACCAATAAATATATTTCAAATCCAAACAAAATTTAGAGATGAAATAAGGCCAAGATTTGGATTAATGAGAAGCAGAGAATTCATAATGAAGGATGCTTATTCCTTTCATGCAAATGAGGATGACCTTCAGTCAACATATAAAGAAATGAAAGATGCCTATGAAAAAATTTTTACAAAATGTGGGCTAAATTTTGTTTGTGTGGATGCTGATAGCGGAGCCATTGGAGGTGCAGCATCTCAAGAATTCATGGTTACTGCCGAATCAGGAGAGGACCTGATTTTAATAAGTTCTGACGGTAAATACGCTGCTAATCAAGAAAAAGCTGTTTCATTAATAGACGAAGGAAAATTATTAAAGCCAAATAAACCTTCGATAATTAGTACACCAAATCAAAAAACGATAGATGATTTGTGTCATTGTAACGATTTCCACCCAAGTCAAGTTGTAAAAGTATTAATTTATATAGCTGTTACTGAAGATGGCAAAAAACACCCAGTTTTAGTGAGTATCAGAGGCGACCAAGAAATAAATGAGATTAAACTTTTAAATCAAATATCATATAAACTAAAAATAAATGTAATTGATATTAGAATAATTACAACTGAAGATATTAAAAAACAAGCCAATATACATATACCTTTTGGCTTTATAGGTCCGGATATTGATGATAATCTACTGCTAAATGCAAAAGGATGGGAAAAAAAATTCATAAGAATTGCTGACAATTCTGCAAAAGAACTAAAAAGCTTTATATGTGGAAACAACGTCAAAGATGAACACAAAATATTTTACACCTGGGATTTAATTAATAATCAGCAATTGATATGTGATATAAGAAAAGCTAAACCTGGAGATAGGTGTCTTCACGACAATACACAAAAACTTAAAGAATGTAGAGGTATAGAAATAGGGCACATATTTCAATTGGGAAGAAAGTATTCAAAATCATTAAATGCTACTTTTACTAACGATAAAGGTACAGAAGAAAATTTCTGGATGGGGTGCTATGGGATTGGCATATCAAGATTAGCTCAAGCAGCCGTAGAACAAAATCATGATGATTCAGGTATTATCTGGCCAGAATCTATTGCTCCATTTGAAGTAGTAATTATTATTGCCAACATAAAAAATATTGAACAAAAATCTATGGCTGAAGATATCTATCAAAAATTTATAGAAAGTAGAGTTGATGTATTACTTGACGATAGGGATGAAAGAGCTGGGATAAAGTTTAAAGATGCAGACCTTATTGGCATTCCTTGGAGAATTGTTGCTGGTAGAGAAGCTAGTTCTGGACTATTCGAACTACATAATAGAAAAACAAAAACGACAGACTTATTAGATCTAAACTCCGTTTTTAAAAAACTTTCTGAAGAATTAAATACTGAAAAACTATAAATTGAGCCCAAGGGACTCTAAAGTCTTATGTAACTGCAAAAAAACAAATGATTCCTGCCTTTCATCACCTCCGCACCAGGTTGGTGAGGGCAGCTTTGGCTATATGCCTTGGCTTCAGCCTCATATTCTTCCAATTCGCTTCAGAAGCGAATGCAGCCAAAACGTTAATGACTGGAGATTTCACGAAAGACACTATTGCAGTCTCTTCAACTCTAAAAGAGACCATAACTTTACCCAAAGAAGATAAAGGCCTATCAGAAGCAGAAAAAGAAGCTGTTTTTCTGATAAGCGATTACATTTCTAGATACAGAAATCGTTCTCAAGTAAATACCTCCACCACCTTTACAACAATGCAGACGGCACTAAATGCTTTATCAGGTCATTACAAAACTTTCGCAAACAGGCCTGTGCCCGAAAATCTCAAAGAGAGATTAAATCAAGAGCTCTCCAAAGCAGAGAAATTAGCGGTTAGAGACAATTAAAGATAATCTTTAATTCATTTCTTTGACTCAGGGTAGGGCAATCTGCAAACCTTGGATCTTCTTAAGTAAATCGGTTTCGAGCCGAATTATCTTCCTTGGCAAATGTTGTAGTCATAGGAGCTCAATGGGGTGATGAAGGTAAAGGCAAAATCACCGATTTGCTCAGTCGTTCAGCTGATGTAGTTGTTCGCTATCAAGGCGGTGTTAATGCCGGACATACAATTGTAGTTGAGGACAAAGTTCTCAAGTTACACTTGATACCTTCTGGAATTTTGTATCCAGAGACAATTTGTCTTATTGGGTCGGGAACAGTTGTTGATCCTAAAGTGATGATCAAAGAAATAAAAATGCTTGAAGATAATGATATTGATATTTCAGGACTAAAACTTGCTTCAACAGCTCATGTAACAATGCCCTATCACAGGCTTTTGGATTTAGCTATGGAGCAAAAGCGAGGTCACCAAAAAATTGGTACTACAGGCAGGGGGATTGGTCCAACTTATGCAGATAAATCCCAAAGGAATGGGATTAGAATAATCGATCTACTCAGTAAGGAAAAGCTTCAAGAAAGATTAAAAGTCCCTCTCGCAGAGAAAAACGGGCTCCTTCAAAAAATTTATGGAGTTGAGCCGCTATTAATTGATGAAATAATAGAGGAATATCTTGATTACGGAAAACAACTCAAAGAACATATTGTTGACTGCAACAGAACAATCCATCAAGCAGCCAGGAAAAAGAAAAATATCTTGTTCGAGGGAGCTCAAGGAACCCTCTTAGATCTTGATCACGGTACCTACCCATATGTAACCTCCTCTAATCCAGTATCAGGTGGTGCGTGCATTGGAGCGGGAGTAGGTCCAACCCTTATAGACAGAGTTATCGGGGTAGCCAAAGCTTATACGACAAGGGTTGGAGAGGGGCCCTTCCCTACTGAATTACAAGGAAGCATTAATGATCAACTTTGTGATAAAGGAGGTGAATTTGGAACAACTACTGGACGAAGAAGGAGATGTGGCTGGTTTGATGGAGTGATTGGAAAATACGCAGTTGAGGTAAATGGATTGGATTGTCTTGCTATTACTAAATTAGATGTTTTAGATGAACTTGAAGAAATCGATATATGTGTCGCTTATGAGTTAGATGGCAAACGAATTGATTATTTCCCCAGCAGCGTTGAAGATTTTGAAAAATGTACTCCAATTTTCAAAAAGCTACCTGGATGGAGATGCTCAACAGAAAATTGTCGTCGTCTAGAAGACCTCCCACCAGCAGCAATGAGTTATTTGAGATTTTTAGCGGAGTTGATGGAAGTTCCCATAGCAATAGTTTCCTTAGGTGCCAACAGAGATCAAACAATTGTTATTGAGGATCCTATTCATGGACCAAAAAGAGCACTTTTAAATTCTTAACCAGCGAAGATTTTTTTATCTTGATGACTAATAAAAAAAACAACTCCTCACTTGACATAGTAGGTATTGGTAATGCAATTGTAGACGTATTAGTAACGGCTGATGACTCTCTCCTAAAAAGATTATCTTTCAATAAAGGTTCAATGACCTTGATAGATGAAATTAAAGCTCAAGAACTTTATGAAATGAGTTCTAACAGAATTCAAAGTTCAGGAGGTTCTGTTGCAAATTCATTGGCATGTGTAGCACAATTAGGGGGTAAGGCAGCCTTTATAGGAAGGGTCAGAGATGATAAGTTAGGAAAAATCTTTACAGAAGAGATCTCATCCACAGGGACCATTTTCAAGACCCCACCATCTTATTTTGGTCCCCCAACTGCAAGATGTCTAATTTATGTGACTCCTGATGCCCAAAGAACTATGTGCACTTACTTGGGTGCCTCAGTTCTTTTAGAACCTAAGGATATCGATCTCTCATCGGTCAGTGAGGCAAAAATACTTTATTTAGAGGGATACCTATGGGACAACTTAGCTGCTAAAAATGCATTTATTAAAGCTGCAGAAATAGCTAAAAAAGCAGGGCGAAAAGTTGCTTTATCTCTGTCTGATTCATTTTGTGTAAATAGACATCGCGAGAGTTTTTTAAAGCTAGTTGAAGAACACATAGATATCTTATTCGCTAATGAAGATGAAATAAAGGCTCTGTATCAATGCTCTTCTCTAGAAACAGCAATTGAAAAATTACAAAAAAAATGTGATCTTGCGGCAATCACAATTGGTGAAAATGGTTCTATTCTAATCTCAAATGGTAATCGAGTAAAAATAGATCCTTTCATTTGTGGCAAGGCTATTGATACAACGGGTGCAGGAGACCTTTATGCAGGTGGTTTTTTAAAAGGGCTTGCAGATGGTCTAGATCCAGGGGTTTCAGCAAAAATTGGATCTATTTGTGCCGGACAAATAGTTACCCAATTAGGGTCTCGATCAAATGTAGATCTTCTAAATTTGATAAATTCATATCTATAACCCTAAACAATTAAATTTCAAAGAGAAATTACCCAATCATAATAATTTTTACTAGTTGAAACATTAAAACACAATATTTCTGGTACTTCATAGCTATGCCACTGATTAATCTTATTGCAAATATCATTGATATTTTCCTTCCTACATTTAATCATTAATTGTACTTCCTTCGATTGATTAATATTGCCTTCCCACCAAAAGTGTGATTCGATATTTTTAAAAGTTATGCAGGGTATCAATTTATCTTTTAAGAGTAAATTTGCTAATTTTGATGCATTTTTTTTATTGGCTTCTGTGGTTATGATTATATAAATTTCTTTATTATAATCAGGAAAAGTCATAATCTTAAAATGCTTGTTGTTCCATCCTAATAGATTTTAATCTTTCAACTAATTTTTCATAACTATTTACTGTATTAATATCTTTAAGCTTTCGAGGCCTTTTCAATAGCCAAAGTTTAATTCCCATACTTAAACAAATTTGATGCCATAAAATTTCATTTCTTCCCCCTGATTGCCTACAGATGATTCCAGAAATATTCCATTTTTTAACGAGCGCTTTTTCAATTTTTCCCTCACTGGTCACCGAAGGGTTCAAGACCGCAAAATTTGTTCTTTGAATAGATGTAGACAAAGTTTTTTTTATACTATCTGGGTTAGCCAAAACCCTGGCATAAACATTAGCCCCTGCGGTTTTTGCAAAGGTAATAGCTTCCTGAAGATGCCTTACCCCTACTGCGAGCAGCAAAGACCTGTTTTTCAGGTCGTAATTTATTAAATTACTAAAATTTTCTATTAAAAATGCATCAGAGATGTTAACTATAGATCTTTCATATCTTATGTAGGGTTGACCTAGCTCCTTGCAAACTTTTGAGATTGACCGTGTAATCATCGTAGCGAATGGATGAGTAAGATCGACTACACATAGAAATTCATTTTGATGATTTTTAGCATTAAAAATGATACTCCTTATTTGCCCCTCATTAACTAAAGCACCAATTAATATTTTCTCTATATTTAAATTTTTATATGGAATTGATGCCCTTTCTGAAACAACACTAATAGTTATTTTCCATCCGTCATTTAATAGTGACTCAGCAAAGGCATGACCTTCGCCTGTTCCTGTTAACAACCAAAGATGTGGCTGGCATTTTTCCCTTATATCCATCAAGATAAATCACAATAACTAAAGAAAAAAAATGAACCATTGCATGCTTGAAGTTTTAGTAAAGAAAGCACCCACAGTTCGATTTACCCAAGACAACAAAACACCATTAGCTGAAACAGAAGTTGAATTTGACAGCCTCCGTGCTGATGATCCACCCTGCTCAATCAAGGTAGTTGGTTGGGGAAAGTTAGCGGAAGAACTTCAAAACAGAGTTCAAATAAATTCTAGATTAGTTATTGAAGGTCGCTTAAGAATGAATACTGTTCCACGACAGGATGGTACAAAAGAAAAGCGAGCTGAATTTACTCTTTCAAGAATTCACCCCTTTTCTTCTAACTCAGAGGTTTCATCAATACCTTCTCAAACTCAGTCAAATCTCAAGACAAACTCCTCTGCATCATTAAATAACGAGGGTGTCAAATGGGACAGTTCACCATTGGTGCCTGATACAGATGATATTCCATTCTGAAAAACTCAACAATTTTCTTCAATATATTCCGTAGCCCTAGTT
>CACOQT010000016.1 GCA_902629395.1 uncultured Prochlorococcus sp.
AAAATCGCAAAGACTTAGTACTAGAACAAATCAATAAAAAGCTTTGAAGGATCAAAAGAATAGTCAACATTAACATTTGCAATACAGTAAGTAGTACTAGCGTACTATATACCAACCATATTGCAAACCTTGTTGATTTGAGAGGTAAGAAATTTCTTTAAGTCTAATCTCCTCGATGACTTTTAGATAAAACAAGAACAGTAAAAGAAAGTTCATTGAAAAGGATGTCATCTCTCAAGAAAATCAGCAACACCTCTTTTGAAAAGGTTTATTAAGACATTATGCAAAGCTTTACATGAAAACTTGGATGAAACTCATAATTAACATTGAACAGATGTATGGCTGAAAGTTAAGGTTGAAAAAAAATCAAATCTTCAGAAATTCAGATAATCATATGGGCTGACAACTCTGTCTTCTTTGGCCTTGGTGAGATATGTGCGACATATTTATGTTTAGTTTATATATACATCTACATTGGAAATCTGAATTAACCAATTAATACAAACCAGTAATTTCGGAAAAAAGAGCTTTGTTCTCCACTGACTCTGAAAAACCCAATAGTAATTCATATCTTGTTTCGACACCGGTATTCAAATTACTTAGCCAATAATTATAACCAACTTGATCATAATCTCTACCTAAAACATTGACATAAAGAGTTTCAACATAACTTTCATTAGAGACGTTTTCTCCATATCGCTCCTTAAATTCTGCAGACACCAAAAAAGAAGAAGCAACTGCTCGTTCATCATCTTTGCCAGAACTAAAATTTTCAATCCAATAACGTAAACCATCTGGGTCAGGTAGACGTTTAAAAGAGGCGTTATAAAGGCGAAACATTTTTCCTGAATCAGTATTCAATCCTATAACTTGGTCGAACGTAGCTTTGACATCATTAATTAGATTCATTTTCTTATCATCAAATTTTAGAATAGATTCACCAGTTAATTCATCAATACCAGTAGCAGTTCCTACACCATATTTATCACTACCTAAATCATAGAATTTATAAGTATCGCTGTTTCCTGAATACACTTTTTCTGATTGAAACCCTAAAGAAGTAATCCCTTTAATTTCTTTACTCGTCACTAAGGCATTTTTATCTGTGAAGACCAACTTTTCAATACTAGATAATGTATCAGTTCCATCATTTGTAGATAATCGATTATCTTTTACGGTTAGTTTTTTATTAGAAATTATAAATGTATAGTCTGAGAAATTACCAGAATAAGTTGCGATGTCATAGTCCGCGCCACCATCAATCGTGTCGTCACCACCATTACCTTGAAAAACATCATTTCCCAAGCCTCCTTTGAGAATATCCTCTCCATCAAGTCCACTCAGAGACTCTCCTTGAATATCTTTAACTGTCACGATTACATATTGATTTGATTCATTTCCATTTGAATCATTAGCTGTAATTATTACATTAAATACATTCTTAATTTCACTGGGGCGTTGACTAATTGTAGAAATTTGATGAATAGCAAAATAATTATTATTATTTATAATATTTCCTTGTAAATTAAACAAAGGCAACTCTGGTATGGTTAGTCCAACATCCTCATAATTTACAGTATATATTGATTGATTATTTAAAAGTAAAGGATTCTCTATTCCATCTCCCAATAAATGTCCAAATACAGCAAATCCATTATTTTGTAAGTCAAGGTTTTGATTGTCTGACAAATTTATAAACCATTCAGAAGTTGCACTATTGGGCTCCCCGGATATTTTTGCCATGGCAATTGTACCCATCAAGTTGGAATTACCGGGCTCATTTACTATTTCACCTTTTGATGTGATTATTTGTGGAAATCCTCCTATTTGATTAGAGGCAATTGATGGCCAAGTATATCTACCACCTTGAATTACAAAATCAGAAACTACTCTATGAATTAAAGTCTTATTATAAGAACCATCACTTACATATTGAATAAAGTTATCAGCAGTAATAGGTGTGGTATTATTAGTTTGATTTTCATCATTATAAACCTCTACAAAAAATTTTTCTCCTACATTATCAGTTGAGAAGTTAGTTTGAAATTGTAACGTAGTTCCATTTAATCGCTTAACTGTTTCATAATCAGGAGCATCTTTGAAACTTAATTTTCCAGTATATTGATCAATCCTAAAAAGACTTTTCTCTCCTCCAGTTATAGACCATGAAACTGGTTCGTTAGCAGTAAAAGTATAAATCTCCTTATTATTTTCATTGATAGAAGCATAAGTTAATTTATCTCCCTCTATTCCAGAGGCACCTTTTATTAATGGTGCAGTCATCTTTTTTTGCCTTTAAATAAAAATAAGTAGATCGGGTAATACTATAAGCCATAAGAAAAAAACAAGTCATGTCACAAAAAAACGTTTTGGGTTCTGAACTTAAATCTTGTAGTTGCAATCCCATGACTGGATGGTACAGAGATGGAGCATGCAGAACAGACATATCCGATCAAGGAATGCATACTGTTTGTGCTGTGATTACTAAAGAATTTCTTTCTTACAGCAAAGCTCAAGGAAATGATCTATCTACCCCTCAATTAGGATTTCCAGGATTAAAAGCAGGGGATAGATGGTGTCTTTGTGCACCTAGATGGAAAGAAGCGTTTGAAGATGGAATGGCTCCTCTGATTGTCTTGGAAGCCACAGAGGAAAGTACTTTGAAAATTATTGATATTGACACTTTAAAAAAGTTTTCACATAAAAATTAACCCTCGATTAGTTAGTGTTCAAAAGAAATAAATTTAAGCTTAAAAACGAAAAAAGATGTACAGGAAATAATAGCTCAGATTCAAGGTCAAATTAAATCAAACTCAAAGTCTTTAGTGTATGGAGTATCATCTTCAAGTAAAAAGAGTACCATCAAAGAAAAAAGATCAGCTGTTTGAGAAGAATAGAAATGTATAAATTTCATAAAAAAGTTAATTTTAAAGTTAAAAAACTCCACTTGCATATCATTTATTCCAAGCTAAAAAGAATAAAATAGATATTAATCATGCTTACTACATCCTCCCGACTTAAAATCCAGGAAATATTAATTAGATTATCTCGGGGAAATCACGTAACACTTGAAGAAAGGATCTATCTCAATAAATATGCCTCGAAGAATCAAAACGTCTCTAGTTGGCTTAGAAAAGCCTCAAGAATTCAAAGAAATCTACCTGTTTCTAATTCAATAGATGAATTAATAAATGGACTTGATCTTAATTCAGAAGAGCCAAATTCTATATTCAATCCTGATATAGATGATCTTGGAGAATGGTTCTCCGGAGCACCTTCATGGATTAGAAGAAGCTAATGTCTTTAAAAAATATGTTGGTGATCTCTTTAAAGCAACCCAAATCTAAATAATTAGGACGAGAACTCAAGCCGCTTCTTCTTTTTTTTCTAGCTTTAGTAGATCAATAACATTTGAACTGATTGGTTGAAAGTCTTCATTCTTTGCTGAGGCAATGGAATCCTTCATCAAAAGTTTTATGAGAGCTGTAAGTGAAGAGGTCAGCAACTTTAAGCTCTCGAAAATTTTGCCTAACTCTTGAGTAATCTCATCTTGATGCTTTCCATTACTCATTACTGTTGAAAAAGTCCAAGCAGCCAAACCAATAGCAAGCAGAAAAATAACCGTAATCATAATAAAATTGAATATAAATCATGTATATCTACAACTTATAAATAAAGCAAGGTAAAAAGCATATTTTCTTTAACTTTTGATTAATGTATAAATCTTATTGATCTTCCATAATATTTTTTTAGATAAACCTATCTTTAATGAAAAAATTTTTTTAAATTTAAGTCAGTAATTGAGCTAACCTTATTGAACTATTCATAGCAGACTCCAGGCTTCCACAATTTCTCCAATTGAACCAATCTCCACAAAAACCAATATTGCTTGTTTCAGACCACTGCAATTCTTTTGGTAATAAGTTATTAAGGGGTTGAGAAGCTCTCCAATCCATAGTATCTATTAAACTTGCTTCTAGAATTAAATCTAGAAATTTTGGATAATTTATGAATAGAGAGAACAACGATTTAATGACGTTATCACTATCGATAACAATTAGTTTATTTACATAAACACAGTGCAAAACTATAACCATAGTCCCGTCAGGTTGTATTTGAAAAATAATTCTTTCAAAATTTAAATTAGTTTCAATTTTTTTTGAAAATACTATTTGTAAGTATTTATAATTAAAGTTTAATACTGCTGCATGATTCGAAACATGTAAAATATAAATCTTACGCTTTAAATATGTTAATTTTTTTGTTTTTTGTAATAAATAATCCACTATTTTATCTTGACCCAGATTAAAAGCTTCTCTTAATGGAAGCTTTCTTATATCAAGAATTTCTAAACATCTTGGATGAGCGATTAAAGAACTAGATAAAATAAAATATTTAGATTTTAGAATACAACCATTATTAACTTCTATATTCCAAAGTTCGTTTTTTCTATGAATTGATTTAACAAGTGTTTGAAATAAAAAGTTTATTTTCTTAGGATTAATTGATTGATTAATTATTTCCTCACAAAAATCAACCATAAAAGGTAAACTCTTATAAGTTTTAGTCTTTGGATAAGAATCATTTAGAAAGCCAAGCTCATCCATCATTAATATATCATTTGAAATATCTACCAGTTTTTTTGAATCAATTAATGGAGAAATTAATGTCAATATATCTTTTGAGACATTATTACTAAAATTAATAGAAGGTAAACCATGATCAAATTTAAGATTTTTATTTTTTCTTGATTTTCTCGTTGTCGCTCTTCCCCCTAACCTTCTACCATGTTCAATCAACAATATAGAATCTTTAGAAAATCTTTTATTTAGAGATGATGCAAATGTACAACCAGATATACCTGCACCAATAACTATAAAATCATAAAAATTTTTCATTAATTTGGTAAATATAAATCTCGATTTTTAGCAATCTCTCCTTCCTCTTGGAAAAATTCTCTCAATATATTTTCCTCATTCTCAGAAATATAATTACCACAGTCTTTTCTAATTATTCCTAAAGTGAAATCCCAAAGATCTTCTACAAAAGTTTCATCTTCCGGAAAAGCCACAAATTTTAAATAAGTATTATTTAATGCATATTCACTTGAGGATTCTGAGGAAAATCCCTTTTCCTTAGCTTCGCAAAATTTGCTTGCAAATCTTTCGCCAACGGCATTTTGAGCTGCCGTTAAATCTAGTTCGATCGCTTCTAAAATTGGCGGATGCAAGAAAGAAAACAAAAAAAACCCTAATGTAATAATCATAAAAAAATCTTTTTTAATTTTTTCCATAAAAAGCTCTAAGTAACTTAAAAAAAAACCAAAAACTAGCTTTTGAGAATTTATTATTTATAGATAGTTTGTTGATCATATTATATAATAATATATAACATTAAAAAGTGATGGCAATTGAATTAGACAAACTATTTACTTTCCATATCAATAAAATAAATCATAGCTTTTGCAGGTATTTATGGAATTGGTGCATATTTACATGATTGGACGAAGCAGTAGCTAGATTTATGACTCTAATGTTTTTCTGTTTGCTGTACGAATAGTTATTCGATAATATCTTTGTTTTTTTGCTACACCATGCTAATCAATACCTTAACTAAAGGTCTGAGAAAGATTCACAAGGTGCAGGCACATGGAAAACCTTTGAAGAAAAAAGTAAAATCAGAACTATTAGCTTTGTAAGAATGCATTCATACTTCTTTCTTGGATCTGAAAATCAACTTACTTTTTAAATTATATCCTTTTTGCACAAAGTTGAGTATCCTTTGTTTATTCCAAAAACTCTAGTGAAATGAACATAAATACAATTTTGCTTTTATTTTTAGTAATAGCTGCTTATTCAAATTTATATTTAACATTTAATAAAACAAAGAAAAAGAAAAAAACTAGATTACCCATATCATCAAAAGAATGGAGAGAAAAAGTAGAGGAGGAAAACTTCAAATCATGGCTTTCCAAGAGCAAGAGGGTAAAAAATAAATAAAAGGGGATATTCATCCATAATATTGGAATATATTTAAATACATTTTTATTATTAGGATCATAAAAAGTTATATTTTTATATCCCTTGTTTTATCTATGTTATTTCTCGGACATAAACTATAAATTATCAGATCAACTGGATGTGCCTGTGAAGCAAAACCCATTCTTAATGCAAAAATCATATGCGAATAATTTCAAGGAATCTGGCATTTCATGCCATTGCATTTCCTCAAGTTTGTTTAAGTCATCCGAAGTTAGACTCTCTTTTGCTTCATAGGCCTCCATCATCTTAGCCCAGCTTGAAGAGAAGCTGTCAAGATAAAAAGCCTTTTGGTGATTATTAAAGAAATTAATTATATCTTCGTTTGTAACTACTTTTCTAGAAAGATTCTTGTAGTGCTCAAATTCAGAGGACCAATCTGGGGTTAAATTTTCAGACATCAAAAACTACACTAACATCTTATTATAATTAACACACTATTGATTACTCAGTGGAATGGCCAAATGAACATAATGATTTAATTAAATATTCAACGTTGACCTTATGCCAGCCCATCGTTAAATCAAAGAGGCTAAGGCCATACTCTAATCTCATATTAAGATCCAGAAAAGCTAGTCAAAAGAGAATACTCTTATATATTCAAGAAATTTGAGTGAGAAAAATCATTTTTCAATTAATCTAGTTAATATTTAAATGCTTCAAATCAAAATTATATACCTCTTATTTTGTTGATAAAATTGATATCTGAGCAGACAAGAAATTTATTACTGATACCCCTATGAGACTAAAAAATACGGACATATGTCGATTAACAATTGATAAGTATTCTTCTTTCGCCTACATTGTGGAGAGGGAAATAGACATTACTACCAAATGAAAAGAATTAACTCAAAAATCTAAGCTTTCCTTGTGAAATATTTATCAATATTCTAATTGATTCAAAGCAACAAAATTTATATCTAATCCATTGCACTCTAATTTCCAAATAAAAGTACCTATACATCAGCATGAGGGAACTATTCATAAGAATTCTGGAGAAGTATTATTCAAGTTCAAATTCAAATTTAATTTTTGTATTAGAGATATAACGAAATTTTATGAATTAGCAATTAATAAATTACTTAAGACCGTATAAGTAATGGGTAAATTGATTAAAGGAGAAGGTCTTCTTATTCAAGATAATTGCATAACTATGCATATAGGTATCTCCCTCCTACCGAAAACTGGCAATAAAATATTTGATACATTTCTTGATATCCCTCTTGCATCACTCACAGAAGTTAAGTGCGAAATTAAATAAGTTAATAATTATCAATATAAAATTTCAGTGGTTCTTCCTCTCCTCCTTAAGAAGGATATATTTTTACTCAAGTCTATGGCCGATTCATTCGAAAACATTTACAACCTTGTTTGAATTTGTTAAAAATTATCTAGTTTAAGTAGAATCTCCGTGTCATTATCAAACACCTTATCTTCCATATCAAAACGGTCAAATAAATTTATCATACATAAATCGGCTAGCAGAGTATCTATTATATAGACATGGTCAGAAGAATATATCACCACATTGCAAGAAGAATTAAGGCATCTACTAATCCAATACACCTCAAACTCAATAACTAATGTCTCCTGATCTACCAATCATTTCTTATTCAAAAACAAAAAAGAAAAATCTACCAAATAGTAAACTTCAAAAGTGGACTATATTTTCTCTTTGTTTTATCACTACCCTGGTAATCGTAAGTTTAATAAAAGCCTATCTTCCATTACTAGTATCTGCACTTGGGATGCTTTTTATATGGAGTCAAATGACTAAGCCAATAGCTGAGATAGAAACTAAATCTACGGGCGATGATACCAACCAGTTGAATCTATTCCATAGACAATACAAAATTGGTAGAAAATATTTAAAAATAAAGAAAGAATTCTATAAAAAAGATGATTCAAAAGTTGCATAAATTTGATTATTCAGCGAAAACGTTATAGAAAGTTTTGCATTGAATCTAAAAAAATACGAAATTATTACAGGTATTAGCTGATTATATATTACTTGAAAGCCAAGTCCTTATTATTTCATCACGGTGATTGACAAGCTAATGATGTATGAAAATCGATTCAGATTAAAATAACTCTTGAAATTCTATACTTACACTTAGTTGTTGGCTCTACCAACAAATCATTATCACTGCCACGAGCATTTAACTAAATGAGAATTTATAAAAAGTACGTCTTGATTAGCTTGAAATAAGTGTTCCAAATAATCCTGCAAAAGCAGAAAGGATAAAAATTACAACTATACCAAGCGCAATAGCTTTAGAAAATTTTTTCATAAGATTAGCGTGCATAGAAATAGTTTAATCAGCAAGATAGTATTTAAGCACTGCCTTATGAAGAAAGATCCCACCTATAATTCAACCAATTGGGAACAGCCCATAAATAATCAACGCCAAATTTAACTATTTTTTCCTCCATCAGGAATAAGCATGAGTTTGACGTCAAGCTAAATTCAAATCTTTTCACGGTCTTCAGTACATCTTATAAGAGCTACTTCGCATAGCATGATTAGTCATTTTTATTTCTAGTGCTTCAGTAGCTCTCTACACATGGAGAAGTAAATGAGATAATCAATAAATAAAAACTTGGTGCACTTTTCTAAATCTAATTAGCCAGGTAGTTTAAGAACTCATTACCTTAAAAAATTATTTATGTAAATCTTTCCTAAAACAAAGAATTAAAATACATAAAATAAGACTTTTGTATGTCATAGACCATAACAAATTTTGTAAACTGTCACACTGTTAAAAGTCTAAAAAAGAACAAGGGTGGGAATTATCTAAATTAGATAGCAGAAAGTATGTTATGAATAAAATTATTATGTGACAAGCATTCTCATTAAAGTGTATAAATAAGCTTTAGCAAAACAATTTTTTATTAATTGTTATTTTGCTCTCCTAATGGGGTAAAAAAATGAAGAAGCAAAATCCTCAAGAAATGATCTAACTTTAATTTCCTGGATAATGAAGATAAATGGATCTCAGAATCAATGCAAAACTTAAAATACCTGAGAATGAGATGAAGTGGAGATTCTCCAGATCATCAGGAGTAGGCGGTCAGAATATAAATAAGATAGAGAGTCGAGTTGAGGTTATATTCGACGTATTTAAGTCAAAAGCTTTAACTCCATTTCAAAAGCATCAGATTTCAATTCAAAGTCAAGTCAAACTCATCAATGGTTCAATTTGTATAACTGCTCAAAATCAGAGAACTCAATATCAGAATCGCAAAGTAGCTTTAAGTAGACTTGCCTCAACCTTGCGAGAGCTTTTAAAAGCACCTCCTAAACAAAGAAAAGCAACTATTCCAACACGCACATCACAAAAAAAGCGAATTGAATCGAAGAAAAAGCGAGGTGAAATAAAAAGGACTAGACAATCGATGGTAGATTATTAACTCTTTAAAATGTTTAAAAAAAATTTTAAACAAAAATATAAAAAAAGCTATGAAGCAACTCAATAAGATTGGAGCAACTGGTTGTTCAAGATTTACTATAAATACTTTGATTTAACGTTCAAAAATTCTACCTCCTCTTAGGAGAGCTTAAGTCAAGTTTTAGTTGAATAAAATAACTATGCGTTGTAGATAATCCCCAAAGTTCGCCTCTTTCAGCGGACTCTAAAATAGATGGATAAAAATCTGGATGATATTTAAGCAATGTGCTAGTTGAAAGTTGTTTCAGAAGATTTTTTTTGACATTCAATATCCCCGGCTTCACAGACAACCTCAGCCTTTTTGGAGTGAGCAGCACATCCCATAGCCATTACGGGAGAAGCACCCAGAAAAGTATGTAGGGTGGTTGCATAGAGAAATAAGTAAGGGATAAATTTCTTCATGGTTTCATGTGATTTTTTATATATCATCTAAGGACAAATAGCTAATTGTGAGATTTAAAGGTTCGGTTAACAACTAAAGCTAACAACAATAGCAAATATTAATAAATATGCAAAAACAAATAAATTCAACTTATAAATATTTACTGACGTCTGTCATTTGTTTATAAAATAATAATTAAAGTCGATAAAAATCATATTGACTAATTGAAGTTTGCCCTTTCAATAACAACAATTTCATATAGTTATCAGAGTGATAGGATTGCTGAGAAAAAAAGGATACATCTAGGCACTGAGTTTTTTCCATATCATCTCGGATTCTTTGATTAAGTCGATTGCCTCTTGTCTGCCCAGCATATGTTGTGCGTCATTCATTAGCTGAATATATCTGAGTCTAAGTTCTTGTTTGTTCATAAGATGCATCTGTATCTCATGCAGAGACTTCTCGCTCAGTGCAAAATTATGATTATTGGGTGCATGAGAAAAATTTAAAGGTGCATTATGGTGGGTCATTGAATTAATCTGATTGACTTTTCAGCGGATAAGGATAAATGCCTGAAAACAATTTTTTTGTCTCAAGTTGCTGATTAAAAATTAGTAGATGATTGATTAAACTACACAACTCATATTTATAGTGACTACTTAACTAAATTAATGTGTAACTTAGTTAGTACGGTTTTCCTTATTAAAAGTTGGAACTTTAAGGATATTCCCTTTATCTATTTGTTGGTAGTCATTTAATGAAGCCGTCCAATCATAAAATTCCTGGCTTACTGCATAGCTATCTTCATGCCTTTTCAATTTATCGAGATAGATTACTCTTAGACTAGCCCATGCAATGATAAGGCTTTTAAGCTTTTCCATAGTTCAATATTATTAAAGCTCTGCAACGAGCGTGATGATTACTTGTTAAATAAATATGTAAAACATACAGAGAAAAACTTGCTTACTCTTATTTAATCGCAACTAAATCAACTTTGAGATAAAATAAGTTATCTTTTTTAATTGACAACGTTATCGAAATCTCAAGAGTGGAATCAATAAATTTAGTTTGGTTTAAAAAAGATTTGAGAATATGTGATAATGAAGCACTTAGTCAGGGCCTAAAAGCTGGAAAAATAATACCAATATTTGTTATTGAACCAAGTCTATGGGCACTCCCTGATCATTCTTCAAGACAATGGGAGTTTGTACGAGAATGTTTAATTGATTTAAAAAACTCATTAAATGAGATTGGTTTGAAATTAATCATAAGAGTTGGGAATATCGAAGATGTGATTAAGGAATTGATGGAAAGGTTTCATATTCAAGGCATCTATAGCCATGAAGAAACTGGCAATGAATGGACTTTTAAACGTGATCAAAATCTTAGGCATTTCACAAAAAATGAACGCATAAATTGGTATGAATTTAGACAAGTAGGTGTTTTTAGAGGTCTCAAAACACGTAAAAACTGGTCTCAAAAATGGGAACAACATATGTCACAGGAAATCATCAATAATCCCGTAAAAGTAAATTATTTGATTGATATTCCAAGTCATAGTTTACCCTCATCTAAATGTCTAAGTTTAAATTTAGATGAATGTAACCTTCGAATTAAGGGAGGAAGAAAGCAAGGACTTAAGAGATTAAATGATTTTTTGAGGTACAAAATAGATAATTATCAATATTCGCTATCAAGTCCATTAAAAGCATTTGATGGGTGTTCTCGCTTATCGCCTTATCTAACTTGGGGTTGTCTGTCAATTAGAGAGGTAGTCCAAGCAATTAGAAAAACTAAGAAAAGAGGCTCCAGAGCAATCGACTCAAGATTACATTGGCATTGTCATTTTATTCAAAAGCTTGAATCAGAGCCAGAGTTAGAAAATCGTGAGTACCACCAACAAATGCGTGGTATTAGGAAATCAAATACGATTTTTTTAAATGCATGGAGTCAAGGTCTAACTGGGATACCTTTTATTGATGCATGCATGAGATCTCTAAATAATCATGGGTGGATTAATTTTCGAATGAGAGCAATGCTTATGTCCTTTGCTAGCTACCACTTATGGCTACCATGGCAAGAAAGTGGTTTGTGCCTAGCACGCAAGTTTATTGACTACGAGCCAGGAATTCATTGGACACAATGCCAAATGCAGTCGGGTACAACAGCAATTAATGCAATTAGAATTTATAACCCAATCAAACAAGGATATGACCATGACCCTGAGGGAATATTTATTCGAACTTGGGTAAAAGAATTACAAAATATTCCAACTAAATTCATTCATGAGCCTTGGGAAGTTGATTTATTCCGTCAAAAAGATTCATCATTTGTTCTTGGAAAAAATTATCCATTACCTATCGTAGATCCCATAAATAGTGCAAGGAGAGCACGAATAAAGTTAAAAGAAATTAGAAATAAACCAGGATTTTTTGATATTACCAACAACATAATAGAAAAACATGTCTCAAGAAAAGAAAAAAAATCTAAGCTAAAAAAAAATAATACTTCAGATAAGCAATTAAATTTAGATTTCTAAACGAACTTCTAGCTTGCCTGCAATTAATTTTAATACTATGTGAAGATGAATTTGAGAGCTAAATCTTTGTCTAAGAAAAATTACTAAGTCTAATGGTTTCCCTTGAGAACAACTGACACAAATTCAGAAAAAAAAGGAGAGGTTCCTAACTATTTACTCAGAAAACCTTCAGGGTTAATTTGATGAGTATTGGACAATTTTAGTTCTCGAAATTAACCATAAGGCAAATACAGTCACATCAACAAATAATGATTTATTCTCTAAGGGGCAAGAGAAACCTAAAAAAAGTTCATATTCAGTTTCCGCGAACTTCTTATGTATCGATTCCATACTGTCCCGCTATATCCTCTAAATCATCCACGGAAAGTTCAGAGAAATAACTACGAATACATTGCAAAGCGTAAAAGGTTTCTAGCTTTCCTCTGCCTTTGAAAATTTCTCCAGCAATCTTGAGAGCAAGTTGTTCTTTTGTCATTTAGTTAAACGGCCTCTGGACACCATCCAATCTTTTTCTCAAGTCACTGCATCCAACTCAGACATTTTGAAGTTAGATGGTCTCCAAGAGGGATAAGACGTTGATGTAGACAACAAGTGAGAATTGTTATGCAATGCCTAGCATAGCAATAGTTTAAATGATGACACATTACGCAAAACTAGCTGAACGTGCGTGCTTATGAGAGTTTTATTCGAGATAGGTTCATACCAATACTGGTTCATAACATTTGTGGGATAAACTCGTAGGTGCGATGCAAGACATTGCCTCAATCCAATAGGTTCTGCTATCACTCAATTCCGGTCTGATTTCCGGAAAACGGCATAGGGTGAAGAAGCTGGAGGAATTTATTTGTAGCAGTACATACGCACTAGCAATGATAATGAGATGTCGCCAAGTATTAATTGAACAATTTGGGGTATCTGCTTGATCAAGCTCGTATAGACGTTTACGGCAAATGTTGTAAGAAGAATTTGTTATGAAGTTAAGCCAGTCAGTTAGGAAAGCAGTGCTTTGTTCTATATTGATTCTGAAATACCCAATATTGATTCATATATTGTTTCGAAAACGTTATTCAAATTACCTAACCAATAATTATAACCATTATTATCGTAATCTCTACCAAATATTGACGTATAGAGTTATAAAAAGCTTTTATTATAGATGTTATCCATACTTTTTCTTAAATCATTAAGATACGAGAGGAGAACCTGTCGAGATTGGCACAAATTATTTAGTTGTCTTTCTGGGAGGAATAGTCTGTAGATGGTTCCTCGTCAAGCAATCAATAGAAATTATTGTCTTGATGATTTATTGATCTGTACAGAATATAGATGCTTAATATAGTTCTCGTTTATATTTTGCAACTATTTAGTTAAATCAATGAAACTTCTATAGGCATAAACAATTCATTGCCAAATATCACAAAACTATGTTTTAGTGATATTAGATTTCTTTGGCCTTTTTTCATCAAAGGAGTTTTGGTCAATCTGGTATTTGAAAGATTAATTCTAAATGAAATGTTTGATCAACAAGATCTATTGAATTATCTAAGTTCACCTGAAGGGATTAATTATATAATTAGAGGAATTATTATAGTAGGAGCCATTAATGCAATTTTTATAACTTTTAGTGTTAGGATTACTTATGGAGCGGCAAAAAAAGAAAAAGATAAACTCAAAATGCAACAAGAAAAAATTGATAAATTATCACCAAAACAGTAATAAAACATATGCCTCTTATAAGACTATGGAGAAAATATCTCAACATTAAACGTATCATCTTCTTCCCATTAATAATCTATTCACTTTATTCACTACTCAATGGCTTAATGCCTTTATTTATAGTTGGGTTTATCATTAGGTTATTGTATGACTGGACGGGGAAGAGAAAATTTTGGTAAATGAGTTCCTTCTCACTTTTAAAGGAGTCTCATTTTTCTTTTGACCTGGTGCTTTTCTCTCCTCTAAGGCTTAAAGCTTTTCCTTCTCTTCTTGGATCTGCAGAGCCATGCCAGCTTCCATCATGCCATTTGATTACAGCTAACCCACTACTAAAAGGACTAAATTTAAGTTGATGTCCTTGATTAAAAAGTGATTGATAGATATTGTTTTCCTCTGATGACCAGTCTCCACTCTTTTCAAGGACTGTGTAATTTGGTTGAACAGACAGTAATTTTTGACTTACGACTTCTTTTGGTGAGAGCTGGAAATCAAGTGTTCCAATTAATGCATTTGCTATGTAATGGGGGATAAGCCAGCCACCAGGTGAACCAAGTGCTAATACTGGACGATTATCTTTAAATACGATAACTGGAGTCATGGAACTCAATGGACGTTTATTTGGTCTGATTCGATTAGCTATTGGTTTACCTTTGACGTTTGATACAAATGAAAAGTCAGTTAGTTGATTATTCAAGATCATACCTCCAGATAAATTCCTTGTCCCGAAGACAGTTTCTACTGAACTTGTATAGGAAGCTACATTCCCATATTTATCAACTACTACTAGATGAGTTGTACCTCCGCCTGCTGTTCGAGGTTGACTAGCAAGATCTAAAAGTTCGCTTCCTTTTGGTTTTCCTGGGAAAGGACATAATGTTGCCTTGTTATTTTTTATAGTGCCGGCTCTTTTTTCAATATAGTTGTCATCTAATAAACCCTTGATTGGAACCGGAAAATCAATAGGATCTCCTATCCATTTAGAGCGATCAGCATCTGCAAATCTCAAAGATTCGGCTAGAAAATGCCAATGTTTGATCGAGCTTTCGGAAATATTATTTTTTGATAGAAGTTCATAGGTGCCAAGAGCTTGCAATAGTGCAACTCCACCACCGCTTGGAGGAGGAAAAGCACAAACGTTCCATGATTTATATTTTCTACATAGGGGCTTGCGCTTGATGACTTTATAATTAGCTAAATCTTCATTCGTTATTGACTTGATTTCATTCTTCCCATTGCTGATAAGTTGTAGATCATTTATAAGTTCGTTAGCTATATTTCCACGATAAAACTCATTAACACCTCCTTTTGAAATACGACTCAGTGTTGATGCTAATTTTTGGTTGCGGAATGGAATCTTTTTATCTGGTAGCGAGCCATTAGGGAGATATAAGGATTTAAAAGATTGACTATGGTTTATTCCTAATCTCTTTGCCAATGAGATAGATTTTAGAAAGCGAGGACTTGGGATAAATCCTTTCTTTGCAAGCTCAATACTTTTTTGAAAATTATCTTTCCAAGGTAAACGCCCAAATTGTAGGTGTCCCTTCCAAAGTAATGCTGTTGTACCTGGGACACCAATTGCAGATCGACTTTTTGTTGCCTCGAGCCATGGCACAGCTTTTCCATCAGTTTCAATCCACATATCTTCTTTTACTTGAGCTGAGGCAGTTTCTCGACCATCAAGTGCAGCTAGTGATCTTGTCGCTTCGTCCCAATACATAAGAAAGGAACCACCTCCTAAACCAGAACTTTGTGGTTCAACAACCGCAAGTACTGTTTGAGCCGCCACCACAGCATCCATTGCAGTTCCACCTTTCTTCAAAGTTTCAAGAGCTGCATCACTTGCTAATGGATTAGCAGTTACCACTACAGATTGACCTTTGGCAGTTGATACTTTGATTTTTTTCTCATCAATACTTTCTGGCGCTGCGGGATTGACTTGTGCAATGATTGGTATTGGAAGAGTTAAAAGAGGAATGAATCCGAATTGTTTTAAGAATTTTCCTTTAATAAGACGTATTAGAGTCAAAGTAAAAATTGCGGAGTTAGATTTTTCGCTATGGTTTGAATGTCTTCAAAGGTTAACTGATCATTAGTTTATTTTCTTTTACACCTGTTGATAATCCTTCTTGAAGTAGTCGAGAAAATGTTTAGGTACTTGTCAGTATTTGCTTCACACTTTGCTTTAGTAAAAATGTACGACATAATATTATTAGGTGTTTCAGATCTATTTGTTTATTGAGTTTTAAGAATTCAATGTTTTTAACATCTATTTTATAGAATAATTTGAATGGAAATACACAATAAAAAGTAGATGAGAAGTTAAATAGGCATCTTGGGACAAATTCAAAGATACATGCGAGGTATAAAAGAAAAACTAATGATAAAAACGATCAAAACAAAGAAAAATTTAAAGAGGTAGCTAATTGAGAACTCACAAATTCCTTGAATATCCAAGAGTTCTCTTTTACTTTTTAAATTATTTTTTATAAGCTGATTTTCATTTCATACTTAAGCATAAAGCCATTTCACTATGACCAAGATCTTATTCAAAAGTTTTTGCATTCAAGGTTTGATCTCAGAATGTAATGCGGCATAGGGTATGATTTTACTAGTTTAGGCGACTTGAAAGAAGCTTTAAAAGATTAAACAAAACCTGTCATTTCAGTGAAAAGAGTTTTGTTTTCGACTGACTCCGAAAAACCTAAAAGTACTTCATGTCTTGTTTCCAATCCACTATTTAGGTTTCCCAACCAATAAGTGTAGCCAACTTGATCATAGTCCCTACCAAGAACATTCACATATAGAGTCTCGACGTATTTAGCATTGGAGAGGTTGGTTCCGTAGCGTTCAGAAAATTCATCAGAAGCAAGAAATGATTGAGCGACAGCTCTATCATCATCTTCACCGGAGGTATATTTGCTAATCCAATAATTCAATCCATCAGGATCAGGTAAACGGCTAAAGGCAGCACTGTATAAGCGAAACATTTTTGCATCATCTGTATTTAAGCCAGTGACTTGATCAAATGTCCCTTTGATATCAACAATGGAACTAATGTCTCTGAATGAACTTGTTGTAGCTTCTCCAGTGAACGTCAATGAGGGAATGCCAGTGATATCGTCATATCCAGAATCGCTTTTGATTTGATAAACCCCATCACCTTTATTGTAAAACTGATAATCGGAGAATTTGCCGTCATAGGTTTTAACAATGTCTACTTGTGATTCCTCTACAGTTTGATCTGAGAACTGAATGTATTCAATATTGGAAAGTGTATCTGCTCCATCATTGGCACCTATTCTTTTATCATTTAATAGTAAAGAGGTTGAATTACGTGTGATGGAATAATCGGAAAATTTTCCTGAGAAAGTAACAGTATCTATCCCAGAACCTCCATCAATAAGTTCGTTATTTGAACTACTAGTTAGTAAATCATTACCTGAGGTTGAGGAATATATGTTGCTACCCATTAAAGGATGATTCTGACATTGATAAAAAATCTCTACTGGTGAGCTACTTTTTAAGGTTATCTCGGTGTATGCACCAGTTGTACCAACGATGCCTGAAGAACTTGTTTGATAAGAGTTTAATTTGTTTACGTCAGTAAAAAATAGGATTCGGTGGTTACTGTTACTGCTATCTGATTGATCAAATCTGTACACAACATTTTGTCTAAGAGTAAGTGAAGGAGATTCTTTTCCGTCAATAAAATATCCTTTTGCAGAACCTTGCCCAAAGTATGGATGAGAGGAGCTTTTGGTTTGTACTTTTACGATCTTAGTTTCAATTTCTGAAGTTTTTTCGGATTGAGATTCTGATGAGGCAGATGAACTATCCTTAGATGAGGGTGAGGGCTCAGGAGCATGTGCGTAACCATAGTAGTGAGTCATTATTTTCTCGAATTTTGAAGGACTTAGGCATTAATTAAGAAAATATTAAAAAATAAATCTTTCAAGCGTGAACATTTTCAACTCTTATTGTTACTGGTTTTCCCTACTGCATTAATTTCTTTGCTTTGTTTATTGAGCTAGCCATCGATTGATAACGTTTGATGGGGTTCCAAGTATTTTTAATTTTCTTTTTGTAAGTGGGAAGGGAAATTCTTTTTTTCTCATAGATAAAATCCTAGTCTTACCTTCATTATCTGTATAGATTAAATTCCAACTTGCACAACATTTACCCGATGAGGGAGGGGATTGCCAAAATCTAATTACATTGTTTTTGTTTATTTTTTGTTTATCCATCAAATTTAAATAGGTAGGGTAGAAATCAACCCAACATTTTTCTTTTGGTTGTTGATCATCTAATTCCATATTGGTTCTTTGTAAATTTTTCTCGTTATTGAAAGGACATTCAAAAGTGATTCTCTCAACTTTTTTGAAGCTTCCATCAAAGTCGCTAATTCCACGAACAGGCTTAGCACGAATGGTAATTGGCTGAAAGAACCAAAAACATAGAACAATTACTTGTAGTTTTTTCATAAAAAAAGGACTGATGAAAGTCAGCCCAAAAGAATTTAATAGTAAACCTATCTTATTTATTTGGATTTTTCTATGGCAACAAGTAATCCTCCTATTACAGAAAGGTTTCGTGCCACTGCCGCGAGTTGAAAAGGTACTAGATGAAAAATGATTGTTGCTGGGATTAAGAATATTAGAAGTAGCGAACAAGCGAGTTGGGTACGTTCTGTGCAAATCAAAAGGACAGCACCACAAAGAAGCAAAGCTATAGCTCCTACCATCATTACTATTGAAATTTGCTCGGGGAATCCTCTACTTGTTATGTATTCGGCTTGAGCAGTAAAGTTAGTAATTTTACCTGGTATTGCATTTATAAAAATGGCACTTAGAAATAATCGTCCAAGAAAATTCAGAGAATAAAATTTCTTTAAATCCATAAATGTTAATAGTGATTACTACATAAATAGCCCAAAAAATTTAATTTTACCACTGGAGCAAAAGGTATAGTCTTAGTAATCTATCAAGAAATATAATTAAGTAATTTATATTTATAAGCTTGTAAAATATAGCACTTTTAGGATTGACGATTGCGAGTAGGCACTTACCTTACTCAATAAAAATCTCTTCTAATAGATCGATCTACCTTGAATTTAAGTTTGTAAATCAACTTTGTCGTGAATATCTCCTGAATAAGATTGAGTTCCTATCTTTGGTGGTAGATTATTTCCAAAGTCATCAACTAAAGCATCTGCTTCAGTTGTAAAAAAACTTGGTGAACCATTGCTTAGTTGCAATAATTGCTGTCCAAAACTTGTCTCTTGTTCTGGTCATAGATTTACCTCTTGATGGTTAGGGGAGGTTTTTGATCACCATCTTTAAGTCCATCACTACAAACCAATTGTAGTGCTTTAACTCCAGATCTTTTTCTCCCACCACTTAATAAGAATTACTTGGAGTAATAACACCATAGTATTTCTACATTTGGTTCTTTGCATAGATATTTTTTGATGAATGGAGTAGACATTAAGCAGGAGTCATCACACTCTCAAAGATAATAAAAGAGGAACTGTGCATTGACTCTAAGGAGGCATCTCATGTCTCATGAATGGACAGAGAACACTTTTCATTTGGTCTCAACAAATGTCGGAACAATTTTAACCCCTGAATAATTTCAGGTTTTTCCTTTATTGGATCAGTCATAGTTAATACTTTAGGGTTTTTGTCCTATAGATTTTTTAAATTAGAAGGAGTAGATATAAATCAAAGCACTATTAGGAGGTCAAACCATGTCATGCGGTAATCCTTTTAAACATGCAATCGAAGACGTAAAGAAAACATTCTCGAAATCTTGTGGGGTTCCTATCCAAGGAAACGATTGGTGTGATCTAGTTTCTAATTATGAGACTGATTTTGATGAGGTCGACTACGAGAATGAATGCTTGCAGTTTGGTAACTGCTCAATGGACTACTAAAAACATTCGACTAATAGGAGGTCTAATCATGCAATCAACCCGTAGTTTCAAAACCAATGGTTCGAATACTCTTTCATCAATCTTTCTTTGGTTTTCAGTTTTATTAATTTCCTTTGGAATGCTTCCACACCTAATTCCTTATTACTTTGAGTTGAAATATTGAGGTAAAACAATGATTCTTGATCTTCTTAAACTAATCCTCAGAAAACACAAAGATTATTGGGTTGTTGTTTAAACAGGAGTTTTTTCTCATGTTCACCTGAGCTGAATTTGTTAGAAATGGTTTAGGAGTCACAGCACCTCCTGTGGGTCAAAGTTAAATAAAGGATGGAAATTTAGTTCAGTGAGTTGAATGCTTGGCTAAATGGGAGCGGCCAAAATATAGCTACATTTCTTAATGGAGAAAAATAGGTGACTTAACTTAACAGACTTATTCAAGTTCACTTGTACAAGCACCTTTTCATCGCTGAATCATAAAAAAAAGCACTAAATGAGCATCAAAATAGGTCATATTAAGACTCCAAAACTTGTTGCTCTAGTTGAAGAGTTGAAGAATCCAGAGGAAGTTCAGTAAATCTTACGTGTGATCGCATGACTTATATGTGCAATGAGTCATGCGTCACTCTTGTGAGTTATCTTCTTCACAAAAGTTTGATTTATCAAGTTAAACATCTCACAAATCGATGTATGAAGAGGCAACAGAAGTTGGTATCACAAATCGGATGGCATCGATAAATTTGCCTAAACTACCACAAAATTCTCACATAATAGCCAATTAACTCAACCTCTACTGCTGTGCTGAATAGCCTCTAACCAAAAACAACTTTTGGAGATAAAAATACATCAAGGCAAGTCTAGAAAAAGCATAAGAAAACCGCCCTGTTCTACACAAGGCGGTTTTTGGCACTCAACAAAAACAAAGTTTTCAGTCAAGTAATGGTAAGAAGAGATCCTGAATTTTTATCTATAGGGCCTTAGGAGAACCAGCTCTCTCCATATAAGCTTCTTCACCATGTTCAGAAATATCTAACCCTGCATCTTCTTCGATTTTTTCAACTCTAAAATTACACCCAAGTGTTTTTAATAAAAACACGATTATCAAAGTTCCAAATGCAGCAATTACATATGCAATTAAAACTGCTTGAAATTGTCCTAAAACCAATCCAATACGACCTTGCTCTGAAAGAACTAATCCAGCAGGGTGAGATTCAATTAACTCTGGTTTGGCAAATAATCCAGTAAGGAGAGCCCCCACAGTTCCACCCACACCGTGGACAGCGAAAGTATCTAATGAATCGTCAAAAGATAATTTGACTTTAACTTTAACTGAGATAAAGCATAAAGAGGATGTAATAGCGCCAATTAACATTCCACTAGCTGGACTTACGAAGCCGGCTGCTGGCGTGATACCTACTAACCCCGCAACTGCACCAGTAGCCATCCCTACCGCAGTGGCTTTCCCATCTCTAAATGTTTCAATCAACGCCCAAGCTACCAATCCAGCTGCTGCCGAAACATGGGTCGTAGTAAAAGGAAGCTCTGCGCCGCCAACACTTAGTTGACTTCCCCCATTAAATCCAAACCAGCCAAACCACAATAAACCAGTTCCTATGAGAATCTGAGTAATGTCATGAGGAGGTTTTATATCTTTAGGCCAATTGCTGCGCGAGCCTACTATTCCTGCGAGCACTAAAGCCGATACTCCTGAACTGATGTGAACAACCGTTCCTCCAGCAAAATCCAAATCTTTACCAAGTAAACCACCACCCCAAACCATGTGAGCCAAAGGGGCATAAACCAACAAAATCCATATAGGCGTGAATAAACACCAAAAACGAAAACTTATTCTCTCCACTAAAGCACCTGAAATTAAAGCTGGAGTGATAATTGCGAACATACCTTGGAAAAGTGCAAAACTCAGTCCTGGAACCCGAAGCCCCTCCCAATTACTTGGAAGATTTTCAAAAAATGCATAAGTTGATGGATCTCCTATGAACGCATTAAAGGCTCCGCCATCCGAGAAGGCCAAGCTAAAACCTACTGATGTCCAAACTAAAGTAGCTATTCCCATCATCACAAAACTCATTGCCATTGTGTTTAGAACATTTTTAGCCTGGGTAAAACCTCCGTAAAAAAAAGCCAGCCCTGGCGTCATCAACAAAACCAACGCAGATGAGGTCAAAATTAAAGTATTGTCTGCACCTGAAAAATTAGATTCAGTTGCATATGCAGGAAAAAATGCAGCATTAATGAGCTGAATAGCTGGAACAGCTAGTAGCGCTATTCCAAACCTTCCAATACGAGTTCGAAGCAAAATGAAAAATGTACACTAAGATACATAATTGCTACTTGTTTAAAGCAAGAAAAGTTCACGATGAACATTTTTAGCATATATGTATAAACCGATACTTATTAGTATTGATCACTTTTAAATCACCAAACCGATAATGCTTACTAACTGATTTATGTATATTTCATCAACAATCGATTCAAGTCAGGAAAGCAACTAAGTCTCCTGCTCCAAGCCCCGATGAAAAAGCTAATCAAATGCCTGCAAAAATAGAGAGAGACTGTTTAAATAATTTAGTTGCTGCTTCAACAGTAACCATGTGCCGTATAAATGAAGATCGACATGGAAGACTAATTTCTAAGTTTTCAAAAGATCCTATGAATATTCAAAAAGACCTAGTTGAAAAAGACTTTGCAAGTATCTATCAAAGGTATGCAAATCAATGTAAGTGGAGCAAGCAGCAAAAATGAGACTACGAAATGCTGCTATTGCTATTGGAATTGGTGCTGCCACTGCTGGTGGTTTATCACTGCTAAAAGTTAATAAAGATTTTGTTGTTGGATCTACTGCTGTAGTTGTCGGTGCTGGATTAATGATTGCTTTAAAAGACAAGAACGATATCAATTTAAATGCGAGAAACTATGAATATTTTTTTAATAGAGCACAAGATAAATTTGAACTCGCAAATTATGAAGAGGCAATAATCGATTACAACAAAGCATTAGAGCTTTCACCTACTGAGATTTGCCTTATCTATTCAATGCGCGGCAATGCAAAACGTAATTTGGGTGATTTGGATGGTGCAATCTCTGATCAAAATAAAGCATTAGATTTTAATCCTTTATATGCGGATGGATACTTCAATAGAGGTATTGCCAAATTTAAAAAGAGAGATTTTGATGGTGCAATTGAGGACTATTCACAAGTTCTAAAAATCAACCCAAAAGATTCAGATGCATTTTTTAATCGTGCCAATGTAAAAAAAGAAATTGGAGCTATTAAAGATGCATGTGGAGACTGGAAGAAAGCGGCAAAACTTGGTGATGAAGATGCTAAACAATTCTTAAGGGAGCATTGCGAATGAATTTCAAGCTCATAGTTTTCATCCCATCAGCAATCTTAGGCTTTCTCTTTCTCTTCACCATTGAGAACAAAAGTCCTCTAAATTAAATTGCAGTAGCTTTGCAAAATAGTAGCTCTAAACGGTCCTATGAAATGATCTCAATCACATCTCTTTCAATCATTAAATCTTAGCCTCTCGTCGAGACAAAGCTAGTTGCTCAACATTAGAAAACGATCATATCAAAGATAATCATATCTTTTTGCTGGCGATGCAACCACGTCATGCTTGAGATGAGAGGATTACATCTCTTAATTGCAATTTTTGACTAGATCCAGTTTGATCAACATAAGGAATTTTTTTGATCAAGAGGATAAAAATTATGTACGTATCATTTTGAGTCAAACAATCTTAAACAACTTCTAGTAGGTTGATGAAATTGTCATAAGCTTGAAATATCTATAAATAATCGATATAAGTAATTAACTCTTTATTTTTAGAATGCTAAATCTAATTACCACATCAATAAGTATATTTGTAATTTTACTAACTGGATGGACATTAATAAGTTACTTTGAAAAAAAAGATTCTCAAAAGGCTATTACAAAGGAGCTAAGTAATTTATTTGACATTATCAAGAAATTTTTCTTATCTCTAAAAAATCTAATTAGGATACTTGCGAGTTCTTCTCTTTCTGATGAAGAGAACAAGGCAACCCCCTTGATAAACAATGTATTAAAGGACAACAATCAGCCATTAAATCTAGTTCAAGATATCAAAGAAATTAAAGACCAATCGTTAGAGGTTAAATATGATAATGATAATGATGATGCACTTTCATCATTCAGTCAAGAGGTTGTTGATGTGATTAATGAGGAAGAGGAAAAAGCTGCATAGTCAGATTAATTTTATCCAAGTCAAATTTATAAAGTCTCATAATTTGTATGCGCACCACTCATCTTTTCTATGCATTGTTTATCTATATCACTTCAAGAAACGAATATAAGAATGTTTTTAATCCATTCAATACTGTAATAGTTGTTATATAAAACGCAAAGCATGATCAGTTAGATCTAATACTATCTAATTACTTCAGATTAAAGTATCTGATGGTTATATTAAGTGCCAATTCAGAAAAAATTAACTCTTAATTTTAATTTAATTTCAAATTTGTATTTTACGTCTATAAATAAATTATTTATAATCAATGAACCGTAAGCTTTTTAGTTTAACTATATTAATTCCTCTTATTAGCATTTCAAGTAATAGTTTTGCTAAAGCTGCACAGCGTCTAAGTGGTGCTGGTGCCTCACTTCCTGCAATGTTATATTCAAGACTTTTTTCTGATCTAAGAAATTACGGTGGTCCCAAAATCAACTACCAAGCTGTTGGATCAGGCTTTGCATTAAAAGCACTTATGGATGAAACTGTAGATTTTGCTGCGTCCGATTATCCAATAAATTCAATTTATAAAAATCAAATAAAAAGAGGTGTTGTTCAAATTCCGATTGTTGCAGGAAATATTGCCATTGGGTATAACAAACCTCATTGCAATTTGACTCTCTCTCAAGAGCAACTCGTAAAAATTGCTATGGGTCTTATCCAAGATTGGAGTGATATTAATTGTTCTCAAGGAAAAATTACTTGGGTACATCGATCAGATGCATCAGGTTCAACTCTAGCTTTTTCTAATTCTATGAATTCTTTTTCTAAAAAATGGACTTTAGGAAGTGCAAAAATAGTGCAATGGCCAACTGGTGTTGGGGCTAAAGGGTCATCAGGAGTAGCAGGTAGGATCAAAAACACCCCTGGATCGATTGGTTATCTGAGTAGTGCATACATCAATAAAAGTATTCAAACTGCAGCCATAGAGAATTTGTCTGGGGAATTTCTTCTGCCTACTGTTAAAAGCGGAAGTATTGCTCTGAAAAATTTAGGGATACATAATAAATTACCTTTTATAAACCCAAACCCAAAAGAAAAAGGTGCTTACCCCATTTCTACTTTGACATGGATATGGGTTTATGAAAATGGCTATGGTAGAAAGTTGGAGCAAATAAAAACAACATTAAATTTTTTAGTATCTCAAGAAGCCAAAGAGAAAGCAGTTAAAATGGGATTTATACCTCTGAATAAAAAATTGCAAGATCATGCAATGAAGTCAATCAAGGATATTGGCATTTAGAAATCCAATATTTAAAAATTAACAGTTAAAAATCCTTTCAAAAAATGAAAAGCACTGTTCAAGAAAATGATTCTTCAACGATTAGAGTAGTTAAGGACTATTACGGGAAAACCTTAAAGTCTTCATCAGATTTAAAAACATCCGCTTGCTGTGACTCTGATGACATCCCAGAGCAATTTAAAGAGCCATTAAGAAACATTCATCAAGACGTGCTGTCTAGATATTACGGTTGTGGGTTGGTTGCACCCTTGTCGCTCGATGGACTCCGTATCCTTGATATTGGTTGTGGTAGCGGACGAGATGTTTATTTGTTGTCCCAATTAGTCGGAGAGTCCGGAGAGGTGATTGGAATAGATATGACATCAGAGCAATTAAACATAGCTAAAAGTTATGCAGAATATCATGCAACAAAATTTGGCTTTAGAAACTTTCATTTTTACCAAGGTTATATTGAAAATTTAGAACTATTAAATTTTGAACCAAGAAGTTTTGATTTAATTGTGTCTAATTGTGTTCTGAATCTAAGCTCCGATAAACAGTCTGTTTTATTTAGTATCAAAAAACTTCTAAAGCCTGGAGGTGAGTTTTACTTCTCGGATATATACTCTGATCGTCGAATTCCAGATGATCTTAAAAATGATCCAATCCTTTATGGTGAATGCCTCAGTGGATCGCTCTATTGGAATGATTTCCTCAGAATATCAAAAGATGTTGGCTTTAAAGACCCACGACTTGTTAGTGATCGTCCATTGACTATTAGCGACAAAAATCTTTTAAAACGTTTAGGGTCTATCAATTTCCATTCAGCTACTTATCGTTTGTTCAATATTGATGAGTTAGAAGATGCATGTGAAGATTATGGTCAAGCTGTTATTTATAAGGGAACAATTGAACATAATCACAATAGTTTTTTATTAGATAAACATCATATGATTGAATCTAAAAAAGTTTTTCCTGTCTGCGGAAACACATATCGTATGCTGCGTCAATCGAGATTTTCTTCACACTTTCATTATTTTGGCGAGTTTGATCAACATTTTGGTATTTTTAAAAATTGTGGCGTAAACATTCCCTTTGAAAAATCAAATGAAAAAGGCATTAAAAATGAAAGTTGTTGTTAATATCTTAAGATTTAGTTAGTTGAAGAAATATCACAAGTTAAAAAACAATGAATCGCTTCATCATGCTAGATTTGAACACTAAAGTTCTTTCCCTGCACCATCACAATCTGGCACAAATCACTTTGATGTAGTAGGAGTTTTCGAATTAGATCAGATTGATAGCTAGATACCTTTAATAGGTAAACACGAAAGAGAAAAAACATTTAGAGGAAGACATGAGAAAAAAGACAACAGTCACTAGATCAATCATCTAGGAATGATGCTTAGCTTTTATTTTTAAATATCCAACTTTGTGTTACCCTTTAATAATCAAGGATTTTCTTATAAAATTAATCAATGATTTATTATACATTATAACTATATAATGTTTCTTTTCATCTGAACTAAGCAACAAATAAACGATCGGAAATCACAATCAGGAGTGAACAAAATACCAACAGACAAATTAATTACATATAATAAATAATTTCTTTAGATACAGATAATACAAATTAATAATCTAGTATCCTAGCAATATATCAACTCTCTATCATAATACTTAAAGAAAATAATCTATTTAATTTTTCTTGAGAGATCAGATTAAAGATTTGACAAAGAAATCAATACAATTTCGAAAATATTAATGTGGAAAAAGAAAATAAAATTAAAATAACGTATAATTGAACAAAACAAATATCTGAAAAAAAGATAATGAAAGGTTTTGGGAAGAAAGAAAAAAATTTAAACAGTATGCCAATAAAAAAGATATTATCTTTGGCCTTAGATTTTCATTCTCAAGGCAACATAGTGCAAGCAGAGGAATACTATAAATTTTTCCTTAAAAAAGGCTTCAGTAATGCTAGTGTATTAACAAATCTAG
>CACOQT010000017.1 GCA_902629395.1 uncultured Prochlorococcus sp.
TTCTGATTCTGTTTTACCAAACAAAAAGAAATTTTCCTCGCCAACTCGTTCTCTGATTTCTACATTGGCTCCATCAAGTGTTCCAATTGTTAATGCACCATTCATGGCGAACTTCATATTTCCCGTTCCTGAAGCCTCTTTCCCCGCAGTGGAGATTTGCTCCGATAGGTCAGTCGCTGGGTAAACTTGTTCACCTAGTTTGACATTGTAATCAGGAAGAAAAACTACTCTTAATAATCCATCCATATCAGGATCTGCGTTGACTACGTCTGCGATTCCATTAATAAATCTGATCATTAACTTCGCCATGAAATAACCCGGTGCAGCCTTGCCGCCAAAAATGATTGTACGAGGGGCGATGTTTTTGGTTATTCCGTTTTTAATTCTTAGATATTGAGCAATGACTTGCAAAGCATTTAAATGTTGCCTTTTGTATTGGTGAATTCTTTTTACTTGAACATCAAACAAACTTGATGGGTCTACAAGAACACCAGTTTGTCTATGTATGTAACCTGCCAGTTTCCTTTTTCCAGAGAGCTTGGCTGAAGCGAAAAGATCTAAAAAATTAGAATCATTTTCTTTTTTTTCTAACTCCAGTAATTGCTCCATATTAGTAATCCAGTTTGGCCCAATCTCTTTGTCAAGTAGCTTAGAAAGTTCAGGATTGGCTAAAGCCATCCATCTACGTGGAGTGACTCCATTGGTTACGTTAGTGAACTTTTCAGGCCAGAGTTCTGCAAATTCGGGTAATAATTGTCTTTTGATTAAATCTGAATGAAGTGCAGCTACTCCATTTACATGATGTGCCCCAATTGTCGCTAAGTGCGCCATACGAATAGCTTTTCCACCTTCTTCATCGATAATTGAAAGCTTTCTCAAAATAGAGTCATTTCCTGGATACTTAAGTCTTACTTGTTGTAAGAAGCGTCTATTAATTTCATAGATAAGTTCTAGATGCCTTGGTAAAAGGTTTTTAAATAAATTAAGGTCCCACTTCTCGAGAGCTTCGGGCAACAAAGTGTGGTTTGTATAAGCTACTGATCTATTAGTGATCTCCCAGGCTTTATCCCAATCTAACCTGTGTTGATCAATTAATAGTCTCATTAATTCTGCTACGGCGATAGCTGGATGGGTATCATTGAGTTGAACAGTCCAGTGATTTGGGAACTCTTCTACAGCTATTGCTCGTTTTTCTAGACTTCTGAGCATATCTTGCAATGAACAACTCACAAAAAAATGTTGTTGCTTTAATCGCAATCTTCTTCCCTCGTCAGTTCCATCATTTGGATATAAAACTTTTGAGAGAGTTTCTGATGCTACCTTCTCTTCGACAGCACCGTAGTAATCACCAATATTGAAAGCGTAGAAATCGAAACTTTCTGTTGCATCAGCCCTCCATAATCTCAACCGATCGCAGCTATTTACTCGGTAACCAAGGACAGGAACATCGTGGGGAACTCCTATCGCATGTTCGCTTGGAATCCATCGAGAGCGATAGTTTCCATTGTCATCTATATAGCTTTCGGTTTGCCCGCCAAAACCAACTAAACAAGCCTCGTCTGGTTGAGGTAATTCCCATGGCCAACCTCCTTTGAGCCATTTATCAGTGACCTCTACTTGCCAACCATCTCTTATTAATTGGTTGAAAATTCCAAATTCGTACCTTATTCCATAACCCACTGCAGGAACCTGCAGACTTGCAAGTGATTCCATATAACAAGCTGCAAGTCTGCCTAAACCTCCATTCCCAAGCCCTGGCTCTTCTTCTACCTCCAATATTTCGTTTAAAGATTCAATCCCAAACCTTTTAAGGGCTTCTTCTGCCTCTTGTTTGATGCCTAGATTTAACAAATTATTGTTTAGTTGAGGTCCAATAAGGAATTCAGCCGAGAGGTATGCGACTGTTTTTTGAGGTCTTGCTCGCAATGTTTCTTGACTTGTTAAATATCTACTCATCAGCCTGTCTCTAACGGCAAGGCTCAAAGCCATGTAGAGATCTCTAAGACTTGCCGATGTGGCTAGCTTGCCGAGCGTAAAAAAGAGATGCTCGGTCATCCCATCAAAAACAGCATCAGCATCCATGCCTGCCCGAACAGGATCTGCGTAACATCCAGGGGTGGGCAGACGCAGGTCTAGTGACTGGGAGCTGCTCATAACGGCTTTAAATGTTATAGGACGTTAGCCAATATCCTTACGCTAATCAGTTAGTAACTTCAGATCCACACCTTAACTATTTTTATCACCTTTGATACTTCAACCAAATATGCCCCTTGATTAGGTAATTTATGTCATGTAAGAAAAGGCTTTTACTGAAAACCAGATGGTATTAACCCCTTTAGTCTCAGTTCTAAATACACACGATGTTGAGGTGGCGGAGACTCTTATTGGCGTCATTAATTTCTTGATGATTTTCGTAGCTGCTAGGACTTTGGCTGAGATCTTGGTTCGACTTAGCTTGCCCACAATTGTGGGGGAGTTGCTTGCTGGCGTTTTAATCGGTGCTTCAGGATTACATCTTCTGTTGCCACCCAATGCTCATGCTGAATTAAACCAAGGCTTTATATCGTTGATAAGTTCCCTTGCTTCAATTCCTAAAGAAGCTGTTCCAGATATTTATTTTGAAACTTTTCCTTCATTACAAGCAGTGGCGACACTAGGGCTTTATGCATTGCTATTTCTTACTGGTCTGGAGAGTGAATTAGAAGAACTAGTCGCAGTAGGTGCTCAAGCCTTCACAGTTGCAATGGCTGGAGTCATTTTGCCATTCGCTTTTGGAACTTTCGGATTAATGTTTATTTTCCAAGTAGATATTATCCCTGCAATTTTTGCTGGTGCATCTATGACCGCGACCAGTATCGGCATAACCGCGAGTGTTTTTGGAGAGCTTGGGTATTTAAAAACGCGTGAGGGACAGATTGTTATTGGTGCAGCTGTACTAGATGACATTCTTGGAATTGTCATCCTTGCAGTTGTAGTTGCCCTCGCAACTGGTGGATCTCTTCAAATAGCACCAATTGTAAAGTTGGTATTGGCTGCAACTATTTTTGTTATTGCAGCAATTGCCTTAAGTAGAACAGCTGCTCCAGCTTTTGATTGGTTGATAGAAAGGCTAAAAGCACCTGGTGCTGTTGTAGTAGCTTCTTTTGTGATATTGGTTTTGAGCTGTTTTATTGCTACTGCAATTGGATTGGAGGCAGCTTTGGGAGCTTTCGCAGCAGGGTTGATTCTCAGTAGCTCAAAAAATAATCACGCGATACAACAATCTGTTTTACCTTTGGTTTCATTATTTGCAACAATTTTCTTTGTATTGGTTGGGGCTGGAATGGATCTCTCAGTAATCAACCCTTTAGATCCAGAGAGTAGATCTGCATTGGTTGTGGCGGGTTTTCTTTTTCTTGTTGCCATTATTGGAAAGATTGCAGCCGGATGGTCATTCATAATTGATAAGCCAACAAATCGATTAGTTGTTGGTTTGGGAATGATGCCCAGAGGAGAAGTAGGTTTGATTTTTCTGGGGTTGGGGACAACTGCTGGCTTATTAACTCCATCACTGGAAGCTGCAATATTATTAATGGTTATTGGAACGACATTTTTAGCACCTGTCTTGCTTAGAGTTGTTCTAAAAGACAAGCCACCGTCAGGAGGTAATTCAATCCCTGAGGAATTAGCAGCTGACCCGGTTGGTTTACTCTAGGGTAATAAAATTTTTACATTTTAAGGTGAGGTAATTTCGCAAAAGGGAAATACATTCATTTGTCTATTTCAATCAATGATTTACTAATATCAAATAATATTAATCAGATCTCAAATGGTTTCCTCAGTTTTAGAAAAAAATCTTTCTGATTGGAAATTTTTAGGTCATTCAGTCCACAGTTTGAGCTTTGTCCCTTCAGACCACACAACTAAGACAGATGAAGAAAAAGGTCCTGCAATTCTCTTAATACATGGTTTTGGTGCATCAACAGCACATTGGAGGCATAACTTACCAGTTCTTGGAGAACAATATGAAGTTCACGCATTAGATCTTCTTGGCTTCGGTAAAAGTTCCAAACCTAAGGGTCTTGCTTACGGTGGTCCTCTCTGGAAAGATCAAATAGTTTCATATGTTAAAGAAAAGATTGGTAGACCAACAGTACTAGTTGGTAATTCACTCGGTGGATATGCAGCTCTTGCTAGTGGTGCTGCTTTGGGCACGGAGGCAGCAGGTGTTGTTTTACTTAACGCAGCTGGCTATTTCAGTGAAGACAAAAAACCGACCACAGGATTTTTGGCTACTGCAAAAAAAACCGTTGTTGGTATCTTTTTGAAAAATGCACTATTGCAAAGGATAATTTTTGAGAATCTTAGACAACCTTCAACGATTAAACGTACTTTAAAACAGGTTTATATCAACACAGCTAATGTTGATGATGAATTAGTTGAAGCTATCCGAAAACCATCCTTGGATGCTGGAGCTTTCAATGTCTTCAAAAGTGTTTTTGATCCTGCAGGGCCTCAGGGAAGACCACTTGATGAGTTATTTGCCAATTTGAAAGCACCCTTGTTATTACTCTGGGGTAATAGAGACCCCTGGATGAATGCTCCTGGGAAACGGGCAACCTATAAAAAGCACACTCCAGAAAACACAAAAGAAGTTGTTTTAGATGCTGGACATTGCCCTCACGATGAAGTTCCTGATCAAGTTAACTCTGCTCTCCTAGAATGGATTAAGCAGCTTTAATCAATGTCGGTCAGTTTTGTAAAGAAGAATGACCCCTATCCGCACTGGGAGTATTCCAATACTGTGTTTGATTCTTCAATACGAATTGTTCCTGAAAGAGGTGGATTGATTACTGAGTGGAAAAGTAAGGGTATGGATCTTTTGTATTTTGATTTAGAGCGTTTCCTTGATAACGAAAAAAGTGTAAGAGGGGGGATACCTATACTTTTCCCCATATGTGGTGATTTATCTGAGAGCTATTCTTTTAAAGGTAATAAATATTCTTTGAATCAGCATGGTTTTGCAAGAAATATGCCTTGGTCGATTAATTTATTAAAAGATAAATTAGGATTAAGGCTTAAGCTTGTCGATTCCGAATATTCGCGTTCTTGTTTCCCTTTCTTTTTTATCCTTTTGATGGATGTTTACTTGAAAGAAAAAAGTCTTCAAATATCGGTTAAAATCTATAACAAGAGTGAAGAATCTATGCCCTTTACTTTTGGTTTGCATCCGTACTTTCAAGTATCAAATTTAAAAAAAATCAAAATAGATGGTTTGCCTGAAAATTGTATTGATCAAACAAATATGAAAGTTACAAATGTATCTGACCAAATAAGAATTATTGATAGAGGAGTTGATATTCTTTCTTATCCCTCTAGTTTGGTGAAAGTTTTCGACTATTTAACTAGAAATGTGATTGAATTAATTCAACAAGAACCAATGGATACAACCGTAATATGGACTGATCCACCCAGACAAATGGTTTGTATTGAACCTTGGACTGGCCCAAGGAATTCATTGGTAACAGGAGATAGAAAACTTCAAATTAAACCAAACCAGTTTATTGAATTATTTACAACTTTCAGACATAATTCTTTTTAGTTTTTACATGTACACTTTGTAACTAATGGAATTCAATTAATTACCTTTTGCATGATAAATATTTCAATTTTTTGTACGTTTTTGCATCTATGATCAATATATTATAGATTCATCATTCATGAATTTGTGATGAATAATGTTAGGAGCAGATGTTTCCTCTCCAGGTGTACTTAATATTGATGACCTTAGGGCTAGAGCTAAAAAGCGTCTGCCAGCAATGGTTTTTAACTACATAGATAGTGGTGCTGATAGAGAACAAACACTTTCACAAAATTGCAATGCATACAATGAAATTTTATTTAGGCCTAGATGTGCAGTCTCTGTTCCTTCGTGTGATCTTGGTATATCTGTTTTAGATCAAAAATTTCAACTTCCATTTTTGTTGGGACCAGTAGGGAGCAGCAGAATGTTTTATCCCCAGGGAGAAGTAGTTGCAGCCAGAGAGGCCGGAAAAGCTGGCACTGGATACACTTTGTCGACTTTGTCAGGTTGTCTATTAGAGGATGTTAAAGCTGCTACAAACGGGCCAGCTTGGTATCAGCTTTATTTATTAGGTGGTAAAGAGGTCGCTTTGAAAACAATTGCCAGAGCTAAAGAAGCAGGATTTTCAGCAATAGTAGTCACCATTGATACACCTGTATCTGGCTTAAGGGAAAGAGATATGCGGTCAGGAACCCAACAGCTTTTATCTATGAATCCTTTTGAGATGCTTCCATATATTCCACAAATATTAGTTAAACCATGCTGGATGACTCAATGGCTAAGTGATGGAGGTTTAATGAGTTTCCCAAATGTTCAACTTGATGATGGCCCTATGCAATACACGGCAATTGGTCCTGCTTTAGAACAATCAGTGGTGACTTGGGAGGATCTTGAATGGATACGTGAAGCATGGGGTGGAAAAATTATTGTAAAAGGTATACATATTGGCGATGACGCTAAAAAAGCTTCCGAACTTGGTGCTGATGCGATAGTTATTTCTAATCATGGAGCTAGGCAACTTGATAGTGTTGCTCCAACTATTCGTGTTTTACCAGAGATTCTCGCTGCAGTTGATGGAAAAATAGATGTTTTGCTTGATGGCGGTATTCGCAGGGGTAGTGATGTCGTTAAAGCTTTATGTCTTGGGGCAAAAGGAGTTTTGATAGGTAGAGCCTATGCCTATGGACTTGCAGCAGCAGGAGGTAAAGGCGTTGCCAGAGCAATAGAAATTCTTCAAACAGACATAGTGAGAACTATGAAACTTTTGGGATGTAGTTCAGTTGACGATTTAAATAAATCTTATATTCAAGTTCCTGAAAGCTGGGAGAGATTCGAATAATTCGTTGATTAAAAAAAAGACTAATTTTTTATGAAAATAATTATTTTTGATGATGATCCAACTGGATCTCAGACTGTTTATGGATGTCCATTATTATTAAATTGGGACGAAAAAACTTTGGAGAAAGCATTTATAAAACCTTCCCCTCTGATATTTATACTTGCGAACACAAGATCTTTATCTTCTGTTTTGGCTATTAAGAAAACTAGAGAAATTTGCTCATCAATCAAAAAGTTTTTTTTGAGACAAGGTTATTCCATAGAAGATTATTTTTATATCAGTAGAGGTGACTCAACATTACGTGGTCATGGCGTTTTGGAACCTAAAATTCTTGCGGAAGAATTAGGACCATTTCATGCAACATTTCATATTCCAGCTTTTTTGGAGGGAGGGAGAACAACTGAAAACCGTATTCATTACCTAAATGGGACTCCCGTACATGAAACTGATTTTGGTCGTGATAGCGTTTTTGGATTTTCTACTAGTGATTTAGCTGAATGGATTGAAGAAAAAAGTTTCGGAAAAATAAAGGCGAAAAATATCTTACATATTGATATAGATCAACTAGACATGGCTTTTAATAATGAAGATGGCTTTAGATCTCTTTTAAGCTTTTTGTTGAGATTAGAAAACAATATTTCAGTAGTTGTGGATGCTAAATTACCTCATCATTTAAAAACTCTAGCTAGAGCGATAAAATTAGTTTCTAAAGAGAAAAGATTTCTTTTCAGAACCGCAGCCAGTTTCATTAACTCTTTATCTGAATTACCACCTAACCCCAAAAATAGTGCAGATTTGGCATCTTTAAAATCAAAAAATAATAAGCTTGAATATAAGCCAGGCTTGATAATTGTTGGCTCCCATGTGAAATTAGCGACAGATCAATTAGAATTTTTATTAAAAGATAATTCTTGTAAAGGTTTGGAAATACCAGTCAGTAAATTAGCCGAAGTTTTTGCTTTAGAAGATTATAAAAATGAAATCCAAGAGCTGGAAGAAATTTTATTATCGAAAATAGATGATATATTGGGTATAAAAAAAACACCTGTTCTATATACTAGTCGAGTAGAAATAAAGTTTTCGTCTTATTCAAAAAGAATGAACTTTGGACTCGAACTTGCAAAGTTTATGGCGATTCTAGTCGGCAAAATAAATGATAAGTTTTCTTATATTATTAGCAAAGGAGGTATTACTACTCAACTATTACTTCAAAATGGGTTGAATTTTAATCAGGTAGATTTACAAGGTCAAATATTGCCAGGATTGTCAATAGTAATAAGTAATACTGATCAAAATATGTTGCCTGTGGTTACTTTCCCAGGGAACTTAGGCGATAAAAAAACACTTCTAGAATCATTCAAATTGATGGAGTTGGATTACAATTCTTGAAAGTCTAAAAATAATAACTTTCAATCAAAAATTTTGAACAATTGACTTTGCAAAATCACTACAGCTTAGAGGCGTAACGCTTGGCTCCATTAATCGTGCGAGATCGTACGTAACTTGTTTAGCAGAAATAGATTTGCTCAATCCATTTGTAATTAACTTTGCTGCTTCAGTCCAACCTAAATATTCCAGCATCATAACTCCACTAAGTATAACTGAACCTGGATTTATTCTGTCTAAACCTGCATGTTTTGGAGCTGTTCCATGTGTAGCTTCGAAAATAGCCGCCTTGTCTCCAATGTTTGCCCCTGGTGCCATACCTAGTCCACCAACGATCGCCGCTGCTGCATCTGATATGTAATCACCATTTAAATTAAGAGTTGCGAGTATTGAATATTCTTGAGGACGAGTTTGAATTTGTTGAAAAATACTATCTGCTATTCGATCATCAACCATCACCATACCCCTCCATTTCCCATTTCCATGACTTTCCCCAATTGTTTTGATAACTGTTCTAACCTCATCACAAATTGCTTTCTTTTTCATCTCTGTCAGAGATGAGTAGCCTGGATCAATTAACTCAGCATTCTCCTCATATGAGATTTGATTATTTTTTTCTATATTATCTAAAATCCAACTCTCTCTCTCAGTTACGCATACAGCCCTAAATTCTGTTGTTGCTAATTCATATCCCCAATCTCTGAAAGCTCCTTCCGTAAATTTCATAATATTTCCCTTATGAACTAAGGTGACATGCCTTTTACTCCCTTCCAGAGTAAGTGCATGTTTAATAGCTCGTCTGATATGTCTTTGACTACCACTTTTGCTAACTGGTTTAATTCCTATTCCTGCTCCTTTAGGAATCTTCCTGTTTTTTAGTTTTTGATTGGCTGGAATTATTTCATTGTTGAATTTATCAATTAATTTGATGCATTCGGGATCATTAGATTCCCACTCAATGCCCATATAAATATCTTCAGTATTTTCTCGATAGACTATGACATCTAACTCTTGTGGTTTTTTATGAGGGCTCGGGGTCCCCTCGTAATACTTACAAGGTCTAACGCAAGAATACAGGTCAAAAATCTGTCTTAAAGATACGTTTAAAGATCTAATCCCTCCACCTACTGGGGTAGTTAAAGGTCCTTTGATAGCTATTCCGTAAGTTCGTATCGCCTCAAGAGTATCGTTTGGTAAGTATTGGTAAGTTCCGTATAAATCGCAAGCTTCATCGCCTGCATAAATTTTGAACCATTCTATTGATCTCTTGCTTCCATATGCTTTTTCAATAGCTTTATCGATTACTAACTGTGTAGCAGGCCAAATATCTATTCCTGTTCCATCACCTCTGATAAATGGAATAATTGGATGATCTGGTACTACTGGGTTTCCCTCCACAAAAGTAATTTTTTGGCCTTCTGATGGAGCAGTTAGCTTTTCAAAATTTGCCATAATTTTTATTCATCGGTTAAAAGATCTAATGTTGAGCTTATGACTTAGTGGTAAGTTTTGATTAAATGATTTTGAACTCATGGCAGTAGCCTTGGCTAGTCAACTTCGAGAAGGGACTAAAAAGTCTCATACAATGGCTGAAAATACTGGCTTTATCAGTTGCTTTCTTAAGGGAGTAGTTGATAAGTCCTCATACAGGAATTTATTAGCTGATTTATATTTTGTTTATTCTGCAATGGAGGAGGAGATAGAAAAACTTTGTCAAAATTCTCATCCGATAATTTCTCCAATTGGATTTAAAGAGCTTTTTCGCAAGGAAAAATTGGAACAAGATTTGTCGTTTTACTTTGGGAGCAAATGGTCTGAGTTGATAAAACCCTCTAAACCAGCTCTTGAATATGAGGCAAGAATTAGAGAGATTGCTAAAGACAAGCCTGAACTTTTAATTGGGCATCATTACAGCAGATATATAGGCGACTTGTCTGGGGGGCAGCTTTTGAAAACGATTACTAAAAAAGCTATGAATCTTACTGGCGATGAGGGACTTGGATTTTATATTTTTGAGGAAATTAGAGATGAGAAAGAATTTAAAGTTAAGTATCGAAATACGTTAGATAATCTTCCTATTGATCAAAAGATAGCAGATTCAATTATCGAAGAGGCTAATAGATCTTTTAAATATAATATGGATATTTTTAATGAACTCGAAGGAAATTTAATTGCTGCGATAGGAAAAGTTTTATTTAGATTTTTTGCTAATAAAAAGCGAAAAGGTAGTACCGAGTAGTTAAATTAATATTTTTAAGACTATCCCTTTATTAATATTCAGTATCTATTAAGATGATTAAAAAGTTAGAATAAAAGGCTTGTATTTACTCGTTTCAACTTATTCAACTACTTTAATGGGAAGAAAATTATTAAATCCCCTAAGGAGATGACTATATATGTTTGATAATCTTTTAAGTGAATTGACTAACAATATCCTTGCACACGGCGGAAAGGAGTTGATTGTTCCTGATGAGTTTAGTGAACGCCTATCTAAAAAAGGTAATTATAAACTGAATAGTTGGTTATGGGATGTGCCTGGATTTCGAAGATGGCGAGTGACAAGATTAGACGCAGGAGATCGTGTTCAAGTATTGAACTCAGTTGCTTATCCTCATGATAAAAATGATATGCCAATTATGGGTATTGATCTTTTATGGTTTGAGAAAAAACAAAAACTGGTTGCTATTCTTGATTTCCAGCCTCTTGTTCAAGATAAAGAATATTTTGATAAGTACTTTGATGGTTTGAAAAATCTAAAAAAATGTTTTGATGAATTTAGCTCTGACATGAGAAGTAATATATATGACCCAAGTAAGTACTTTTCTCCATGGGCTCTATTTTGCAAAGGCGGTAATTTTGAAGCTGAAAATATTTTACCAAAAGTTTTTAGCTCCTTTCTTGATTGTTATTGGGTAAAGCATGAATTTTCTAAGGTTAATGATAATTATATTAATTCCAAAGAGGTAAGCTTATTGCATATAGATTATAATAAATATAGTGCTGAAAAAGATCCTGCTCATGGTTTATTTTCTGGTTTTTTTGGCAAAGAATGGTCAGAGAAATATATGAATGAATTTTTATTTCCTTTATACTTATAAATCTATAAATATAAATTTTCTATTTTTATTTTTCTAATGCAAATTAATCGAAATAATAGTCTTGATCCTATTTCAATAAGTAATTGGCGTTGGACCTATTTCTTGGATGAAACTATTAAGAAGTTTTCTTTTTTTGAACCTAGGAGTTATCCTATTGATAATGATTTTCTTTTTAGAGAATCATTTTTTGGCTCAAGTTCGAATCCAAAAAAAGTTATTTTAGAAACATGGGGTTTTAAAACAGAAAAAATAAGGCAAGCAAGGTGTGCTTGCCTGCAGGCTGGAGAAATTACGTCTATCATGAATTTAGTAATCTCTCCTTTCAATAATTATGATTTACCTTTTTTTGGGGCAGATTTTGTAACACTACCTAATGGGCATCTTATCGCTTTAGATCTTCAGCCTGCTATAAAAGATGATGTAGTTCATACTCAATATGTTTTAGGAAAATTAAATTCTTTACATGCTAATTGGCAATCTAAACTTCCTTCAGGGGGAGATATACCATTAGAGGCCAGACAATATTTTTCTTCAGCATTTCTTTGGACTAGAATTCCTCTTGGAGAAGAAGGTGATCAATTAATTTGTGAGATAATTAAACCAGCTTTTAATGATTATTTGAATTTCTTTTTCGATTTAGTTTCTAATGCAAAAAGGACTTCTAAAAAGAGGTCTGCAATGGTTCTTTATGGCCAGAAAAAATATATGCGATATCGAGCTAAAAAAGATCCTGCAAGAGGAATGCTACAACGTTTTTTTGGCAATATATGGACTGAAAGCTATATAAATAATATTCTTTTTGACTTACAATAAATTCGAGATAGCAAGACTATGCCAAAAAAAATTCTTTTTGTTTGTTTAGGAAATATTTGTCGCTCCCCTGCCGCCGAAGGCGTCTTTAAGCAAAAAGTCAGAGATAGAGATTTAGAAAAACTTTTTGTAGTTGATTCTGCAGGTACGGGTGGTTGGCATGTTGGGAATCTTGCAGATCCACGTATGCGTGAAACAGCACTATTAAGAGGTATAGAACTGACAAGTAGATCGAGAAAAATCGAAGAAAGTGATTTATTTGAGTTTGATTATATTTTGGTTATGGACAAAGATAATCTTGTCGATGTTAAATCTTTAATTAAAGATCATATGGATAAAATACATCCTAAAGTCAAACTTATTTTAAGTTACTCAAAAAAATTTAATTTAGAAGAAGTACCTGATCCCTATTATGGCGGTCAAGATGGATTTGATAAGGTTTTAGATTTACTTGATGATGCTATCGATGGATTAATAGACAGTCTTATTGATTAGGAGTTGCCCAGACCTCTTCAGGGATTTTTGATCTGAAAATATAAATCAGTTCTTTTAAAACATCTTCAATATTCATTCCATCGGTTACGAGCTCGATTGCATCGGAAGCTTTTTTTAGTGGTGCAATTTCTCTTTCGCTATCTTTTTTATCTCTTTCTTTTATTTCTTGTTCAAGATCTTCAATACTTGGGCAGCTGTAACCTTTTTTTTCAAAGTCAAGATGTCTTCTTTTTGCTCTCTCTTTTGGAGAAGCCGTAAGAAAGATTTTTAAATCTGCATCTGGAAAGACAGCCGTTCCAATATCTCTTCCTTCCGCGACTAAACCCCCATCATTACCTATGGATTTTTGTTTTGTTGTAAGAAATTCTCTTACATATTTATGTTTAGCAATTTCAGAAACTAATGAAGTTACTTCTGGGGACCGTATTTGTTTTGTTACATCGGTCTTATTAATGAAGACTTGTTGCTCATCAAATTTAGTGGTTTGAAACTCTAATTTTGAATCTTTTAAGATATTTTTGATCTCAATTTGATTATTTGGGTCAATTGAATTATTGAGTATTAACCAAGTGACGGCACGATACATTGCACCAGTATCTAAATAAATAAAACCTAGCCTTTTAGCAAATTCTCTAGTTACTGTACTTTTCCCAGCACCAGCTGGACCATCAATAGCAATAATAGGTTTTCGCTGCATAAGAAAAATGTGATCAATTAGCCTTGTAGAGCCACACTTTACTGCTGAGGCTAAAAGACATATGCCTTTTATATCTTCTTTTTCTTGTAATGAGAATGCATCTACGATTTTTATATATTCTATTTCTAAATTACTAACTTGCATTTTGGCGGCTATTTTTTTGATGTTTACGATCTTTTTTTCATGAAAAGTATTTTTTGCTTCTTTAAGAGCGTTAGGTAAAGACTGTGCTTGTGATCTCTCCCTAATGCTTAGGTAAGAATTCCTTGAACTATAAGCAACTCCACTTTTATCTCTTTTAGTGGCATAAGATTCAATCTTTATAGGTATTGATAATTCTTCAAATAGCCTTCTAATAATTATTAATTGTTGCCAATCTTTCTCACCCAAAATAAGCTTTTTGGGCTTTATAATTGTGATTAAACGAATAATTACCGTTGCAACACCATCAAAATGACCTTTCCTTTTAGCACCACATAATTGATTATTTAACGTTCGAGGAACTTGAATTTTGAAATGGGAATCTTCGCCTCCCGGGAAAACTTCAACAAGATCTGGAGCCCAAATTGCATCTGCTCCGGCATTGAAAGCAAATTCAGCATCCCTGCTCAAATTTCTGGGATATTTTTTGAAGTCTTCATCTTTTCCGAACTGTAATGGATTTACGAAAATACTGACAAGAATGATTTCATTGTTTTTTGTTTTTCTTTCTTTTGCTTTCTGAATTAAATATTGATGGCCAGGGTGAAGACCTCCCATAGTAGGGATGAAAATTACTGCTGAATTTTTTTCACTAAGCCAATCTTTTAATTCAGCATTAGTTTGAAAGATTTTTTGTACCACTATGTTCGTAAATAAATGAATTTCATTAACTTATGATTGAAATGAAATAAGTTGATTACATACTGATTCCTAATAGATTCCATCTTAGGTTTCATATCTTATGTGTAAGAAAGCTTTTTACTAATGGATTACAAAACTGCGGGAGTAGATGTTACAGCCGGAAGAGCTTTTGTGGAGAGAATTAAATCATGCGTTGAAAAAACTCATAAAAGTGATGTCATCGGAGGGCTAGGAGGTTTTGGGGGATGTATGAGAATCCCAAAAGGCTACGAAAGTCCAGTTTTGGTGTCTGGGACGGATGGTGTCGGTACCAAATTAGAGGTAGCTCAGAGATATGGCCGTCATTTTGGAGTTGGAATTGACCTAGTTGCAATGTGCGTCAACGATGTAATAACTAACGGTGCACGACCTTTATTTTTTCTAGATTACATAGCAAGTGGCAGTTTGACTCCTGATTCTTTGACTGAAGTCATCGAGGGTATTGCAGAAGGTTGTACTCAATCAGATTGTTCTCTCTTGGGAGGGGAAACTGCCGAAATGCCTGGTTTTTATCCCAATGGTAGATATGATCTTGCTGGTTTTTGTGTTGGGATTGTTGAAAATGATCATTTGATAGACGGCACTCAAATTAATTGTGCAGATCAAATTATTGGGATAAGAAGTAACGGTATTCATAGCAATGGTTTTAGTCTTGTGCGGAAAGTTCTCTCCCTGGCGAATGTGGATGAAAATACTCTCTACGGGAGAGATAAAAAAAACTTGATTCAATCTCTACTTGAGCCCACTGCAATTTATGTTCAACTGGTTGAGAAATTGATGAAAGAAAATTTATCAATCCATGGCATGGCACATATCACTGGGGGAGGTTTACCTGAGAATCTCCCTAGAATTTTTCCTGATGGATTAACTCCGCAATTAGATAAAACTAATTGGGAAATACCTGAAGTATTTCATTGGTTGGAAAAAGCTGGTGAAATTCCAGAAATTGATCTTTGGAATACGTTTAATATGGGGATAGGTTTTTGTCTAATACTTCCTAAAAGTCAGGTAAATTATGCTTTAGAAATATGCAAAAATAACGATTTTGAGGCTTGGAACATAGGCCATGTTGTTGAATGTCATGATCATTCAAAAAATATCGATATTTTCTGATTACCTTTATGAGACCTAAAGTCTAAATTGATAAACTTAATAGCCCATTTTTTTGAGCTAATTAAATTAAGGTTAAAAAAGATTTTCTATAACGGGAAAAAAACAGTAAGATATAAAAAAAAAACGCAAGCCCGATATCAGTTCGGATAATGCGAAGTTAGATCTCAATTAGTTCTATGCCTTTTGAAAATCAACAGCGTCTAACGCGTAGGAGAAGTTCTGCAGGGCCAACACCTCCTAAAAGGCCTTTAGGAGGTCAAGGAGATATGGGTATGCGGCAAAATGGTGGTCCAAGACCAACTTTTTTAACCCTCAGAGATCATGGAAAAGTCTATGTTGCTGATTTACCAAACTTATCTGACGGTCAACTGTCTCATATTGGAAAAGAAGCTGATGAAGTCCTTACAAGCCTAGAGAATAGAATTAATGATCTAGAACAAGAAGCTAATAATGGGCAAAAAGATAACGATACTTTGATCAAAGCTTCTACCAAGCATGAAGTCACTCTCAGATTTATTCGAGCTATTCAGGACGAACAAGAGCACAGGAAAAATAATCCAGCTTTAAAAGACGCGGCTTCAGAGTCATTACCACTGACATTCCTTGAGGTCGCCAGGCATAGATTGCCAGGTGCGACTTTTGACTCGTTATTGAGAGAAGCATTAGAGGCTTGTGCTAAGGATAAAAAAGAGTCTGAAAAAGAAATCATTGAAAAAAGTGCAAATTCACAGCCTATTTCATCAGCAAAAGTGATTAGTCTTCCCTCCTCAACAGATACAATGAAAGTTATTGTCAGCCCTGATCCTTGATTCTTATTAGGGACTAGTGAGTGGATTTTTAGGCATATTTGCTAGACATTTATTCCTGTAAAAATCTAGCTTGGCTTGTTCATCTTGAGTTAAAGACCAATTTAGTGCAGAAATTGCATCTTCCGCTTGTGATGGGTTGCGAATCCCGACTATTGGTTTGGCTCCATGAGACCTCACCCAATTCAAGGCTACTTGTGCCTGGGAGGCCGAATATTTGTGACTAATATTACTCATTAACTCTCTCAATTCTATGGTTTTTGGAAGCATCATTTTAAATAATGTTTGTCGCAAGAAAGTTTTTGGATTAGGAGATTTATTTGGTGGGACTGTTAGGATTCCTAGCCCTAATGGACTATAGGCTAGATATTCAATCTCATTTTCATCACATATTTTTTTGATCGCTTCATCTTCTACAGAAGGTTTTGTTAATAATGAAAATTGAATTTGTATGCTATTAATTTTAATACCTCTTTTTTTTAATTTTTGAAATAAAAAATCTAGTCTTTTGGGACCTGTATTAGATAGCCCGATTTCTTCAATTAAGCCTTTTTCGTATAAATCTCCTAGTCCATTTAATAGTTGCTCCTCTTGCCAAGGGGCATAGCGATAAGTACTCCAGTGAAGTTGTACTCTTGTCATCTTCCCTCTCAAACGCTGATTACTTTCTTGAAAAGCTTTATCTAGACCATTGCGGCCTATTCTCCAAGGAAATGGTGCGAGCTTAGTTGCGATGGTAATTTTTTTTAGCTTTTTCTTGGGTAATTCTTCTAGGAAATCGCCAATTAACTTTTCACTTTGTCCAAATAAAGCTCCAGTGCCATATGAATCTGCACTATCAACAAGATCTAATCCTCCATCTATTGCATCAAAAAAAGTTTTTTTCAGTAAAATATCATCTGTCTCGGATTTATAACCCCAAACCAGCTTATTTCCCCAGGCCCAAGTTCCGAAACCGATTCCAATTTTTTTCTTAATCATGACTTCATTGGTCTTATTTCAAGTAAAGAAAACTATTATCATTATTTTACATGAATAAATTAAATAGGCTTAAAGATTCTTCTTTTGAAAATAATCAGATTAATGATGAAAATCAACAAGAAAAAGTTTTATGTAATCATTGTGGTAGAACTTCTAGTAACGGAATAAGATGTTTAGGTATATGTGTTGCCGATAATGATTATTAATTTAAAATATCATTCTAAAAGTATCCTAATAGATTGATAATAAAAAAATATTAAACTACTTTTTTATTATTCAATTACATCAATAATACCCTCAGTTATATATCTTGCCATCTTTGTTATATGCTTTCTGATTTCACCCTCTTTAATATTCCATTTGTTGGACATTTCCTTCACCTTTTTATGTTCTTTGACATACTCAATCATTTTATTTGCCAAGTATATGGGTAATTCTTGCTGATTTTCAGAGGATAAATTTTCCCACCCTTCTTTGTCGATATCGCCAATCTCTCGAAGATCTTTTGTATTCGTGTAATTATATAACTCAGTTATACCTATAGATAGATAAAGAGATCCTAATTCATCAAGAAAACTTTTCGCGTTATTACCAGTTTTTAACTCATTAATTTTTTCAACAAGTAAAGATATTTTTTCAGATTCACCTTCTTTGATTGAATTTAACAAATTATAAAAAGAACTGAATTCAATTTGATCAGACACTGTCTTTTGGTTCATATGAATTATTTTATTCATTAATAAGATGTCTATGTTCATTTCTCTATTTAATTGTAATGAAAAAAAACCTACACAAAATGATTAACAAATATTCAATCAAGTAGTCAAAAATAGAGGTAAAAATTTTTCTTCCTAGCTACCTATAAACTTTTTTGTGGTTCTTTTTCAGGCTAACTGTAAGAATGTATATATAATCAATTTTTAGATCTAGCATAAAGATCAATTTATTAACTTTCTTGAAACTTGCTACTCGCTACACATGGAGCATTGTGCTGGAGGGCTTCCTCAGAAAAATCAAAAGAGCAATAATTAAGGCGGCACCCAGATTCGAACTGGGGATAAAGGATTTGCAATCCTCTGCCTTACCACTTGGCCATGCCGCCGAAAATGAAGTTTTCATTCCCTATTCAAATCGTATCAGTCAAACCGAACAAAATCTTTTGTTTCTTTGTAATGGACATGGAGAAGATCAGATTGCTTGCAGAATTATGGAGGCTCTTCATGAAATTAATCCAAATATTTCCCATGAGGTTCTCCCGTTGGTTGGAGAGGGGAAAGCATTTTCAAAGCTTATAAAAAATGGATGGCTTACCAAGATTGGTCCTTCAACATTTTTACCAAGTGGTGGTTTTTGCAATCAGAGCTTTAATGGCTTGGTTTTAGATTTAAAAGCTGGATTATTAGCAAGTCTTTGGCAGCAGTGGACTTTAATTTACAGATCAGCCAAAGAAGGAAGAATTATAGTTGCAGTTGGAGATCTATTACCTCTTCTTTTTGCATGGGTTAGTGGAGCAAATTATTTTTTTATTGGTACACCTAAAAGTGATTACACATGGGCGAGTGGACCAAAATCTTCTTTCAGTGATTTATACCATCGATTTAAAGGCACTGAGTGGGATCCATGGGAATATTTGCTGATGCGATCTAAACGTTGCATGATGGTTTCAGTAAGAGACAAAATCACTGCTAGAGGTTTGAGAAATCATGGTGTAAAGGCATTGTCGCCTGGGAATCCAATGATGGATGGAATTTCTAAAAAAGAATGTCCAAATAACTTAAAAAAATATAGAAGATTGATTTTGTTATGTGGAAGTCGTTTGCCTGAGGCTTATCAGAATTTTAAAAAACTACTAGTTGCAATACAGTTCATTAAAATTTCTTCCCCCATTTCGGTATTTGTGCCTTTAAGTTCCTCTTCAATGAAAAAAAAAATAGAGTCGATCTTAATAGACTCAGGTTTCCATCCTACTCGTCAGTTGTCAGGCGAAAATGGGATTTATGAAACTTGGAAAAAAAACTCATTTCTTATTTTGATTGGTTTTAAGCAATTTTCTCGTTGGGCTGCGTGGGGAGAAGTGGGCGTAGCCAACGCGGGAACAGCTACCGAACAATTAGTGGGTTTAGGCATCCCATGCGTTTCTCTACCAGGTAAAGGACATCAATTTAATTTCAACTTTGCTAAGCGTCAAAGTCGTTTACTTGGAGGGGCTGTAGCTGTTGCCAAAGGCTATAAAAATCTTGCGAAACAAGTAGAGTTTTTGTTGAACTCTGGTACTGATAGGAAGATTATTGGTTCAAGAGGGGCTAAAAGAATGGGGTTTGAGGGTGGAAGTCATGCCATAGCTCAAAATATTTTGACTATCTTGTCCGAGTGTTCATAGTACGGTTTAATCTGGTTGAAGATTTTTAAGAAGATTTCTATACAAGCTTCTGGACATGCCACTAATTGAAGATCATCATTATCTTAAAATTTGTGCTCAGTTAGCATCTTCCTTAAGTATTAGTATTTCAGCAGCTCGTCGAAAAGTAGAGGTGGCGGCTGCTAGAGAAGGAAAAAAAAATTTGCAAGCGAGAAAAGAAATAGCTCAAAAGCTTCTTGAGCAAACTTTAAATGAGGATAAAAAAAATAACATATCAGCCTCTGAATCATTTGATCAATTGTTAAAGGCTCTAAAAGAAGAGGAGAATTTTATGCTTGAGGATTAACAAATCTTTGAGTTGAAAAATTAATGATCAAAGGTATTTATAAATCTTTTTCTATCAAGTTCGGAAAAAACAGGCACGCATTGGAAACACTTTTTGGCTAGTTCCCATCTTTCTTCTCGTTTTAACATCTCCTCAAGTTTTTGCTTCGCTCCTAATAAATATCTAACATCATTAGATGCATAAATAAGTTGTTTTTGAGTTAACTCACCAACTTTTCCCCAGTCACTGCTTTGAGCTTGTTTGTCTAACTCTACTCCAACAGTTTCAAGAATTACTTCTTTTAATCCATGCCGTGGACTGTAAGTTCTACCAATTTTACTTGCGATTTTTGTACAAAAAATTGGATTAACGTCAATATTTAGATTACTTGCCAATGCAGCCACGTCAAATCTAGCAAAATGAAAGACTTTTTCGATTGTTTTTTTTTCTAAAATAGATTTTAACCGTGGTGCAGATTGTTGATTTCGTTCTATGCGAATACAAATAACATTATCAAATTCATCACATATTTGTATTAAACACAGTCTGTCTCTACCGTGAATTAATCCCATGGCTTCAGTATCAACTGCTAAAGCTAGAGATGAGCTTAAAATCATTTCGGTTTCACTATCTATGTCTTTTTCAAAGATCTTGAAAGTCGACGGTTCATCAAGTGTTTTTTGCATACTTTGAAAGGAAAATTAATTCTTTAGAATTTTTTTATGATTTAATTCTAATACTTTAATTGAAAAAATATTCAGTAAAATTAACAATTTCATCTTTTCAAATATCTGTTAATTTTTCTATCTTATCTTTGTAGATATATTTTTTATAACAATTAAAATAAAAGTGATCGAATTTTCGAGATGCTTTCTGCATTCTCCTCAACATTATTTCTAACTATCCTGTTGGCGATAGGCTTGTTTTTTTTTCTACGAGCAGCATCTAAGGATCGCACAACAGTTGTGGATATTCAGTCTCCTTTGCCCCCTTTGGAAGTGTTAGAAGGAATTAGTTTTTGGTTAGAGGAACGTGGTTGGAAAAAAAATGGAGGCAATGTTGAAGAAAAATTATTGGTCTTTAATGGAAATGTGGCTTCTAGTACTTTTTTGATAATCTTTTTATTTTGTCTTGGAGGGTTGGGTTCAGCCTGCTTGGGTCTTGTTCTGATTCAGCTTTATCCTTCATTGGGTTGGTGGCCTTTGCTATTGGCTGCAATTGGTGCACCTCTTGCTGGAATTATTTATCGCATTAAATCTGAACGAGAGGAGTCTTTAGAAGTTAAGTTATTATCATCAGAGCTTTCCGAAATAAGTCTTTTAAGGATCAAAGCTCATCGTGATGAGTTGATAGCAATTCAGTTGGAATTATCTGAGAGTCTTAAACTAAGTAGTGAAAACTCTCTACTTTCTTCACCTATTTAATAATTTTTTATGGTGAGAAGTAAATTTTTACAGAGTTTAAGATTAATAGTATTTATTATCTTTTTTTGTGCGTTTTCTCAACTTTATTACAGTCGTAATTATAATTTCACCGAAGATTTCGAACTAATCCTAGGCGAAGTTTCGAATCTTCCTGCAACCTGGGTTGGAACTAATTCTGTAGATAAGAATATTCCTATCTTAATATTAGCCGGCCATGCAGATTCACAGGGATTAGCGGGTGCTGGCACACCTGGCGAAGCTGTTGATAAATTTGGTTTGAGTCCTATGCATCCTGAAATTAGCGATGAACTTTTTTGGAATCTAAAATTACAAGAATCAATAGTTAAGCTTGGCAAAAAAAAAGGCTTGAACATTAGATCTTATGATCCTGCAACACGCAACATAGATGATCCTAATGATCCAAGAACGAATTGGTCGGTGGGGAGAAAATTCGCTAAAAGTGGTGGATATGCCATTGAGATTCATTTTGATGCGTATGGTAAGTATGGTGTTGGTTCAGGCTTGATCCCTCCTTTTTCTGAGTCGCCAAATAAAATAGATGAGTCAATTGCAGAAATATTTGGACGTTTTCCTGTTTTATACAGGGGAGGTTTAGGCGCTCCAAGAAGAGAGATAAGAATTCTTGAAATTGGAAAATTAGAGGGTTTGCTAGAAAAAAACCTCAGAAATTTAAAGACTAGGCAAAAAACAATACAGCTAATATCGAATGAAGTTGTTCAGGCATTCATCAATGGAACAACCTAGAGGGGCTGAACTTAATCCAATGCTTGATGAGCTGAGCACCTCTCTTCCAGGGATTTATCTGTAAACCAATCTTGAGGTTTAGTAAATACTTCTGTTAGGAGAGCCTCTCGTGAATTTTCTTCTGGCTTATACCCATACTCCCATCTTGCTAATGGAGGTAATGACATTAATATTGACTCTGTTCTTCCATTTGTTTGTAATCCAAAAATAGTTCCTCTATCCCATACCAAATTGAACTCCGCATATCTACCTCGCCTGTAGAGTTGAAAGTCTCTTTCTTTGGTTGAAAAAATTTGATTTTTTCTTTTTTGTATTATTGGCTCATAGGAGGGTAAAAATGCCTGCCCGCATGCTTTGGCAAGTGAGAAAAGATTTTCCCAATCCAAAGAAAAATTCCCTAACTCTTTTGACATGCATGAGGCCTTTCCATTGGTATTTTGTCCTTTGTAAAGCAAGCCGGTTCCATCTTGGTAGTCGTAAAAAATACCTCCAACCCCTCTTGTCTCATTTCGATGTTTTAGAAAAAAATATTCGTCACACCAAGGTTTGAATACCTTATGTAGGTCTATGTTTATTTTGTCGCATGCAGTTTTATGGCATGCGTGAAAATGACGTGTGTCAGATAGATATGGATAAAAAGGTGTTAAATCAGCGCCTCCTCCAAACCACCAAACAGGACCTGCTTCGAAATATCTATAATTAAGGTGCACAGTCGGTATGTAAGGACTTTTTGGGTGAAGAACCATTGAGGTTCCTGTCGCAAACCAAGAGTGACCTTTTGCTTCTGGTCTCTGGCTAATAATGGAGGGTGGAAGTTCTTTGCCATGAACTTCAGAAAAATTTACCCCTCCCTGTTCAAAAATGTTTCCATTTTTTAGAACTCTTGAGCGTCCACCTCCACCCTCCGGCCTTTCCCAAGATTCTTCTAGGAATTTGCCTTTCCCATCAACAGCCTCCAAGCCAGCACAAATTTCATCTTGAAGGCTTAAAACAAGCTTTTTGGCTCGATCTCTTGAGTTTTTGGGCGGTAAATTGATTTGATCTTGTAAAGAGGACAAAATTAACTGTATTTTGCTTTCTTTAAAAAATACTTTCAAATGATGCAAATTTCACACCAATATTGGAAAAGTTTGTATTGCGAATAAATTTCACTTATTACTAAAGGCGATATCATTGGATCGTGTAGTGGAATATGTGTCGACTTTTTTACTATCATCAGCGGTAATAGAAATTAAGAATGAAAACCAACGAGAAGGTTTTACAAGCGTTTAATTCAGTCATAGATGTCGGAAGTAAACGATCTATAGTTGAACTTGAATGGCTGCAAATAGTTTCAGTAAAACCACCGAAAGTTGTTGTCAGACTGACTCTCCCGAATTTTGCCTTAGCTCAAAGAAGCCAAATTGCTAGTGATATTAGAGAAAGCATTAAGTCATTGGAAGGTATAGAAGAAGTACAAATTGAAATAGGTGATTCACCTCCCTCTGAGGATTCT
>CACOQT010000018.1 GCA_902629395.1 uncultured Prochlorococcus sp.
GTAAAGCAGTCACTGGAACGCCATATGCAGGTCTAGAACAAGCAAAAGAGTGGTGTGATAGTTCAACATCAGCTGAGATAGAGTCAAGAACTCCTCGGCAACTTGGGACTCCTGCGGCAAGATTGACTGGTCAGCAACCTGGTATAGGCGGAAAAATGACAGGTGCCCATAAAGGTGCTTGTGAGCCTTTAACTGGAACCCCATATGTTGGGGGTGATCAATTAAACGAAAATTGCGGTATCTCAAATATAGCTGCAGGTTATGCCCATCAAGAAAATACTGAAAAAGCACCTTGGACAAGTTTTAGTGTCAAATCTCCAGCAAGGGAGGCTCACATTCAAACAGAACTAAAATCAGGTGTTACTGGAACAAGCTACGAAGATAGCTCAAGAATTACAGGCCCATTTGACATGGCTGCTAATAAAGTAACTGGTACCGAACAGTTTAGATTTGATAAAAAAACACCTACAACGCAGCAAAGTAGAGTTGATGAAGTAGTAAATGAAGAAACAAAAAAAAGACCAACCTCACGAATCACTGGTGAAGGACAATCAGCTGGTTTAAACATCACTGGAGATGATTGGGCAAGAGGACAACATGTAACAGGAACAGAGGGTGCTTCTGCCAAGAGACGTAATCCTTCTCGCCCTGGTGCAATGAGTGCTATGCAGGCAGCTGAATTTAAAAGAAATCAGGAAGTCCCCGAGCCAGACTTTTTGATCACAGGATCTAGCGGAAACACAAGGGAAGGTCAATTGGTTACTTTCTCCGGTGGAGCAAGAGGTTAAATAGTCAATGGCCTATCGCAATTTGGCCAAGAAATCTCTTCGAGGGCCTACAGCTCCCATGAAGAGATTTGTAGATCTTGAGACCAAAAATTTAAATTCTGAAGTTATTAAAACTACTAATTCTTTTTCAGATGAAATAAAAACTATTAGTTCTTTCTCTTCTGATCATCCTTTAACTAATTCTCAAGAAAATCAAAAGTTAAATCAATACGAAAAAAAGGTTAAAGGTCGATTTGATCATATTGTCCCATTATTAAAAAGAGTCTCTAGTCTTCAAAATGATTTGAATTTTGTAGAAAGGGCTCAGAATTTATGTCGTTCAGAATTAGGGTATGAATTACCAGCACACATACTTGAAAAGGCATGGGTTGGTAGTGTTGATATAAGTGCCTTATTTGCGTGGTGTGTTTTTCAATCACACCAATTGACTAGTAATGAATTCTTCAATTCAGATCCACTAGAGGGTTCTGAAAATAGTCAATATGCCAAATCTTTTCAGTCATTCCTTTATCAATGTGGCTTTCATCTTTTAGACATAACACCTTGTGCAGATGGTCGCTTAGCTCATGCCATTTCTTATGCATTACGTATTCCTTTTAGTTCTGTAAGGAGGCGTTCTCATGCTGGTGCACTATTTGATATTGAAAAAACAGTTAATCGTTGGGTTAAAACTGAACATAGAAGATATAGAGAGTCAACTCCGAACTCTGCCACTGAGCCAACAAGATATTTAAAATCAGTAATCTATCATTTTAGTTCTGTTGACCCAACGCACCAAGGGTGTGCTGCTCATGGTAGTAATGATGAGTTAGCAGCATCAGAGGGCTTACAAAGATTATTTGATTTTAGGGAGGCAGTCGAAAATAGCTTTTGTTGTGGTGCATCAGTTGATTTGCTTTTGATTGGTATTGATACAGACACAGACGCAATTAGAGTTCATACTCCCTCGAAAACTAATGAAGTTGATCTGAAATCATGGGTTTGCTCAAATGAGATTTACAAAGAGACTCAATTCCTAAATTCTGAAGAGGCTCTTCAGAAAATTCAAAATAATGTTAAAAGTGTTTCTCCTGGAGAAACAGATCCAAATATGGTCAAATTTATCACAAGGCTTATTTCAAATAATATTTCTCAAATTGACTATGTAAAGAATTTTCATTCAGGAAGCTACCGAGATGCTGGTCATGCTGAGAGATTTATTGGAGTTGGTATTGGTTTTAAAGAGGTACATTTAAGAAATCTTACTTATTTTGCTCATTTGGAGACTGTCGAACAAGGAGCTCCAGATCTCGATGTGGGAGTGAAAATTTTTACAGGTCTGAATATCTCAAGAAGTTTACCAATCCCTATTGTCATTCGCTTTGATTACTCAGGTAGTGTCCCTCATGCAAGAAATAGAGCATTATCTGATTGTCACCGAGTTAACGAAGCTATTAAGTCCCGTTATCGAGATTTAATAGATGATGGTTCACTTCACACATTTCTTACTATTCGAGATCGGGATAAGAAGGTTCCTGCAGAAGTTGTAGGTTCTTCTCTCGATCCAGTCACTCAGGAGGCTCATTAAATGCTCATTTGTAAAGTTCTCAAACCACTTGTCTCAACCAATCGAATTCCAGGCTTTGAACATAAGCATTTACAGGTTGTATTGGACGGAAGCTCAAAAAAAGTTGCTGTTGATGCTGTTGGATGTAAACCAGATGATTGGGTTATATGTGTAGGAAGCTCTGCTGCTCGCGAAGCTGCTGGAAGTAAGTCTTATCCAAGTGATTTAACGATTGTTGGAATTATTGATCACTGGGATCCAGAGACACAACAACAGGTTTCAGGAGGAGCTAAATAATGGAAGTAATGAAAGTTATGGGGCGTTTAGTTTGTACACAAAGAGTGGAAGGTTTAGGACATATGCATTTAAGAATTTTATGTAATAACAAAGGTAAAAGGCTGGTGGCTGTAGATCCTGTTGGAGCAAGAGAAGGTAATTGGGTTTTTACAGCAACAGGAACTGCCGCAAGATGGGGGTGCCCAGACCCAAATACTCAAACCGATTTAACTATTGGTGGAATTATCGATAATTGGTCGCCAGATGATTAGTTTGATCGTATTAAAAAAGCTTAATTCTATAAAATCATAAAATCATGGCACTACCACAAAAACGTCAACAAAAATCAAGTCGTAAAACTGTTAAGGCCAAAGACCAAGTAGTTGATATTAGTCCTATAAACTCAACTGAGCAGCTAAATACCTTATCTGAAGGAAACCCCTCTGCAAATGAAAATGCTTCTTACAACATAAAAACTGATTCAAAAAAACTATCGAATTCTTCGGGGGGCGATGGCCCACCTAAATCCTCAATAGATAATAATAAAGGATTTGGAACCAATTCAAATTTCGGGATTGCTTTAGGAATGATTGAAACGCGTGGCCTAGTTCCTGCTGTAGAGGCGGCAGATGCAATGACTAAGGCTGCAGAAGTTAATTTGATCGTTAAAGAGCTTGTTGGTGGTGGATATGTAACAGTGATGGTTCGTGGTGAGACTGGTGCCGTAAATGCCTCTGTGAGAGCAGGTGCTGATGCTTGTGAGCGAGTTGGGGATGGATTGGTGGCAGCACATATAATTGCTCGACCACATGTTGAGGTTGAGCAATTATTGAAGGGAAGTGGAGCGAAAAGGAGAAGCTGAGTTAATTTTAATTTATAAATTATTTCTTCAATTAATTCACGATGTAGTAGCTTTTACAAAATAGAATTTTTTTTTCATGCAAGGGTGGAGGGAAAAAAAAAGACCAGAGTGTCTAGAAAAGAGATTTGAATTTAAATCTTATGAAAAAAATAGAGATTTTCTTGATGCACTTGGTGATTTTTGCGAGAAGGTTAAGCGATTCCCTGATATAAGTTTCGGAAAAACTTACGCAAATATAACAATAAGTCCTCTAGAAAATAATGAGAAAAAGGGAATATCAAAGGATGATCATGATTTTGCAAATAAAATAGATAACTTATACCTAGAGGGTCAAAACTAATCCTCATCTTTTGGTTGTTCTAGATCTCTTTTAATTAAAGCCATTAGATAAGAGGGAGTTTTATATCTTCCTGGTAAACAACGATTAAGAGTCTCTAAGTGGCTCCAGCAAACAGTTCTTTGTATTTCATCAGCGGTACGTCCTTGTTGCAAAAGCCTCCTGAGTGCTTTGCAGTAAAGAGGGTATCCAGCTTCTAGTTCGCCAATAGTCAACTTGGCAGTGGACATTGTTTATCGCGAATCAACTATTAATTTAGACAATTGTGGGGCCACTTAGCAAAGTGTCAAGGCTCAGCTTCGTCACAATTATGGTTTTACTGCCTAATTTCCAAGCCAGGCTACACAATCTATTTCAATTTTCCCTCCTTTTGGGAGATTAGATACTTCAACACATGCTCTTGCAGGACACCGTGACCCTCTAAAAGTTTCTGAATAAATTGCATTAACTTTTGAGAAATCATTTAAGTCTGTTAAGTAAATGGTTGTCCTAATTACATTTAGGCTTGTTCCTCCAGCTGCTTCGACTACGGCAATTAAATTTTTAAGAACTTGTTTGGTTTCCTCTTCTACCTGCCCACCCCCAATCAATTCTCCAGTTAAAGGGTCTAAAGCAATTTGTCCAGAGCAATACAACCAATTTTCTACTAAAACAGCTTGGTTGTAGGGGCCGACGGGTTTAGGGGCAAATTTTGTTTCGATTGGGGCAATTGCTGAACTTTTCATGAATAAGAAAAAAGGAGTTAAAGGTTTTGATAAACAAAAAGATATTTAACATTTCCAATTATCTTTGTGCTTTCTCAAAATTGCAAAATCTTCAATATTTTCTGCTCTTAAAAATAAATTTGTTTTTCTTTCCTCTGAAATTGTTGATGGAAGGCTGGGAACTCCCATCTCTCTTTTGTTCTGAACAAGCTTCAATCTTTTGATAATAGAAATATTCTCAGGTTCCAAAGATAAGGCCCATTTTAAGTTGTCTTCTGTATATTCATGAGCTGAATATATTTTAGTATTTTCTGGGAGGGAGTTTAGTTTACATAAACTTTCAAACATTTGAGCGGGAGTACCTTCTAAAAGGCGACCACAACCGCCGCCGAATAGTGTGTCTCCAGGAAATAAAATATTGTATTTTAAGTTTTCATTTGATATGTAAAAAGCTATATGGTTATTAGTGTGCCCATGAACTTCAATAACTTTAATCTCGCTATCCATTAAGTTAAAAATATCATTATGGCCAACGGAAAATGTTTGAAAAGGAATTCTTTTAAGTTCTTTTCTTGATGCAACTACCTTTGCATCTGGCCATCTATTAATTAATTTTTGTGTTCCACCAATATGATCATCATGATGATGTGTTTGAAGGATGGCTTTTAATGATAAGTCTTTTTTTAAAAGCCAATTTTCTACTGGACCTGATATGGAAGGATCTACTACAACCGCATTGCAATTGTGGACCCATACCCATACGATATTGTCCTGTAAGACAGTAATTGGGTAAATAGTGAATTCTCTTATTTTCTCTAACATTTTTTATTTAGGTAATGAAATAGTTAGAGCCCACTTCAAAAGTTTCTGACATGTTTACTGTTGCATTAGCGAAAGGTGCCTTATTGCAAGAATCAGTCTCAATGTTTTCTAACGTTGGACTTGATTTCTCTGCTGTCTTAGAAGATAGCAATAGGCAATTAATGGTTCCATCAGTTTGTGGCAGAGCTAAAGCTCTTTTGGTTAGGAACAGCGACGTCCCAGTTTACGTATCTTATGGTCAAGCACAGCTAGGGATAGTGGGTTTTGATGTATTGCAAGAGCAGAAACTCAATGTGTCAAATTTGGTAGACCTTGGATTTGGAGAATGTCATATGTCAGTTGCGGTTAAATCCAGCAGTGGTTATTTAAGTGCATCTGACTTACCACCAAACTGCCGAGTCGCAAGTAAATTTACTAATTGTGCTAAGAATTTTTTTGATCAAATTGATTTGCCAGTTCAATTGGTCCATTTGAGTGGATCTGTTGAACTAGGTCCAATAACAGGAATGGCTGAAGCAATTGTTGATTTAGTCGCAACTGGTCGCACTCTTAGAGATAATGGTCTTATTGAAATTGAGGAACTCTTCAAATCAAGTGCTCGGCTTGTTGGGCATCCACTCTCACTAAGACTTGATAAAGGGGGCCTTCAAGAAATTATTGATTTAATTCAAATCCAATCTAAGACCCACCTCTGATGGCAAAAAATGATTTTCGAAGAGTAAAGAAATTAGGAAAGTATTTGAAAAAAGAAAATAAAAGGATAATTCTCATACTTTTAATTCTGATACCTGTTGCATTAGCAGGTGCAGTTCAACCGCTACTTGTAGGGCAGGCTATTTCTGTTTTAAGGCAAGAAAATACAATACCTTTTTTTGATAATTTGCCTGATGAATCTACAATCAATTTAATAATTGGAATATTATTCATAACGGTATTACTCAGACTTGGGTTACAAGGATTTCAGTCATACAACATTCAATCTGTAGGACAGAGGTTGACAGCAAGAATCAGAAATGATTTGTTCTCTCATTCCATGTCATTGTCTTTACGTTTTCATGACAAAATGCCAGTCGGTAAATTACTTACAAGATTAACTAGCGACGTTGATGCACTGTCAGAAGTTTTCGGTAGTGGAGCTGTTGGAGTTCTAGCTGACTTTGTAAGTCTTATAGTAATTTCAGTTACTATGATTCTGATTGAATGGAGGCTAGGTTTACTACTTTTATTTGTACAAGTACCGGTTACGTTATTTATATTGTGGCTGCAAAAACGTTACCGAAAACAAAACTATAGAGTCAGAGAAGAACTATCCCAATTGAATGCAAATTTTCAGGAAAATTTGCAAGGCTTAGAAGTTGTTCAAATGTTTAGAAGGCAAACAATAAACGGTCAAAACTTTTTTAAAACTGGAATTAATTATAAAAATGCTGTTAACGGAACAATTTTCTATGACAGTAGCATCTCTGCTTTTATTGAATGGGTTTCATTAGCTGCAGTTGCATTAGTTATTTCTTTGGGTGGATTTATGGTTACATCAGGAACAATAGGATTGGGCACTCTAACTACATTTATTCTTTATTCGCAAAGGTTATTTGAACCCTTAAGACAATTGGCAGAAAGATTTACACAAATACAAGGAGGATTAACAGCGGTTGAAAGAATAAGTGAATTACTTGAAAAAAAAGTTGAGATATATGATCAAGTAAATCATGAAGTTGGAAATGTAAATTTAACAAATTCAAACAAACCTACTTTTGGGGAAGTTTTATTTGAAAATGTCAGTTTTTTTTATAGAGAAGATGAGCCAATAATAAATAACTTGAGTTTCAAAATTAGACCAGGCGAACATGTTGCATTAGTAGGTCCAACTGGATCGGGGAAGACTACTTTAATAAGATTATTATGTAGACTATATGAACCTCAAAAAGGAAATATATATATCGATGGTCAAAATATTAAGGATATACCTATTTATTTATTAAGGAAAAAACTTGGAGTTGTTCTTCAAGATACGTTCCTATTTAGTGGAAATGTTGCAGATAATCTTCGCTTAGATTCTTCAATAGATAATGAACGTTTAAAAGATATATGCAGTGAATTAGGTCTAGATGATTTATTGAGAAGGCTGCCAAATGGATTAGACACCTACATTCGAGAAAGAGGAGGAAATCTTTCTTCAGGTGAGAGACAGCTATTATCTGTTGCAAGGGTTGCAATAAGAGATCCAAAAGTATTAATTATGGATGAAGCTACTGCTTTTATGGATCCATCAACTGAGGCGACTTTGCAAAGAGATCTTGATAGATTGTTAGAGAAAAGAACAGCACTTGTAATTGCTCATAGATTGGCAACAATAGAAGCCTCAGATAGAATTCTCGTTATGAGAAAAGGAAGGTTGATAGAGGAAGGTACTCATGATGAGTTGCGGTCTTTGGGTGGACTTTATTCGCAACTTTCAGATTTACAAGAAAAAGGTCTCTCAACGATATAGAAAACATAACTTTATGATCAATATCGGATCAAAAAAAATAAACATGCCAGGCTGGAGGAACGAAAATATTCTTTCAGATGAAGCTTTAAAAAATATTTATGGACAACAAGCTCAGCAACACTTTAATCAAGATAATTCATCTCTATTCGTTTTTAGTAACTCAAAAACTTTTGATTTAATTGAGCTTGAGCAACTCCTTCAGGCAGTTGGATGGGGAAGAAGGCCACTTAGGAGAGTGAAACGAGCTCTGGATAACAGTTTACTCAAAGTTGGACTATGGAAACATGATCCTAAATTTCCACGCTTGATTGGATTCGCAAGGTGCACTGGGGATGGAATTATTGATGCAACCATATGGGATGTAGCTATTAACCCTGTTTATCAAGGCTATGGATTAGGTAAGCAACTCATGTCATATTTAATGAGGAATTTAAAAAAAGAAGGTATAAGTAGAGTTACTTTGTTTGCTGATTCTGATGTAATTACTTTTTATAAAAGGCAGGGCTGGACGTTGGAGCCTAAAGGAAATAAATGTGCATTTTGGTATTCAAATTAATTATTTTATAGTTATGGATAAATCATGAATTGTATTCATTTGAAAGGATTTCTATATCATAACCCTGACGCCACTTTTTTCTTAACTTAGCGTTTTTGATTGCACGTTTTATTATATTTGAATTAGACCATTTTATATCATCTGTAAAGATATTTTCTCTTATACGCTTAACTTTATTTGTTTTTGTTATTCTTGTTATGAGGTCGATATCCTCCATTATTTTCAAAGAGGAGAAACCACCAGAAATATTATACAGATCTTTATGAATAAGTAAGCCCTGGTCTCCATAAGGAATTTGTAAAAAATGACTTCTTAGTGCTACTGCTATTTCTAAAAGCTTATATTCAAAATTATTATTTTTTAATTTGAAATCAAAATACCATGCAAAATTTTTTGATTTTTCATCTTGAATAATTCTACATAAACTCTTAACCCAACTTGGTTCTAATCTACTATCAGCATGAATAAATAAAAGCCAATCTCCAATAGCATTCAAAGCACCAATTTTTAATTGATAACCTCTATTCTTTTTAGGGCTTTTTATGATATTTACTCCTTGTATTTGAGCGATTGAAATAGTTAAATCTGTACTTCCTCCATCAATTATTGTTAATTCGAAATCATATGGCCAAGCATTTAAATCAGCGAGAAGAAGAGGCAAATGTAACGCTTCATTTAAAGTTGGTATGATGATGGTGAGATTTGGAATTTTTTGTAATCTAGCCATAGTGACAAATCCTCAATATTATCAATATCATTTTTAGTTTGTAGAAGTTGATAATCTATTTGATTTGAAGATGCAAATCGAATTGTTGTTTGTAGAACTTTGTCCGTTCCCCAGCTTATACCAGAAAATGGCCAGGAAGATAAAGGATTTAAAAGTTTATCTGATAAACCAATTAGCCAATATCCACCATCACTTGAAGGTCCTAAAACCATATCTTTATATTTAAGTATTTCGATAGCTTGAATTAATTCAACATGTGAAATCGAGGGTAAATCAGTTCCAATTAGCAATATAGAATTTCGAATTTGATGAGAAGGAGCCTTATCAGAATGAGTCTTTAAAAACTGTCTTTTCATTTTTGTCCCTAGATTTCCTGCTCCTTGAAGCACTACTGTACTTATGTTGTTTGATTTGGCCCATTTATTTGCGGCTTTAATTCCAATTCCATCGATAGCAACTTTTACATCTGCGAGACCCTCTTTTTGAATTTTTTGGACTACGTTAATTGTGTGATTTGTAAGTTTCCTTTGGATGGCGGCTGCTTTTAATGCACCTATATCTTTTGATAAGCGACTCTTGCATCTATATATCGCAGGCCATCTTGTCATTAAAATCACAGTGGCTAAGTCGCTCGGATTGAATTTTTTTGTGGGTACAGTTTTACAGCTAACAATGTTCATAATTATTAATCTAAGACTGATTCGTTTGTGAAGCTTAAGTTACTGTTTATTGCGTCTTATTGATTTTTATTCGGAAAAGAACAAATACATACTTTCATTCATCTCTCAAATCTATTGCGATAGCTGAATTTTTGAAAAAAACAAATCAAATTTTACAACTGGATTCCACAATTTAAGAATGACTGATTAAAGATTTTGGCTACACTCATATTCCATTAGGTAATGCATGTGCCAACTCGAAATGAGCTATGGACGAAGGTGCAGCAGTTACTGCAAAAGAACTTAAGTAAGCCTTCATATGAAACTTGGATACGTCCGGCAGAATTCTTTGATTTTAAAGATGGCTGTCTGACTTTAGTTGCTCCTAATAGCTTTTCTAGTGATTGGTTGAGGAAAAACTACTCTCATACAATTGAAGAGGTTGCATCAGCAATATTTGGCCACAAGGTTAAAGTTTTCATAAAAGTTAAGGAAGAATTTTCATCAAATATAGGCAATAAAAAAAAGACTTTTTCAAGCGTTGGCAATAATTCTATTGACACAAGAGATAATTCATTCGTTAAACCTAGGCAAGCCCCAACAAAAAAATTTTTACCTGGTTTGAATCTACGATATGTTTTTAATAGATTTGTTGTAGGTCCTAATAGTCGGATGGCTCATGCTGCTGCAATGGCAGTAGCTGAATCACCTGGTCGAGAATTTAATCCATTATTTATTTGTGGAGGAGTAGGACTTGGTAAGACCCATTTAATGCAATCGATTGGCCATTACAGATTGGAAATCGATCCAGAGGCAAAGGTTGCATATGTTTCTACTGAAACTTTTACTAATGATTTAATAGTCGCGATAAGAAAAGATGGAATGCAAGCTTTTAGAAATAGATATAGAGAAGCTGACTTGATATTGGTTGACGATATTCAATTTATAGAGGGCAAAGAATATACGCAGGAGGAATTCTTTCATACTTTTAATGCCTTGCACGAGGCCGGCAGGCAAATTGTTCTGACAAGTGATAGGCCACCAAGTCAAATACCACGTTTGCAGGAAAGATTGATTTCAAGATTCTCAATGGGACTAATTGCAGATATTCAAGCACCAGATTTGGAGACAAGAATGGCAATACTACAAAAAAAAGCTGAGCATGAAAGAATGCGTTTGCCGAGGGATTTGATTCAATTCATAGCTGGCCGATTCACCTCTAACATTAGAGAATTGGAGGGAGCTTTTACTCGTGCGGTTGCATTTTCCTCTATAACTGGGTTGCCAATGACAGTGGAATCAGTAGCACCAATGCTTGATCCTACTGGACAAGGAGTAGAAGTTAAGCCTAAACAAGTACTTGAAAAAGTTGCTGAGGTGTTTGGAGTTACTCAGGAAGAGATGCGGAGTGCAAGTAGACGTAGGCCTGTTAGCCAGGCAAGACAGGTAGGTATGTACCTGATGCGTCATGGTACAGATTTAAGTCTTCCGCGTATTGGTGAATCTTTTGGGGGGAAAGATCATACAACAGTTATGTATGCCATTGAACAAGTAGAGAAGAAATTATCAATTGAACCTCAACTAGCTAGTCAAGTTCAAAAAGTAAAGGATCTTCTTCAGATCGATTCACGAAAAAAACGATAAATTTAGTAGAGGATTGTAAGAGATTTTAAATTTTAATAAAAATATAAAGGATTTTGATCTAGTCTATTTCTAGTAGGTATCTTAGGACCTTGATCACTACCATCAAGATTTGCTGTGCGTTCAAGAGCTTGTCTAAATAGTCTTCCAGCTAATAAAGGCATATCTCTTGGTACTGAAATTCGATCTCGGAGGTAGCGTAATGAAGAGGCACTATTTTTATCTGGATGGCATTCTTCTTTTGACACCATAGATGTTAGGGCTGCTCTCAAAGGCTGATCAAATAACTTATCTTTCATTGGGTTAACAGCGATGATTCTTTCTTTGTGTTTGATAACTCTTTCTAAAGCTATTGCTATAAATCTTTTTTCAGATTCTTGGTCATAGTTTGAATCTATAAGTTCTAACTGTCCTAATCCAGAACCTAGATTAATTTTTTGGGCATAAAGTTCTTGGTTTGAATTTGAAAAAGTAAAGCAACCTCCCATTTGAGGAGGTAAATCATGAGCGTGAGTGTGAAAATCTCCTTGAGTTCCTCTATATTCCTCAAGCTTTTCAAGATTTTTAAGCCAATTATTTATGTATGGATGCTCCTCTCTGATTGAATATCCTTTGTAGTAAGCCAATGAGGCATTCATTCTTTCTACATATGGAATGAAAATAACATCTGCTGATCCAGGCTTATCACCATTTTCTGAAGAGATTGGTGATAAATATCCCGAAGCATTTTTTTGTAGTTCTTCTTCAAAAATTTTTGCAACACTTTTGAAGTATTCTTTTTTTTGTTCTTCTTGGACTTTAAAAAGAGAGTTTCGACATAACCAATTACACCAGGATGAGAATAATTCTCTTTCAAGTCTCCTATATTCTAAAACGTTCTTGTCATTTAAAGATTGGCCTAAAGGACCATAAATTTCTTCTAATACAAATAAGATCTCATCACTCTCTGTAACTATATGATTTTCAACCTCTATTGCAGGGAGCATCCCTGAGGGTACTTTTCTTAGATACCAACTTTCCTTATCTCCATAGCAACGCATTGTGACTTTTTTAATACGGTAAGGAATTTTTTTTAGCTCTAACCAAATCCAAACTTTTTGGCAATAAGGACACCAAGCATGATTGTCTCTGTAAAGAGTAACAATTGCCTCAGACTCTCTTTTATTAAAAAGACGAAGTGAAGAATAGGAGTTATTCAAGCCATTGATTTGATCAATTGGATCAGCTGCATATATTGCTAATTCCTCCCAACTCATTGCATTTCTGGCTGGATTCATGAATTTCAACGAGAATAAAGAAATAATACTAGGTAGTAAAATTGAAAAAATCTTTTGATTTAGTTGTCATTGGTGCAGGTTCCGGCGGATTGGCCGCTGCAAAGAAAGCAGCTAGTTATGGAGCCTCTGTAGCGATCGTAGAGGGTGATCTTGTTGGAGGGACATGTGTAATAAGAGGGTGTGTTCCAAAAAAATTGTTAGTATGTGGCTCCTCTCTTTCAGAGAGTTTTTTGTCTGCACCATTTTATGGCTTTGAGTTTGAAAATTTAAAAGGAAAGTCAGAGGTTCTATTGTCAAATGTTCGAAAAGAAGTGCATAGGCTGAATGAATTACACGAGAATTTTTTAAATAAGGCTAATGTTGAGCTTTTTAAAGGTTGGGGGGAGTTTAGAAATGCAAATTGCATTGCAATAAAAAATCGAAAAAACGGAGAAACATTAAACGAACTTTTTGGAGAAAGAATTCTTATCGCAGTTGGAGGGAGGCCTAAAAGACCGAGTATTGAGGGTGCATCTTTAGGATGGACAAGTGATGATATGTTCCTTTTAAAAAGTTTTCCCAGTAGAGTTACAATTGTTGGTGCAGGTTATATTGCTTGTGAATTTGCATGCATATTGCATGGGTTAGGTGTTGAGGTTACTCAATTAGTTAGAGGACAACAAGTCCTGAGAGGGTTTGATCTTGAACTTTCTTCAGCATTAACGAACGCAATGATAAGTAAAGGTATCAATCTAAGATTTGGTGAGAATGTATCTTCAATTAAAGGAAGACCAGGATCTTTGATTATTAGAACAGATAAAGATCATGATTTTGTCTCGAATGGATTGCTTTTTGCTACCGGTAGAGAACCATTTTTAGATGGGTTGAAATTAGATAAAGCAGGTATAGAAATTCTTGAAAATAAAATTAAAGTTGATAGTGAAAATAAAACAAATATTTCAAATATCTTTGCTATTGGTGATGTTACTGACAGGATTAACTTGACACCTGTTGCAATTGACGAAGGTAGAAAGTTTGCTGATAGAAATTATGGCGAGTCGGATCGTAAGGTTAACTATGACTTTGTTCCTTATGCTGTATTTAGTCAGCCTGAAATAGCTTCTGTGGGCCTGACAGAAGAGAAAGCGACTCAATTGGTTGGGAAAGATAAAATCAAAGTATTTAGATCAATATTTAGACCTCTATCTAAATCATTGCCAAAAATTGGCTCCAAATGCGTTTTGAAGCTAATAGTAGATAAATATAATGATAGAGTTTTGGGATGTCATATGATTGGTGATAATGCATCTGAGATTATTCAGATGGCGTCAATTTCGCTTATGCTAGGAGCCAAAAAATCTGATTTTGATAATACAATGGCATTGCACCCGACCATAGCCGAGGAATTTGTGACAATGAGATGATTTTTATAAAGGTATTAGTTGTTATGATTTTTTAAGCCTTAACCAGTAAGCAATTGTCTTATATACAATCACTAGTATTGAGAATGATATGGCTATAAAAACTAATTCTTTGAATGATGAATGTAAACTAGGTCGAGTTAAATGTATTATTTTGTCTGAAATATAAAGAACATACAACCCTAATAAAACACCACCTTCTCCTCTACTTATTTTTCCTTTTGTCCAAAAAATTGGCATGCACGCAAGTGTAGTAATCACCATGATTGGAATATCCTTGGTAATAAGTAAATTCTCAACCACAAGACCACTTCCTCCAGATATAAGAGAACAGCTACCTAAAACAAGTAATTGATTTAATAAACAACTTCCAATTACATTGCCTATTGCTAGATCAGTTTGCCCACGAATTGCGGCTAGTAACGACGTTATTAACTCAGGTAAAGAGGTGCCCAGCGAAACTATCGTTAACCCAATTATAGCTTCACTTACTCCTAATAAGCCTGCAATCGTAGATGCACCCTCTATTAAAAGTCGTGATCCAAGAGTTAGCAATAAAATACCACCTACTAGTTTCACCCCTGCATTTAATAAACTTGTTGAGTCTTTCTCTAAATTGATTTCTGGTTCTGCTTCTTGGGTTTTTAGAGGTTCCTCTCTAGCTGTGCGAATTTCCCAAGTCGTATTGATTATTAGTGCGACTATCAAAGCTAGACCAAATTGCCAAGTTATGAGCTCTGAAGCGGCCATCCCCCAAACGGCTGTTGATACAGCTAGAAGAAGAGGAATGTCTCTCCTAACAAGACGACTTTCAACTTTTAAAGGTTGTAAGAGTGCACTTCCTCCTAGTACTACCATCACATTGAAAATATTGCTGCCAACAATGTTGCTCAAAGCTAGACTATCTGATCCGGTCAGGGAGGAGTTAATACTTACAAATAGCTCTGGTGCACTTGTTCCAAGAGATACAACTGTTAAACCAATAACTAGTTGAGGGATCCCAAGTATTAAGGCTAGAGCTACAGACCCTTGAATAAAGAACTCCCCTCCGCCAAAAAGTAAAAGTATCCCAGTTATAAGCTCTAGAAATGAAAAAAATATTGATGGCATAATTGAGGGGTATATGGAGGAACTAAATTAGTGAATTAATTTATATTATTTCCATTTGGTATTATCATATTATCTTAGCCTTTTATTGATAGTTGAAGACTTATAGATCAAAGTTGAATAGGATATATTTTGAAAAAGCTTTAATACTGTGATTACCTCTGTTAATCAAATCTCATTATTGAAGCCAGATGATTGGCATTTGCATTTGAGAGATGGAAATATTCTTAAAGGTATTTTAAGTCATACAGCAGATGTTTTCTGCCGTGCGATCATCATGCCTAATATTGATCCGCCAATAACTACTTTAAGCCAAGCACAAAAGTATAAAAAAAGAATTATTCGTTCTATACCTGCAGGTGTCTCTTTCACCCCATTAATGACAGCATATCTCACAGATGATATGCATCCTGAGATCTTAGAGAAAGGCTTTAAAGAAGGTGTCTTCCATGGGGCAAAGCTGTATCCAGCTAATGCTACGACTAATTCCTCACATGGGGTTACTGACATAAGAAAAATCGACAATTTATGTGAGACGATGGAAAGAATCGGTATGCCATTATTAATTCATGGAGAAGTGACCGATTCCAATGTTGATGTGTTTGATAGAGAAGCTGTTTTTATTGAGCGCCACCTCGAACCATTATTGCGAAGATTTTCAACACTTAAAGTTGTTCTAGAACACATCACGACTATAGATGCAATTGACTTTGTGGAAGCCAGTGATTTTGATATAGCAGCCACAATCACACCACATCATTTACATATTAATCGAAATGCAATGTTCAATGGAGGGTTAAGGAGTGATTTTTATTGCTTACCCACAGCTAAACGCGAAATTCATCGTATTGCCCTAAGACAAGCAGCTACTAGTGGTAAAAAGTGCTTTTTCCTTGGTACTGATTCGGCCCCCCATACCCGTAAGTTTAAGGAAAGCTCATGTGGATGTGCAGGAATATTTAATGCTCCTTTCGCTTTGGAGAGCTATTTAAAAGTTTTTGAAGAAGAAAATGCTATAGATAGATTTGAGGCTTTTGCAAGTATTAATGGGGCAACTTTTTATGGGTTACCTTTAAATACTGAGATAATAACTTTAGTTAAAAAAGAAATATGTGTACCTCAACTGATTGATGTTGGATTAAAGGGTGATCCCAATGATTTTGTAAAACCATTTCATTCAGGAGAAACTCTTAGTTGGGTAGTAGGGGATGTTTAGTGAGATTGGTGAATTATGTTATGAATAATTGTTTAACTCGAGAAATTTTAAGAGTACTGATTTAATCACATACGTTTACGCTAATATAATAATGGCTTAGGATTAAACCTCTAGCATTGTTATAATCCTTGCTATCACTGGGGAGTGTGGCGGAATTGGTAGACGCACCAGACTTAAAATCTGTTGGCCGCTTTTTGGCCGTGGGGGTTCAAGTCCCCCCACTCCCATGATATTTAGTATCTTGATTGTGTGTTTAATCTCTTTTGCATTGATTGGATCTGTTAGTCCGTTAATTACATTATCTTTATATGTAGTTTTGGGAGGCTCATATTTATTGGTGGTTCCTTTATTCCTTTTTTATTGGATGAATAATCGTTGGAATATTATGGGAAAGTTAGAACGCTTTTTTATATATGGTCTTGTGTTTCTTTTTTTCCCTGGAATGGTTTTGTTTGCACCCTTTCTCAATTTAAGAATGAATGGCAAAGAGGAGTCTTGAACTTTGACAAGAGCACAGGTTTTTCAAGTAGGTTTGGGCGTTTTTGTGTTAGGAGGCTTGGGATATGAGGTGTTTCAGTTACTTGGATTAGAATCAATATCAGCTGGAATTGCAGCACAGTCAATACTAATATTTATTATTTTTTCATGGACAGCATCTTATCTTTTCAGAGTTTTTTCCGGGAATATGACTTTTATGGAGCAACGTAAACGATACAGAGAGGCTTATGAAAAATTGACTGATGAAAAAATTAAAGAAAAATTTGAGGCCATGACAGATGAAGAAAAGATTGAATTATTAAAAATAGTTGAGGAAGAAAATTCTTAACAAACCTAAATTTTTAATTACTAAGTCTCAATAATTTTTTACACATAGGGATGCAAAAATGATAAAAAAGAAATACACCCATGCATAGAACATTGAAAAGTAAAACTATCAGTGGGTCTTTTTCCAAAATAAAAAAGGAGAAAAGAATTGCACTTATGCCTTTTCTCATGGCTGGAGACCCTGATTTGGAAACTACAGCGAAGATTTTGTTAGAACTTCAGGCAAATGGTGCTGATATGATTGAGCTAGGCATTCCATACAGTGATCCTTTAGCAGATGGACCGATTATTCAATTAGCAGCCTCCAGAGCTCTTTCAGCTGGTACTTCTGCCGACAAGGTTTTTAAAATGTTGTCTGACTTGAGAGATGAATTGGAAATACCAATAATTTTATTTACTTACTCAAATCCACTAATCAATAAAGGTTTGGAAGAATTTTGTGTACTAGCCTCGAATGTAGGTGTTTCTGGACTTGTCGTTCCCGATCTTCCCTTAGAGGAAGCAGAGAAACTTTCTGACATTGCCAAATCTAAAGAAATTGATCTAATTTTGCTTGTTGCTCCTACAACACCCGAGGATCGTATGAAAAAAATTGCAGAGACCTCTAGTGGATTTACTTATCTTGTTAGTGTTAACGGAGTAACTGGAGAAAGGTCGACATTAGAAAATAATGTCGGATCTCTTGTTAGACAATTAAAACAATCTTCATCTGGTCCAATTGCCGTTGGCTTTGGGATTTCGGAGGTGAAACACATACAACAAGTTAGAGACTGGGGAGCTGATGGTGCAATTGTTGGTAGTGCTTTAGTTAAAAGGATTGCTAATGCCTCTTTAAGAACAAAAGTTAAAGAGGCAGGATCTTTTTGTAAAGAACTAAGAGCAGCAACAAATTAATATTTTTGTAATTAGCAACAGATCAAGTTGAACATGGAATTCTTTTCTATGTTTTACCCATAGAATGTTTTCTTGGGTTGAATTAAAGAACATGGATCAATTTGTCCTTTGGGGCTCTTACTGTGAAGATGCTCTAACAAAGAGAATACCTTTTAGAGAGGATCACCTTCAACGTCTTTCATCTCTCAAGGAAGAAGGAACTTTAATAACACTAGGGCCGACAAAATGTAATAAGTATGTTTTCGGGATATTCAAATCTGAGGACATTGAATATGTTAGGAATATTATCAAAGATGATGTTTACTGGAGAGAGGGAATATGGAATGATTTCGAAATTTATTCCTGGACCCAGGCTTTTTGAGCTTGTTCCAAGATCCAATTGGCTACAAGTTGATCGCCTTTGTCTCCTAATTGATCTTCATAACCACTCATTATTCCTATCCCTTGACTTGCAATCTTGGCTATGGCTTCTGAGTTGTCAATTCCATTACGTTTTAAGGATGAAAGCTTCAGATTCTTAGATCTTCTGATGATGTTTCCGCCATTGATATGACATCCAGCACAATAGTTTTTGAAAAGATTTTCCCCTAAGCCCGAATCGATTGCACTTAGCTCTTTTGGCAAACTGAAATAAAAAAATATGCAACAAAAACTAATCAGAAAAACATTTCTTATTCTAAAGAAAAAATTGAATAACTTCTTCCTACTCTTACAGGCATCATTCATTGAAATTAATTTTTGAGAGGTCCTCACAAATTTCGTCAAGAAGATCGAGTTGTCCAGACGTATTTAATTCACCACCCTTCTTCGTGTTCTCTCCCTCATGATTTCTCCATGACTCTTCAACTTCACAAAGTCGATTTGCAATTTTTGGAATTCCACCAGAACTAAAATCTTTTTTTAATGACTCAATCAGAGTTGGCATTCTTGCCGAAGGGAGATTAAGTCTATGACAAAGTTCGGATTGTGTTTTGCCTGTCTGCTTTAACCAATCTTTAATAAGAAGTATTAGATCCTCTTCGATTTCTTTTGACCAGTAATCTTTGCTCATAATGGAAACCATTTATCCAGCTTAGATTTTGCTCTAAATTTTATCTCCGGAGTTATGTGATGTTGCCAAAGACTGATTACAGCCGTAAGTGCCACTAGATCATCGCTAAAGCCTGATGCAGGAATAAAGTCGGGAATCAAATCAATAGGTACTATTAAGTAAGTAAGTGCACCTATGATCGATAATCTTACTTGGGGAGGAGTTGAATTATCCATGATGAGTTCAAATCCTTCTAAAGCAGGTTTTGCAATTGCCCTGCCTGCTCTTGATAGAACTTTTTTAAGTACTCCTTCGTCTACTACAGAACTTTCAAGTACCTCTGCTTCAAATACCTCTTTATTAGATTTCCTTGAACTGATCACAATTAAATACTTGTTTCCAAAAGACCACTTTGAATCCCAGTCTTTCTCAATTTTCTCAATGCACGTTGAACTACTTGTCTACAGTATTCCCTGCTGCAATTCATTTGTCTAGCTACTTCTGCTAATGTCCTCCACTCATTTGATCCATCGAGGCCAAATCTAAGGCTTAGTATCGTTCTCTCCTTGGGTGTCAGATTTGATTTATCCAATAATGACCAAGCAGAGGCACTTCTTTCTGCTAATTCGGCCAATTCCATTGGAGGAACTTCCTCACTTGGAAGAATATCGACAAGCTCTGAGGGATCCGCCTTTGATTTTACTGCACCTTGCAAACTAACTGTGATACTTCTCAATTCGCATGCAAGCAACTCTTCAACTTCCTCAGCAGGAATTTTCATTTGTTTCGCTATTTGGTTGGTCGAAGGATGAACCCCAAGTTCTTGCATAAGTCGAGATTTGGCAGCACGAAGTTTTGTTAGCTTTTCATTTATGTTTACAGGGATTCTTATGGTTCTACTTTGTGTTGATAGGGCTCTATTCAGTCCTTGCCTGATCCACCAGTAAGCGTAGGTTGAAAATCTATGACCTCTTTTGGGATCATATTTCTCAACAGCTCTTGTTAACCCTAATGTACCCTCTTGAATCAAATCAAGGAGGTCAAGACCTTTACCTTGATATCGCTTGGCTAGAT
>CACOQT010000019.1 GCA_902629395.1 uncultured Prochlorococcus sp.
GAAAATACACCTTACTTACATAATTATTCTTACATTGAACATAAGACAGATGAAATTGATGATTTTAATGATGTCCTTATAATACATTTGGGTGCAGAAAAAACTAAAACAGTTTTAAATAATTTCTATCCATATATATTATATAAAACAATGCTCGGAAATAAACTTAATCCCCCACAGAAGATTGATATATCGGTTGCAGTACCTACAATTAATTATCCGGACTTCATTAAAGTTAAAATCGACTTACAAACAAGTTAATGAAAAAATTCAAAGTGCTATATTAAACACAACGCTTAATTCTTTAGATTAAGGTTAAAATTGAAAATTATTTTTTCCAATTTAACAGAAAAATTATTTTGCAGGAGCTAAAGCCATAGATAACGAACAAAAGACAACTAATTTGGTTTTAAAACCTGGCTTGGAAGGCGTTCCGGTAACCAACTCAGGGATATGCGAAATCAATGGGACTGAAGGAAAACTCAACTACAGAGGTTATCCAATATCTGAGCTGGCTCAGAAAAGCAGTTTCCTAGAAACTGCTTTTCTGCTGATATGGGGAGAACTTCCTAATGAAAACGAGCTAAAGAAATTCGAAGATGACGTTCAAATGCACAGGCGAGTAAGCTTTCGAATAAGAGATATGCTCAAGTGTTTTCCAGAATCGGGACATCCAATGGATGCTCTTCAAGCGAGTGCTGCATCGCTTGGCCTCTTTTATTCTCGTAGAGCAATTGATGATCCCAAATATATTTACGACGCAGTAGTTAGATTGATTGCAAAGATTCCAACTATGGTTGCTGCTTTTGAGCAGATAAGAAAGGGAGATGATCCAATTCAACCGCAGGATGATTTGCCTTACTCTTCAAATTTCCTGTATATGCTCACAGAAAGGGAACCAAATCCTATTGCAGCGAGAGTTTTTGATAGGTGCCTAATTCTTCATGCGGAGCATAGCCTAAATGCAAGTACGTTCAGTGCAAGAGTAACAGCAAGCACATTGACTGATCCTTATGCAGTAGTGGCTTCTGCGGTCGGAACGTTGGCTGGTCCTCTTCATGGAGGTGCCAATGAAGATGTAATTGCAATGCTAGAAGAAATTGAGATGCCTGATAGAGCCTCTTCATTTCTTAATGAAGCAATTGCAAAAAAAAGAAAAATCATGGGCTTTGGGCACAGGGAATATCGCGTTAAAGACCCTAGGGCTACTATTTTACAAGAGTTTGCAGAGGAACTTTTCTCTGAATTTGGTAAAGATGAGATGTATGAAGTAGCAAAAGCACTTGAACGAGAGGCGATATCCACACTCGGGCCAAAAGGTATATACCCAAATGTTGACTTTTATTCAGGACTTGTTTACAGAAAGCTTGGAATTCCTCGTGATTTATTTACACCCGTTTTTGCTATCTCCAGAGTGGCTGGTTGGCTTGCTCACTGGAGAGAACAACTAGGAGCAAATAGAATTTTTAGACCCTCACAAATTTACGAAGGGGAAAAAGTCAGAGATTGGCAGCCTCTTGAGAACAGATAATTTAAAAAAAAATTTTTTCGAATTCTAATTATTAAAAAATTACACTAACCTTAATAAAATATTAGGCATCAGCAGTGAATTCAGGAATAGACCTTGAAATGAGTTTTACCCAAGGTGTTCAAAACCTTGGTTTATCTCATGAGTTAGCTCATCTTTTATGGATTCCTCTCCCAATGCTTTTAGTATTGGTTTCCGCTGTTATTGGTGTTTTAGTAACAGTTTGGCTTGAGCGCAAAATTTCTGCTGCAGCTCAACAGAGAATAGGTCCTGAATATGCAGGTGCACTTGGTATTCTTCAACCCATGGCTGATGGTTTAAAGCTTTTGGTAAAAGAGGACATCATCCCCGCCAGGGCAGACAGTGCACTTTTTACAGCTGGTCCAATATTGGTTTTAGTTCCAGTAATTTTATCGTGGTTAATTGTTCCATTTGGTCAAAATCTGTTAATTAGCAACGTAGGCATAGGAATCTTCTTGTGGATAGCCCTTAGCAGTATTCAGCCTATTGGTCTATTGATGAGTGGCTATTCTTCCAATAATAAATACTCTTTATTGGGTGGACTCAGAGCCGCAGCCCAATCTATCAGTTATGAAATACCACTAGCACTAGCGGTTTTAGCAATAGTCATGATGAGTAATTCATTGAGTACTGTTGAAATTGTTGAGCAACAAAACACCGCTGGTTTTCTTAGCTGGAACATATGGCGACAACCTGTAGGATTCATAATTTTTTGGATCTGTGCATTAGCTGAATGCGAAAGGCTTCCTTTTGATTTGCCTGAAGCAGAGGAAGAACTAGTTGCTGGTTATCAAACTGAGTACGCAGGTATGAAATTTGCTTTGTTTTACTTAGCTGGATATATAAATCTGGTTTTATCTGCATTACTTGTCTCGGTTCTTTACCTAGGGGGCTGGGGATTTCCCATATCAATTGATTGGTTTGCTTCTTTGGTGGGACTCTCGATTGAAAATCCATTAGTTCAAATTTTTGCAGCATCTATCGGTATTGTCATGACAATACTTAAAGCTTATTTGCTTGTCTTTTTGGCAATCTTGTTGAGATGGACGACTCCAAGAGTGCGGATTGATCAACTTCTTGACTTGGGCTGGAAGTTTCTTTTGCCTATCTCTCTAGTGAACCTACTTGTAACAGCTTCCTTGAAATTGGCATTTCCATTAACATTTGGAGGTTGAGGTGAAAACAATCACCACTCTTTTTTTGAGTAAAATTACCTACAATTATTTCAAAAAATCTGTATAATGGTAACTGTAAACAAAGGCCACCGGCAGTAAATTTAATATGCTTGGTTTCCTAGAAAAAATTTCGAGCTATTCCAAAGAAGCTTTTGACGCCGCGAAATATTTAGTTGAAGGTTTAAGCGTAACTTTTGACCATATGAGAAGGAGACCGGTAACGGTTCAATACCCTTATGAAAAGTTAATTCCTTCGGAGCGCTATAGAGGCAGGATTCATTATGAATTTGACAAATGCATAGCTTGCGAAGTCTGCGTGAGAGTATGCCCAATAAATTTGCCAGTGGTTGATTGGGTGATGAATAAAGAAACCAAGAAAAAAGAATTAAGAAATTACTCTATTGATTTCGGTGCTTGTATTTTTTGTGGAAATTGTGTTGAGTATTGCCCTACAAATTGCTTATCAATGACAGAAGAATATGAACTAGCCTCATTCGACAGACATAGCCTTAATTACGATAATGTTGCTCTTGGAAGACTTCCAACAAGTGTGACTTCTGATCCATCTGTTCGTCCTCTTAGGGAGTTAGCTTATTTACCCGAAGGTATAATGGATCCTCACGAATTACCTGCGAACCAAAAAAGAGCTGGTAATCTTCCAAGTCAAATTATAAAAGAACTTCAAGAAAACAAATTAAAAGATGAATCAAACAACAATTCGAAAAATATTGTTCAAAATAAATTAAATTCCAATAATTAATGAATATCGCATACTCGACAGAATTAATTTGTTTTTTAATTCTTAGTGTAGTAATAGTTTCTGGCAGTTTAGCTGTTGTTTTACTTGAAAATATTGTTTATTCCGCTTTTTTATTAGGCGGAGTCTTTATGGCTGTTGCAGGCTTATATCTTTTATTAAATGCTAGTTTTGTTGCTGCAGCTCAAGTTCTTGTTTATGTAGGAGCTGTAAACGTTTTGATACTATTTGCCATCATGTTGGTGAATAAGAAAGAGAAGTTAAACCCAATTAAAGGACTCAGAACTAGAAAATTGATATCAGGTGGTGTCTGTGGTGGATTATTAGTCTTGTTACTTAGGGTGAGTGTTACTACTAAATGGAACTTACCGGGACCGAATTCTATAGGTGAAGAGGCAACAGAGAGAATTGGAGAACATTTATTCACAGATTATTTACTCCCTTTTGAACTCGCTTCAATTTTATTATTAATGGCTATGATCGGAGCAATTGTTTTAGCTCGAAGAGATGTCCCTGTTCCAACAGACTACACAAGTGATTTAAAAACTAACAAAGTAATTGATGACAAAAAAATACCTCTTCTTTCCGAAAATAGTCTAAAGTAAAATCAATTTGGATTACTTATATGTTTGAAAATTCTATTGGACCAGTACCTCTTCAAGCCTATTTAATAGTTGCTGCTTTCCTCTTCTGCACAGGGGTATGGGGATTAATTAATAGTCGAAACGCTGTTCGAGTTTTAATGAGTATTGAATTAATGTTAAATGCGGTGAATATAAACCTGATGAGTTTTTCATCTTACATTGACGGATCAATAATAAGAGGTCAAGTATTCTCAATTTTTGTTATCACCGTAGCAGCGGCTGAAGCTGCAGTCGGACTAGCAATACTACTTTCGTTGTATAGAAATAGAGTTACCATTGATATGGAAAGCTTCAATCTACTTAAATGGTAGATATTCTCAATGACAACAAATCTTATCTGGATCTTACATAGATCAGATAGTGATATTGCATATAAAGAGACACTATATTGTAAGAAAATAATCGAGAGTTATGGAAAAAAAGTTTTATATTCCGAAATTAGTAATGAAACCAATAATTTTAATAAATTGTTTTCATTATCTGAAGATTTACCTGAAATCGCTATTGTTTTAGGTGGTGACGGGACAGTTTTAAGAGCAGCCAGATATTTAGCCCCTAGAGACATTCCTATTTTAAGTTTCAATGTTGGCGGTAACCTCGGCTTTCTGACACATGACCGTCAAATTTTAAAGCAAGAGAATTTTTGGGAAAGGGTCTCAAATAATAGATTTAACATACAAAAAAGAATGATGCTTGAAGCGACTGTATTCAAAGAAAAGAATCATGAAAAAATCCCATTTAAAAAATCATTTTTTGCACTGAATGATTTTTATTTAAGATCTTTCTCAGATGAAATTGCACCTACTTGTAGCCTTGAGCTTGAAATAGATGGTGAAGCTGTTGACAAATACAAAGGAGACGGTCTTATCTTCTCCACCCCAACAGGCTCTACCGCTTACTCCATGGCCGCAGGAGGACCAATACTCCACCCTTCATTGGATGCAATAATTGTTAGTGCTATATGTCCAATGAGCCTGGCCAGCAGACCGATTGTTGTACCACCTGAATCTCAATTATTGATAAAACCCATAAGAGAAAAGAGGCAGAAAATCAAGCTATGGTCTGATGGATCTATTGGATGCCTAATTGAAAATAACGATACGTGCTTAATCAAGAAATCTAATTATCTGACCTCAATAATTACTTTAGATGAAAATCTTTCTTATTATAAAACAATCACTCAAAAACTTCATTGGGCCAGCAGCCTTAATGATAGTAACAAGTAATAAATTATGGGTATAGAAATTGAAAGAAGATTCTTAGTGAAAAATGAGGATTGGAAATCTCAAGTAGTCCTAAGTGAAGATTTTAGTCAAGCCTACTTAAATTCAAATATGGATAATTGGGCAACAAGGATAAGGATAATCGACAATAAAAAAGCATACCTTACACTGAAATACTCTTTCAATGGATTAACAAACTATGAGTTTGAATATTCAATTCCAACAAAAGATGCTAAGGAATTAATCAAATTATCAAAATATAAAATAAATAAAACACGTCATCTAATAAAAATAAATAAAAAGCATTGGGTGATTGATATTTTTAGCGGATCAAATTTCCCTTTAAAAATTGCTGAAATTGAATTAAATTCCGAAGATGAAGAAATTCAAATCCCATCATGGTGTGCTCAAGAAATAACTGGGATCAAATCACTAAGCAATGCATCTTTAGCAAAGACACCCATCTCTGATTTATCAGTAGAAGATAGGTTGAAACAAAAAAATCTTGAGTAAAAGGCAACTTGTCCTTTAGATTGTCTTAATAATTAGCTGTAGCTATTGCTAGAGCACTTTATTTTCTTTGCAAGAGGTATAACTTGTATGGTCTCTATGACACAGAAGGTATTCTACGGTTCACTTGCTCTGACAAGGAAGCCTGCATTGCATATGCAAAGTTATTTGAATTGTCATCAATTGAATTTTCTCTAATGCCCTTATCAGATATAAATGAGGAAGATAATAATTAAATCTGCTCCGAAGATGTTTCATCTGGCAATGAACAACAATTGAAGCCATCTCGACAAATTTTTCCATGATCCATTGCCCAGTTCAATAAAGCCACTCTGTTTTTAGAACCTGTTTTCGTGAACATATTACTAACATGATTGTCTACAGTTCTTTTGCTAATTGTGAGTTTCTCAGCAATCTCTTGATTAGTGAGACCATCAGCAACCAATCCAATAATCTCCATTTCCCTTGCCGAAAGTCCCATGTTGGACGGATTAGCAATCTCTCCTGTAAACATTCCCCTCACTCACAACTCATAATTAATACTACTTAGATTAGGGCCTTTAATCACCGATAGTAATTATCTAGTAAAAAATACATGTGAAATCTGAACTTCAAAATCGTCTCGAATCTGGTTTGTCAGCTATCACTGCTGAAATAATGCCCCCACGGGGTGGTAACGCAGCTGCAGCCCTATCGAAAGCCTTAAAACTTAAGGACCTAGTACATGGTTTTAATGTTACAGATGGTAGTAGGGCGATCATGAGAATGAGCAGCCTAGCCTTGTGCAAGCTGCTTTTAGAAGCAAATCTTGAGCCGATCCTGCAATTATCATGTAGGGATAGAAATCGAATCGCATTACAAGCTGAATTACTTGGAGCACATGCTTTAGGAATTAAAAATATTCTTTGTTTAACTGGCGATCCTGTAAGAGTCGGAGACCAGTCTCAAGCCAAATCAGTTCAAGACTTAAACTCAATAGAACTGATTGAACAAGTCACATCACTTAACAATGGAGTAGATCCTGTTTCTGATTTGTTGCCGGATGGCCCAACTAATTTGTTTGCCGGTGCTGCAGCTGATCCAAATTGCAGAGGTTTTGATGGTTTGAGAAGAAGGATAGAACTCAAGAAGAAAGCAGGAGCAAATTTTCTTCAGACCCAAATGGTTATGGATCCAAAAGTACTTGAACGTTTTTGCAAAGACATAACAGAACCTATGAAAATCCCTGTTTTAGCTGGAGTTTTTCTTCTCAAATCTGCTAAAAATGCACAATTTATTAATCGTGTAGTACCAGGTGCGTGCATACCAGAAGTAATTATTTCCAGACTTGAGAATTCGCCAAACCCTAGTGATGAAGGTATTTCAATTGCTGCTGAGCAAGTAAAAAGTTTCTTAGGGATTGCTCAAGGAGTTCACCTTATGGCGGTTAAAGCAGAACAACAGATACCTATGATTTTAGAGAAAGCAAATATCAATTAGAAGAACTAATCAGATCAGTACCCAATAACTCTGCCATTGCCTTTTGTTGAGGTGAGGGCTCTCCCAAGTCTTGTCTTCTAGCATCTGTTATTAACCAATCTAAAGCGGCTTCTTGTAGATCAAAATGGTCACCTTCCTTGCCAACACAATATCTCCCAAAAACTAACTTTTCGACAAGTTGTACTCCAGGCCCAATTCGTGAATAGTCAAAGATAATTGAATTATCTATTGTTGCTCCTTCACAAATACAACAACTTGGCCCAATCATAGATGGTCCAATTATGGTAACTCCATCCTCAATCCTTGACATTCCCCCAACATATATAGGTCCTTTAACATTTATTTTATCCCAATTAGCAGCAACATTTAAACCAGTGTAGACACCAGGTCCTACTTGCTTTCCTGGTATTTCTACCTGTCTAACATCGCCTTTTAGAACATTCCTTATTGCTCTCCAATAATCTGGTACTTTACCAATATCAACCCACTCAAAATCCATTGGTAAAGCATAGAAAGGTGCTCTTTCTTCTACTAATTTAGGAAACAAATCTGATCCAATATCGAAAGGTTTTCCAGAGGGAATATAATTAAAAATTTCCGGCTCAAATAAATAAATTCCAGTATTAATAGTATCGCCTAGTGCATTGTCTATAGTTGGTTTTTCTTGAAAAGCTTTTACACGATCTTCTTCGTCAGTTACTACTACGCCATAACTACTTACCTGATCTTTTGAAACACGTTTAGTTATCAAACTAGCTAGAGCACCTTTTTCTTTATGTCGTTTTACGGCTTCAGTTAAATCCAGATCAATTAGTGCATCTCCACACAAGACGACAAAAGTATCATCGAAAAACTTTTGAAAATCTTGAATTTTCTTAAGGCCACCAGCTGAGCCAAGTGCGTCACCTATTAGTTCACCATCTTCTATGCGGCCCTCGAAACTATATGCAATTTCAACTCCAAATCTTTGTCCATCGCGAAAATAATTTTCTATTTCCTCTGCCAGATGAGAAACATTGACCATAATCTCTGTAAAACCATGCTCCTTAAGAAGTTCCAACAGAAACTCCATTACTGGTTTCTGAAGGATAGGAATCATTGGCTTTGGAATCACATGCGTGATTGGCTGGACTCGGGTTCCTTTCCCTGCCGCCAGGATCATCGCCTTCATAGGCGGTTTAACCTAAGCTTTACAGTCCCAACATAGAATGCTGCCTCCAAAAAGAGCTAAGCAGCAGCCGGCGAGCCATCTGTCACGTCTAAAGAAGCCAAAGGAAGTTGAGCAACCATCCCTGGTTCCAAAAGCCTCTTGAGATTAATAGGTGAGAACAACGAACCCTTTTGATCAATTTCCACCTTGCCCTGAGAGCATAAAAACAACAAAGCCCAAAAAACTCCCACTCTATCGGTATCCAAATTCTCAGATTCAGAATTTTCTCTCCATTTAACAACCAATAATTCAAAATCAACCCAGTGCAAAGCCTCCTCCCATTTATTTATAAAAATCGCTAAGGCAGCTGTTGTTTCAGGTAATTTTTCTCTATGTGCCAGGGATGAAACTTGAGCAATAACTTCTCTATTACTTAATTTCTTTTGTCTTAACTTTCTACGGTTTTGCAACTCATCATTTTTCAATGATTCTGCAATTGTCTCAAGCTGATGTATTAATTCTCCAAGAGTAACCGGCCTTCTAAATGGGGGAGGTGCAACAGGCCTCCTATAAAGATGCCTCTCTGGTCGAAGAGGTAATTGAAAACTTTCGTCCAACCAACCCTGTTCCGCAAAATCAAATTCTGAATCATCTTCAACTTCCTTTTCAAAAGAGAACATTTCAGCTTCAAGCACCTCCGCCTTCAACCCAACCAAGACAGAGGCAGCTAAAAAAGCCTCACTACTTTGAGCGAGGTCAATCTCATAACTTCCACCACTCTGGCTGAAATGTTTTGAAATCTTTTTTGGTATTTCAATACGCTGTTTAAGTTGATCCAAAAACCCATCTATAACTGGAATGACATCTACATCCCATGGATCAATCTCTCCTCTTTGAGCAGCATCTTGCAATAAACGAATAGCAAGTCTCGCACCAGAATCTGCAGTTTGAGTTAAAAGATCAACTGGCAATTACAACTATGAGTCTAAAAGCAAGTTATCGATATATTCCATGTAATGCCAGTTGAAATAATTTTCAATCGAGAAGAGGAGATTGAATAGTCCCAATTGATAAGTTTTTGTTACTAATAATTGTTAATTCATCACTTCTAACTCTCTCCACGGCCAACAAATCTCTTTTAACCAATCCATCAATTGATGATATGTATGTATCAGTCATGATTTTTGGATACAAACCAATTCCAATAATGGGAACTAATAAACAAGCAATAATATAGATTTCTCTTGGTTCTGCATCAACTAACTTTGCTTTTGATATTAATTTCGCATTCTCTTTGCCAAAGAAAATTTCTCTAAGCATCGACAATAAATATATTGGTGTCAAAATGACTCCAATAGCTGCTAATGAAGCAACAACGATTCTAAATGGGAGTGTATAAACTTCATCGGTTACAAATCCAACAAATACCATTAATTCAGAGATAAATCCACTCATTCCAGGTAAAGCCAGAGATGCAAAAGCACATGCAGTCCATAAAGCAAACATAATCCTCATGTTCTGACCAATGCCACCCATCTCATCTAATTGAAGCGTGTGAGTCCTGTCGTAGGTAGCACCCACAAGAAAAAACAAACTTGCACCTATTAAACCGTGGCTAACCATTTGCAACATGGCACCACTCGTACCTAATGAACTGAAGCTTCCAATGCCTATCAAAACGAAGCCCATATGACTTATTGAGCTATATGCAATTTTCCTCTTTAAATTTCTTTGAGCAAAAGAAGTAAGCGCTGCATAGATAATATTCACTACTCCCAGAACGATTAACAAAGGTGCAAATTGAGCATGTGCATCAGGCAATAATTGTGCGTTAAACCTAAGGAGAGCATATCCACCCATCTTTAACAAGATTCCAGCTAAGAGCATGTGCACAGGTGCAGTAGCCTCTCCATGTGCATCAGGCAACCAAGTATGTAGAGGCACAATAGGTAATTTGACCCCAAAAGCGATTAGCAAGCCTGAATAACAAAGTAGTTGAAAACCCTTGCCAAAATTTTGTTGAGCTAAATGGGTGTACCCGAAATCAGGTATTCCTCCCGCTTGAAAGAAACCCATTGCTAGTCCGGCAAGTAAAATAAATAAAGAGCTACCTGCTGTGTAGATAATAAATTTCGTAGCTGCATATTGTCTTTTCTTTCCTCCCCAGATTGCAAGGAATAAATAGACTGGAAATAACTCCAATTCCCAAGCAAGAAAGAACAACAACATGTCTTGAACGGCAAATACTGCTATCTGGCCGCCATCCATGGCGAGAATTAAAAAGAAAAATAATTTGGGTTTATAACTAACTGGCCATGCCGCCAAAACGGCAAGAGAAGTTATGAAACTTGTGAGTAATATCAATGGCATTGACAAGCCATCTGCACCAACTGACCAAGTCAAACCAAGATCTGGAAGCCAACTGACTTTTTCATACAATTGCAAGCCTTCTTGACTTGGATCAAACCCTTTGAAGTAAGCAGCGACAGTAATTAGAAAAGTAATTAAAGCAATTATCAGGGCGTACCATCTAACTTCTTTCCCTTCTCCTTTATCTGGAATAAAAGGAACTATTAAACCCCCAAAAATGGGAAATAAAATAGATAAACTTAGCCACGGAAAATTAGCAGGTATTGGCTCAGGTAATAGCATTGTTCCTAGGTTCAAACTTACATGGAGAGCGAATTCCAAGACTCAAAATTAATCATCACTTTTTGAGTTTAGAAATTAAGAGATTATTCGCACCCTCTAGATAGGGGATGAAACACACACCTAAAAAAATTATGTAAATTATGCCCCTACAACACCAAATAGTGCGACAAGAGCAATTACCCCTCCAAAAACAATCAATGCATAAAACTGGGCTCTTCCAGTCTCAAAATATTTAAGTCCTTCTCCGCTACCAAGAGTCAATAATCCGGTCAAATTTACCACTCCATCAACAACTTTTGCATCAACTTCCAATACTTCTCTAGCGAGTTTTCTACTACCCTTAACAAAAATTTTCTCGTTTATTTTATCCAAATACCACTTATTTTGGAGAAATAAATTAATTCGAGGATACTTCTTGGATAGATAAACACCAAGATCAAGTTTTTTTAAATAATAAGTAAAAACCGCCAATGTTATTCCTACAGATGAGATTGCTATTGAGGCAGTTGCAAGAGGTAAAAATTCTCCCCAACTAAATTTTTCTGCCGCTTCTATAGCCTCAAGTGGGTCTAGGAGGTTAGCAAATATGCTATTCCATGGAACTCCTATAAATCCAATAAAGACAGAAGGGATTGCCAAAACTGCCAATGGGAAAGTCATGGGCCATGCAGATTCATGTATTTTGCCAACCTCATGCTCTTCATGATCTTCATCTTTTTCTTTACCTGCCAAAGCAAGCAAAGAAAGCTGCATCTCTTCATTTTCGCCTCGAAAGTCTCCCTCAAAAGTAAGAAAATAAAGCCTAAACATATAAAAAGCTGTCATTCCTGCAGTTATGAAACCAATAAACCAAAGTATTGGAAAACTATTAAAGGCTTGACCAAGAATTTCATCTTTACTCCAAAAGCCTGCCAGTGGCGGGATACCACTGATAGCAATACACCCAATGAAAAAAGTTGTTGCTGTGATGGGCATCTTTTTTCGCAGGCCGCCCATCAATCTCATATCTTGTGCAAGGATGGGTTCATGGCCAACAACCTCCTCCATGGCGTGAATAACTGATCCAGAGCCAAGGAATAACATCGCCTTGAAACAAGCATGAGTCACAAGGTGGAACATCCCTGCCACTGGGGCACCGCATCCCATTGCGAGCATCATGTATCCGAGTTGAGAAACAGTGCTATAAGCCAATCCTTTTTTCAGATCCATTTGCGTCAAAGCGATAGATGCACCCAGGAAACAAGTTACTGTTCCGATAATTGCTATGAATAATCCAACAAAAGGGAACTGACTAAAAAGAGGATCGAGCCTCGCTACCAAAAAAACTCCTGCTGCAACCATTGTTGCTGCATGTATTAGAGCAGATATTGGCGTTGGACCTTCCATTGCATCAGGCAACCAAACATGTAATGGAAATTGTGCGGACTTTGCCATTGGTCCCATAAAAACAAGGATACATAGAGTCAAGGCTGCCCAAATTGGAACTGTTTCAGCATTAACTGCTTCTGATAATCCCTCAGCGATTCCATGAAAATCAAAACTACCTGTTGCCCAAAAAAGACCCAAAATACCAAGTAACAAGCCGAAGTCTCCTACTCTATTGACTATAAAAGCTTTCTGAGCAGCATGAGCAGCACCATCCCTGTCATACCAAAAGCCAACGAGTAAATATGAACACATCCCAACCAATTCCCAAAAAACATATATTTCAAGCAAATTTGGGCTAACAATCAGCCCAAGCATTGAGCTGCTGAATAATGCTAGATAAGTAAAAAAACGAACATACCCAGGGTCATGAGCCATATAACCATGGGAATAAATCATCACCAGGAGGGCAATTGTAGTTACTAGAGCGAGCATGACTGACGCTAACGGATCAATCACGTATCCCATTGGCAACTCAAAAGAACCCGCACTTGCCCAGATGAATAAATGTTCAACTGGAGGTTTTCCTGAGAGTTGCTCCGCCAAAACTGCATAGCTAATAAATGCCGATGCCCCTACGGAAGTTAAAAGAGTTATTGCAACGGGTTTCCTTGAACGATTAAAAAGTTCGTTAAAACTAATTAACCCCAAACCAATCATTACTGCTCCACAAAGCGGGAGAAGTGGAATTAACCAAGCAAAATCTGCAGCCGAATGCATCCAGCTAAATCATAATGAGATAAGTTTAAGCAATTCTTGCTAGTAATTCAGATAAATCAAAAGAGAGAAATCTCTGAGCTCCAATAGATATAAATTTATGAGACCACCAGAAAAAAAAGACTGCAATGAGAATACCCATTTGAGAGGGTCTGAGAAATTCTTTTATTTGCAGTTTTTGTCGTCCATCCAACACAGCTAAGAATGGAATAACCGATGTTGTTTTCTTAACTTCCTCAAATTCCCTTCCAAATTTGAGGGTAAGTCTTCTATCACCATGCCATATGGCAAACAAATGATGTGCAATTAATCCCAAGCAAGTAACAAGCGTAAAACTTGTGCCTATCCAAAGTAAATGAGCAAAACACCAAATGATTTGTCCTATCGCCTGTGGATGTCGTGTAATTCTAATAATTCCCGAGGCATAAATTCTAACTTTGGGTTTCAGGACAGCAGGTATTTCTAAAAGGTTGTAAGTGGCTGGGTACAAAAAAAGAAAACTAATTGCACTCAAAATCCAAATCACAGGAATTAGTTCGCTAACACCTTGAAAATTCCAAAATCTAACTCCGTCGTAACGATGGGCGATAAAATAACCAATTAAAATAAATGCGGAAGGAATACTTGCAAAAGCAAAGATCAATCTCCATGCTCTAGCACCTATTAAGCTTTCAGCTTTCACCCGTAAAGCCGCTCCTCCACTATGAATCACTGCGAAACAAAATAAAAGAAATATCATCACAACACTTGAACTATGAGTATCTGAGAATGCCATTTTTGATATAAAAAACCTCTTAATAAATTATTAGATCCATACCGTATCAACAGTTGGAGTTGTTTTTCCCTAAATTTTATTTTAATAACTGCCATGAAGGCCTGCCACCATGGCGGAGATCCCATTCACTCTTGATCAATTAAGAATCCTCAAAGCAATTGTTGATGAGGGGAGCTTCAAAAAAGCTGCTGATAGCCTCTTTGTAACTCAACCAGCTGTGAGCTTACAGGTGCAAAATCTTGAAAAGCAATTAGAAATTGCCATATTCGACAGGGGGGGCAGGAAAGCTCAACTAACCGAAGCAGGAAAACTTCTTCTAAATTACTGCGAAAAAATTTTGGGAGAGTGTCAAGAAACTTGCAAAGCAATTGAAGATCTTAACAACCTTAAAGGGGGCTCCCTCATCATTGGAGCCAGTCAAACTACGGGTACTTACTTGATGCCGCGGATGATTGGTCTTTTCAGACAAAAGTATCCAGAAGTTTCCGTTCAACTTCAAATTCATAGCACCAGAAGAACAGGATGGAGTGTTGCAAATGGTCAAATAGATATTGCAATTATTGGAGGTCAACTTCCATTAGAATTAAACGAATCATTAGAAATAATTCCTTTTGCAACTGATGAATTAGCTTTAGTTTTACCTACTAATCATCCATTATCAAAATCAAAAGAATTAACAAAAGAAGATCTATATAGTCTAAGGTTTATCACATTGGATAATCAATCAACCACAAGAAAAGTCGTTGATCAATTATTGCTTTCTTCAGGATTAGACGTCCAAAGACTACGAATTGAGATGGAGTTAAATTCTCTTGAAGCCATAAAAAATGCCGTTCAATCCAATCTTGGAGCCGCTTTTCTTCCAGTAGTCTCAATAGAAAGAGAACTTTCAGGAGGAACTATCCATAGACCACTTGTTGCGGATTTAGAAGTCAAAAGAGAACTAAAAGTGATTACAAATCCTGGGAGATACTCTTCAAGGGCTGCAGAAGCATTTACCCAAGACATCTTGCCTTTATTTGCAAGTTCATTTTCGCCCCTATCTAATTCTAAAAACTAAAACTGAATGGCTTCTTTATTGATACCAATAGCATCCTCCTCAGCACCTTTAATTATAAATTTGTTTTCATTAACATCAGCTTGATAAACGCAACGCACGATTGGCTGATCCCTTATTGAACCGATGTAAGCAAATGTATTCATTCTCTGCTTGCACTCTCTTACATCTTCATTATTAATGGCTCCTTGTTTTTGCAAGACGGTCCAATTTTCTCTTCTAATAACACAACCAGGTTGAAGAGCAGGTTGTGTAACAAAACTTGTGGAGGGATTTAAGGTTGTATACATTTCGACGTCAATAACAAAGGCACTTGCACCATATTGTCTGCAAAAGTCAGGATCAGGTACTGCCATATCCAACTGTTGCTGGCTGGCAATGTTTCCCTGACCACCTGAAGTTGTGCTGGTAATGAGGCTGCCAATTCCTACTCCAATTACCAAAACTCCTGACAAAATAGCAATCGTATTTGAATTTATTTTTATCCCAGTCCCCATCTCTGAAGATGAAGAGGATTGAAAACGTCCACCTCTTGGCTCAAAGTCATTTCTGGAATTTGAATCTTTTTTATAATTAAACCTTTGTCCTCCTTGTCTTCTCACAAGATCTGATCTTCTTCGAGATGATGGTCGTCGATTATTGGGACCCTGGTTCATAGTAATTCTTGAGTACGAGGTAATCCCATGGAATAGTTCATAACTCTGCTATTTGGGTTATAACTGAGTTCTCCTTCTTTAAGCAAGTTTCGAATAAAATCTTCAAGCAGCGATCCTATCTTTCTCAAACTGTAATCGCTCAATTCATTATTGGCTTGAGAATCTACTAATTCGCGAAAATAGTCTTGTACCTTTTTGATAGATTGATCATCCCAAAGAAATTCGTTATCGGGGTCAATATCCAGGGTCAGATTTTGATTATCTAAAATTAGATCATTATTTTCTACCACTGCAGTAAATATCCTTACGTGTCTTGTTGTGCATTTAAGAATAGTATCGCTCATGAATTTAAAACAACAAACCGAAATATATAGTGCAAATTTAACGATTTTATCCCTTGTTGGGTGGTCTTAATCACTAAAGTTGTTAAATACTATTCTATTTAAGAATGCGCGTAGCAATCGCTGGAGCCGGATTGGCAGGTCTGACATGTGCAAAATACTTAGCCGACGCAGGTCATAAGCCAATCGTTTTTGAGGCAAGAAACGTACTTGGTGGAAAAGTCGCTGCCTGGAAAGATGAGGATGGAGACTGGTATGAAACAGGTTTACATATATTTTTTGGAGCATATCCAAATATGCTCCAACTTTTTAAAGAGCTTGATATTGAAGACCGTCTTCAGTGGAAAAGTCATTCCATGATTTTCAACCAACCAGAAGAACCTGGTACATATAGTCGTTTCGATTTCCCTGATCTTCCTGCACCAATAAATGGAGTTGCAGCAATTTTAAGCAACAATGACATGCTTAGCTGGCCAGAAAAAGTTTCTTTTGGAATTGGACTAATACCAGCAATGTTGCGAGGCCAAAATTATGTAGAGGATTGTGATAAGTATTCTTGGACTGAATGGCTAAAAAAACAAAATATACCCGAAAGAGTAAATGATGAAGTTTTTATCGCGATGAGTAAAGCACTCAATTTCATAGGTCCTGATGAAATATCTTCAACCGTCTTGCTCACTGCATTAAACCGTTTCTTACAGGAAAAAAACGGATCAAAAATGGCCTTCCTTGATGGAGCACCTCCAGAAAGACTTTGCCAACCAATTGTTGATCACATAAGAGCTTTGGGAGGCGAAGTGAATTTAAATAGCCCACTAAAAAAAATAAACCTGAAAGAAGATGGCTCCGTCAAAAATTTCTTGATAGGCAGTGCCAAAGAATCTCAAGGGAAAGAAATTAAAGCTGACGCATATGTCAGTGCAATGCCCGTAGATATTTTTAAAACAATCTTGCCAAGTAAATGGGCCTCACATGATGTTTTCAGAAAACTTGAGGGACTTAAGGGAGTTCCAGTTATTAATATTCACCTCTGGTTTGATCGAAAACTCACAAATATTGATCACCTGTTGTTCAGTAGATCACCACTTTTGAGTGTTTATGCAGACATGAGCATAACTTGTAAAGAATATGAAGATCCCAATCGATCAATGCTTGAATTGGTTTTTGCTCCTGCAAAAGATTGGATAGGACGTAAGGATGAAGAAATTATTGATGCAACAATGCAAGAATTGAAGAAACTTTTCCCAATGCATTTCTCCGGGGAAAATCAAGCTAAATTAAGAAAATACAAAGTAATTAAAACTCCAAAATCTGTTTACAAAGCAGTCCCTGGATGCCAAGATTTAAGACCAGATCAAAGGACCCCTATAAGCAACTTTTTCTTAACTGGTGATTACACAATGCAAAAATACCTAGCTTCAATGGAAGGTGCAGTTTTAAGCGGAAAAATTTGTGCAGAAAAAATCCAAATCTCGACGGACATAGGTTCTTCCTAGTCCTAATGTATCAAAAGCAATTTATTTAAAATTGCTTCTTGAGTTTAATGCCTACTAAAAAACTTACAAACTTCTAATTTTGGCGCAGCCTTCTTTGAATCTAGAGGATGCCTACGAGGCTTGCAGAAAAGAAACTGCACAATGGGCCAAGACCTTCTACCTTGGCACAATGTTGCTACCTCCTGCAAAACGCAGAGCAATCTGGGCTATTTATGTTTGGTGCAGAAGAACCGATGAGTTGATGGATAGCAGTGAAGCTCAAAAAAAATCTAGAAATGAGTTGTCAGATCGTCTGGATAAATGGGAAGACAAAACAAAGAAAGTTTTTGCTGGCATCACTGAGGATGATTTAGATGCAGTGCTAGCAGATACTCTCCAAAGATTTCCACAATCTATTCAGCCTTATATCGACATGATTGAAGGTCAAAGGATGGATTTAGACACAACTAGATATAAAACCTTTAAAGAACTTGAACTTTACTGTTATCGAGTCGCTGGAACGGTTGGGTTAATGACGCAAGGTGTCATAGGAATCGATGCTGCTTATACTTCCAATCCAAAATTTCCATCTCCTGACACCTCACAAGCAGCTATCGCACTGGGAATTGCCAATCAATTAACTAATATTCTTAGAGATGTTGGAGAGGATAGAGAAAGAGGACGAATTTATTTGCCTTTGGAGGATTTAGAAAAATTTAACTATTCCGAAGAAGATCTCATGAACGGAAAAATCAACGAAAACTGGAAAGCTTTAATGTCTTTTCAATTAGCCAGAGCAAGAGATTGGTTCATAAAATCTGAGGAAGGCATCAAGTGGCTATCTATAGATGCAAGGTGGCCTATATGGACTTCCCTAAGACTCTATAGCGGAATATTGAATTCAATTGAAAAACTCGATTATGACGTTTTTAACAATCGTGCGTATGTAAAAGGATGGGTAAAAGCTTTAAACCTACCCATCTCCTATTTGATAACTATTAATGATGAAAGATATAAATTAAGGACATTGATTAATTGAATATTTATACAGGCGTTTTTTGATTAGCTAAAAGATCCTTTAATTTGGACAGCTCCCCAGCCCATCTTGGATCTGGTGCTTCTTTAATCGGTGCGTCACTGTGTACAACTTTCTTAACATCTTTTCGATTTGAACCTTTATTTCCATTATTCGAACTTGCCCCTCTTCTTGAATTACCTGAACTTGAATCTTTACGCTCTGAACGCTCAACCCTTAATTTATTACCTTTAAATTCATGGCCATTTAATTTTTCAATAAGCTCATTTGCGACCTTCTCATCTTTGATACTGGCGAAACCAAATCCCCTACAAGCCTTGGTTTCTCTATCAAAAACAGCTTTAAATTTGATGCCATCTCCGACAGATAATAGAAGGGCCTCAAGTTCTTTAACATTGACATTCTGCGGCAAATTACCGATGTAAAGGCGAACACTCATTTAAAAAAAGGGGGATAAGAAGTAGACGGCATGCGGCCGCAATAAATTTGATTTGTGTGTAGTTAATCACAAAAGGGGTGAATTCTCTAGGGTCCATTTGCGAGCGGCATCCAAAGCCTCTTTATCAGTAGAAAATCTTCCATAAGCTCTTTGCATTGAAAGATGCTTTTTTAATTCGCCCAAAGAGGGCCCTGGAGGGATCCTTAGAGCCTTTTGTAGCAGATCACCATCGAAAGGTGAAGAGGGGTGAAACAAGGGGTCGCAGGGGTCTTCCCAGCGTCTCATCCAAGCACTCATGTATTTATCATTCAAGAAAAGAATTAAAGACGGCAAATCCTGCTCCAAATCAACGTGAAGTTCAAACCTGTCTTCCTCGGATAGGTTGTCTAAACCTAAATTATTAATCTTATAAACCCAAAACCTAAGTTTTTTACATCTTTTGATTTCATTTTTACTAAAAGTAAACTTTGACATATTTTCATCACTAAGCAAACATAATAACTTTGCTAAAACACTTCCTGGTAATAGCTTATTTGAAGAAATATCCTTTCTTTTAAAATCAATATATGGAAGATTATCTTTATTCCAATAGTTCCATAGTTGGAGATCAATATATGTTTCCCAAATCGAGGAATTCCATTTCGAATGTACTATTTTTAATATTTCCGTTTTTATCCTTTCAGGTGCAACATTACTTAATTTATCTAGATTGCTTTTTATAAACTTTTGTGTTTTTTTCTCTAACCTAAAGTCTAATTCACACATCAATCGGAAACCTCTGAGAATTCTCAAAGGATCATCAAGTAAGTTTTTTTCGCTTATTGCAACAATTTTATTGTTTTAAGATCTTCTACTCCCCCAGTCGGATCAAAAATCTGTGGCTTTTT
>CACOQT010000020.1 GCA_902629395.1 uncultured Prochlorococcus sp.
GAAGGTAAGAGGAAAGTAGATACCCCATAATTTCATTCGCAGTCTTTTGCCCTCAGCCGCATAAAACACAAATATTCCAATTAATAGAACTGCTGTGTCTGCCGAAACGAACCCAGATGTGGGCGTGGCCCAGGCACCATCAATAAAATTATTTGCTATTTCAATAACTGAGCTTCCAACAGTACCACTTTGAACTTGAGCAACAAATTTTGCTATGAAATAAAAAGGCCAAATCAATCCAGCAAGTGCAGTTACGCCAAAAAGAGAAAGGCGAATTTTAGACCACATTTTTCAAATAAAACTCCTTTATAGCTCAAAAGGATGGTCTTTTGATGTATAAAAAATCAACAAAATATATAACCTCTCATTAATCGAGTTGATAAAGCAAGGGTTAATTTTTAAGAAAGTTTGATTAAATGTTGGTCAAAGTATTGAATGAAATTAAATTATTTACGGGCGTGAAATAAAACTACTTCTAAATCAACCGAGGTTGTTATGAAAATGATCAGTATATTTAGTGATTATTTTTCCATCTTTATTGGAGTGGATTAAATCCAGGCAAGTAGCTATTACTAAAAACCAATTAGACCCCTCTCTCAGATCAATTTCTCTACAAATCCATCCTGGGGCAGTAACCAGTCCACTTACGACACCTCTCATATCATCTCTGAGATTTTGATAATGCTGCTCTTTTAGTATTTCAATCTTTTCTTCTGAAATGCATCTATTAGGATAGCAATAAATCCACTCTTCAATAATTTGCTCAATGATTTTTAGCTTTGACAGTTGAAACACGATGGAAATCGGACTTGACTGAAAAATAATAACTAAATGAGTGTGAAAGGGTTAGCATATATCTAACAAAAAATAGTAAAAATTAGAACTAACCGAGATATTCTTGATGATTTTTTGTAATCTATATGCTCATTTACACCTAATACCTTGGTTTGTAAAAATAATCAACCAAATTGGCAAGTCTATATTTATGCTTTTACTTATGAAAAATCATTATTTAAAAAGTGACTGAAATTAATTCTGAATCATTAGAAGCACTAACTCAATCAGGAGAATCCATTGAGTCTGAGGCTATGAAAACGAAAGAAAATTTTTTGTCCAAGATATTCTCAATCATGAATGAGAACCCTAACTACAAAATGTTGGGAGCACTTGGAATTATGTTAGTTAACTTTTCTGTATGCGTGACAATCGCAAATTGGTTAAAACATTCAAATCTTGTTTCCTAGAAGATAAATTTTTTGTCACATTAGACCATGTCAGAAAATGATCTTAAGGCCTTTATTAAAGACCTAAAAAAAAATAGAAAATTGCTCAATGCTATAAGAATTGCTCCTACCGCAAATGAAATTTCAGAAATAGCCTCTGAATTTGGTTATAAATTTTCAGGTAAAGAATTAAAAGCAGCAGCCAAGGAGAACATTGGTGGTGTAAAAATCAAAAAACAAGATACATCTCCCTCTTACAGCTTTGGTGAAAGTGGAATAGATCCCAATGAAAAATACTATAAAAGCGATGATTAAAGAGAAAGAAATTATTTTTACTTCGAATGTATATAAATCCATTTAGTTCTCATAGCAATTTGTTGAAACGTATTAAACAAATTTAATAAAGCTTATACGAATAAAAAGCCCCTTCCGTAATGACAGAGAAGGGGCTTTTTTTTACTAGATTTGAATGTATGGACTAAACAATTCCTGGGATGATCCAGCCTGTTAGTCCATAGTTGATAACTGCAGCAAAGAAGCCCATCATCGCTAAGCGACCATTCATTTCCTCTGCTGTTTTCCAGTAATTAGTTGCTTTGTTCATTACACAACACCTGGAATGATTTGACCTGTTGTTAGATATGCACCAACAAGAGCTAAACAACCAACAGATGCAGCTAGGCCGTTAAGTCTTTCGGCAAAGATTTTGCCCTCTTCGACTCTTGGAGTCTCAACAGTTGAATTTTTCATTAAACAAAACCTGGAATGATTTGACCTGTTGTGGCATAGGCACCGACTAGAGCAATGCATCCAAATAATGCTGCATAGCCATTGAGTCTTTCAGCTGTTACCTTTTCAGGATCAATGATTCTGTTAGTGTTATTTTTGGTAGTCATTAAACGACACCTGGAATAAGTTGGCCAGTTGTTAGGTAGATACCTGTTAGTAGAACAAATGCCATCATGGCTGGTCTACCGATGCTTCTTTCTAGAATTGTTTTGTTGGATGGTTGCATTGTTATTAGTAGTTATTGGTTTAGAAAATTCCAGGAATGATTTGACCTGTAGAAAAGTATGAAACCAAAAGGCTGATCATTCCGATCATTGCCCAACGGCCATTTGTCTTTTCAGCTTCTTCTGGATAGCTGGTGTATTCCTCTACAAGCTGAGGCTGTGTTTCACGACCAAAAATGTTTTGCTTGCCGTACTCAGTGATTACTTGAGATGAGGATGAACTTGTCATTACTGGAATTGCGTTAATGTAAATAAATGTAAAGTATGAAGTTTGTAGGGTAAAGATACGGTCGGGTACGGCTTCTTCTAATTTTTTTGTATGGGTAAATCCAAAGAACTAAATACGACAACCAATTGGAGCAATATTTATCCACTTATTAGATTTCTTGAACATTCTTATAAGTATAAATAGCCCGAACTGGTTAGCCCTACCTCAACCGTCCTACTGTACTTAAGATCTTCTTTATATTAATTCTGATATTCATACCAACCCAAAAAAGCGTTTAGTCATGCTTGCAATTAACAAAATTACTGCTGCAAAACTAATCGTTTTATTGAATCTTCCTGTACTCCTTTTATTAGCTAGTGCTTATGAAGTTGGTACTACCATATTTGCTTAACTAACAATGGCATCTTCTAATAACAGACCAAAAAACTGGTCAGAGTGGAACAACACAAAGCACTTCACTGACTATTCGAGAGATTCTGGCACAGGGAAGTTTGTTCGCTTCACAATCGCTGCCTTGCTATTCGTTCCAATTGGATTTCTTGCTTATATGACAACTATTTAGGTTACGAATATGGCCTCTAGATATTGAATTATATCGGTTTAAACTGATTTTTAACAGTTTAATTTAGTTTTATTTTTTAATGTAAAAATACAAAATTAAATTTATTAAAATATAAAATTTACCTTCAAAAAAATAAGATAATGAATGATTTTTTCGTTTACGATTAGTTATATACCTTAATAAACAGTAGATAATGATTTATAATTTACGTATTAAATAAGAAAATTTTATATTTAACAATAGATCTACTTATTATTACCAACAAGGTCTGGGTGAGTTTACCCATCCTTCAAATCTAATTTACAAGCTAGATTTGATAATACTTAAATCAATTTTCATGAGTCAAAATCCTGATGATTTAAAGATGCTCATAGACAAGTATAAGAAAATGAACATTGAAGAACTAAAAGCAAGTATAGACCAATGGGATGAAAACATTGATTCTTCCATTCAGTTCCAATGCCTTGATATTGCAAAAAACGAACTTGAAATGAAATACAAAGAAAGACAAGAACAAATAGAACTCCTAACCAAATCACTTACCTCATCATCAAGATTGGGCAGATGGATTTCTAGCACTAAAGCAATTTTCAATCAGTTTTTAGAATCTAAGAATTGAAAGTCACGTTCAGAAATTCGTTTTTCTATTATTAAATCTTTAGTTATTAGTATGGGAGAAGCAAAAAGGAGAAAGGAATTGGGGTTACCTCCAAAAACAAAAAAATATTTGGAGTCAAAAAATAAAAAAAATATATTCTTAAAGTCAAACTTCTCAATCAATAAGCTAAAGAGTCAGTTTCCAGCAGCACCTTTTGTAGCTACTGCATTAATTCTTGTAATTTTGCAGTTGGGGCTCTCGCTAAATAGCTAATTAGCTGTTAAAGGCTTCTGCGAAATATCCAGTGATCGGTGACATCCTTTTTTACATGATGGGGTAAAAACTATTTGTAACTAGATAATTAATAAAAACAACGTAGAAAAGCGAATGTTATGAATGAGTGAGTTATTTACAAGCAATCTAGGTTGAAGAATGGTGGCTCATTTAAATTTCGGTAGAGTAAATTGCATGTTTAAATGTCGAGAAATAAGATACTTCTTTTCACTGCAAAATTGGCTAAATATTCACTAAATTTTAGGGCATTGAGAACTTCCTGTGGAATGAGTACTAAAGAGATTCCTCTGAGAATTGATAACTTATTTATGAGGCAGTTAATTAGCTCATGTTTTATTGTTTTGAGTATTCCCCCACCCGCATGAAAGTTCACACTCTGTCAAACTTGTTTTCTCAAGACGAGTTAATACTCTAGCCATATCTACTGAAGAGAGACTCCCATCAGGATTCCATTTAAGAGTCGTTTTACGTTGATAAGGAATTTCGTCGTTCTTTTTTTTTGAGGGAAGAAATTTTACGTTATTGTCTTCAATAAAGTCTAAATACGATTTTGCACTGTGAAGATCTCCAGTGTAAGTGCATTGATTTGCAGAACAAGCTCTAAAGATTCTGCCTGTAAGGCCCTCAATACAATGAATTGATCCACCAAGTTCAGTTACATAGAATGGCTTTCTTAAGGTCATGATAAGTACTCCATTTCTGGAATGTGCAATATTTTTGTATCAACAGCTACAAATTCACAATAGGTCTTAATGCTCAAAGACAAACCTAACGAGATTATTTTCTTCTTTACTCTTATGGTGCAATTTTTTTTACCCTAAAAAATTAAAAGTTATGTGTTCGATTTATAGCAGCCCTGTACTGTGAGAACTTCAGTGGCTTTTGATGATGCTCTGCTAATCAAATTCATCAATCTATTCAACCAATCTCTTATTTGTAATAATTAACAAGATCCACTATCAGAACAGTCAAAAGGACACCTCCAAGTATGAAAGGCATAAAAGGATACTTGGCTGAGAGATTACTTATAAAACCCGCTTTCTGTTCGTCTTTTTTTATCTTCTTTTCTCTGGGAGGTAATCCCAAATCTCTTCTTCTTTTTGCTTCTCCCATATTTATTGAAAGGTTTTATTTACTTAAAGATATATCGAATGTCAACCTAACTTCAACTATATAAAAACTCATTTTTCGTATTTCATTACATTAACTGAAAAAAATAATGTTTGGATTGCGTAATTAGCCCATATCAACTTAATTAATTCAAGTGAAATTCCCAAAAATTAATATTGCCAATTAATTGTTTTTATAAAAAGATATACAAAAATAGAAAAATACTAAATAAGCCCAAAAAATTTCACTTCAAACTTATCAACAGTTCAAGTTAGTACTAATTAAGCAAGCTTAAGAAATGACCTAAAGCAGTTTTGCAACTAATAAATGACTTCATGAAGGCTCAGTTTGACGAAGATGACAAGAATTAACGAACAGACTCTAGAAGGATGTAGCAGAAAGTGGTGTGTTCCTATACCGTTTGAAAAATCTTGTATAAACTTGCCATGTATGAAAATGATTATTAATTGATCAAATTGTTTAGTGTAACAAAAAGGAAAAGATTGTTTTTTTAAGTTAATAACTCTAAAATCCTATTTAAATACGACTCAGGGTCAAATAACATCCAGCATTTTTTTGGTTTGCCCTTGAGTAGTAAAACAAATAATGACTCGTAATAAACACGGCAACCAATTTGAATAAAGCCTCGATATAGTAGTCGGCCTAGCTTTAACGCTGTAGCCTCCTCAACTCGAGAGAATTGAGCCTGATTTGATGTTGCCCAATTCATCTCAACTGAAGTGATAACTCCAGTTGAAATTGATTCAAGAAAAAGCAATCCAAGATTCATAATTTTTCCAAAGAATTAAAGGTCAAGCCTCAATTTGAACACTTATAACTAGACCTTTTTGAACCAAAGGACTAAAACCTATCAGTCAGTCACAAAAACCCTGGGAAGAACCTAGATACTTTCAAAACCTCATAACACCATATACAGATTTATCAAACAAAAACTCATCAGTTAAGACCTATATATGGAGTTATATATCCTTGGGTTTTCTAGGTAATCGAATCGGTACAAACCAATGACTCAGGTAAAATAAGCTCTTTGTGGAAAAAGGAAGCTCATCTCTTCAAATTTTTTGCAATATATTGCCTAACTTAAACTTATTTAAAATACTCTTTTTCACAAATTTGAGCTGTGATCGTGATTCTTTTCAGGATTGTCATCTGCATATTCATCCAAAAAAATATTGGTACAGAATACATCTTGAGTTTGAGAAAACAATTATTGACACTTATAGATAAAATTCTCCCACTGTCAGAAGGTTGAGTTTACCTTGTCCGCTATTGACTTGTAATCAGAATTTCTTACTCTTCTATTAGATTTCTTGATAATCTTTAAAAGATGACTTTTGCAAATACATATACCTATAGCAATAGAGAATTTTTTGATTTGAGGACTTTATTTAAAGCTATTCGGTTAATTGTTGTTAATTTTATTTTAGCCTTAATTTTTTTATTTCTTACCTTAGAAGAACTTGAATGGGCAACATTCTCATCAAAAGAACAAGTTAAAGATGAAATTATTGATGAAACATCTTGGAATTTAAAAACATTACTTGATAGATTTCAGGAAAAAAGTATAGGAACTGAGATAAAATCAATACTCTAAGTTCAACTTCTTTGAAACGTTCATGCATTTCTTAGCAACTAGCTTGAAGATTCTAAAAATTACATAAATAAACTCTACTATTGCTAAATAATTGTTATTATAATTGAAAGTAATTAGGGAAGTAATTTATAAGTTACTCGACTTCTTTCAAGAAGAAAAATAAATTAAAGGTCTAGACCAGCCTGACTGGATAAACTTAAAATTCCCTTTATCCTCTACTTGTGGTAACAATTTAAGAAGTTCTTGTTATATGTAGATGTGCAGGAATGATTTTTCTTAAGTATCAATAGAAAAGAGAAAAAATAGCTAATTGCGAGTTTTAATTATATATATTAGTGATATAGGTGAAGGTTTTTAAAAATAGCATTAATCTGAATCACCTATAAAACACAAGGCATCAATCAATTTCTGTTATTCGCATAATGTTGTGGTTTTACTCTTAATTAAGAAAAGTGTCATGAAAAAAGTAACAATCATATAAATATTTAATTGCTTTCACAGTTGCAAAAAAGAAACCGAGATCTCCTCGAGATACAAAAAAACACACAGAATGAATAAAGGGCATCTCTTGTTATTTGAGGAACTGCTTTTGATGTTGCATGAATAAATTAGAAGTGTTTTTGGTATTCATAAAATTCTCCTCGTATAGAGACAAGATTTATCTCTAATTTAGTAAATGTTTTTGACAATAGGTGTAAATCCCGATTCCATTAAGGACAAATAGCACCATATTTAGTGCAATTCAGTAGTTTTTGAATGGCTTACGCCCTACATTCGCCGTCTGTCTACCCAGAGATCATCACTCATACAAACCTCGATCTCATGACTAAGTTAACTGAATACACTTCTCCAGCGAAGCAAGAAGCAAAAATTGAAGCTCAAAGAAGAAATGCCGAATTTCATGCTCTTCAAAAGCAACAGTACATTAGATAAAAATAAAAAGAGAAAATCAATCAACATTTACAAGGCAGTTCAAAACATTCGTTTAAAAGATTCGACTTTAGGTAGCAAATATCACTGTTTCTTTAAGAACGTAATCAAGTCCACTAGTAATAGTTGTTAGGTTCATTTAAATTGTCAGAAATTTAAAGGGTGAATTAAAACAATGGGAACGAGTAACACTGATAAGAAGACACCCACTACTAACAATTTTTGGATCTCTTCAGTTTTGTGTTCAGAAACAGCAGTTCGAGTTCACGTAGTTGCTCCTAGCCGTAACAGATAAAGATTATCAAAGACAAAAAAAGAACTGTTAATTAATAAATTTTCTAAGTCAAATTTGTTACCTAAAGATTTAAACGATAACTAAAGATAATATCAATATTCAAATCCTATTTTTATGAACAAAGTCTTATGAACTCAAAATTCTATAGACTATCACTGCTTATAAATTCTCCACTACTATTCTAACTCTTTGTCAATTTATACTTGAGCCATGGAAATCGCAATCACTTATGCTTTAGCCAACCTCACGATACTTGGAATGTTTTTTACTTCACCAACCGAATGACCAAAAAATAGAATGCAAGATCATTTCCCAAAGCTTTTGCTGCGAAGTATGCCTAGGGAAATACCAAAAAAAATCATTAACGATGAAATGCCGTAAAAGAGTGCCTAGGATATTTATATAAAATAATTTGAAATGACCTCTCCAATATTTGCGATACCTCTCAACATGGGTACAGGAACATGGATTGTGACGATTGTTGCTGGATTAGGTTTTGTAGTTATGTTTGGTATTTCCTCAGCAGGTGGAGACTACAAAGGGTTGATAAAGACGACCCTAGAGAATGATGCAATCGCACGAGACAAGAGGAAAAATTCTTAATAATTACCATTAAAGACATAAAATAAATAGGCATGAAGAGTTTATAAAATTATCAGAAAATCAATGCTGATAACTCAAAAACTTTGGGAAAGCAATTATGAACTTGCATATCTCAGTCTTAATACTAAATTCGTGCAGGGATTAAGGAATGGAGATCTGCCTAAAACAAAATTTCAAGAATATTTAGCTCAAGATTACTTTTTTTTAGAAAGCTTTGCTCGTGCATACGGACTAGCAGTATCCAAATCAAAAAATAAAAATAGTATCAAAATTTTAAGTGGTCTTTTATCAGGAGTAGCGGATGAGTTGATTATGCATGAAACTTATGCTCAGAAATGGGATATTGATTTAACTACCAATTCAATAGAACCAGCCACGAAAAAATATACGGATTTTTTAAAAGAAGTATCTTTGAATTTAAGTTTAATAGAAATCATGTGTGCAATGACGCCATGCATGCGCTTATATTCTTGGCTTGGAAAAAATTTGATAAATAATATATCCGAAAACCCTTATAAAGAATGGATCCTCACTTACTCTGATCAATGTTTTGAGAATCTCGCAAAATCGCTCGAAAACTTAATAGATGACTATTGTGAACCATACGATATTAATCAAATAAATTTTCTTTATAAAAGAGCAATGGAGTTAGAATTAGATTTTTTCAATGCGTATTCATCTTTTTCTTAAACTAAAAAAGATTTACTTAACAAGAGGAAATTATGTACTCTAAAATTGCTCTCACAATCGGTGGTAGTGATTCTGGTGGTGGTGCAGGTATTCAAGCAGATCTACGAACTTTCATGAGTATCAAAGTTCATGGATGCACTGTTATTACTTGCATTACAGCCCAAAACAGTTTAGAAGTAACTGGCGTAGAAGCTGTCCAAAATGAAATATTACTCGGTCAAATTGATTCCTTATTCTCTGATTTTGATATAAATTGTTTAAAAACAGGGATGTTATTAAACGAAAGAATTATTATAAATACTGCGACAAAGTTGATGGAATACTCCATCCCTAAAATTATTGATCCTGTTATGGTTTCAAGGACTGGGGCAAAATTAATTGAAGATAGTGCAATTAATGCATATAAAAAATTACTTTTTACTCAAGCAGAAATAGTAACTCCAAATATTTATGAAGCTAGCTTGCTATCAAATATACAAATAAAAAATGAATACGATATAGAAATCTCAGCTCAAGAAATTTTGAAACTAGGAACAAAAGCTGTATTAATTAAAGGAGGAGGATTAAATTCCTTAAAAGGTAAAGATTTTTATCTTGATAGAGATGGGAAAAAGTATTGGTTGACTAATAAATATATAAAGACCTCAAATACACATGGCAGTGGGTGTACATTAAGTGCTGCAATTTGTAGTTATACTGCTTTAGGGTTTACCTTAATAGAGTCAATAAAAAAGGCGAAATCTTTTATTGAAAGATCTTTAGAAAAATCCTATAAGATAGGCTCTGGCCCGGGACCTCTTGGGCATCACCAATAAGGTTATGATTACTTTACTTATCTTTAACAGTTGATCTAAATTATAGTTATTAAGAGTAAAACCTTTCTTATTGATTCTTTAAAGAGATTAAATAAAAAAACTTAATTTAAGATTTTTTCCAAAGATACAGTCATATCCTCTAATGTTTTTTTAAAAGGGGTTGGTTTCCAATCGAAAATTGAAATCGTTTCGGATAAATCCGCTCCATATTGACCTCTCTTGATCATAGAGGAAGTGCTTTTCAAATCTCTATTGAACATTGCAAGAGAATTTATTACTTGAGTAGGGACCAAACTTTTTGGAGATTTATCAAAACCAATGTCTCTTAAAATTTTAGAGATTTCTAGGAATGGAATACCGTTTGGAGACGTCGCAATTATTCTTTTATAATCACTTTTGTTATTCGTTAATGATTGGACATGTAATTTAGCAACATCTCTGACATCAACCACAGTGAAATAGATGTCTGGCAAAGCCGGGAATTTGCCAGTAATCATTTTGACAATCAAACTCGCTGATATGCCCTCTATATCATTACTAAGTAATGGTCCAAAGATCATTCCCGGGTTAATAGTAGTCATTGGAAAAGAATTATCGGTTAGTTTGTCAATAAAATCCCAAGCTGCTTTTTCAGCTATTGTCTTGCTTTTTATATAAGCCCCAACATCCTTTGAGGTATCAGTCCAGTCGCTAGTATCGCAAAAGCTCTTGTTATGTCCGTAAGCAATTGCACCCATTGATGAAGTCAAAACTACCTTCTTTAAATTTGATTTACTAGCAGCATTTAAAGCCCTTAATGTTCCCTCTAATGCGGGGGTAATTAATTCATTCTCATTCTTTGGCTCTTCGACGAAGCATGGTGAGGCAATATGAAAAAGATAATCACAATCTGATGATGCATCCACCCAGCCTTCATCATCAAGCAAATTTAATTTGCAAAATTCAAGATTGTTGTTGTTAAATCCTATACCAAGTGATTTTCTTACTTCATCTTCACGATTTAAATCTCTTAGAGATCCTTTTACCTCAAAACCATTGTTAAGTAATTCTAAAATACAATGAAGAGCAACATAACCCGACGCACCAGTTACTAGAACTTTTCCTTTATTTACTTTCATTTGTCAATACTATCAATAAAATAATATATTTGTTTTTTTTTCAATTTGATATGTTCAAATTAATAGTACATTCAAAAGCCGTAACAAAAATCCTAAAAACATAAATACACCTGCTCAACCCACTTGAAAAAATTAAGCTATCCCAATAAAACCTATGAGTAAATTATTGATTAACGAGCCAAATGAACTACACGAAAAAACAGATGAATTTTTGATGAACTCATCGCTCTATTAAATTAAGTTATACATCCTGAGTAGAGCACTACCGTGAAGGTAGTCAGCTTTAATAACAATAAAAATTGAATAATTCGCTTAAAGTTCAAGACATCGGATGGAATAGGAGATCGGGGAAAAAGTGATTGAATACAATTATATTGGTTGCTGTGATTGACATAAAAATAACAGCTACTACCGGTGCAGATCTAAACCACTTAGTACGAAAAATTTTGAAAAAGGACTTCATAACAACAAGAACTTTGGTGGTGTCCCCTACTCAATCGGTAAGGAAAAAAAAACACATAAGGATGGTAGGTTAAAACCAAAAAGTTTTAAAACAACTCGACTGAAGAGTTACTTTAAACATACAAACAAAAATTATTAAAATTATCCAAATCTAAAATAGAAACTTTTTCTTGTTAACGATGTTCCATTGAGGTAGGGCTTTCCCTCTAAAATGCTAAAAAGACTATTAATACCGTGGATTCAGTACATTGATTTATTACCTATCTACTCCTTTAATAGAAAATAGTCAAGACGCAATTTATGTAGAAAAAAAGAAAAAAAAAAAAATTATAATAATAAAATAAAAAATAAAAATTGCAAAAAATAGATGATCTGCCACATTTGCAAAGAAGAAAATGTTGTACATTTTCGAGTAAAAAATTTAAAGACATCAAACTGGATTTTCATTTGTAAAAAATGCTGGTTTGATTTTGCTAAGACTGAAGGATATAAATACGGCGGAACACGAAAAGGGTATATAAATAAAAAACGTAAAAGATAAATCTTTAATTAAAGAGATAACTCTCAAAACAAATACTGAGTTATAAAGAGTAGTGATAAACCTCAAGAGGGTTTTTTCCCTGATTTGCCTGAATTTGCAAAGTCCTAAATTAAATCAATCAAAAAATTGTTTACTACCAACTATGTCTTTAAAATTGGGTGACATGGGCGTTAATGGCATATCTTGAGTATCACTTATTACTACAAATTTCCTATTTCAACCTCCACTAATACCGTGTCCCAAGGTTTAAACCTACAAAACTAAATATTACATATTCAAAAAAGGTTAAAGCTAAGCAAGAATTAAGGTTAATAAGCCACTTTTTTCTATCTTTCGTTCTTTTTGTTGCTGAAAATTCTCTTACTTGAAACCTGATTACCACGCCAATCAGTTTCTCCAAAGTAATGGTCCTCACACAAGAGAGCATTAATATCAGCTTCAGTTAGTGGATCTAGTGCAGGGACCTCAGCTATTTCCTCTTGAGGCATTAATCCTTTCTCCTTTACTTCTATTGCAATAGGGAAGAGAAACAAAAGAGACCTAAAACAAACGAAAGGAGTTTTTTTCATCTGTTTAAACTGGTCGATTTGTCTATTAAATGATCAAAGCTTCTGCAGTAAATCTTCTACTAACTTAAGTATCTATACATACAATGAACAAATTATTTTTTCTTAAAAATTCGTTATTTTCTAAAATCAAACGAAATTAAATTTACAAAATCATTTTAGTTTGTAGGAATTTCAAAAATCAAAAACGTTAAAAACTAATAGCATCAAAAATTAACACTGTAGGTTTTGTCAAATTACAATAGGGAAATAGTCAAAAATACCGAAGTCATATCAAGGAATAAATACTTTGCTTCCAATGGAGAAGATGAAGTTAAGAAAACTGCTCAACAGTAAGTTTTCAGAAAGAGAAAAGGACGTAAAAATCCTAAAAAGGCCCTGGTAACTTTTTTTGCTTCTTCTTATATGGGCAGGTAGAAACCCAATAAAAAAGTTTTTTTTCGCGAATAGGAATGAAATGAAGAATTAATTGAAAATGGCTAAAAGTTATTTTAAAGAAATCAATTAATGAGTATTTCACTTCATCGCAAAAAACGGTATCAACCGCTACACTTTTAATACGTTCGATTTCCTTCACGGAAATGCATGTTTGGGTAACAGGGAACGGGGTTACCTCTACTGAGAACCGCAATGAATCACCTTCCTTTGATAAGAAAGAACCTTCGCAAGAAAAACTCACTTCACAACGCTGAGCTTTTTTTATCTTCCAGACCAAGTCACTCAAGCTCAACCGAATTAAACATTCGGCTGCTTAAGCAAAAAGCGAAAAGAAAAGCTATTCACCAGTCGGAGTTGAATCTTGCCTATAAAGGCAGCTCCAGTTCATTAAAATTAAACAGTCACATGGCCAAGAAAAGGGAACAAGAAAAAAGATTGCATTTGGCTCAAATCTCAATGATTAAATAATATTTTCTTATAACACCTATCATTTCTTATAATCAAATTACCTGAGTAAAAACTCACACTGTTGTAATTTTTTCTTTATATTTGCTTCATAATTCATTCTTACTATGACCCCTGAAGCAGAGAAATTCAACGGTTGGGCAGCTATGCTTGGCTTAGTTGCAGCCTTTGGTGCGTATGCAACAACAGGTCAGATCATACCTGGAATTTTCTAAGTGGAGCTAAATCCATTTAAACCTTACCAACAATTTTTTCAAAACCTTTTAAAAAGGTACAAAAAAGGTTCTTAACGGTCTGGTTAAGGACTTTTTTTATTTTTAATTATTGCATCCTTTGGTAGCTTATATGTATGTAATTTTTAATTAAATTAGCAAGAGAATTTTATTTCATCAATCAAACTGCGTAATTAGGCATTAACCACTTCTCAGGTGCGATTAGCTTATGACTGTAAGATAAATCATACCGTTTGGATATCAATTTTATGTATCAATAACAACATCATTTATGCGTGCAGGATCATATTTCTAGAGATAAATTAAGGAGCGTTAATATGTCTTCCGAATTAAAACGGTTTATAAAATGTTAAACGAGGCAAAACCAACAAATAATGTGATTTAATTGTAAAAGTAGTGAAATAAATAAGTTCACGCATTCAAATAAACATAACTAACTAATTAAGTTCGTTAACGAAATCTTTATGCATTGACGAAACCTACTAATGAGTATTCATGAAAACCAAAGAGAAAGTTCGTTTGGAATTGCCCACCATAACAATTACTTCATTAACTCCGTACATTGTTAAACAAAGAAGATTCCTGGGGTGGTCGAGACTTGATAAATCGCTGGAATACCCAATAAACGCAGAAAACCGCAAAGAGATGCTGCAAAAAATTTCATAATAATATTCAGTAATGGGGGTCCAATATCAATATTCTAAAATTACATTGAGGGCATCATGATTGGGTCAGGTAGTGTTTTCTTACTCACATCTTATTGAATAAATATACGGCCAAAGGTACAAATTCGTAAATATAATAAAATATCAGTTTGTATAGAAAAATAACTTCTATATTTACAGACTTAACTAGTAAAAAAGAAAAAATACAATATTAAATAGAGTTTTGAATAAAAGGAATTTCGATGTTTAAAAAACCATATTAAAAATTTACTGATTAGGATCTTTAATCAAAACTACAATAACAGCTTCATTAGATAATGTCTAAAAGATGGTGTTACTACCCCGAAAGCTTACTTATAGCTTTATCTGACTTTTTAAGAATCTTCTGAGCCTCTTTTCTTGAAATACAAGCTTCGGCTTTAGCTTGAAGTTTTAAAAGTTTTGCATGTTGCTTCTCTAAATTCATACAACACCTGGAATAATATGCCCAGTTATGAAATAGCTGCTTGCCATAAAAACAAAAGCCATCATTGAAGCTCTTCCCAAGAAAGTCATGGATACTTAAATAAACGGCCAAAAGCCTAACAACTATGTTCTTCATCCGGGGAATGTCTGAGACTAAAGGTTCCCAACTTTGTATATTTTGAGGCCTCCCCTAAAAGAGAGATATTCTGCTTCTTAATCCAAGTGCAATTATTTGCTTTGATTAATGGTTAAGTCCTACCAGAATTAATTTTGAAGACTATTTGCCTTGATAATGCATGATGCAGAATCAAGTTCTCACTTCCATATCAAATATTGCAATATATCTTGGTAAGAAAATATTTGGTAAATACACCCTGAAGATAATAGCTCACTATTTTAATTAAGCTTTAATTTTTACAAAGAAGCAAACTTTGCTCATAAACTAAATAAAATAATTAACTATTCTTATGAAAGTTTCAAATATTTAGGTACTATTTGAAGTCGATTAATCCAAAAGATAAGAACTATTTTTTTAATATGAAACCCCTCATTACCTTTATAGATTTATTCGCAGGAATGGGGGGATTTAGAATAGCACTGAATAATATTGGATTAGAATGTGTTTTCTCCTCCGAATGGGATAAGTATGCACAACAAACATATTTTTTTAATTTTGGTGAGATGCCACATGGTGATATTACAAAAATAGAAAATGAGAAAATACCTAATCATGATTGTCTTTGTGCTGGATTTCCATGCCAGGCGTTTAGCATATCTGGAAAACAAGGCGGTTTTAATGATACCAGAGGTACAATCTTCTTTGAAATTGCGAGAATTGTAAAAGACAAAAAGCCAAAAGTTCTATTTTTAGAAAATGTTAGAAATCTTGAAAAACATGATAATGGTAAAACATTTTTGACAATAAAAAATGTTATTAACGACTTGGGTTACTCTTTTAATAGTAAAATTTTAAATTCAAGTTTTTTCGGTATACCCCAACATAGAGAAAGACTATATATGGTATGCATAAGAAATGATTTAGGTATAAAAAAATTTGAATTTCCAAATCCAACTTTTGAGCAAGTTAATTTAAGGGATATTTTAGAAAAAAATCTTGAAATAAATAATTACGAAATAAAAAGATTAGATATATCTTTAAAGGGAAATCCTATATTAGAAAATAATCTCTTCAAATCTAAAATTTTAAAGCCTATTAGAATTGGAACAATAAATAAGGGCGGACAAGGAGAGAGAATTTACAGCGATGAAGGACACGCAATAACACTATCGGCTTATGGAGGAGGAGTAGCAAGTAAGACAGGTGCATACTTAATAGATAATAAAATTAGAAAACTCTCAGAGAGAGAGTGTCTGAGGGCTCAAGGATTTCCAGAGGCTTTTGATTTCCCTAAAAGTATTCCAAGATACCAAATTTACAGGATGTGTGGGAATAGTGTAAGTGTACCAATTATTGAAAAAATCATTAATCAAATAGTTTTATTTATTTCTTGAAATATTAACTCCCTAATATATTTAGGATCCGATTTATAGTTAAATCTTTTTTTAAAATTCAAAGTATAAATTACATTGGCATTTTTCGTTTTGCTTCGCAACCTTACTTCCCTTAAACAAGAAGATTTATCAACTTCTTGCAAGAAAAATTGATCTCCTATTCTTTCAGATATTTTAGAATTATTATTTTTGAAAATACGTTTTTTATTTGACTTATAAAGCTCAATTGTGTCATAGGGGAAAGAAAGAAGAGCCTTTTAGAGGAGACTCTAGATCCACTTTGCTTTGTTCTATAAGTTCCAACAATATCAAAATAACTTTCTAGTTCAGATGTTTGAAATAAAATAATATCTTCTTGATTATTAATTTTATTTTGTTTACAGATGTGGCAATAGATATCGACCCTTTAGTCGTTAATTAATCAATTACAAATTCACAAATAAGATCTCTTTCACATGCAATTTTATTGTTTAAGTATTTTGATTTACTTTTCGTAATATAATGATTAAAATTATAGTTAATATGGTCAATTATTTCTCTCGCTTTAAAAGGACAAGATTTAATTTTTCATAAAAAAGAAAATAATTTTTATCCTTATTGATTTCCTAAAAAAATTGAGAACTTTGAGATTTATTCTTTTTACATTCAATATTAAATCTATAAATATTATTGAATATTACTTCTATGTCTCCTTTTGTTGAATAGCTTGAGCCTGAATGCTAAAAATATAAATCTTTTCCACTTAAATTTTTAATTAAATAATTGAATACATTTTCCTAAATGATTTCCAATCCATTTTACTAAAGTAGGTAATTGTAAATAGTACAAACATTTAAAATAATGAAGTAATTAAATTGCTAGCGGCAAGATAATTAGTAATTATTTTTTTGATTGATCCTTTAATCTTTTAAACAAACAGGCATTAGTCATAATCATTCCTTTGTAATCGTCGGGGAAAGATTTCATCCATGTAGGAATTGTGATTTCTGAAGGTAATGGTTTTTCCAAGTAGAAAATAACTTCTTTCGAATCACGAATCATTATGTGTTGTGGTAGTTTG
>CACOQT010000021.1 GCA_902629395.1 uncultured Prochlorococcus sp.
TTTGATAAAGCCTTTTTGCTTCTTCAATATTATCTTTTTTGTGATATTCAAAGGCTTTACTTATTATTTTTTGGATATCTTTATTTTCAATCGAAATATTTTTAATTTTTTTAAAATTTTCATTACTATTGCCAAAACCTTTCATATTGCTTGGAAGACTGAGGAATTTACAAAAAGAATATTATATTGATTTAAGTGAATCTGTTTTTTTACTGAACTTAGTAAAAAGTAACTGTAAATAAGTAACTTTTCTGAGTTTAATATTAGCAGTTAAGCTCATGCCAGCTTGAAGTGGTAATTTTTGCCCTGATTTGATTTTTAAATATTGATTTTCTAGCTTTATTTCCGCTGGGAATCTATAGCCTTTACCCTCTGAGGGTTGAGGCGGTAAGGCATCTGATCCTATTTTAGTAACTGTACCTTGTATTACACCAAAATCACTGGATGGGAAAGAATCAATACTTATATCGGCTTTCTTCCCAGTTTTGACAAAGCCAATAGTTCTATTATCTATTTCGACTCTTGCTAAAAGATTATCAAGTGGAACTATTTTCATTACAGGTTGGCTTGTTTGTGCTACATATCCAGGTCCTTTTGGTTGTAATTCAAATACTATTCCTGAGACTGGAGCAACTATTTCTTGATATTTCATTGTTACCAGATTTGTTCTGATTTGGCTTTTTAAATCTTCAATTTTTGCTTTTTGCTGAAGATATTGTAATTCTGATACTGCTCCCTCTTTTACAAGTAGATCAAGTTTATTCATTATTAAAGTATCTAATTCAAGTGTATTTTGAAGAGCTTGATTTTTAGCTTCCGTAATTTCAGCATCTAATTTGATCAAAACCTGTCCTTGTTTAACTTGCTCTCCCTCACTAATCAAAATTTCACGAGCAATTCCCTGTAGAGGCATTTGGACATCTACTACTCCTGATTTAGGTTCTAATCGGCCTACAGCAATAACTACTTCATCAGTTTTAGCTATGGCTAACCATCCAATTGAAAATGCAGTGCCACCCATCAATACCCAAGTAATCGCCCGTGCCCAAAAACCAGATTGTTTCAGTACTACATCATTAGGATCAGCTTTACTTACAGTTTTATCAACAAAATCTTGTAGATACTCAATCCAATATTTGGGATTTACGTTTTCAAGTTTAATTTGGCTTAATTTATCTTTTAAATTTTGTATCTGTTGACTTTTTATGATGTTCTTTTTTATGAGATTATTTTTGAAATAGGTTATTTTTAGAAATTTAATATTTGAAGTAATTTGATTTTTAAATTTCTTAAAGAGCTTTAGTTTATTCATTGATTAAATTGATTCTTGTTGACGATAAAGAGCGAAATATCTTCCTTTAAGTGAAATAAGTTCTTCATGAGTTCCCATTTCCACAATAGAACCTTGATGAAGCATAACTATTAGATCAGCATTTTTTACGGTGCTTAATCGATGAGTAATAAAAAAAACTGTTGAATTTTGGCAAGATGATTTTAACCCGTCGCATACCTTCCGCTCTGTCTCATAATCTAGAGCACTAGTTGCCTCATCCATAATCAGTAGTTTTGGATTATTTAATAATGTTCTAGCAATAGCGATTCTTTGCTTTTGACCACCAGATAAACCTGCTCCTCTTTCACCTACATTTGTGCTGTAACCCTCTCTTAAATCCATTATGAAGTCATGAGCACTTGCAATTTTTGCAACTTTCACGATTTCATCACTAGGTGCCTCTGGGTCAGTAAGAGCTATATTGTCATTAATAGTTCCTGCAAATAATAATGGTTCTTGAGGTACTATTCCTATTTGTCGTCTCAATGAATATAGCTCTACTTTATTTATGTCATATCCATCGATTAATATTTTACCTGAATTTGGATTATATAATCTAGGTAATAACTTCATTAATGTACTTTTTCCACTTCCACTTTGCCCAACAATTCCAACAAATTTACCTGGCTTTACTTCTAAATTAATATTTTTAAGGATTTCAGGTTGACCAGGATTGAATGAAAATCTTACATCTTTAAAATTGATTTTTCCTGTGATACTAGGTAAAGGTATTTTACCTTTATCTGATTCATTGCTCTCTTCAGGTGTATCAATAATATCTCCCAATCTCTCAAAAGCAACTCTTAACTCCTGCACATTTTGCCAAATAGTACTGAGTCTTAATAAAGGTTGTGTGACGTATCCAGAAATTATTCTAAATGCAATTAATTGACCAAGAGTTAATTGACCTTTTAATACAAGAGTTGCTCCAACCCATAACACAATAAGTTGGGAAAGCTGCTGCAAAACCTGACTTGTTTCACCAAGAGCTGTGCCTGTGATCGTCTTTTGAAATGATTTAGAAATGTATCCACTGTAAAGATCTTGCCATTTCCATCTGCTAACTCTCTCAACATTTTGAGCTTTGACTGTTTGAATACCTGTTAAAACTTCGACTAGATGGCTTTGTGTTGAAGCGTTCTCTTTGGCTACCTCTCTAATTTGACGTCTAATTAATGGTGTCCCAAGTAAGGTGATTAAAATTTGAATTGGAACTACACCAAGTGCAATGATTGTTAATAACCAGCTATATAAAAACATCACAACTATATATATCAGGGAAAAGGCAGCATCTAGAATTGTAGTGAGGGCTTGACCGGTCAAGAAATTTCTAATTTTTTCTAGTTCTGCAATTCTGCTACCTAACTCTCCGACTGGTCTGCGATCAAAATAATTTAATGGCAATCGCAGTAAATGATCAATCACCTCTGCTCCAAGTCTTGTATCAATTCTGTTGGTCGTTTCTGCGAAAAGGAAAGTTCTTAGACTGCTTATTATGCCTCCAAGGATGGTGACGACTACAAGTGCTAATCCAAGTACTTGTAAAGTATCCAAGCTTCTTTGGCTTATCACTTTATCAATTATTACCTGTATCATCAATGGATTTGCCAATCCAAAAAGTTGTACAACAAAAGAAGCTAATAGAACTTGAATAAGAACATTCTTGTATCTGTTAATCGCTGGTAACAACCATTGAATTCCAAATTTTGATTCTGGAGTTTGGTCACTTTTTTCTACTAAAAGCAATTCAATAAATCCTTTCTCAAAAGTATCCTCGAATTTTTCAGGTTGTATTCTAATCAACCCTTCTTTAGGTGAGATTATTTCTAAAAAGTTTGAATTACTTTCTTTAACTATTGCAAAACTATTACCCCAACTAATAATTGAAAGAGATGGTAATCTTGTTCCCATCTTGGGTGCGACTTTTGCAGTAGAACTATGCAAACCCATCATTGATGTAATACCACCAATTAACTGAATAGTCGGTTTTTTACCTCTATTAATTGTTTCACGAAGAATTTTTTCAATAGCATCTACTCGGTATGGTAAATTCATTTCTATAGCTAGCATTTGTAGGCATGCTAATGGCTCTCGTAGTTCACCTTTTGCTTTTATGATTTGGAATTTTTTAGTAACATTATATTGCCCAATTTTTTCTGAACTAATATCAAACATATCAGGCCCTTCCTTGATACCTTCTAGACTAAGTGCAACTGATTTGATATTTTTATTTTGCTCTAGACTATTTATATTAAAACCATATAATTTCTCATAAATATTTTTAGGTATTTGAAATATTCTGGCAGGAAGTGGCCCTCGAGTTTTGATTATATAATTTTCTTTTATCTTATCTCCTATTTTCTTTTCTATTAGATTTGCACTTCCTACAATATATATATAGTTCTCTAATAAATCTAAATTTTCTCCATTATCTTTAATTTTTAATATTGTATTATTTAATATTAAATCTATTGATTCTTTTACTTCTAAATCATTTTCAATTTTGTTTTCCTGTAAATAATTAGATATTTCATAAGCCTCTGCAATCTGTATTTTACTATCACACCATTTTTTGAACTCTAGTTCCTTTTTATAAAGACTTAGTATTACATGGTCAGATATAGCCATTGCAAGTACCTCATTACTAGCTGCAGCTAGTTCACAGCCCTCAACTCTTAAAAGTGAAGCAAGTCCAATAAAAGAATCAGCTGTTAATTTTGATATAGTTAAAGTCTGTATTCCTTTTTTATAAATAAGTCTTGCTTCTCCACTTAATATGACAAGAATTTTGTTTGGTATGAGGTCTTTCCTATTGCAGATGGGTTGACCAATTGGATACTTTAATAACTCTGCGTCATCTTCAATATCTTTAATACCCGAATCACTCAGATTTTTGAAAGCTGGAATAGAACGGAGATTAATATTAATGTTATTAATCATTTCTTTTCATCCTCAGGATTATTTATATTTTTTGATTTGTTAATTAAATTCGCATTATATTCATTTGTTTGGTTATCCATCCATTTGTTAAAAAGTTCTAAAAGCATTTTACTTCGCATGAAATTATCTAAATGTGCCGTATCTAATGATTCTAACCTTATAAGTACATAAGATCCATCAATTTGGATAGGTGGTTGTACTTCTCCAGGTTTGCTATTTCTTAGTTTCTCTACTAGTGCTGGATGGGCTTGCTCTAATGGCACTGGGCCTATAATTCCTCGTGTTGTTTTCTCAATACCCTCTGAATAAAGAGTTGCAAGATCTCCAAAATCGGCTTCTTTTTCATAAATTCGGAAATATAGTTCTCGTGCTTTATAAAAGTCCTTCAATCTTAAAAGACTATAAATGACTATATCTAGTTGGTTTTTTCTTTCTAAAAAATGAGCTTCAACACTGTGACTAAATTCATCTTCACAATATTTTTTTAATCTGGTATCAGCAAGGGCTAGATCTTCAAATTCTGATTTATTTACTTCATTGGTTTTTAACCATATTTCAAATTCATTTTTATTATTTATGTCTAATTTTTTATTTAAACTTATGATTAATTGCTCTTTTAACTCTTTTTCAATTTCTATTTTTTTAAGAATACTTTTAGTCAGTTCTGAACGAATTAGTGGTTTCAGTAATTTATTTTTGTGCAATAAATGAATGCATTCATTCGTTAATAGATCTAGTGATTCCATTGATTTAATCTATTCAGTAATATTTAGTAAAATTTGTGTTCATAATAAGTTTATTTCTGAATAATGACTCAGTATTTTAAGTAATCAATTTTATTTATCTTTTAACTCACTATTTAAAGCTGCGGAATATACTGATGCCGCAACTTTGTTAATTGCTAACTGACCCTCAAGTTTTTTGATTTCACTTTGTACAAATTGTAAATTTGCTACTTGCTCCTTAGCTTTATCGCTTAATGCATCGAGGTCGTATTCTTTTCCATCTATTGTGATACTAGCCATTTTGAAGATTTAACTTGCCATAATATACCATCTTAGCGCCTTGCATTAATTTTTTTATAAACTTACCTCTCCAGATAATTAGTTTAATTAGAAAATGTTTGTTTCTTCAGAGAATATTGCTTTATTTTCTGAAGATTCTGAAAACCCCATTAAGAGATCGCTTCTATTTTCATAGCCTTTTTCTATTTGATTCAACCAATAGTTAAAACCTTCATTATCTGGCAGTCTACCGAGTATATTATTATATAAATTTTCAATATAATTACTGTTAGATGAATTCATATCATATAAATCATTGAATTCATTTGAAAGAATAAATGATTCTGCAGTTTTCCTGTAATTATCAACTCCGGAAGTATTTTTTTCTATCCAATATTCTAAGCCTAATTTATCGGGAAATCTACCAAAGGCAGCATTATATAATCTATAAATTTTTCCGCTTATATCATCTTTATGGTTTAATTGATTGAAAACGCCAATAATATCCTTTTTTACGTCTACTTTAGCATCTATGAACTGAAGATAATCTATATTAGTAATATCTTCGAAACCAATTTCTGTTTTAATTGACAATGAATTATTTGAGTTTCTTTTGTATTTATAATCGTATTGATATTTATCGTAGTTTATAATTCCTGTGTCATCTTCTCTCCCCCATATGCTAATCAATGCATTTAAATCCGATTCTGAAAACCATTTATTCCATCCTTCAGGAGATCTGTTATAAGACATAATTGTATCGCTCGAATTCCACAATTGGTTTTTTGGATCATTAAAGGGATGACCTAAGCCTAATGCATGTCCTATTTCATGAATTATTGTATTTAAATCATTATCTTTATTTATTCTTCCTTTTAGATTACTGTCTTTCCAAAATATATCCCACCAGGATCCTTGCAGTGTTCTTTGTTGTATTGCTTGGCCAACTACATCTACACCAAAGCTTGAAGAATAATTAACATGATAAATATCAATCATAGAACCATTATTGTTAAACATTTCTTTGAAATCTAAATCAATTATATTATCTAATCTATTAAATGTTGATCGTATAAAATCAGTTTTTGATGCAAAATGCCCAACACTATATATTTGCAAATTATTACGATAAGAAACTAAACCATCTGAAATTGAAGTATTTAAGTCTAGATATTCCCATCCTATCTTATTGTCTATATAATAACTTAATAATTCATTATTTGATGTTACTCGCTTTGTATGTTCTACTAAATCATTATTTATTAAATTTTTAAAAGTTAGTAACATTTTCTACTAAATTAATTAAAACTAGCTTTAATTTTTTTTTCATTCGAGGAAATGACCATATCATTTTCAATCATTTCGGATATTAGTTCGTCTATGCTTTTTTGTGGCTTCCAATTAAGTTTCTTATATGCTTTTGATGAGTCTCCAAGCAAAGAATCAACTTCCGCAGGTCTATAAAATTGAGGATCTATTTTTATTACTATTTGATTATTATCTTTCCTTCTACCTATTTCATTTAAGCCATTTCCTTCCCATGAAATACCCTTCCATCCTAATTTTTCTGCAGAAATTTCAATAAAACTTCTAACGGAGGTTTGTAAGCCTGTAGATATCACATAATCTTCAGGTTTTTTTTGTTGTAGCATTCTCCATTGCATCTCTACGTAATCTTTTGCATGTCCCCAATCTCTTAAAGAATCTATATTTCCCATGTACAAGTATTTTTGGAGATTATTTTCAATTCTTGTAAGCCCTCTAGTTATTTTTCTGGTAACAAAGGTTTCTCCCCTTCTAGGAGACTCATGATTAAATAAAATTCCATTACATGCATACATATCGTAGGCTTCTCTGTAATTTACAGTTATCCAATAGGCGTACAGTTTAGCCACTCCATAAGGGCTTCTGGGGTAAAAAGGTGTTATTTCATTTTGTGGCGTTTCTCTAACAAGTCCATATAGTTCAGATGTGCTCGCTTGATAAATTCTTGTTTTATTTTTTAGATTTAATATTCTCACTGCCTCTAAAATTCTTAAAGGACCTAGGGCGTCAACTTGAGCTGTGTATTCGGGATTATCAAAACTAACTTTTACATGACTTTGAGCCCCTAAATTGTAGATTTCATCTGGTTGGACTTCCTGTATTATTCTAAATAAACTGGCACTATCAGTGAGGTCACCATAATAAACTTTGAGTTTTTCTATTGTTTGATTGGTTAAAATCTTATTCAATAATTTCAAATTGTTTTGGCTCGATCTTCTTATGATTCCATGCACTTCATAGCCCTTCTCTATTAGAAATTCGGCTAGGTAGCTTCCATCTTGACCATTTATGCCTGTGATTAGAGCTGTTTTGTTCGGACTCACCCTTGTAAAATCTCGTTTACAAGGATTTTACTGTATTGGGGATTGTTACTATTAATAGTTAATAGATCAACTGAGTTAATCAACTTTGTTATGCAATATAAGTAAATGGGATAAAAAAATTACTAAGCTATTATTTTAAGTTAATTGATAAACAATAAGAACTATTCTTTGAATTTAAGTTCCTTAAGTTATATTCATTGCTAGTTTGTTTATGCATATAATATAATAAGCTATCCGATAAAAGTATAGATGTTTGCGAAGTTACTTGGTGACCCAAATACTCGAAAGCTGAAAAAATATTCTCCTCTTGTCTCTGATGTCAATATTTTTGAAGAGGACTTTCTGTCAATGAGTGATGATGATTTAAGAGTGCGAACGACTGATTTCAAGACAAGACTTGAAAAAGTTTCATCTTTTGATGAGCAACTACTTTTGCTGGATGACCTTCTTCCTGAGGCTTTCGCAATAGTCAGAGAAGCATCAAAAAGAGTTTTAGGTATGAGGCATTTTGACGTGCAATTGATAGGAGGAATGGTTTTACATCAAGGTCAAATTGCTGAAATGAAAACTGGTGAAGGTAAAACATTAGTTGCGACTTTGCCTAGTTACTTAAATGCATTAACGGGAAGAGGAGTTCATGTGGTGACTGTGAATGACTATTTAGCAAGAAGAGATGCCGAATGGATGGGGCAGATACATCGATTTCTTGGCTTGAGTGTTGGTTTAGTTCAACAATCCATGTCGCCAATTGAAAGAAAAAAGAATTATCAATGCGATATCACCTATGCCACAAACTCTGAGTTGGGGTTTGACTATCTCCGTGACAATATGGCTGCTGATAGATCTGAAATTGTTCAACGAGATTTTCAATTTTGTGTCATTGATGAGGTTGACTCAATTCTGATAGATGAGGCACGAACTCCTCTAATTATTTCTGGACAAGTGGAAAGGCCTCAAGAGAAGTATCAAAAAGCTGCAGCAGTGGTTGAGAAATTAATTAGAGCAAAGGACATGAGTAAAGATGGAATTGATCCTGAAGGGGACTATGAAGTAGATGAAAAACAAAGAAGTTGTATTCTTACCGACGAAGGTTTTGCAAAAACTGAAGAGCTTTTGAAAGTTAAAGATTTATTTGATCCAAAAGATCCATGGGCTCACTATGTCACTAATGCATTAAAAGCAAAAGAGCTTTTTACTAAGGATGTGAATTATATTGTTCGCAAAGATGAAGCTGTCATTGTTGACGAATTTACTGGAAGAGTGATGCCGGGTCGGCGTTGGAGTGATGGACAACATCAAGCAATTGAAGCTAAAGAAAATCTACCTATTCAGCCTGAGACTCAAACTTTGGCATCAATAACCTATCAAAATTTCTTTCTTCTTTATCCAAGATTATCAGGAATGACAGGTACCGCAAAAACGGAAGAAGTTGAATTCGAAAAAACATATAAATTAGAAACTACTGTTATTCCTACAAATAGAAAAATATCTAGAGAGGATTGGGTTGATCAGGTTTTTAAAACTGAGTCAGCTAAATGGAGAGCGGTGGCAAAAGAAACAGCAAATATTTATAAAAAAGGTAGACCAGTACTCGTTGGTACGACAAGCGTTGAAAAAAGTGAACTGTTGAGCACTCTTTTAGCGGAGTTAAACATACCTCATAATTTATTAAACGCAAAACCAGAAAATGTTGAGAGAGAAGCGGAAATAATTGCTCAAGCAGGACGATCTGGTGCAGTTACAATCGCTACGAATATGGCTGGCAGAGGAACGGATATTATCCTTGGGGGTAATAGTGATTATATGGCTAGGTTAAAGGTAAAAGAAATACTCAGTCCTCGATTAGTTAAACCTGAAGAAGGACATAAACCACCAATTCCTATTCAGAGTAATGATAAAGCAACTGGATTTAAGGAGGACCAAATAAAAAGTAAAAAAAATATTCAGACTAAATTATTGCAAAATATATTTCCTGTCTCATTGACTGAGGAAACTGATAAAAGTTTAGCCTTATTGGCATCCAAATTAGTTAAAGATTGGGGGGATAGAGCATTAACATCTATTGAGCTTGATGACTATATTGCTACTGCAGCTGAAAAGACACCTACGCAAGATAGTAATATTTCAGAATTAAGAAATGCAATACAAAAAATTAAAGAAGAGTATGAAGTTGTACTTACTAAGGAAGAAACAAATGTTCGTCAAGTCGGCGGCTTACATGTTATTGGAACAGAACGTCATGAGTCTAGAAGGGTTGATAATCAATTAAGAGGTAGAGCTGGTAGACAAGGGGACTTGGGGAGTACTCGGTTCTTTTTATCTTTAGAAGATAGCCTTCTTCGCATTTTTGGCGGTGATAGAGTTGCTGGACTTATGAATGCTTTTAGGGTTGAGGAGGATATGCCTATTGAGTCTGGAATGCTCACACGTTCATTAGAGGGGGCACAAAAGAAAGTAGAAACTTACTATTACGACATAAGAAAACAAATATTTGAATATGATGAAGTAATGAACAATCAGAGAAAAGCAGTTTATTCTGAGAGAAGACGGGTTCTTGAGGGTAGAGAGCTAAAACTTCAAGTTATTGGCTATGGACAAAGGACCATGGAAGAAATTGTTGAGGCATATGTTAATGAAGATTTACCACCTGAAGAATGGGATTTGAAAAACTTGCTTTCTAAAGTTAAAGAATTTATCTATCTATTGGAAGATCTAAAATCTGAGGACTTATTTGAATTAAATAAAAATGAATTAAAAGACTTTTTGAAGGAGCAACTAAGAGTTGCATATGATTTGAAAGAAGCACAAGTAGAAAAATCTCATCCAGGGATCATGAGAGAAGCTGAAAGATTTTTTATTCTTCAACAATTAGATACTCTTTGGAGAGAACATTTACAGTCAATGGATTCATTGAGGGAGTCAGTTGGCTTAAGAGGTTATGGCCAGAAAGATCCTTTGATTGAATATAAAAATGAGGGATATGATATGTTTTTAGATATGATGACTAACATGAGAAGGAATGTAATTTATTCTATGTTTATGTTTCAACCAGCTCAGAAAAAAGTAGAAATATAAAGTCAATCTTCAAATGTATAAAATTGATAATAATGAATTACAAAAACTATACATAGCTTACTTTGGAAGGCCGGGAGATCCATCTGGAATTAATTATTGGCTATCTAAAACTAATTCTCTAGAATTATTGACACTAAAGAAAATATCTCAAGAATTATCTGTTCAGGATGAATATGTTAATAATATTTCCAGTGAAAAATCGTTTGAATCACAAGTTAATAAACTATACTTGAATCTATTTGGAAGAAAATCTGACTTTGATAGTTTAAATTATTGGTCTAATAAGATGAAATATAATAACTACAAGATTTCAGATATTGTTTATCAATTATTATATCAAAATCAAGAACTTTATTTAGATAATTCTGATCAGTTAGAGAAAGATTTTTTTATTTTAGAGAATAAAATTTCTGCAGCAAAAATTTTTACTCAGCAGATCAGTAAAAGTATTACTCTGATTGATTTGTATCAACCTGATTCTATTTCTCCTTGGGATTCTGGGAAATCATTGATTAAAGCTGTTCATTTTCTTAGTAATATTAACCATCAAAAAGTATCTATTGAAGAAGTAAATAATTTTATCAATTCACTTTCAGAAAATTCTATAGATATACTCACTCAAACTGCGATTGAAATGGTTGATATTTCATTATCTATTCCTATTAATTGTTTAGAAAAAATGTCTTTAAGTAAGAGAATTATACAGAAAGTTACTAATCTGACTGGAGGTAAATTAACCGAGTCAAAAAATGGAACAAGTATTGTTGCACTAAATAAAATTAATTTAACCATTATGAAGGGCGAGAGGATTGCTCTTATTGGTCATAATGGATCAGGGAAAAGTAGTTTTTTGAGACTTATTTCAGGCATTTACACTCCTACTAAAGGTTTTATGAATATAGATGTAGATGTTTATCCTATGTTGCAGAAGACATTTCTCACCAGTCCCGAACTAACTGGCATAGACGCTTGCAAAGCACATTATTTGTTGAAAAATCATAGTTTAGTTGGTTTTGATATTTTTTTGAGTGAGATTATAGATTTTTCTGGTCTAGGTTCATATATCTCTTTACCTATTAAGACTTACAGTGAGGGGATGTCCGCAAGATTAATTTTTTCAATTCTAACTTCAAGTCCTCATGATTGTCTGGCAATTGATGAAGGTTTTGGCACAGGTGATTCTGATTTTCGTGATCGGGCTGAGGAAAGAATGAAAAAGTTTATGGATTCTGCAGCTACTTTATTTTTAGCTAGTCATTCTGAGGAACTTTTAAAACAATTTTGTAATAGAGGTATTGTATTTAGTCATGGTTCGATTGTTTATGATGGTTCTTTAGTCGCAGCATTAAATTATTATCACACTTACGATTACTATAATAAAAATGTTATTCAATAATTTAAAGTTTGCTTTTAAAACAAGAAGAGCCTGGTGGTATACGGCAACATCAAGATCAAGAGCTCGTTTTGCTAGAACAACTCTTGGTAGCTTTTGGTTAGGTTTTGCAAATTTATTATCAATAGCAACATTGGGTATTGTTTATGGAACTGTTTTCTCCGTAAGTGATTTCCGATCTTATTTTATATATTTAGGAGTTGGTTTAGTTATATGGAATACAATAAGTGCATCTATAGCTAATTCACCTCAACTTTTTGCACATAATTCTTCAAATATTAAAAACATGAATCTTAAACCTCTCTTTTATACCTTCGAGGAGTGGTCTTTTCAATTACAAACATTTATTCAGTCTTTTGTATTAGTATTCTTTGTATTTTTGTTTTTAAAATTTTCATTATTAAGTAATTTTTTACTTTATTCCTGGATCCCATTATTAAATTTATTTATTTTTATATATTGGTTTCCATTGATGGTATGTTTAATAAGTGTTCGTTTTTCAGACATTGCACAATTAGTTCCTATCGTTCTTCAACTTGTTTTTTTGACATCTCCAATATTATATCGAAAGGAAAGTTTAGGAGAATTAGCTTGGATTACCAATATTAATTTTATTTATAAGATTTTAGATTCTCTAAGGCTAACTATATTGGAAGGTTATATCAATTATCAAGATTCAATAGTTATATTGATCTTTAATTTGATTGGGTTAGTACTGACTATTCAATATTTTGATCGAGAATCAAAAAGATTACCTTTTTTGGTTTAAATATTTATTATTTAATATCATTAAAGTCTTCGCCTATGAACTCTATTATTTCTTTATCTTTTAAATTTTGAGATTCACCATAAATGATATCTTCTTTTTTTCTTGTGTTCTGATTTCTTTGATTATTTAATAAGTCTCTTATGCCTAAGATCTCACTTTCAAGTTGATCAATTCTGTCCATCAGATTTCTAAGAACGTTAGCTTCTGTATCTGGAAGTGCAGAGTGAGCTAGAGGGTTTATTTTGACTCCGCTTTGATGAACTATTCGCCCAGGGATACCAACGACGGTGCTATTTGCTTCAACATTTTTCACTACGACTGAACCAGCCCCAATTCTTGTGTTAGTTCCTACGCATATTGCTCCAAGTACTTTCGCTCCTGCACCAACGACAACATTTGATTCGAGAGTTGGATGTCTTTTACCACCCTCTTTACCTGTTCCACCCAATGTTACGCCTTGATAGAGTAAGCAACGATCTCCAACTTCACTTGTTTCACCAATAACAACTCCCATTCCATGATCTATGAACACACCTTTGCCAATTTTTGCACCAGGATGAATCTCTACCCCAGTAAAGAACCTAGTGGCATGGCTAAGTAATCTGGGCAAGAGAGGTAGTTTGTATTTCCATAACTTATGACTAATTCTGTGAATTGTAAGAGCTTGAAAGCCTGGGTAGCAAAATATTATTTCCCAAACATTTCTAGCTGCCGGATCTCTTTCTTTGATTATGGCGAAATCGGATATTAGTGATCGAAACATTGATTTAAACGGAATATTTACTCGAGAAGACCAATTTCTTTACTCAATTCTTCGATTGTAGAGTCACTTAGATACTTCTGTGCACAATAAATTTGAGGCATTCTCATTAATTGGGATCTGTTGTGTCTCAAAGCGTGTTCAATTACTGGAAGACTAGGGCTATCACAAATCACGTGACTTGATGCCCTCAATAGTGCAATGAGACGGCTGCCTACATCTGGATTGGCAGTCATCAAAAGAAGTTCATTGCCACGCATGCTGTGTAATATTACCTCTGCCGCTCTAAGTATCCCAGGACTAATACTGACTATGCCTACACAACTGCCTGAGCGGAGCTTTTTGAGGATATTCAGCTCTTTTTGAAAATCGCTCAAATCTACTGCTACGGCTCTTACGTTATGACGCTTGGCTAATTCTTCAAGAGGTTGTAAAAAATATCTACTCGTTACTACCGTTCCTTTACTTGAACTTTCCAATACACTTTCCAGTTCTTCCATGGGAACAACCTCTACTGGAACATCTAAATGAGGGGCCAATTCTTCAGCAATTAAAAGTGACGCACCAATATCTTCTCTAGGTGTGCTCACAAGTAAGCGGGCTCCGCATCTGAGTCTCCAATCAATTTCTCGAGTAAACAACTCGCGAGTTTGTTGCAAAGTGCAACCAGCATTTAAAAGTTCATCAATGCTTTTTCTGACTTCATGGTCCACATCTTTAATTCCTTTTTTCCTTATTGACTGAGAGTTGCTTCTTAAATCTTTTTGTTTCTGCTGGTCTCTAACATAAATCCCAGAACCTGCTATTGCTTCAACAACTCCATCATTCTCTAGCTGCCTATAAACTTTACTTATTGTATTTCTGTGGAGGCCTGTTTGCATCGCAAGTTGCCTAGTACTGGGCAATCTGTGCCCAGGGGGGTAATGCCTTGCTGCGATAGCAAAACAGATTTGATTATATAACTGACTTGATGCAGGTATTTCACTTTCCTGTTGAATGTGGAATCTCACGCGTAATGTATGACAGGTGTGAATGCGGCTAGATTAATAAATAGAATGGCCAGTGACAATTAATTGTTTGTCCATTGACAAGTTTGTTTAACTTAATTAATTGTTCTCAAAGCTTTTCTTGGCTCGTTTGTCTCTAACTCTTTCTTAACAAGGGGGGTTTTACGAGGAGTTAAAAACATGATCATATTTCTTCCCTCTCTTTTGGGTAATTGTTGTATTTCTGCTTTTTCTTCTAAATCTTTGGCCATTCTTTGTAGAAGAGTTTCAGCTAAAGCAGTATGTTGAATTTCGCGTCCTCTAAATATAACTGTACATTTTACTTTATCTCCTGCTTTCAAGAATCTTGTGGCCTGACTAATACGGACTTGGTAATCATGCTGGTCAATTTTATATCTCATTTTTACTTCTTTAACTTCTGTTTGATGTGATTTCTTCTTAGCTTCTTTTGCTTTTTTTTCTTGCTCAAACTTAAATTTCCCATAGTTCATGATTCGGCATACTGGAGGAGTAGCCTTTTCACTTACTAAAACAAGATCTAGTTCTCTTTCTTTAGCAACTTCTAGAGCTTCTTCTCGGCTAATGACACCAAGTTGAGTTCCATCTGAATCAACAACTCTCAGGTCGGAATAGCTGATTCTCTCATTAATGTTTGGGAGCTCTCTTTCTGGAGCGCGACGATCA
>CACOQT010000022.1 GCA_902629395.1 uncultured Prochlorococcus sp.
ATCAAAAGAGTGCCTGAGGATGAAGGGGTTCAGGCCTTAGTTGATTTAATCAAAGAAGATGGTAAATGGGTAGATCCTTAAAAATATAATTTATATTTTAATTGTTTTATTTTTAGTAAATTTATTTGATAATTATGTTGAAGAGATTTTTGAAAGTGTGTTTATTAATAGCAGTTTTTCACTCGCCATCTTTATCCTTCCAGGCCAATTCTTCAACTTTTATTACTAATAATCCAAAGGAGATAATTGATCAAGTATGGCAAATCATATACCGTGATTTTCTAGACCATTCAGGTAAATATAAGGAAAAGGATTGGATTAAGTTAAGAAAGGAAATACTGTCAAATAAATATTTTAATGATAACGATGCATATGCAGTTATAAAGGACATGTTGGCTAAGTTAGATGATCCCTACACGAGATTTTTAGATCCTAAAGAATTTAACGAAATGAAAATAGATACAACCGGAGAACTGTTAGGAGTAGGTATTCAAATTTCTTTAGATGAAGTTTCTAATCAAATTGTTGTCGTATCTCCAATAGAGGGAACTCCCGCTTTCCTCGCGGGGATCAAACCAAAGGATATAATCGTGTCTATTGATGGTAAGTCAATAAAAGGTCTTAGTATAGATAGCACAGTAAAACTTATTAGAGGTAAAAAAGGTACGAAGGTTAAATTAGGAATAATTAGAGAAAATGAACTAATTAATTTCACATTAATACGAGACAGAATTGAAATTAATGTAGTTGATAGTCGTATAAACAACTCAAAGTTAGGAGTGAAAATAGGTTATCTAAGATTAAAACAATTTAATGCAAAATCTCCTAAAGAAATGAGTTTATCGATTAACAAATTAGAGAAACAACAACCTTTTGGTTATGTATTAGATCTAAGAAGTAACCCTGGAGGTTTGCTTGAGGCAAGCATTGAAATAGCTAGGCAATGGATAAATACAGGAATTATTGTTAGTACTAAGACAAAAGATGGTATTACTGACGTTAGGAAAGCGAAAAGCAGAGCCTTAACTAACAGACCAGTTGTTGTTTTAATCGATGAAGGATCTGCGAGTGCTAGCGAGATTCTTTCTGGAGCCATTAAAGATAATAAAAGAGGAGTATTGGTTGGTAAAAAGACTTTTGGTAAGGGACTTGTACAGTCAGTTAGGTCTCTCTCTGATGGCTCAGGACTAACAGTTACAGTTGCTAAATATTTAACACCAAGTGGAAAGGATATTAATAAAAATGGAATAGAACCTGACATTAGAGCAGATCTTTTATTTGATGATAAAAATAGATTAACAAATTCAGACCTTGGAACTTTAAGAGATAGCCAATATGTTGCAGCTGAGAACATATTACTCAAAAAGTTTAAATTTGAAGGTAATAAAAGTTCTTATAATCCGTCAAAATCTAATTTAAGCTTCGCTTTGAAAAAATAGTTAAAACTTATCAATTCTCCTATATCCATACCAGTCAGGTATTAGTTTTTCATTTCTTTCTTCTGGATCTGGTATTAAATTTATGTCCCAATTTTTAATTTTTATAGGATGCAAATCATCAACTTTCTCTAAATAGTTTATGCATGAATAATCGTCATTATGCTTATTTTTTAAATTTGAGTCCCAACTTTTTTTCGCTTTTTTCTTTGCCTCAATTGCTTTTTCTGCGACAATTAGATTGAAGTCATGTTCCTCGTACATTTTTTTTGGATTGTACCCACCTAAATTAACAAACCAAAGGGACAAATTTTCTTTTCTTGTACGATTCAAGCTACCTTTATTGGATTCAGATATGACTATTTCATATCCATCAATATATTTAATACACTTATAACTATCAATGTGCAAGCCTGTTTTTTTGCCCAACCATTGTTTTCTAAGTTCAGGGAACGTCTCCTCTATTGTTACTCCTACTACCCATCTTACATCGTGTATTTCTACATTACTTTTTAAACTTCTTCCCCCTAATACAACAATAAAAAGGGATAAATTCATACTGAAGTTAATTACTCATATCCAGCATCTTTTTTAGTGGCTTGTAAGCCATTGCTCTAATTTGTTCGTCCATGTGTAACTCTGGATCCATCTCTTTAAGACAATTTAATACTTTTTCTACAGTATTCAAACGCATGTAAGGACATTCATTGCAGCTACACCCATCTAGTCCAGGAACTTCTATATATGTCTTTAGAGGGGCTGTTAATCTCATTTGATGAATTATTCCCGGTTCAGTGAGAACTATAAATTTATCGTTCTTACTATTTCGAGAGTAATTAAGCAATTTGCTTGTCGAGCCTATGAAATCGGCCAAATCTAATAGATTTTCTTGACATTCAGGATGGGCAAGGACCTCAGCAGTTGGGTTTTTAATTTTTAACTTAACAAGTGACTCTTCATTAAAAGTTTCATGTACTAAGCATCTCCCGGGCCATAAAGTCAATTTTCGACCACTCTGACGTTCGACCCATCTACCAAGATTTCTATCAGGTGAAAATAAAATTGGTAGATCTTTGGGTAATTTGTTTACTAGATCAACTGCATTACTGCTGGTACAAATTAGATCACTTTTGGCTTTTACTGCAGCACTGCAATTTATATAGCTAATAGCAAAATGATCAGGATGTTTGTCTAGAAAATTTTGGAAGTCATCAGGTTGGCAATCATCTGCAAGTGTACATCCAGCGTCAAAATCAGGAAGAAGAACAGTTTTTTCCGGGCACAAGATCTTCGCTGTCTCAGCCATAAAATGAACGCCACAAAAAACAATGACGTCTGCATTTGTCTCAGAGGCTTTTCTGGATAATTCAAGAGAGTCTCCAATGAAATCTGCTACATCCTGTATTGCGGGCTCTTGGTAGTAATGAGCAAGAATTATTGCGTTTCTTTTTTTACGCAAAAAATTAATCTCATCAATGAGATTTTTGCTTTTATTTGAGACTGATGTATCAGTCTTGTAATAGGAAACAGTAGTAATTAGTTTCCATTTCGATGTGTTGGGGCAGTATAGAGGGTAATTTCCAAAAAAATCTGAAAGATATCCGAATTGCTATCGCTGGGGATTTACATGGATCATGGAGTCAAGATGATCTGGATTTGCTTTTGGAGCTGAGTCCTGATGGTGTTTTGTTTGTTGGTGACTTGTCCGATGGTGATTTAAGAATTATTCGGGCGATAAATAAAATTTCTATTCCCACTTCAGTAATACTTGGAAACCACGATAGAGGTAGAGACGGATCTGGTGATGTTTTAAAAGCACAGTTGGATTTGTTAGGTGAAAAGAATTGTTCATGGAAATTATCAAAATGGGCACTTAATGGACTTTCTGTTGTTGGAGCTAGACCTTGCAGTGGTGGGGGAGGGTTTTTCTTAACATCAGAAGTTAAGTCTGTGTTCGGAGAGGTTAGCCTTGACGAATCCGTTTTTAGAATTGTTTCTGCTGCTAAGTCAGCACCATTAGATTGTCCCTTAATATTGCTCGCTCATTCTGGGCCAGTTGGTCTTGGATCAGAATCATCTAGCCTTTGTGGTAGAGATTGGAAATTGCCATCAATGGATTGGGGCGATAAGGATCTTGGTATCGCAATTGATCAAATTCGTAAATTTAGGGTTCCAGAATTAGTCGTTTTTGGCCACACTCATCATCAATTAAGAATTGGGGGGAATCGCATTAGAAAAACTTTTACTCAAGATCTCTGGGGAACTTCATATCTCAATGCAGCATGTGTTCCAAGACGGGGGATTGATTCTGAAGGTGAGAATTTGTGTCATTTTTCTTGGGTTGAGTTCACTAATGGCAAACTCTCCCATGTGTCGCACAGATGGTTCAGGAATGATGCTTCACTTGCATATGAAGAGATTTTGTTAAGTAAAAAAACTAGTGTCAATTAAATTTTTTCGTCTTAAAACTAAATTTAAATTAACTTTGCTTATTTAAATCCGAATTTTTAAATTTTCTTTCTGCAATCAAATATGCACCAATTGCAGAGCCAATAAATCCCAATATGTTTCTCGTTAATGGCAGAATGTCGCTTGTTCTTGTCACGACTGGAGCAATGCCAAAAATACCAAAAAGCATTATCCAAAGCGGAGAAAGGAGTAAAAGCCACCCTATCGAGAATGATTCATTTTCTTTTCTTGGTGAGGCTGCGAAACCTGCAATAATTCCCCCCAACAGAGAGGTCAATAGGGTCCATTGCCATTGTTCTTTGGGCAAGCCAGGAACAACTTCACAACCACCACGGTCTAAACAGGTCTCCACGGCTTTTATAGAGGCTAAGATTGCACCGTCTTCACCGTTATCTTTTACAAAAAATTGGTTTCCAAACCTAGTTTGTAGTTCCACCCAAAATATTCTGGGCATTAGAGCAAAATACGCATCTCCAACATTAAAACTCAATAAATTCCCGCCTCTTGGATCAGCGATAATGAGCAAACTTCTTTCATCTAAATTCCAATAGTCTTTGACTGCAATACCGGGGGTCTTTTCGTATTGAGATAAAACCCTTATTTTCCAACCCGTCTCTTTTTCGTAAGAATTTAGCGAGTTCTCCAAATTTGATCTTTGTTGATCGCTAAGGGCTTTTGCAAGGTCGATTATGGGAGTTTGTTCTTTTGGTAGTAGATCAGGATTATCGTAAGCAAATGATCTACCCACCATTGAAAACATTATTACAAGTCCTAAACAAAAAATTATGGCTCCATTAAATGATTTCTTCAGCATGTGCTTGATTTTATCTGAGGGTATTCTCCATCATGATTGACCCGATCGCGAGATGTCCTACTTGGTTAATTGATCGCATTAGAGATAGTGGTGATTCAATTAGTTTCTACAGATATATGGATTTAGTTTTAAATGACCATGAAAATGGTTTCTATTCTACAGGAAGACTGAAAATTGGGAAGCATGGAGACTTTTGTACTTCACCATCTTTGGGAAGCGATTTTGCACGTTTGCTTGCTATTCAAGTAGTAGATTGGCTTAATGATCTAGAAAAATCTGGAATTGGATACGAATTGCTCTCACTTGTTGAAATTGGACCAGGAGAAGGAACTTTATCAAGAGACTTGATATTAGCTATTGGTGAAATATCGCCTACTTTAATCAATAAAATTGAGATTGTGTTAGTTGAATTAAATTCAGGGATGAGAGAAAGACAAAAAAAAGTAGTTAATAAATTAGTAGGAGTTAACTGTCGCTGGTGCTGTATCGAGGATCTTATTGCAAGTCCAGTAACAGGAGTAATTATTGCTAATGAGGTTTTAGATGCTTTCCCAGTAGAGAGACTTGTGTTTACCGAAAACAAAGTTTTTAGACAAGGGGTTTCTTTGAGAAAAAAAAATGATGAGTATTACTTGGAGTTTGTTGACCTTATGCCTACCCCCTCGATTGAAAGATTTTTGAAAGACTCAAATTGTCTTTTGAATATTGAATTTCCACCAAAGAATATTTGTAATAGATGGGTCACAGAATGGCACTGTGATTTACCGAATTGGTTTGAGAAAATGTCGAATATTTTAATTAATGGCTCATTATTAGTTGTCGATTATGCGATGGAGTCGAGGCGATATTATAATGCTATGAGAAACGAAGGTACACTTATTTCATATCGAAATCAAGAAGCAAGTCCCAATCTTTTAAAAGATGCTGGTTTGTGTGATTTAACAGCTCATTTATGTATCGAATCAACAATTAATTATGCCCTGACTAACGGATGGAAGTTTATGGGTGAGACTAGGCAGGGGCAAGCTCTCTTGGCTTTAGGACTTTCAGGTTTTCTATACTCTCTTCAAAATACAAGCTTTGACGATCTCCCGGCTGCGTTAAATCGAAGAGAAGTATTGTTAAGGCTAGTTGATCCCATGGGACTGGGAGACTTTCGGTGGTTGGCTTTTCAAAAAGATAATAATGATGGTCTGATTTTAGGAAAACGTTTTCTTGAAGAGCCAATTAGCTAATTCTTTGCAAACATTCGTCTATTTCTTTATTAGAAATATTATTAAATAATTTTACATCACCAATTCTTAAAGGCATAACAAAGCTGACTTTGCCGTTTTTCACTTTTTTGTCTCCTTGAAGTGAGCTTAGAACGCTTTTTATTTCAAGCTTTGGCCAGTTAGTGGGTAAACCTGCCTTCTCTATCAATTGTTTCTGTCTTTTTGTATCAATCTCTTTCCAAAGTCCCCTTTGGACTGCCAACTGACCGACGGCAACCATACCCATTGCTACAGCCTCACCGTGAAGCCATTTACCATAACCACAAAGATTTTCTATTACGTGGCCAAATGTGTGCCCATAATTTAAATATGCTCTAACTCCACTTTCTTTCTCGTCTTTTACAACAATTTCTGCTTTAGATTTTGCAGAGCGCTTAATTATTTCTATTAGTAGTTTTTCTTTTATGTTTGAAAAATCGGAAATTTTATCTTGTTTCTCCAAAAGTTCGAATAGTTCTAGGTCTGATATTACTCCATACTTTATTATCTCAGCCATACCTGCTTTGAACTCTCGAGAAGGGAGAGTTGATAATGTGTCAGGGTCTATTAACACTAATTTTGGTTGATGAAAAGCACCTATGAGATTTTTACCTTTCGAATGATTTATGCCCGTTTTACCTCCAATAGAAGCATCAACCATGGCAAGTAATGTTGTAGGGATTTGGACTACATAAATTCCACGTAACCAAGTAGCCGCTGCAAAACCAGTCATGTCTCCAATCACGCCACCTCCTAGAGCAATCATTAATGATCCCCTTTCTAATCTTGCTTCATATGCAGCATCGTGGATTAAATCTATAGAAGATTGGTTTTTTTGATCTTCGCCTGCCTTTATTATCAGTAGTTTTGGATCGAATTTACTTTTAATTAGACTTTTAATTACGCAATCTCCATAGTGATCAGAGACTTCCTTATTTGATACGACTAATACTTTTAGTCCTTCCTTAAAACCAATATTACATAGCTCATCTCCAATGTTTTCTAGACTTCTTTTTCCAATAACTATTTCATAAGGGTTGGTAGCTAGAGAAACTTGAATATGGTGGTTGTCTTTATTCACAGTAGTAAGGTTGTAAATTTTTGATGGTTTACTGAGTTAAATCATCAAAATATAAGAGTTATTATATGCTTGAAAAACACATTTCATAAGCAAATGATGTGTATGCATATACCTTCAGTATTTATTGAGGCATCGAAATAATCACCTAGTGGAATATTATTTAGGTTGTGAATTAAGAATGTTTTTATTAAAATCATTTTTCATACAGGATTCTATTTAATTGCGAATTCATTATTTCATGCAACTAAGCAAAACTCTAAAAATGAGGTCACTAAATAAATGATTGGGGTCGTGGGTGGAGGACAGCTGGCAATGCTACTTGTTGAGGCTGGAAAAAAAAGAGATATTGAAGTCGTTGTTCAGACTGCAGCCAAAACTGATCCTGCTGCTAAAAAGACAAATCAAATTATTCTGCTTGATCCTACAAATCCTGTGGGTACAAAACTTCTTTCTGAAAAGACACGCTTAATTACTTTTGAAAATGAGTGGGTTGATATCTCAAATTTACTTTCTCTTGAAAATAATGGAGTTTCTTTTGTTCCTAGACTTCAATCAATCAGACCTTTAATAAATAAAATAAGTCAAAGAGAGTTGTTAAATAGTCTTGATATTTCCTGCCCTGATTGGTTGCCAATACCTTTAAAAAAATCATTAGATTTTGATCTTCCTGCAGATTGGGAATTTCCATTGATGGCAAAAGCTGCCAAAGGAGGTTATGACGGTAAAGGTACTAAAATTATTAAAAATATTAAGCAACTTCATGAATTTCTGATAATTGAAAAAGATGAGCAGTGGATGCTAGAAAAGTGGGTTTCCTTTGATAAGGAATTATCAATTGTATCTAGTAGGGACCCAAAAGGAACCATTCGTAATTTTCCTGTAGTAGAGACCTACCAATCAAAACAAGTGTGTGATTGGGTACTCGCTCCAGCTGATATCAATCATGACGTTGATCTTATGGTTAGAAATGTCGCATCTTCATTGCTTTCAGAGTTGGATTATGTTGGGGTTATTGCAATTGAATTTTTCTATGGGCCAGAAGGATTACTTGTAAATGAAATAGCCCCTAGGACTCATAATTCAGGTCATTTCTCCATAGATGCTTGTAGTAGCAGTCAGTTTGATCAACAAATATGCATTGCATCGGGGATTAGTGTCCCCACGCCTGAAATGATTGCTAATGGTGCTTTAATGGTGAACTTGCTTGGTTTGCAAAGTAATTATCCGAAAACACTAACCGAAAGGTTGGATGATTTGAGGCAGATTCCTGGGTTGAATGTTCATTGGTATGAAAAAGAAGAAGAAAAAAGAGGAAGAAAGCTTGGTCATGTTACTTATCTCTTGAAAAATAAAGATGCTATTTGTAGAAAAAAAGAAGCATTGGCTGTTCTGAAAAACATAAGGTCAATTTGGCCCTCATCATGATGATATTTTGTTTAAATTGTTCTTGTACTGCTTTGTTGGTATTGGCCTTGTCAAGTGCTCTGATCTGACTCTCTTTCGATATGGGGAGACTGTCGCGAAAGTAACGTATACCAGCTTGCTCTGGAAACGAAGCTTCGCTTTGAAACCCCCTCTGGTTCTTCCAGGTCGATGCTTCTTGGGTCTTACGGCAAAGTGGTACATCTATTTTTTCAAAACTAATAAATTTTTTAAATATTCGACTTAAAATGTTGTTCAAACCTTTTATGTGGACTATTCAAAAAGATAATTTCAATATGTTAATCCTCTAGATTTGCGGACCTTTAGAAGTAGTTCATGATCTTCTCTTGCTCTTTTATCAAGAATGGCTAAATCTCTTCTAGCTTTTTTATCAACTTTTTGAATATCTTCTCTTGCTCTTTGATCAAGCAGTGCTACATCTTTTCTTGCCCTTTGATCGATGTTCTCTAAGTCTGCTCTGGCTCGTTGATCAACACTCTCTAAATCGATTTTTGCTCTTTCTACCATGCTTGTCATTGAGTCAACCATCATCGATAAGGCCGCAGGTACTTGTTTACCTGTGGGTGGAAAAGAGGGCTGCCCTTCACGATTAACACTGGTGTTTGCGCTATTCAAAGCCATAGGTTTAATTAAAACTGGCTTGCGTTAATTAGCAGCCATCTCATATATATTCTTATTATCTCCTCTAATAAGCCCAATAATTCAAAATCCTCTGAAGAAAAACGAGATGTAATAGAGATGAAGCTTTTCTTAAAAAACTCATCTCCTCATTTAATCCTTTCACAGGTTTTATAAGTTCTGGCTATTGGAATAGTGAAGACAACAGGTAAATACCACTAATATTTACCTTTTGGGTAGAGCTTAGCAATTTTTCTCGCTTGAGCTTCTTTTTCTAGTTTTTTCCTTCTCCTGTCTTTATAAGAAAAATCATCCTCATTAAACCTAAAAAAAACAAAATAGAACATAAGGCCTGTGAAAACTAACCCTATAAAAAGAACCCAAAAACCAATTAACCCTGTGGGGGATAAGTAATCAATGTAAGCAGAACTATTTTTCATCTCTACTGTATGAACAATATATTCTTATATAGTATCTAATATAAAATTAAATGAATGGCTATCATGGCTTTAATAAAAACAGATTTTTTAAAAACGATAAACCACATGATTTGTTGAATATAAATGAGAATTTTTACGCATTAACATAAAATATAATTTAATTAAAATAAAATATGTCCTTTTTCTTTAAAATGGAAGAAACCCATAACTACGCTATGAACCTTATCGTTCCATTAATGGGAATTGCACCATTGCTAATGATATTTATCTTGAAAGGTGAGAAAAAATCAAAGGTTACAAAAAGCTGGACTAGATCTACTAATTAATTGATAATAACCATTTTATAATTCTCAAAACTATAATTAACTAATAAATCACATAAAAAAGTATCTCCTTTATGATAAGGTGAAATTTATTAACAAATTTTCGTAGTATTTTTTTGATGAAAAATTTACACTTATCTACCAATGTTTATTATTAAGTGAGATTTTAAAGGGGGGGTTTGTACGGTTTTCACACGCGGTGTGCGTTACTTTTAGCTATATTAAGATATATTAAGTCATAATATCACTCTTCAATGATTCCAATGCAAGATCACAAAACACAGCAATTTGCTAGATTTTTTCTTAAGGACTTAAAGTCTGAGAAATCTAAATATAATGAAGACAAACCTATTTTTGAAGATTTAAAATACTCTAGTTCAAATTAATCTTCTTCCGTTAGCAAGTTGATCTTTGCATAAAAATTTATTATTTACACATTGATTGTTATTGATAAATAAATTTTATTTTCTTAAATGGTGTTTATATTATCTAGATAAAGTTTCTTTGAGTATATTCCCTTTTTTTAGTATAATCAATAATGACTTATATTATTTTTTTTGGTCAAATACCATAAAAACGTTTTTTCATTAAAATAAGCTTTTAGTTTTTTCAAAAATGCTTACATACCTAGGAAAAAATTATTAATCCTTGATAAATGAATCAAATAAATTCATGAGGGTAAGGTATCAAAAGCGAATAAAAGAAAAAATCTTTAATAGCTTACACTGAGAATAATCTATTGATAGATGTTCTCCATCAGTTGATGTCAAATAAGTGGATTTACCTAAAAAAGTTTTGTAAATTTATCAAAATAATATGTGGATTTAATAGTATCTTTAAATATTATCAAACCATTTAAATATGAAAACAGCTCAAGATAGATATTTTGAATGTTTAGAAGTTTGTATTGAAGATGAGCAAGGTAAATCTTGTAGACAGGTATGTGCACCTATTTTAAATGATGATCCATCTGATCATCCTACAGTTCCATTAATTAATAAACAGTGAATTTTGATATGTGAAAATTAAATATAAAATTTTTTTCAATATTATTCAAAGAGGTAAATAAGGTTTTTAAAGTAAAACTTTTTTAAGGTATTTTTATAATATGTTGATGGACAGTTTTTTGATTGGGAGCACTATTAATGTATTGTTTTCGCTAAAGTATATTAAACTTTAATTAACCATGATAGATACTCCTGCTTCTCATATAAATTTATTTAACGCAATTCTTGCTATTTATGTAATTTGTTATCAAATATCCATATGTTCTGATTGGAGTTGGATTCCAATGAGCAAAGAAGATTATCAACTTCCATATCAAGACAAATGGAGTAAATCAAACTATTAAATGAAATGTCTGGAACAATAGATTAACTATATGTTTAATATTCAGAGCGATTAGAGTATTTTTTTAACCTTAATTAAGCTTTATGTATAGTAAATAATTTTTATAAAATGCAGATCTTGTCCTGGAAAAATTTACTTATATCAAATACTTTGAACAACATGAAATAGGCCAAACGAATAACCTCCTATGAGAATCCATCCTAATATCGCTGAGATTATAGTTGATCTTCTGTTATGCCTTCTTATTGCATTTTCTATCATCTCGTTTACGTCTTCTCTATTTATTAAATTTGTTGGTTTTGGATTAGTAGAGGTCATTTGTTTAGAGTAAATTTGATGCTTTGAAATCGATTCAACCTTTGCCAGACAAAATAATTAAATGAATTTGTTTAGCAAATGTGGTTGTCCACTGATCAACCACTTTCGTAAATGTTGAAGAGTGGAAGAAAAAAGGTTTGTAAACAATTGTAAATATCATAATGGATTTTTTTTTATATCGTGTAGGTAAAATCACTTTATTTTTTTTTTACTCATTAATAAAGCAGATAGGTGAATAAGGAGATCCCGAAATTTAAGTTGTTCAACATAGGAAAATTTCATACGGTTGTGTTTTTTTATGCCTGCTAAGAGCTCATGAGTTTTTATTTTTCGATATATTTTTTGACTATTTCCTTTTTTTTCTGTCATGTGAAAATTTTTTTGCCTGTGAACCTATTAGTTCTCACAGTTATTCGCATAAAGTGTAATAATAGTAATAAATTATGGCTAAACAATCCTCGTTAGATTTTGATCATGAGCTTGAAAAGCTAGAATTTGCTTTGGCATTGTCTCAAACTTCCGGTGACAAAAAAAGGTCAGAAAAAATTAGACAACAAATAGAAATTATTGGTTATCAATATGAAGAACCAGGAACATAGGAATGTAAATTATTCACCAAATATATTTTATTTTATTAGTCATTCAAAAAAAGCAATTTCAAATTGTAATTCATAAATTATCTTGATTTTTATCTTTTCCATCCTCTTCTAGAAGCTTTTTAGTCAAAAAAGAATATGATGCTTGATGTTTCTCTTTCCATTCTTTATGGTCTCTTATTTGTTTTTTTAATTTTTCTAAACTCTCTTTTTCTTCAGGATAAACTCTCTTTAAGTACTCAGGATTGAGATTTATGTTGCCTTCGAATTCATAAACCATCTCCTCGAAAGATTCACATATTCCCAGGATGTCAGCCATGAAATCTTCAAATTCATCAATATTTATTTCTTGGAGGACCTTCCTTAATTTGCTTTGACTGGCTTCTTCTGGTTCCCACTCTTTTTTTAAAACGTGGAGCAGATTGAGTTGACCCATTCTATCAAGCAGATCCCATTTAGAGGCGTCGTCAGCCGAGTAAAAATAAGAGCCATCCCCTGCTTGATAAAATTTTGCTCTTTCATTATCCATGCATATAAAAAAAGAATGTAATAAATTTATTTGTGAATGCTTTGTGTGAAAAGCATTTGATTCAGGTTGTTTATCTTTAAATTTGGTTCTGCTTATAAGTTTGGATTATATATAATTTGTTGTATCCTAGGGTAGGATTTTTTTTTAAAGCTTCATATTTTAGATTGTTTTTAGATTTAATATTTATTTTTTGAAATAGAATCTTTTTATATATAATGTGATAATTTTAATCGAAGAAATTTAAAGGAAAGGGACCAAGTGTTCTTGTAATCAATGATGTATCGTCATTTTGACAACTTATTAATATACCTTCGCCTAGTCCAAATTCGATCCTTGCATGAATTTCTCCTGTTTTTTGATTGGCCTTTAAGAATATTGGACCATCCGTAATAGGCAATGTTATACATTTCATCTCTTTGTATTTAAATTTTTCTTCTATTCGCCTAATTGCTTTAAGGCCCATTTTGAATGAGGGTGACATAACTCCTATTGTTATCCAATCAGATTTCTGGATAATTAGACTAAGTTCATTAAAAAGTATTCTGGATTGAGTTTTATCTAATTTAGGTGCGGACCTCAATTTGTCTAGGTCCTTTAATTTTCGGATATCAATATTTTTGGTAGACATTGATATAAAAATTTAAACACTTTATCAGATATAGTAATCTTACACTAGTAATTATTTATTTGGCGATCTTTTATTACTCAACGAAAATTATTATAAATAAAATTTTTTCTAGGTAATACACAATTCCATGAATATTGACTAATAAATCATCAATAAATATATTTTATAAAAAATTTCTTTCTACGATTGTGATGCATTTTAAACCTTCAATTGTGATTTCTAGATTCTTTTATTCTCCTTGATTCGTGTAATTGTTCTAATTCGTTATAGATATCAAACAATGATTTCTTAATGCTCTCTGAATTCTCGATTGCTCCAAGAGAATTCACAGCATTTATTATGCTTTCTTTCGCTTCTATTAACCCTCGACATTGAGTACTACCTGCTTCAGAGGACATCCTTGTTTAATTTAACTTTATATATTTATTATATCTATTCTTTTAAAGTATCAATTGTCTTTCAACTTATTTAAATTATTGTTTCTTTACTTTCACTTTAGAATCTTAGACTTGACGAAGTATGTTTTTTTAATTAAAAACGAAATTAAGAATATGTTTTTTGATGGCAAAAGTAAAAAACTTGGATGCTCCCTCTGGTTGGCTAGTAGATCCTCATAATAGATGGGCTATCCATTTTGACTTAAAAGTATCTGATCAAAAGGTTTCAGAAGATTTTACTATTGATATGTGGGGTATCGTTCAAACCGGTAAACCTATGAAATTTAAAAGCAGAAGAAAAGTCACAAGAGAAGAATCTCTAAAAACATGGAGACAATTAATTTCGTCAAAATGGGAGAGATTTGATTTTGAAGACTTTAGGACTGCTTGAATAACTTACTTCCTTATGGTGCATTTTCTTTTTTTGGAGTTATTATAGATAAGTACTTTTTATTTAAAAATTGTTAAAATCTTTCTATAGGATTTTTAAATTAGTTTTTATATTCACAACTGTAATAACTGGATGGACATGTGCGATTTTATTATCTAACACAGCATTTAAGTTAGAAATTAATGAATTATTGACTAAGATGTATTTGAATCAAAAGAATTTTATTTTTAATGTCAAGGATCTATCACTTATTTTAGTAAAAGATGCAAATGAACGTTTTTCTGAAGAAAAATCTAAAAGTTATACGAATAAATAATCCAGAGACAGATTAAAAACATATAGTCATAATTCATGGATAGTAAAATCTATTATTTATTTATAATAAAATCATTTTTTGATCAAAAATATATATTCGTATTATTTTCAAAAAATTCTCCTCCTGCCTTAGATATTAGGCTTATATGATCATTTCGTTCATACTTTTACTCGACTTTATAAGTAAACTTGAATTTATTTGAGCAAATTTTATGAGCCTTTCCCTTAATATTATATTGATTTTCCAAAACCTAGTTGAGCTTATAAGGTTGCTAACTCTTACTTAATAGAGCTCAGGAAATCTGATGTTTTGTTTGCATTAGTTAATGCCCATTCTGATGAAGTTCCAAAGGTTAATTTCTTGATTTGTATTGCTATAAGTAAACTTAGATTTAAATTGGTACTAATTTTTCTTAAATCTAGTCAACATCGTCTTAATTTAAAAAATTTTGGGAGTTCCATCTTCCACATGGAGTGATTATTGATATTCTTATTTCGAATAAGATAGATTATAAAAATAATATAATTTACCAACGCCTGGAAAATTAAATATATTAATTCAATTTTCATAAATACATAAAGAGGTTAATTCTTTTTTTTATCTAGAGGCATATGATAGAATTTATTTGGTAGTATATATGTAAT
>CACOQT010000023.1 GCA_902629395.1 uncultured Prochlorococcus sp.
TTATTATTTTTACTGGTCTGATAGCATGTAGCCCATTCGTTGTCATATTTTGGAGTTCATTTGGTGAGCAATTAATGGGTATGTTCAAATTTAGAAAGAATCAAAAATGAAACGCCTACTACTTGCACCGATAATATTTGTATTTACCGTACCTATTAATGCCGGGATATATTACTACCCCTCTTACCAGGATGGAATTGAAGTTCGATGTAAAGATGGAAAACCTAAACACTTTGTGGAAATTATTAAGACTGGCAGAGGATTGAAATTAGAAGGCCATGGAGAAGATCAATATTCATGGCCAATAACGTATTTATCTCCAGAACCCCCAGACGAAAAATACAAATACTTTCCTTCTACTGGTGGTACTCAATGCAGTTATCGAAAACTTGATGAGAAAGAAAAGAACTTATTGATAATTAAATCTTATAAGACTTGTTTAGGTAAAGAAGAGGATTCTGAAAATAAAGTAAAGCTAAGAAATCAATATTGTTTTGGGTGGAATTAGATGCAACGCTCCTTAATATCATTTTTAAAGAGTAAATTTTAAGGTTTTAATCAATAATTCCATTAGCCTTAAGCTCATCTGTAAATCCAAAAGCTAGTGGACTGGTAAGACAGTCAGGAAAAAGCACACCATCAAGATGATCACTTTCATGCTGAATGACTCTTGCATGGAAACCTTGTAGCTCCTCTGTCTGGAATTCCCCGTCTCGGTCTTGCCATTTTAGATGAATATGTTCCCAACGCTCCACCTCACCACGCATCCCAGGAACGCTAAGACAACCCTCCCAGCCAGAGATCAATTCATCTCCAATATATTCGATTACAGGATTAATGAGCACACGTTCCGGCAAAGGATTCTCATTAGGGTATCGAGGATTATGTCCCATTCCGACAACGAAAACCCTCCAAGGTTCATCTATCTGAGGTGCGGCAAGACCTGCCCCAGAACAAGCCAATTTAGTATCAAACAAATCGTCTATAAGTTGCTGTAAACGTCTACTGCCAAACCAGTCCTCAGGGACTTCAGCCGAACATGTACGCAATGCTGGATGACCAATTCGAAGAACATTACGAATCCCCATGGTGAAATCAAACTGTGATCAATAGCCTACTTTGATCAAGCGTAGATAATGACAATAAATCAAAAAAATATTTTTATGTCTAATAACTTTAACAAGCCCTATGACGATGACTAATACATCAAAGCTACGTTTTTTTTTTCTTTCGTAATGGGATGGTGGATGAAATAACAGATTGTTTAAATGCCTAGAAACTTTATGATTGTTCTTATGAATGCTTTTAAGACTTTTAAGCCTTTTCCTCTTGGACATACCTAGGCTCTAGCTTGGATTTCAAAGATTTCAGTGTAAAATTTGTCTGGTTTCTTGTATTAGCATGAAACTAGACAATTAAAGACTAATTAGCTAGCTGACAAAAAAAGGAAAATCATCATAGAAGTTTTTTCAAAAAGATTCATCTCGACGGATAAAGAGACAATTGAGAAAAGTAATAATTTAACTCTCCATCCCCGGATATTTTTTTAATAATATGACTAATGAGCAGCCTTAAATAAATAGATTATTTATGATAAGAATCTTGGTAAGTATTTAATTTATATGTTTGCTCTAAATGTATTTTTATCACTTTAAGCTGAATCTTATGAACAAACTTTGGTTGCTTTTTTAAGATGTAAGTTGAGATATAAGTAAAAAATAATACAAATAAAAGTATAGTTGATAAGAAATAAAATAGAGTCAAGGACATAAAAACAAAGCTCGCCTTTAATTTTATCTTAAGAATTTATAATAGTTTATCAAATTGAAAAAAAATTGAAGAATTAAGCAGTTAGTATAGAGAGGAACAAGTTCAAGTAAAAACGCTACAAATTAAAATACTTAAGTTACAAATTTGCTAAAAAGATGCTTCTATGATTAGCAAAAATCAAACTTTTAGAGATAAGAACTCAAAATCCTAAAAAATTCTATTTCAGTCTAAACCTTAATTAATTTTGTAGATATTAATGTTCCTCTATTTGATTTATCCTGAATAAAGTCAATGCAAATGCATATAGAAATTCTAGCTTATTGAATATTTTTGCAATTTTTTTAACATTGAATTGTAAGTAAAGTAATCTAAATATCATTCGAATGAACATCAATATAAATTTTTTAATCCTCATGATTAAAAAGTTAAAATCAGACTTATATATATATAAGTCTGATTTACGAATTAAATGTTTCCTTTAATAGCTATTGCAGCATTCTTTATTCTAGGTATAGCATTTTTTGTTTTTGGTAAGGATGATTTTGGAATCACAAGACTAAAAGAAGTTACTAAGGATACTGATGTCAAAGAAAAGGAAGTTGAAAACTTAGATTTAGCTCAAAAAAATGACTCTCCTGAAAAAAAGAAGGAACTAATAATTGCAGATAACTCATCTGAAATTGACTCCAGTAATAATCCCTCTGATTAAAAAATGACTAAATCTCAACTTGCATACCTTTGTGGAGCTACTTTTGTCTCTATTAGTTTAATACCGATAGCAAGAAGTATTTTGTCTATTAAATCGTTAAATGATTCTCCTATTTTCTTGTTAGCAGGATTTGTCTGGACTCTATTGATCATTGTTTTCTTGTATGCATCAAAAGAATCAAAAAAACAATTGCCAAATTGATGAAATAGTTAGACTACACTTAATTCTATGCAAAATTATAATCATAAAAATATATTGAGGATGTTGACTAGCTAAATTTAATCTATGAGAGAATCCCTAAAAAAGTATGCAATAGAAATTGTCTCTTATTATAGCTTTGAGCTGAAATATATCAAATAAGTAGATTCATATTTGTTCTTTCTTTTTTTATTAGTTCTTACTTCAAAGGGTATTGAAAAAACATAGTAGACATTTCTAAAAGAATTTATTCAGTTCAGTATTCAATAAAATTTAATTACAAAATCTTTAATTAATCTGAGGATCTCCAATATATCTAAATATAATTGCATCTTGACTTTTTCCTTGCTCTTCAAGATTATCTATCCATTCTTTGTATTCTTCGTATAGACATTGTCTACTTGAGTCATTTAATTCATTCATTCGCTTGACTGCTTGTTCGAACATAATCTCTATAGCTTTATGAGCATTCTCTCTGGATAGCATAATTATTAAAGTCGTATATTTTATAATCTACATTCAATAGAAAAACTGAAAAGTTCAAATTTTCTTTAAAAATGTAAGTAATAATTTTTTCTTTATATTTCTATCTAAATTTCAAGTTCACATGTTCCCATTAAAAATTCACATCAATAATAAAAAAACGTAATATCTAGAGATTAGCTTTTTGGTTTATGTAACTTGTATTTGCATAAAGCATCAAATATTTTGTGAGCTCTTGGTTTCCCCGTCCTCACTGGCCTAAGCCTATCAAGTATTGAGGCATTGCATGTAATCCAGTAACTTCCTGGCTCAAGATTGCATCCTTCACAAATATTGGTATGGGCAATTGATGGTGATAATATTTCACTTATTGTATTCATTGTTTTAATATGCTCTATCTCTAAGAAATCAATTTCTTCATCTGATAAGGTGCCTTTTTCACAATAGTCTTCAATAATAGCTTTAAAGTTCAAAGTCATATATTCTTAAGACCTCATGGTTGATCAATACATACCTTTGGATTGTCAAAGGGATCATCTGTAAGAGCTGCTAAACAAATTTTTTTGGGAGTCTCATGTTGTTCATGAGAGTGACAATTTTCTAAGCAATTAAAATATCTATCTTGAGCTGATTTCATTAATACTTTTAATAGTAATTAAATCTTATCTTAAGAGATGCTATTTATTGACGGGAGCTTTGCTTGATAAAATATATGTGTTTTTATAACATATAATTTTGTATAAATTTATAAATCATTCAGGAATATTTGTCACAGTAAATATACCTATCAAAATGAGTATATAAATTTATATATAAATATATGATTTATTTTAGAGTTATTTCAGAAAAAAAAGCTAGGACATTTATTCTCCCTAAGTTCTAAAAGTCTTTTTTATTAATTAAAACATATAAATAAATATATAATTCCTTTTAAGAACAAAACATTAGAAGTTAATTATAAAATGAGCCGCTTTGTTGGATTTTAGGAAATCTTATATTAGATATATATAAGAAGACCTTAGATAAATCAATTATATTTAAAATCATTAATCTCCCTTTTTGTATGCATGTATATATATATATATATATATATATATTCACTTTTTAACTTCTTAATAAACAGTTCCTTTTAACTAGCTTTTACCTGAAAATCTTATTTCAATATAAAACAAGTATTTTAAACCATAATTTGAAAATAAGAAATCTTTTACATATAAATAAATTACATATGTCTTATTTCTCTTTCGAAGAATAACTTGATAAATTCTCTTCTTTTTATCTTTATTATTTACATGTGATTATTTCTTCATAGGTTTTTGCACCTGCATCGACGATAGTCTTCGAAGATGTTTTATAGTACCACTTTTTGCTATCGAGGTAATAGTCCTGGGTCTTGATATCTACGTAGTAAATGATCTAGAATCGATTAATTACGAGTCTGATAAAAAAATAATTAGTAAAATTTCATAAATCGCTTTTTATTTTTACTTATTTAACTATTTTATTTTACTTAGCATATATAGGATTAAATTTACACTATAAATAAATGTTCTGCTTGATCAAGATTATATCTTTAATATTATAACTAAAATATTTAAATTCTTTTCTTGTCTAGAAATAAAGTTATTATTATAACTCTATTTCTGTAATATTAATATTTAAATGTAAGAATTAGATTATTAGTCACATAAGAATATAAATTTTTTGTCTTTTAGATCAATTTTTAATTACTTCATTTATTTCTAAATTGATTATTTTAGAAGAAGTTTGATTATTCTGTCATGGGTTTCACTGGAAATGAGCTTATGAAGGCCGCTGAATTTCTGCATATTGAATCAAGTACAGGTTTATTCATTCTGTTTTTATTTTTAAGCTCTTTAATAGCTTTTTTTACTTTATCTTTTACATATGTATTCATAGATACCCCTCTTACATCAAAGATTATTTCTAAGAGATGATATGAAATCAGCTAGTGAGGAACTAAAAAAGCTTCGACTAATGGCAGAAAACTCATTAACTAAAACCGATGAATTAGATAACTTACTTTCTCAAGTTGAGGCACTACTATCAAGAAAAAGCACAGAAATATATCAGACTATCAATAAATAAATTAAGAATTCTATTTAACTTAAAATATACGTATCTATAACCTTTTAATTTTATATTATTTTTAGTTTTTTTTTTTTGCGTAAATTAAATTTGTTCTTAGATCCTTTGCAAAATAGGAATCATCTTTCCCCCATCAAAATCATCATCATCATTATCATTTAAAAATCTCATTCCAAAGTCCCAGCCTAAAAATCCTACGAAAGTAAAATATATGCCTTTCACAAGTATTCCAGGTAAAATGGATGTCGCTAGTCCAATGATTATTCCAAATAAGATTATTAAAATCTCCAAGCTTTTTTTTAAAAAATCAATTATAACAAGTAAAAATTGTTATTGATGTAGCAGATTTTTATTGGAGGATTGATATTAATGACATACTAATAGTTCATTTAATCCTTTTTCCATATTAATCGAAAGTGCGAATATGCTTCTTTGATGATCACTTCGGACTTAAGTAAATGCTATGGAGCCATTAATATCTGTTTAATAATTAAAGAGCGGAAGGTATAAAGCTCCTATGGTTATAAATGAAGGCTTCTCACAACATTTACAAACTTTAAGAAAAAATATTGGAGATGTTTGTGAAACTTTGATTGGCTCTCTGAGAAAGACATACACCTCTATATAAAAATAGCACTTTATTATCTTATGGTATTCTTATTGATTTATTTCAGATAGAGTTCTCTTATCGAGGAAAGTTGATGGGAGCAAATAGTTTTTATTAGCCTCATTTCTTACAGCCTTTTTAATTTATTGTCTACTTTTGATGGGGTATGAAAGCACTACTTAAGCTTTTACAACCTCTAAACTCAAGTTTCAGCTCGTGACAATGTCAAGTCTTACTCGCCATACATATCAGCTTTTTCTACTGAGACAACCTTCTTGAGATCAATAATGTGGTAAAAAGTAGGAGCGAACCCATCAGTGCCACCTGCCACTGATTAATTGCATAAAGCTTTGAATATTCGAGTTGGTTGAGAAGATGAACTGCTTCCATTAAGTGATGCCTCATCGATTGGATTATCGAGAATCGAGACAAATCCAGACCTAATGATCTGCTCGATTTCTGATATTGAATGTAACCTGATCAAATAGGAGAAGTTTGTATAAGGTCAAACAGTTTTACGTGCCATAGTTACTTGATCAATTGTGCCAGTTGATTTGAAGATAAAGTCGGAATTATTTATCACAAAGCATGTAACACTTTTGTCACCTTTGCACTTTTGAATTGCAACATCACCTACAAGTCTAGGAATCATGTTGTTCTAAGCTCCCAAACAACAACTCTATTTCTAAGAGTTTCCATTAGGTTTTCAGCTAATAAATCTTCGCAACTAAATTTGTATCAGCAGTAGCAGTTCAAGCTTCGCAACCACGTTAGGTTAGGTTCATACATTTGATACTCGAAAAGGTTTTAATAATCAATTTCAAAAATCTATTTTTGGGACATGAATAGAGAAGATTTAGCAACCTTATGGAATCACAACTTAAGAAAAATATTTTATTTGACGTGCTTGATGGTGTTCCTCCCTCAATAAATGAAAATGAAGAGGTTCTTAGTTACAGAAAAGCGATTGAAAAAAGCAATTTAACTTTAGAAGAAGAAGCGATGAAACTAGGAATAAGTAGGGATATTATTGAATTCACTGAAGATTTCAGATAGATGTGCAGTAAAGCTTTTCAGGATTTAATTTTTAGAAATATATCGCTGCCATAAGTTGTTATTAGATGGATTTAGTAACTTTTTAATTTCTTGAAGTGATCAGGAAGATGTTTTCCACACAAAAATACTTATAAGGATATGCATTCTTCCGTAAATCGAATCAATTTCATCAATCTCCATCTTTAACTACAAGTTCATATCTGCTAAGCTTTTTTTTGTATCTAATGTCAAGGTTTGGAATATCAGGAGTAACAAAAGTCCGATACAAAACTTTGTATTGCCAGGATAATAGATGTCATTGATTTATAAAAATGCTAAAAATGTACATACAGCTTTTTCTTACGCTTTCAACATTAACTGTAAGTCCGAGATTTTAAAAATACTTGGACTTTCACTATGTCATCTACACTTTTAAGATTTTTATGGTTTTTATTTCTAAAGTTTTTAAGAAAAGATTCTTAAACCTTATTCGTAGATTTGACGTCCCAAAGATCCCTCCTCATATGATCAATCAATTAGGAGCAGAGAAAGAGGCAACGTCTACCAATTAGAGTTCAAAACGGTTCATTTTTAAGTAAAAAAATACTCATGATGTTATTGTTGATTTTGCTACATTATATAAATGGGAATATTTTATAACCTTGCATCAGCATCCACATCAGTTGCTATGATAGGTGCTGTCATATCATTTGTTGGCGTTGGTTTGTTGATTTTAGTCTTCAGTGAAAGAATGCTTCATGGACTTAGTAAATTAATTTTATTTTTGGGTACTCAAGTTCTTTTAGCTAGAAGATTATTTTCCAAAAAATATATTGATTACAATAAAGGCTCTAATGAGCTGTCTCATAAAAATAAAACAGAGATAAATAATACAGAAGTCTCCCTAGCAGAACAAAAAGAGTGGTTAGAACGAATCCTTAAAATGAAAGTTCATGTTAAGCGTACTGATTTTGAAGTTTAATTCTATTATCTGAAATCAAAGGATTCACATTTTTTTTTTATGAGTATCTGTCAGCTCAAAATATTCTTAGTACTAAAGCTATAAATATCAGCATTTGAAATCGAACTCAACCCACACATCAAATACCAGTTATTTCCAACGTTCTCTGTTTTTATTTATCAGATGAACAATACTAAAGTAATATTAGATGCACGATGATAGTAAATATTTCTACGATGAGTTGTAATTTAAATCTAATCAATAACTAATATTTCTCTCTAAAATTCTCATTATTTATAAATAATGTGTCTAAAAATAGAAAAATACCTTTGGGTTCTCCCGTGATTATTGATACTCTTAAAGGTAAATATGATCTCAAGAACGAGTCAAATAAAGAAATAGCCTTCATGCCTGAGGGTGTTGTTACTGCATATATTAATGAGATATCCGATCAATTTTTAATTATCAGATTACGCTCTAATATTGAAATAAAAGTTTCTGAAAAAGAACTTTCTGAATGTACTAAAAATTTTTACTTTTCAGAAAACAAAAGTCAATTTGCTCTACTGAAATTTATTAAATATTTTTTTAAAGCAGAATTTATATTGAGTGGTAATAGAAAAATGAAGGACTTGTTTAATCCGTTTACATTTTTTAGATGGATAAATTATACAATCAAAGATATTTTTTAGCTTCTTCACTATCTGAATACCTCAGTTCTTGAAAAGTTGTTATTTATTTCTTCAATGCAGTTATGATTATGAATGTGTTATTTAAAACAACATTAATTGCTAATAATTGCTTTTTAAGCAAAAATCTGATCCTTCTTTATCGTTAAAGCAAATTACATTAGCTCCAATAAACAAAAAAAGGTTAGAGGTTTGGAATAATTTCGTCGTTATCACCCTCTTCTAATGTCAGAGAGTGGTTTACAAAATAGCCCTGGATAAAGTACCTGCACAGTTCATTACTTCATCATGACTTAGCATAGAAGCAAATCAGTTGATTTTTTCTTTGATTTTTAATGGTCTTCTCTCCATTGGATTTCTGTTTTAGTTCCTTCGGCATTCACTGAAGTAGATAAATATTTGAAAATTTTGGGCCAACCAGAAAGAACAGAGGTGTCTGTATAGTTTTTTATTGTAGTGTTGAAATAACTTTGTGTTTATTTTTACAAGTCTAAAATTTTAGGCCTCTTGTAGATGGCTCACTTTTCGTGCTACAAGTTATAAATACTTCGGCTTCAGAAATTGACCTTTAGATTGATTATTTAAAAATGTCTATTATTGCAGGCATACTTGCTAATGCACTATTGTTCTCATCGTTGCTTTTAGTAGTAGGTGTTCCAGTATTTTATATGACTCAAGATAGTCCGGAGGACAACAGAAATTCCAATATAAAAAAAATTGAAGCTCTTGGCGGGATTTGGTTTGTATTGGTTTTATTAAACGGATTAGTAGGAGGAATCGTACAAGGTTTCTCTGGTTAGAATGAAAATCAATTTATACCATCGCTTAAAAAAAAATCACGATTTTTTTCTGAGCCAATTAAATTTATCTTTTAGAGCTATTAGGGTATGAAACGCTTAAATAAATCTAGCATGTTTTTAATAGTAATAACTGTTGCGACTACTCTGCCCTATCAATTTCATTATTTATTATCTATTAGATAACTTCAGCTAATTTTTCTTGAATGTTCTTATCTACTCTGATATTTAGTTCCTATGTCGTAAGACGATACATTAAATGCATGTTTTTGTAATTGTTCTAAATAAAAGAATGCTTTTTAATTGTTTTTCGATATTGAGAAGTAATTTCTTGCATTTCCTAAGCATTAATCCATTTTATTTCTTCTGAATTTACATTTATAATTTGAAAAAGAATTAATCACTTGGATCTTTAGCATCACTATATAAGTTTAAACCTTTCTACTACATCTTTATCAACTAGAACCACATCCTCATTTGAGCTAAAAGTATAAGGTAATTTTTACGAGAAATTAGTCCAAGGCGAGTATCTAGATTGGTTGATTCAAATCTTTTTGCCATTGCATTTTTTTGGAGGCTAACATACCTGTCTTTTTTTTGGTATACATGGAATACAGCACTTCGACTGACTGGAAGTAAGTAATTAAGGATTAGTAATTTCTGTTATGGGCAAAAACTCAGTCAATCTTTCTCAAAAAGAATTAGATGACATAGAAGATGTTTGGGAATCAATGAAAGATCTTGCCGACTCATTACTCCAGGAACATAAGTGGTCAAATAGTCAGATGGCTAGTTGCCTTAGAAATCTTGCAGATACATACGAATGATTAGCGAGATAGAAGAAGAGCCTTTATTTCTAAAGGTCAAATCCAGAGACACGGTTCTAGTTGGCGAAGATGAAATCTGCAAAGTTCTCTCATTTGTTGGAGGTGCTAGAGATCCATTAGCTCCGACTCTTTTCCAAGTAGCAAATATCGATACAGGTGAAATTAAATTTGTTCATGGTGAAGAGGTTAAAGAGATAGTTTGTACCTATGAGGCAGAAGTAAAGAAAAGATTTGAATCTCCAAATGAAGAGCCACTATATAACTTCCTTCCAACGGTTGAAAACTATGAAAAAAAAATAGGCAAAAAGAAATTGAATGGCGATCAGAAGGAAAGCCCTACCTCAATCGATCCATAAATTAAAAAATTTCTCTTTAGGCTTTTCGTACATTAATGGAGTTATACGGAAGCACCATTAATTAGAGTTGGAGGCTGTACTGCATAGCAGTCTCCAATTTCGCTAGAGCGAGTAACGACTGATAAAGAACTGTTGCGGATCAAGCTCAAATTCGAAGAGGGAGAGTTTTTCAATATTCTTTCCCTCTTCTGAAAAAATTTATTATTCAAAATCAATGACTGCTTATCAGCCAAAAAAAAATAAGAAATTAAAGCTAAATTTTGGCGAACTAATTGGTCAACTTTTATTTAATTTATACGCACGCTATTAAGGATAGTCCCCACATTGTCGTTAGTATTTACTTTAAATACTTTTCAGTTTTGTTCCATACCCACCAATAATTCATACCTATTTGCTCAAGTCTCCCCGCACGAATATTGCATTCATTTCCTAGTTGAAGCGAGAAGGTTAATTTCTTTAAGAAAATATGTAAAAGCAATCAGATTTGGAGCAATTACAGCGATGATTTGGACTCTGCAACAGTCAGGCATGTAATCACGCATAGACCCATGCCAATTTGTCTTCCAAGCTCATAAGGAGGATCGAATTAAATCAAAATGGAAGCAGGGAAAAAGCTAATGGCAATAAACTGACCACTGGAAAATAAAATTTGAGTTTCCACCCATAACAAAGATGTACTCAGTTAGTTTCCTTAGATCTACCTTTTTTAAGTAAAGATACAAAACACCGATCGAATTTATAGCGAGTCCAAACGTAATTAGTATTCTTTACATTAACAGTTAAACTTTCTTGGTCTAATTGTTAAGAGCTGTTCATGTAGTGCATAATTAAAAACTTTAAAAAAGAAATTGCTTAATCCTGCACTTCTTTCTCTTGGTTTAATTTGAACCAACCCTATTCTTTCATTCCCCTTTTTATAGCGATAAAAAGTGCTCAAAGAAAAAGGAACCCAAGCCTGCAAAAATTGCCAGAGTTAACAAAGGCTTAACTCCTGATACGTATGTAATTTGTTGGAAAGGATCTAATAAATCTATTAATTATTCTTTTATCAGTCGTCATAAACTTTGCACGTTGAAGAGGTTGGGTGGATTTCACATTCCTTTTCCCAAAACTCTTCTCTTTTTTCAGCAGGGATTTCGTAATTGAAATCATGCATTACTCGAATGTCACTTAATGCATTTTTTATCAAAGAAAATGGTGTTCTTAATTTCATAAACCTCCTATTCGTATGACTTTGTTCTACATGATTCTCTGTGATTTCAACACCTCGGTATTTACTCAAGTACTTTTTCCTAATGAGTTATTAGGAATGAGTAATATGATTAACTTCAGCAATTAGAATCTAAAATTAATTAAATAGAATCAATTTATTTATAGTAAATTTCTATTTTAATAGGGTTACCAATAGCAACCTTGCTAACTTGGTTTAAAAAATCAGACTCTAATTTATTGACTAGATTTGAGCATAGAACATAGAAGAAAAATTAAATGAATTACCAATTATTATTAGAGTGCTATTCCCTTGGATCAGAGATGACAAAAGATGAATTACAAATGCTAGAGATAGAGCTAGATACTCAAATCGAAAGTATTAAAGTTTCTCATATTCAAGGTTGTCTAAATATTGCACCGAAACGTATTTGTTATGCTGCACATGTTTGCGAGGGTAGTGCTTGGATAACTTGTTTAGCGGCTATTTTAGATAAGTGCTCGCCACCATCTATTGGTCAAAAAGCAAAAGGTGCAATCGTATTTGATGAACTAGTCCGACAAGGATATTTTGCTACAAACTCATGATTAGCTATCTCACTTTGGAAAAACGATATGAACTAAAGAATTAATATGCAATGAATGATCACTTTATCTATTAACTAGGCTTTTATAAATCCAGTGAACTTCTAGACGATAAGATTATTTGTTAAAAATGAAATGCATAATAAAAAGATCCTCTAAGTTGAGGGTTTTCTTAGAGTTGAGTGAGGAAGTGGTTGAAATAAGAGTTTAAATATTCTACAACCCGAATTTTCAAAAAAAGTCAGATTAATCTTTTTTGATTTGCGAATGAGGGACAATTATCGTGATTCTAAAGTAGACAGTCATTCACTTTGGCTGAAAAGGCTGTTCCACATTATCTATCCTACTAGATGATTTATCACTAAGCTCTCAGAACTAAGGCTCGTTTGAAGTAGGGCTAACCAGGTCGGGTAATTTATTCTTATTAGAGCTATCAATAGATCTAATCATTGGATAAATATCTCTCTGATTAACTGCTGTCGTTGGTGTTTGAGACTTATTTCTCTTGATTATTAGAAGAAGCCGTACCCGACCGTATCTTTGATCAACAAAGTTAATATTCTATGTTAATTGCACTAACTCACTCCAAGTAATGACTCCAGAAGCAGAAAAGTTTAACGGTTGGGCAGCAATGCTCGGCTTCGTAGCGGCCTTCGGTGCATACGCAACAACAGGTCAAATTATCCCAGGAATTTTCTAAGCCAATAACTATCAATAACAATGCAACCATCTAACAAAACAATTCTAGAAAGAAGCATCGGCAGACCAGCCATGATGGCATTCGTTCTACTTACAGGTGTTTACCTAACAACAGGCCAACTCATCCCAGGTGTCGTTTAATGAAAAACACAACTACTGAAACTCCAAGAGTTGAAGAAGGCAAAGTGATTGCTGAAAGACTTAATGGCTATGCCGCATTTGTTGGGTGCTGGGCACTCATTGGTGCATATCTAACAACAGGCCAAATCATCCCAGGTATCGTTTAATGACTAGTCAAAATAACAGCAATAGAAACATCGATCCTGAAAAGGTAACTGCAGAGAGACTTAACGGCTACGCAGCATTGCTTGGATGCATTGCCCTTGTCGGTGCTTATGCAACAACTGGTCAAATCATTCCTGGTTTTGTGTAATGAATAAGGAAATTAACTACTGGAAAACAGCTGAGGAAATGAATGGCCGCCTTGCGATGATGGGCTTCTTTGCAGCTGTAATTAACTACGGATTAACTGGCTGGATCATCCCAGGGATTGTTTAAAACTGATTTTTAAATCCATAAATAAGTCTATTTAGCGTCATTACAGTAGTGGCCTTTTTTAGTTCTCTATAAATTATGAGTAACTAAAAATGAAGATTTTCATCTTTGAAAAGATTTATTTTACAAATATATGAATTGGCAAAACTACAGAATAATCATTTAAAAGGATTGACATAAATCACTACTGGTTGTCTTTATGTATTTCGCTAACGACTATTTTACTTTATTTCATTTGAATTGAACTTGTATTGGATTTTA
>CACOQT010000024.1 GCA_902629395.1 uncultured Prochlorococcus sp.
GGAATCGTATGAAATTAACTGAACTACTTTTGCTATTTTTTTCATTAGTGATAACTTTTTTAGGGTTTTCATTTATGGCTATTTAGCCAGAATTAAAAGAGGGGCTAAATGCTCATTATTTAAAGAATGGAAAGCCCTACTTCAACCGAACTTCAGTTTTGGAATACCAACTGTCAGATTAATCAAGAGCTAGTAACTGGGTCAAAGCTGTGTTGCGTTCAAGCTGTTGAGAGCTTATTTAGGATTATTGATCGAAGTATTACTGATCGAGAGAACGCTGAGCATGTAAAAGAAATCAAATAATAATTGAATGCTCTTGAGGGAGGAAAAGTTATTGATGTCTAAATAGATCAGTCAGATAAAAAAAAGCCTCTTCCCTATATAGAAGGGAGGAGACTACCGAAAAATTTATGCTTACACAACGTCCTCAAGTTGTTAATTAAGCAGTGACTTTCTCTTTCTCCTTCTTAGCAGGAGCAAGAGCTTTGATCTCCTCTTGAAGTTCATGCTCTCGATCATCAAGAACCTTGACTTGAGCTTGATAACTCTCCTCTAGTCTCTTACGAGAAACCTCGATATTTTCGAGTTCTTCTTCTCTTTGGTTACGCTTGATTTCTTCGAGTTGACTATCAGAGACAACATAAACTGTTCTCATAGGAGCGAAGAAAGAATCAGAAAATACTGAATCAAATAAAGAGGAATACATAACGTTTATTTCAAAGGGCATATCTACTTTGACTCGACTTATTGGGATTTAAAATGTTGCAAACCGAAGGATTATATACGGCCTCTACGACCAATATCGGTTGCTACTACAAATTAGTTGGGTATACCGATAAATATTCTGCATATCAAGCTGAATGATCTTTTAACTGTTTCCGTTTCATATCTTCTAAGGCTTTTCTACCTTCTTTAAGTGTTCTAGAGATCCACCAAATAGAAATCACTAAAATCAAAACAGCCAATAAAGAGATTGATAATTGAGATGAATTCATTTACCACCATTACATTGGATAATCGCTACGGCTGCAGAATTATATTTCTGACCTAACTTTTCCATGCAATAAATTTCCGCTGTGGTTTTAATTGCTACTGGCACTTGAGTTAGAGCTAATAGCATCAATGCAAATCCCGTTCCTGGTGCATGAATATTTAATTTAAAACCGCTCATCCATGTTCTTTTAGGCATGCGTATTAATCATTTACTCCTTTTTTATAGCTATGCCTGGGCGATAGTTAATGCTTGTATTAATTTTTACCTTTATCAAAATCAAAGTCATGAAAACAGGATGAATTAACTCAACTATCGTTTTTTTAAGATAAAAATATCCTGCAAAATAAATTCTCAATGGCTTCTAACTTTTATATCGTTCATCACGAATTCAGAGCTGGTACTTCCTCTAAGTGGTGGGAGACTGCTTATGCAGCAATGGCTCCTGGTGGAGGATGGGATGAGGCTGTGGCAGCAAACAAAGAAAAGGGGTTTTTCAATCATTCAGCTAATGCTGTTACTGCAAATGGTCCTATCTACTGTATTTGGGAAACAAAAGAAGGGATTTCTATTGAAGAATTCCAGGAATTCATTGACGGTCCCACAGGGCCTGGCTTTGGACTGAGCGCGTTAATGAATATCTGCAAGCCAATAGACACAGCATTAATGAACGGACAAACTCCATACCCAAGATTTTTTTCCTAAGCCTGTCAAGATACAAAAGGTTGACAGCCGATTGCTATCGGAACAAGTTGGGCTGACTTAGGTCAGTCCTTTTTCATGTGATGCCTTATTGAACTTGATCGTTTGATAAACAAATTTGAATCTACAAGAAAACAACTTGATTCTCGAATGAGCTATTTAGTGAAAATAAAAATGTAATTATAAAACTTGGTTTTAGGACTATTTATATTGATCTAAATGATAAAAAAATCCCTCTACCATAGGAAAAGATAGCTTGTATAAATCCAAAACTTAGTTTTGAGCAGCAAGAGGAAATTAAATCAAATTTAGCGGAAACTGTTTATACAGTTTTTGGAAAAGATTTATTTTTTAAAACATGCAAAAGACACGCCAAGTTCTAAGGCAAGCGAAATCAACTTAATGTTGAAATAATTTCAGCAATATCTTTTTTTGCTCTAAATAACGAAGATAAGTTTTACATTTTTCCCCCAGCTGTGTCGCATACATTTGGCTGCTAGTCATGTCTGAAAAAAAGATTTAAAAGGTTCGGTTTTAGGAATAAAAACTTAGTGCTTTCCTACTCCATAACTACTAGAAATGTATTAAAAAAAAAATGTAAGAAAAGATGCCTTATGAGACTATTCACTCCCTTCACTATCCCAAAAAAGGAAAACTGCGACCTTTGCAGGATTAAAAGGAATAATCAGAAGAGAGGCAAATAGCCTCTTTTTTATTGCTGAAGAAATACATAGATTGGAAAGCCCTACTTCAACCGAACTTCATTTTTATAATATCAACTTTTATTGAACATATATCAACAGCGAGTAACTGGGTTCAAGGCTGTGTTGCGTTCAAGCTCTAAAAAGAGAAGGGGACAGTTGCCGAAATCCTGTCCCTAAGCTCTACAACTCCTCAACAGTTGGTCTGTACTTTTTTGAGAACTTGAAAGGGTGGAATGTTCAACCTTTTCCCTTCAAAACTTCCTCAAACGCTTTTCAGTTAACCCTACGCTGAGAGGGTTTTCTTATGTCAGTGAGACTTAAAATATGTTTTCCTGATACATCGATTCAAGAAGAAATATGTAATGCTTGTTTCAATTAAATTAAGTTAATGTCATTTGGTGCAAATACTCCCTTCATCCTTATTGCTCGTATCCAAGTTAAACCAGACAAAGTTCAGGAATATCTTTTACTCGCCGCCAAAACTGATACAGCAGTAGAGACCTCAGAGCCAGGCATGTTGCACCATACTTTCGATCAAGATCCTGAAAATCCACTTCGTTTCGTTTGGTCTGAAGTTTATAAAAATGATGAAGCATTTATTGCTCATCTAGCTAATCCAGCAGTAGGCGAATATTTACAAGAGCATCCAAAACTTGCTGATGATTTCACAGTTGAGGTATATGGAACAGTAGGAGACAAATGTCTTGAAGTCATGAACGGAACTGGCGTTCCATTTAAGGTTTTTACTACAAAACTTGGATACAGCAGGGTCTAAATAAGAGTGGATTACGATGATTATCAAATAGCCTTATTGTTTTCGGTACTAGTTTTAGTTCCATTAGCAAGCTGGAAAATTACTGGCATGGTGAAAAAGCTTCAGAAAATGTCCAACAGATTAAATGAAGAGAACGAGGGACTTACACCCAAACAAAAAGAATTTGTCGAGTTTCTTGAGAAGGCCTCAAATCAAACAAAGGAGAAAAACGATGGCTAATGTGAAATTAAATTCTGGATCCGATGATGTTGGGATGAAATTCAAGATCATTGGGATTTCAGTGACCTTTGGTTTAAACGCAATAGTCTTTATTTGGTATTTCTTCTTCTCAGGTCTTACTTAAAAAGAATCATGATGGGAAAATGAATTTCGCTGATAACTGGGCTAGGGTTTTTGTTGTGATTACGTTTCTGACTTTTGGAGAAGCTCAAATCATTGGTGGAATCGTTCCAAATCTGATTGCTTTTGGTTTGTTCCTCGGAGCAATTGGATACTTTGCTTCAACGGGTAAAATGGCTGAAATGTTTGGCTGGAAAAACAAGAAATAAAGCTATTACAAGCTAGTACATACCCAAGAGGGACCCGTGAGGGACCTTGAACGCATTTCCATTAAAAAGAAAGGCTGGGAAGCATGTCTCTGACTGATCGGAGTGACAGGATTAGAACCTGCGACCTAGTGCTCCTAAAGCCTTGGTATCTATCTAGTGAGAACGGTAATATTTAAGCTATAACTCATTTCATAGTCTGTCTACTAATGCTTGAGACTGTAAACTAACGACCACCAAAGGTCACTTATACACTCAAATGAGTGTAAGAATAAAGGACAAGAAACCTAGTGCTTTATGGACAAATGGAAACCCACTCAAGAACAACAGTCGGGCCCAATTACCAGAACATTTGATTTTTTCAATGATGAGCTGAACGACCTTCAAGAAGAATTGAATTGTCCTGACGATTTTATTTATAACTTCCTGGAGGTAGTCAGGAATCAATGGTCTCCTGATAGTTGTCACTCAAAAGCAAGACAGCATAAAAGGGATACTCCTGATGCCTACTAAAACAGTTCAACCAAGTTGGGTAAAAGATTTTAGAAAAGCAGTTAAAGCATCTAGCCCTAAAGGTTGGCTTGTGATGCCAGGAAGAAAGGAAAGCATGAGGGTACAAGTTTGGAAGGATAAAAAGATTATTGGTGATGTAACTATTCCTTATGCCTGGAAAGAATCGGATTGGCCTAATGCACTTTTAAGAATTAGATCAGCTGCAAAAGCTTATGAAGAATCAAATCAAAGATTAGAAATAAAAACTTGCTTCAATATTGCTCATACAGTTTCAAGCGAAACCGAAATCAACTGGAAACAATCAATCGAGAATTACAGAGAATTAAAAAAAGATCTTGTAAAAGATTCAACATGGCGTAGCAAATATGACCCTGTTTTTAAGAACGTACTCAAGGCAACTAGAAAAGGTTCACGCTCACCTTTAAATGGTCCTGCACTTTGCAAAATTGCATTAAAGCAATGGCAACAAGGAACTCCCCAAAGAAGACACATGCGTCTAGCCTTGTTTGGGTTTCTGCGATTCTGTGTTCAGGAGAAGCAGTTCGAGTCCACATGGTTACCGCCAGCAGTAACAGATAAAGATTTAGTCACTACTAAAAAGCGGATAGGTTATCCATTAACTGATTCTCAAATTCTCAAATTGCTTGATTCTTTTCCAGAAGATGAAACAGGCAAAAAATGGCGATTTGGTTTTCAGTGCATGGCAGTTTATGGGCTTCGACCAGAAGATCTCCGATACATTCACACACGCAACGGAGGTCAAGAGATTTGGACTAATTACGAAAAGAGTAAAGGTGGCAAGAAAGGAGAAAAAACAGAACCACGCCGGTTATATCCCTTACATGTGCATGACATTGAAGGCCCAATTAGTTGGCATTTAAAAGAGCAAATTTATCTATGTGAACAAGAAGGTAGAAACCTATTGCCTAACTTAGGTAAAGCCGGAGAGGCAGGTGATAGATGCAAGAATTATTTAGCTCGCCGCCAAGCGTGGAGAGCAATTAAAGAAGAAGTTGCAAGAGAAAAACAGGAATTAACTCCATACTCTTTCAGGCATCGATATGCCTATTACGGACATAACAGACCCAAAGCAGATGGAAGTTATAGATCACCTAAACAAGTTGCTGATGCGATGGGCCACACGTTAAATACTCACCTATTAAGCTATTCCAGATTCCAAACGAAAGATCTTGCTAGTGCTTTTGATGAAACAACACTCTTAGTAAAAACCGCCGCTTAAGTAATCCTTTTATTAATTCTTTTTCTAAGAGCTTTTAATTGATAATTGAATCTCATTTGTTTTATATGTTGTAGCTTTTCAGCCATCTCGACTGGCATTATTCTTGCTGCCTTTGCCAACTCGAAAGCATACCTATGAGTGTGTTTTGTATATGAATCCATGGTCGAAGCAAGGAATCGTTCTATTACATTGGCGAAACGATAACCATTTGAGAATGTAGAAAATTACTCAATTTGCCCACCTTGTAAAAAAAGTGACGGTTTAAGCCATAGACCACCGTCTGACAGTAGTTGGACTTACTCCATAGATCTTGGCGATCTTGGTCCAGATCCAGCCGTAACTTCTATATCTGTTAATCCTGGTTCTCTTAGTATCTGACGCCCAGATAAACAGCATTAGTGGAACCATAAGCAAGGCAACAAGCCATGCCATTACGCATGTAAAAGATGTCATTAGTTTTTGAAAATGCTTTAATGCCGAGTGAGAACCAACAAGCCCTGCGACTTCGACTTACTCATTATGGATGAACAAAACAAGACACCATGGAAAGTATGGGCTTTTGTAATTGGTTTAAATGTTGTTGGTTTATTGGGAGCGATTTATCTGCAATCAAAAGGAATAAATGTCTTCGCAATAAGAGGAGGATCTTGATTAAATGAACAGCTTCCTACTACTCGCCCCTAATCGCTGGGCTTCTCTCTCCTATCGCTGCTAAGGCGGAAAGTTATAAATTACTGTTCAAAGTGCGTGAAATGAGATCAGTCTCTACGTCTGTCCTAACAATAGCTAGCAAAGAAGCATGTGAAGAAGGAAAGAAAAAAGTATTAGATGTAGATAACTGGGAAGGAAGTTTCTCTGTTAATGGGCTGGCTGCAATTTGCATAAAGAGTAAATAAAGCATCCATAGGTTCTTGTATAGGGTTTGCCGAGCGTCATCAAAAGGCCCAAAAGTTAACTAGCGACTTGCTGACAAAGTATGGACACTCTTGTCCACATCTACCGAAATAAGCTGGTATTGGGTCGATTAGAAAAAGTAAACCAGAACCCTTGTAGTAATAGAGGAATAACTTTTTAAACTCCATATCAATTAGAGATATTTCCCAATCAGATAAAAAACCAAAAAATGTAAAGTTGGCCTAGAAGTACATTTTATACACGATAAAAAGGGTGAATATTAAAATCCTCCTTTTTATGACTTCGACTTCAGCACTAAAAGATACCGACCAAGAACTCGCTCAATTTGGGTGGGTTGAGTCAATAGCAACTAATTCAATAAGTGATTTCAATTCATCTAAAATAGATGTTGAAGAAAAAATAACAAATGAAAAAGAATCTGATCTCTTAGACAAATTTATTTGTCATTTGATTTTCTATGTGGTTTTTTGCTATTCCCTAGTTCTATATATTTTTATTGATTTAGGTTTTGGTCCCTTTTTAAAAAATAAGTTAAATACACTGTTTAAAACTTATAAAGAAAAATTTGAACTACCTTCCATAATTAAAGATAAAAAATAGTTCACCTTATTTCCAAGTGTTCTCTTTCTTTTGAGCCAAATTTGCTGACGCTTTTAATCCATGGCCCTCTTTCATGAAACGGGCAATGTTTCTAACTCTGGTATAGGCATCACCGGAGGATTGCACAGTTTAATTTAGATAGATTCTTTGATAGTTCATCTTTCGTGAACCATTAGTTACATCGTCTTAATTGCTTGGTTTGAAAAGGAATATTTTACGTTTTAAGTGTTTAGTATTTTGAAGACTAGTACTTGGAAATCTCAAGGTTTTTGTGGATAACGTTCTTCTATTTATTACTGGTGTCTTATCCGGTTTAATTGCAGGTTTCATTTTAAGTCGCATTTCTGAAAGAACAAAATTCAGATCAGACGGAAGTACTGAAGGCTTACTTCAGGAGAGGTTATTAAAAGCTGATGATGGACTTAAGAAATTCAGCGATGAACTAGAAGCATATAAAAAGGAACTTAAAGAGACACAAATAGATGCTCAGAAGGCGAGAGAAAAGGCTGCAGTTAGCTCTACTCAATTAAAAGCAGTTACTGATGAAAAAGAGCTATTAAAGTCAGAAAAAAAAGAAGCACTCGACTCTTTGGAAGAATTGAGGCAAGAGAAAGAAAAATTATCAACTCTAGTTGGCGAAGTTTCTGAGAAATTAAGGTCCCAGGAAAATCAGAAAAAATATGCAGAACAAGCGAGAGCTGATTTGCTGACGGAATTTAAAGCTCTAAGTGCAGACATGTTGAAAGGTTCTAGAGATTATTTAGTCAAAACAACAGAAGAGAAAGTTACGACTCCTTTTTCTAAGCAAGTTGAGATATTACGTAAACAGGTGGAGGATTTATCTAAAGATTCTACGGAAAAGCTTGGAGCTTTAGCTCAATCAACAAGGGATTTAAAACAGCGAAGTGAAGATGTTCAAGGAGCAGCACAACAACTAACCAGTGCTTTACGCTCTCCAAACGTTAAGGGTCAATGGGGGGAAGTTAACCTTAAGAGGATTCTTGAATTTGTTGGGCTTATAAGTTATTGCGATTTCAATGAACAAGTAAATATTGGAACTAATGATGGAAGCTACAGACCGGATTGTGTAATTACAATTCCAGGATATCGACGATTGGTTGTTGATTCTAAAGCTCCTATTGAGAGCTATTTAGATGCCTTGAAGGCGACAGATGAGAAAGAAAGAGAAGAAGCTTTGTCTGAGCATTTAAAAAAAGTCAGGAGTCATGTTGATCAACTCTCAAAGAAAGATTACTCAAGTCGCTTTGATTCTAAGGAACAAGTTGTTGATGGGGTTATTCTCTTTATCCCAATTGAAGGAGCACTTTCAATGGCATTAGAGCGAGACCCTTCTCTTTTGGAATACGCTTTCAGTAAGAATATTGTTCTTACTTTTCCTACAAGCCTTTTAGCAATACTAAAAGGCTTAGCTATGACCATTCAGCAAGCAGAAATCGCTAAAAACATTGACGAAATCCAAGCAAATGCTGTTGAACTCTATAAAAGATTTTCAAGGTTTACCGATAGATTTAATACGATTGGAACCAATATCACTCGTTTAAATAAATCTTTTAATGATGCTGTAGGTACATATGAAAGAAGCTTATTACCTCAAGGTAGGCGATTTGCTGAAATGGCAGGACAAAACTCTGACTTGAATTTGACCGATGGGATTGAAGGCGCTGTTCGAGAGTTAAAAGGTCAAGGTGAAAAATAACAATTCAAGCTCCTTTACGTTGGCTGCAAATTTTAGGAAGAATTTTAAGAACTGAGCCAGAGTTAACGCACGAGATGCAAACAGCATATTTTTATCAATATGATGATGGAATTGAACATGTTCCAGATAAAAATGGAGCTCCCTTATCAGAAAGTGTAAATATTAAACTATTTGCTGAGTCTCTACTAGATGAGAAGGCCCAATGGGTAGCAGTAACTGATAAGAATGGTGAAAATGGCTCTCCACATAATGGCGGAGATAGAAGGCAGTCAACTTTCATAACTACCGAAACCCATTCAGCGAGCGGGAAAGAAACACATCATATTTATGACGGAGAAAGAGTCGCAATTAAAGAACTAAAAAAATTCAAAATATTAACCGCAAGGACAGGTTTACCTGCAGTAAAAATTGCCAACTTCATCAAAAAGTGTGGCAAAGATGAGTTGATCAAGGTGCTAAATAAATGAATAATTACGAGCCACTTTTAGGTGTTAAGCAGAGAAGAGGAAGGTCTTCTCTAAAAAGCATAAAAAAAAGACTATTCAATCTCATTACGACGGAGAAAAATCATGACTTCTACCGATAATGAAATCTCAAAGAGGTGTCAAAACATAGCATCAAAAATTGATGCCTGTGAAAAAATCAATCTTGAAATATCATTTAAGCTTGATCAGAGAGTGAGTCTAATGAAGTCTTTGTTAGAAGATTTCAAATTTATTTTTTCTACTTTCTTTAATGGCGAAACTACTGTTAAACAAGAAATAATGTCTCATGAAAGGGTTTTTCGTAAATATTTTGATCAATTAGAGCGAAGTTTATATGATGAAAATCTTTTTCTAACAAAATTATTAGAAAAGGACTCTATCCAAAAGAAAAATATAAAAGACTTATTAGCTAGATCTGAGGGGTTAAACAGCTACCTATCGCATATTCAGAGACGTAATCTTGAGAAATCGTTCGAGATGCCTTCAATTGATGATAAGAGTCAAGAAAAAGAGACTGAAATCTTTGCAGTATTCGGAAGATAATAATAAAAGGGGCTAAATGCCCCTTTTAACATGCTCAAATTCTTTTTTTGAACAGATACGCATTTTGTAATCTGGATATCTTGTCTTCCACCATTTATTAACTCTGATAGCTACCCCAGAAAGATCATCGCCTTTGGGGCATATGTGTACCCAAAGGGTTTTATCCGATTCCCTCTTATAAAATTCCCAACTTGCTGGAACTGTCATTCTTTTGATTGGTTTGATGCATTCTCTAGAAAATCGACAAATTCTTTTTGTTTGGTCGAAAGGTTTTCTTGTTCTTGATCTTCTTGTTCCCAAGCCTGAAATTGAAAATAAAATATTGCAGCTAAGGCTATGAAAATTGTAAGAAGTCCAGCCCAACCCCAAAACTTATGTTCAGTAAAAAGATTAGTCAAAGATGATTGTTCTACATATCTTGCATCCATCTCGCTTTGAATATGTCCAAGCCATGGGTCAGCAGTAATTATAAAATTTCGAATTAAATCATTCATCGCGTAAACGTAAAATTGAGAAAAATTAGAGCTGTACCAAATAGCGAATAAACCAAGCGGCAAATATAATTTTTCCCACAATTAGATAAGGAACAAACTTAAAAGCCTTCTTTTCAAAAGCTTTCTTATCAAATGCAGCTTTATTAGTTGAATTCATACAAGAAAACCCTCTCGGCGGAGGGCTAACTAAAATTGTGTGAGGAAGTTTTTGAAGGGAAAAGGTTGAACATTCCGACCCTTCGGATTCTTAAAAAGTGCAGACCACTTTTTTTAAGATGTAGAGATAAGGGACAGGATTTCGGCGACTGTCCCCTTTTCTTTCTAGAGCTTGAACGCAACACAGCCTTGAACCCAGTTACTCGCCCTTGATGTAAAGACAATAAAAGTAGCTTCGTAATAAATGAAGTTCGGTTGAAGTAGGGCTAACCCTTCATCTCTCTTTGACTACTAACTCGCTATTAACTTCAGTAGGTCTGAAAGTGCAGAACGCTCTGAATTTGAACTCCTGTCCGAATGCGTTTTTAGACTTGAAATCCATCATTCTTTGAAGCTTTTCTTCCTGTTTGCTCTCAGTAATCCCTTTTTCAATTACCCCAAAATAATCTCGAAGCAAGTTTTTTTTGCTTCAATCCGATCAAAGAACATTTATTATTTGTACTGATCTAAATAAGACGATGGGAGAAGCCAAGAGAAGAAAAGAACTTGGATTACCTCCAAAATCTTCAAAACAGAAAAAGATAAGTAGAGAAGAAAAGCTTTTCTCTTGGTTACCTTGGCCTACTAAATATCAAATGAGTCGATACCCTTATGCTCCAATTGTGACTATGGCTTTAGGTTTGATTTTTCTTATTTGGGGCTTCGAATTAAACAGTTGAGTTGGGTAACAATAAAAAAGGCTGATATGTATCAGCCCTTTTCATTATTTAGTTTGAGATCTCAAATTTGATTAACCAGAGAATGGACAAGCCCCTGACATTGCACTAGCAAGAAAATTCTTGAAGATTGGTGCTTGGCCTAGTCCATATAGGAAGAAGGTAGAAGAAGTCAAAGTAAGAGCAATCTTGGATACTCTGTTTAATTTGATGCCTTCGCCTCCTCTAGTAAGAGATGAATTCATTTGCTTTGTGAGAAGTCGGACAAACCTAGCCGGTTAAAAAAGTTTCCGTAGTAATAGAAGATACGTTGATACATATTGAACTAGTCCAGCTAGAAGAGAGTTTTATAAAGCACTTTTTTACTACTCGCGCTGATTGAATAGGGAAGGTTTAAAGCCGATTAGTATCGGAGCCAATGCGGCAGACTTAGATCAGTCTTTTTATTGCGGAGGGCCCCTGTCTCACTTGCATTAAAAAAGCAACGGCTGGGAACCGTTGCTGTTACTGATCGGGGCGACAGGATTCGAACCTGAGACCTAGTGCTCCCAAAGCAATCGGTTGTACAGATGAGACTGTGATAGAAATTCAATCTCTGACTGAAAATATACTAGCTATTGTAATGAGTTTGAGACTAACAATTGAAAAGAATATCTAGTTGTTTTAACTTGTATTTACTCAGGAGATCCCGCTGAGATCCCGTTATAAAGTTCTCAACCTTAATGAAAGCTCGTTCAGAAGCACCAGATTGGGTTCAAAGTATGAGGATCTTTCTTAGGGGGTAGGTTGGACCAAACTGGCAGGTCACAACGAAAGGCAGGAGAAGAGCTTGTCTTGGTGTGAGGTTTGACGATGGAACAAGGGTTTTCAAGAATCTTCCTGTCTTATGGGAAAGGGCACAGCAAGCGAAAATTCAGGAGCTTGTTCTTGAAGTACACGAATTAGTGGTCAAGAAAAAGATATGCGGATTAGACGAAGCAATTGATCGAATCAACAAAGCCAATACAGAGGTTCCTAGTGCAGCAGATAGAGCAAACCCAATGCTTCTGCTTGCCGCTTGGGAGAAATATGAACACTACAAGGTCAAACAAAAAGGTGATGTTCGTCTATTTCAACCCTCGGTTTAGCCAGTTTATCCTGTTCAGCTTAAACAAGGTAAACAGGGTAAATAAGGTCTATATGGAGATACGTGATTTCTTTTACATGTGATGCCTGATTAAAGTTGATCAGCTAGATCAGAGAAAAGCCCCCTCCCCCGTTGCTCGAGGGAAGAGGCCAAGCTAGAAATCACTAAACTCAATCAAACTCTAGAGATATTACTTATGCAGTAGCTTTCTCTTTCTTTGCTGGAGCAAGAGCTTTGATCTCCTCTTGAAGTTCATGCTCACGATCATCGAGAACCTTGACTCGAGCTTGATAACTCTCCTCTAGTCTCTTTCGAGAAGCCTCGATGTTTTCGAGTTCTTCTTCTCTTTGGTTACGCTTGATTTCTTCTAACTCACTATCAGAGACAACATAAACTGTTCTCATAGGAGAGAAGAAAGAATCAGCGAATACAGCATCAAATAAAGAGGAATACATTACATTCATTTCAAAGGACATATCTACTTTGACTCGACCACAAAGAATTTAAAATGTTGCAAACCGAAGAATCAGATACGGCCTATACGACCAAGATCGGTTGCTACTACTAATTTGTTGGGTATGCCGATAGACTACTAGCAAGTCTCAAAAAAACTCTTTTCTATTAATTACTGAAAAAGGTAGTTAACTATAGAATTAGATTTGATTATTAGGGAATAATTCTTTATTTGACTCAGGAGGGTAACTTTGTGGATTCATTGGCTGTAGATCCCGTGGAAAACCATACTTAAAAAATTCTCTTATGTTTAATTGATCTAAAGATTCTCTTTCAGGAAGAACAAATGTATCTCGAATCAAGTTCACCTCAATTTTTTTTCTTTTACCTTTTTCGTTTGTTCTACCAATGACTAATTTAATTGGCTTATCTTTAGGACCTTTGATTAATTTAATTGCCTCCTTTAAACCCATTCCTTTGGTCGACTTTCCATCTATCTTTAGGATTACATCACCTGTTTCCATGTCGGCATCACTGGCAGGAGAGCTATTAATAACTGATTGAATTGTTAATTCTGCTGTATCACTATTCAGAAAAAGCGTTATACCAATACCAGTCATTTCCCTTTTGAATCTTGTAATTGCCCCTTGGTTAGTTCTTACACAACCTGAGTAATCTCTAGCTTCTAGGCAACGTTTGTGAATCTCTTCTGAGACTTCAGCTTTTACAGTGATCGGTAATACAAAAGCAGAAATAAGAGGAAGTAGTAAGTGTTTCATTCTTGGATGTTCCCTACACTAAGTTTAAGCTGTATGCGCTACCAATTTCTAATATGTGCCGTCCACTTGATTTATAGCTACTACTATTTTTAAAAGCTCTTTGAAATTTAAATATAACTAGTTAAAAATGAAAATACGGAATATCTTTTAGACCAGGAGGATTAGAGGAGCAAATACCAAATTGCATGCACTCAATCACATCATCATCA
>CACOQT010000025.1 GCA_902629395.1 uncultured Prochlorococcus sp.
AAACTAATGAATACCCTCAAAAACTTTTTGCTGACAGCGATCGCCTTATCAAGTGCATTTACAACTTTTGAACCTGTAAAATCACAAGAAAAAATAGAAGTTACTCCACTTATTCAATCAACAAAAGGACTCAGCGGTAAAAAAATCTCGTACCCAAAATGGAAGCAAGCTGAACTAAGACTTTTGAAAGTTATTATTCCAGTCGGATTAAAAACTCCCATACATATACATCCAGCACCAATGCTGGTTTATGTACAACAAGGACAACTAAAGCACTCAAGAGGTGAGAATATTAATTATTTCACTGCAGGAGACTCATTTATTGAAAGCAATAGTGGCTCTCCTCATTTTGTAGAGAGCGTGGGCAACAAACCCGCAGTTCTATTTGTTGGTGTTTCTTCTGCTGTAGGTCTACCCACAACAGTTAATAAATAATTAGTCTTAGATTTTGGTAAAAGAATCAATTTATCTATCAGAAAAATTTATAACCTAAGTAAAGAGTTCGAAACTACATCTTTATCTGATGACATATGTAATGGGTAATCTTTTTTTTAAGGCTATAAAAAAAATAGGAAGCTAATCAGCTGCCATTAAACCTTAGAACTATTGATCGATGGTATCATTTGCTAGAGCAAGAACAAGATCATTGCTATTAAGGCTATGGCCTTTGGCAGCAAAGCCTCTCAACAACCAAAAAGTTGAGCTAGAAAAATCTAAAAATCATATTGAGGATATTAAAGAGCAAAATAAGTATTTTTTGGAAGCAAGCAAGAATGGAGGAATTTGGTTCTCTTAGGACAATGATTAAAGGCAGCATTGAAATCAGCTAAACAATCGTGCGAAACTATCAGAGTTAGAGACCAAGTACCTCAAAGTCAAGAGGAGAATAAAAAGATAAGTCTATTTAATTAACATAAACAAATACAAAACAATTTATTTGATTCCTAAAAAATCAAAAACTGCCTTTAAACTTAAATTATTGAGGATAAAAAAGAAATTTAATTACTTGGACTCTTCCTCAATATATTTCTTAAGGGTATAACCATGACAATCAAATGGATATTCTGCCCTAGTCATCTCACTAGCCTGAGTCTTATCAGCATCATTGCCTCTAAATTTTCGACAATCACAGATAAAGTCCATCTTGATTCCATCCTTAAAATCTTTAACTCTCGCATCTAGCCACTCTTTTGCTGGCTCTGGCATCTCATTACATGCAATCCATGAACTCCAGAACAAAGCATCAAACATTTGAATAGCTTCTGTTCTTTTATTTGGTCCTGCTAAATCCTCACAAAAATTTCTCACTGGACAGTCTTTTCTACTTATATAAAACTTTTTAGCTTGATTGTCATATTCTCTTTTATATGTTTTTTTATTATTTACTGCGTCCAAAGCAGCATTAAGCTGATCTCCACCAAATGTATTTGTTATTCGTGCTCTATCAATTGAAATTTGATGATTCAGTCCAGTCTCATGTTCATCAGCGAGATCATCTCTCCTGACATCAAATTGTCCAAACACTTCAATTTGTTCAGCCATCGAGGTGAAAATCTCTTCCTTCAGATTAAATAATCTTAATCTAATACCTTAAATAAGATCTATAACTTAAACACAAAAGTCCTCTTGATTATTGATTGATTTATTTTCCCAATATCTCTTTCAAAAACTTATTGCCTCCTATACCTCTCACCATCAAGTAGCTTCCACTCTTTTTTCTGTATTAAATCGATTCCTATTTTGAGAACTCAGAATCAAATGATCGTTAGCCTATATTCCCTCAGAACTAACTGCAGTCAGCCGAGGAAACAATAAACAAACTTGTTGAAAGTAGTGAGTCACATTTCATGAAGAAAGTTTATTTTGAGCGTCCATAGTGCCAATCAACTTGGATAGTAAGTTACATCTCGAATAGGAAATAAGCCTAAACACTTATAAATATTGCTTAACATAAAACATTAAAAATTTAAAAATTTTCAAAAATTATTTCTAACCATGGATGACGAAATTTCTAATAATAATTTCCTAATTAATTTTTACACCGTTACAGTCAAAACCACTACATTGAAGTTTGAACAAGAGAGATAAAACCAGGTTATGGAAGCTGGGCACTGCTTTGTATAATCCTATTAAAAATATCAATAAAGAGATTAAAGTCATTGAAAGATATTGCATCCAATGAATTCCAAACTTATCTATTCCATAAGTATCAAAATCTTTAATTTGCATTTGTTGACAACTCTGGTTAAAAATAAAGTAACGGATTTACAAAACGATACTTTTGAAAATTGTTTATGGATTGCTTTATTAAAGCAACTTTTCACAACATAAATCAAAAATATTAAACATGTGATTTAAATGTATTAATATACATTTTTATATCCAGTGGTTAAGCGATTACTGATGTACCAAGTTGGAAAGCTCCTGCAAAGAGAAGTAATGCGGGAAGGTTCCAGAGAACCAAAACTTTCAAGGCAGTTTTTTTATATGTTGCAACGGTCATGAGTTTTTGGAGGAAAAAGTTAGAAAGGTGTTGATTAAAGGCTTTATTAAAATAAGAAAATAGGTTAATTAAACGTGGTTCTGTTGGAGTAGTGCTAACCGTTTAAAAGCTTTTTTGATTATTCAAAGATTCTCAACGAAGCATCATGTATAAGAGGAATGTTGTAAGTGAAGCAATCTTTCCTATTACGAAAAGAGGAATTAACTTTACGAATTTTGAATCAATTATTGGCTTATTGGTTGAGGTCATATGAGACCGAGACTTCCAAAAGTGAAACCAACTCCGCAAAAGAAAGCAAATTCAACCAAATCTCTGCATCCGGATGGGATGGAATTTAATGCAACGTTAATTCGTTGAGCCATTTGACCTTGTACTCGCAGGTAAGTGTTAGAAATTACTATAAAGTTAGTAATATTTATTCAGACACGTGACAGTTCAGAGGTGGGGTTTTCGAGAATTAGTTAAACTTATGATTAATAATCTCTTTGATTTCTAAGTAGTTGTAAAAAACCAGTAAAGAAAGTGCTCCTAAAATAATTGTCCACAGAGAGAATTCCTTTAAAAGCTCTTTTCCTTTATTTTTCATTTATATTCCCACTCATAAATACAAATTGTTCTCGAAACACATCGAAATATTAAAAGTTAAATTAACCTAGCGAATAAATAGTCAATTATGTATGTAAAGGTGAAGCACTTATCGGTAGTTTGTCTTTAAACAGTAATTAGAGGTTATCTTTAATTTAGTTGTTTAGCCAAGTATTCAATATAGTTTTTCAAAGTAAACCCATGAGAGTCATCATTGCCTTTTACATGATCGATATCATCGATAAGGTCTATATTTCTTCCAGCCATTAGTTCATTTACCCTCGCTTTAAACCATTCCATAAGTTGTTTATCCATTTCATCCTTTTGATGTTGAGACCAAAGATAAGTATCAAAAGCTCTAACAGATTCATCTCTGCTCCACTTTGGTAAACCTAAGAAATGATTTTTGACGGGACAATCTTTTCTATTGATGTAATGTTTTTTAGCCGTCTTGGACATTCCTCTTGCATAGCGTTCTTCAGCAAGTGTTTTTTTAACCAACAACTGACCTGCAATATTTTCACCTTCAAACTGAAGTTCTCTTCTAACATCCTTTCGGCCTAAGACTTGTATTGGATCCATAACTAGTAAGTTTTTCTTGGGTCACTGAGTTTGGAGCGAAAAACGCTATTTAAATTTTTCAAGAGACCAACAAAGTAATAAGGAATTGATTTTCTCAAAAGAATCTGCCAAAGAGTGCATAAAACATTATTTTTAACCACTGTTCACATTTAAACAGAATTTGTCAAAAATTTTTCCATCTATAAATTTAATCAACCTAAACAACGTGCAATTTGAAAAAGTGAAGGGAAATAAGATCTTTTTTGGTCATCCCAAAAAAGAGAGAATTGAATCATTCATTTTTAAATTTCTTGTGACTAAGACAAAAATAATACCACTGATACAAAAACAACATCAAAAATAAGGGTACTAATTTATCGCCCTACTATTTAAGAAAAGGGAGAAATTTATTTAAGGTTGCGGGAAATGACCCAACAATCAGAGCAAAAACTTCAAGTACAATAGCTAGAACCGCAGAATCGACTAAAAGATCTTTCCGTTTATATTTCACAAACCCATCATATAGATTTCTTGAATAATTATTTGATTAAAGAGTGTTTGCACTATCAAGAAAATTCATTAACCCTGTCCATCGACAACGATTCTTTTAGCTTTGGCGGTTTATTAAAGCATAAATCTATGATGATCCCCCATGCCATGAAGTGGGTAGTCGTTTTCAAACTGCCCATCAACCTTATTTGTAACATTTAATTTACTAAATAAGCCTAAGATCCTTTTGTTTATCAAACGAGAAATGAAAGCCATAAAACTTTTCAAGTTAAGCTAGTTATAACGACAGTCCAGACACTTTCAAGTAGTTAACAGGAAAAAGAATTTTTATCTAGGTAAAACAAAAAAGAGGAAAAAGTACTGAATAATTATTGGGCTTTAACTGATTAAAAGGGGTTTGTATTTGAACGTGCTTACATTTTGCGTAATTTGTTGTTTATAACATTGAGCGTATTAATTAAGTTTGAACGAATAATAGAGTTAGTGAATTTGAGTATTTTGAAAATTTATTTTTAACTAAGCAATGAGCTTTCAATTTTTGGATGCCTGACAGATAGTAGTACTACCCCATATTACTGACCAACCGTGCCTACATGTATGTCAATACTAACTAGGCATAGGCATTGACCTGATCAATTAATAACATTTTCGAGGTTGTACAGAGCCCACCCAAAAGCTTCAATGACAAGACTATAAAAAACAAGTTGAATGGCTTGAATTCTATAAAATAAATACCTATTTCTTGGGATATTTTCTTTATCAATCACAGGTAAACTCAACTCATTAGCTTTATCTCTTAGAGGGAGTCCCAACTTCCTTCTTCTCTTAGCATCTCCGATAAAAAATTTAGACGGTTTAATAAAAAAATCCAGATTAGTAAGCATGATAGAAAAATGGACCAAGAAGAATATGAGACCGCACAGGTATCAGTTTTAGATTGAGTGGATGGAATGAAAGAAGAGTTATGTTGTTTAAAAGATGTAATAGCCAAGATGCTAAGAGCACTTGCTGAGAAAAAAAAGAAGATCAAGAAAAAAGGCTATTATGTTTAAGTCAAGTTAAAGACTTAGCTCTGCTAGCAACTGCTAGCTCAGGTCTACGAAGAAAAAACCTCCTTTTCAAAGGAGGTTTTTTTTGGTCATTTGAATTCGTTTTTTTGATATGAATTGACAATCTCATTAACTAAAGGGTGCAAACTACAATATTTTTCAGAATAAATATTTGAATTGTTGAGTTCATTTATATATTTAGTACCTCACATCTAAAATAGAAAATTTGTTACAAGCGAAATACATTATGTAAATAGCATTGAAGTAAAACATATTTAATTCTAGAAAGGAGTGAATAATTTTGCTTTAACAAAATGGAAAAGGAAATTGATCATCAAGAAATTGCGCGAAATTTAGCAAAGACCATGGCAGAGAAAGCAAGTGAAAAAGAACTTAGGAGGTTATACGAAGAAACAATGTTTCAACAGTTCATCTCAATGGATAAAAACGAATTGTCTGAGCTTTTATGGCATGGGTAATCGATCTTATGTATAGTTTTTAAACCTTAAATTAAAAATTTATTAATCTAAAATCATGAAATACACTTTTGGACTTACTCTTTCAGAAATGGGAATTAATACTATTTTGCTCACGATAATAATTGCCTTTAGCATTTTATTTGTCGTTGCCTTTGGACTCTCCTCAAAAAATATGGATAGTGAAGGGATTATGAATTGGATGATGAAAAAACCTGAAGACTGGATAGGAAATAAAAAGTCATAAAATCAAGAATTAAAAAAACAAGATCAACTTGTCTTAAATATAATTATAGAAATAAAGATAGAAATTTTTTTATAGAAAATCTAAAGGCAACGTAAATTAGTAGTTAACCATCTCCATTAAACAGACGTTGCATGAAGAATTTAAACACCTTCAAACCTTTTTCAAAATTGGGGCTAGAGAATAATAAAATTCCAACAGCTAATAATATATGGACAATTTACTAACACATGACATGTTTTATAATATTAATCATATGAAAAGATTATTTAGTTATGCCCTAGCAGTTTTAATAATGTTTAATCATTATTTTTCCAAGGTTTATGCCTTAGAGAATGAAGACTTATTAGAAAAATCAGAAATAATAATTGCTGATGAATATGCAGAAAGATTTTGCAGTGCTAAGGCTAATAAATTCTTTGATGGACTAGAGAATGAAAAAACTCTTAAATATTCCTATTTTAGATATATAGGGTTTAAGAATGAAAAAATATCTTCAAACAATTTTTACAAACATTTAATCCATCAAATAAAAGAAAAATGCGATATTAGAAAAGAAGAAGAAAATGAAATAATAGATTTCTTTTTAAAGAATATGGATTAGATAAGTTATCTATTTATAGTTATTACAATAATAGATAACTATTAAAATTATAAGATTTAATAATTTCGAGAATATAATCAATTTATAGACTTAGTAGAAATTGCTATTTTTAAATTATCAATTCCTCTCAGAACATCTAGAACGTTAATTACCATACCGTGAGAAGTATTTTTATCTGCATTTAAAACTACTACGTTAAATCTCTTATCAGTTAAATCTGTCAATCTTAATTTTAATTCATCTATACTAATACTTTTATTATTAATAAATAAATCACCAAATCTATCAATTGATATATTAATAAATTTATTATTTTGATTGACTGCGTTAGCTGCCATTGGCAAATCAACATCTATAGTATTAACTCGTGTTAGGTAAAGACTAGAAATAATAAGAAACGCCAAAATAGAAAAAATGACATCTATCATAGGTAATATGTCAATCTTATTATTGATCTCTATATCTTTATTAAGATAAATCATTTTTATAATTCTTTGGTTCTATAAAGCAATTCAAATTTACCACAATACTGATTTAAAATTGCATTTTGCCTCTTCCATAAACTATTAAAATAGTTAGAAAATATCAGCGTAATAATTGCAATAATTAAACCAGTAGCTGTAGAAATCAATGCCTCACTTATCCCTCCAGTAACTTCTTTGACGTTGGCACCAGATTCTCCCAATTTAATAAAAGCAAATGAATTGATCAATCCCAAAACAGTGCCTAATAATCCAAGCAAAGGTGAAATGGTAATTATCGTAGAAAATAAATTGCTAAATTTGCCAAATTCTGATTGAATCGATTGAATCGATATCTCTAGTGCTAATTTTACATCAATATTTTTTTTATCAATAAGAAAACATTTATCAATTATTTGAATTGTATTAAATAAAACTTTTTCAAGTGGAATTAAATTATTCAGATTTTTATTAATATCATTTTTATAATTTATATTTGAGTATTTTTCTACAGTAATTAGAAGTTTTTCATCATCTTTTTTAATTAAATTTTTCCAGTATGAAAATCTTTCTAATATGCATGCCAAGGATGTAATTGAAATCAGTAATAATGGCCACATAACTATGCCACCTGATTTAAAAAAAGTGAACAAGAAGTCTTATAATAAAGTTAACAACTTTATTTTAATAATAGAAATCCAATTTAATTAGTAGTTCCCAAGAAAAATGAATAGAATCAAAATAAATAGAATCAATTACTACATTCTGCTGTCTGTATTGATTCACTTTTTATTATTTATATTTATTCGTGAGAAGAAGGACATAACTCAGGGAGATAAAATTATTCCAATCGAGATAATTGACAATTTACTAGAAACAGGATACGGAGAATCCACAAAAAGAAGTGAAAAATTAATTAAAAGACCTTTATTAAAAGAGGAGAAAAAAAAAGAAAAGGTAGCCAAAAATCGAGAAGCTCAAGTAAGGTCATTTGAAAAGAATAAAATAGAAAAAAAAATAAATAAGAAAAAAATTGAAAGGAATAAATTTAAAAGAAATTCAATAAATCAACCTATACTAAAAGACGAAAAAGGGAGCGGATCTAGAGAAGGTATAAAAAATAATGAGCCAGAAAAGGGATTTTTAAAGGGTAAGGGAAAACTTAAAATTACTTGCTTAAATTGTGTCCGCCCTACATACCCCCCAATCGCTTTAAGGAGAGGAGCCGAGGGGACTCCAACAGTGAAAGTATGGATTGCCAAAAACGGGGAAGTTTTTAAGGTAAAGTTAATAAGTTCTAGTGGGAATGAATCAATTGACAGAGCAGTAAAAAAAGCAGCACTTAATTCTACTTTTTACCCTATACAAAAAGAAACTTCAATAAATATAGAATACGAATTAAAAATAAGATAAGACGTTAAAATAATTTTTTAAGTTTTAAACATGTACTATTAATGCTTTCTAAACTACCTGCATTTATTAGCCCATAGTAGTTAAAGCGGTAGACACTATCAGACTTAACTGCCTTCAAATTAGAAAATGGCTTTGATTTCTCAAAGTCAACATACTGTCCGGGTCTTGTTTGGATAAGAATTAAATTATCAGGATCTTCTTTTACTAACCACTCTGGTGACAAATTCACATAGCCACTAAACTCACTCTTTGAATCAAGATCCTTTGTTAGATTATTTATCCCAAATCTTTGAAGAAAATTTCCTGCCCAGCTTTTTGAATTAGGGGAGAGAATAGGCTTTGTACTGGCTAAAACAACTACATTAGGCTTGTTAATTTTTTTATTAGTTACAACACATTCCTTCAAATTCGTATTAATTATATCAATAGATTTACTTATATCATTCATATCTAATTTAGAAGAAACTTGATTAATCGTATTTTCGAGACTATTCCAATCTTTCAATTCATATGAAAATGTTCCTATGTTGATATCTTTTAGTTTGTTAAGTATTTTATCGTGAAAACCTCTAGTCCCTATTACTAAATCTGGTTTCAAAGAAACGATTTTCTCTAAATTAGGTGGCGTTCTGCCTTGGCTTATCCTAGGCAATTCTCTGTATTCATCTTTATCTTTTAAAAGTGAACTACCAGGAATTCCAACAAGTTTATCTTTTGAAATTGATCTAACGATATCAGTGCTTAATGATGTTAAAGTAACAACCCTATCAATCCTTTGTGAGGAATCATTCAAAACCTCTTTATTTTTAGATGGTTGATTTAATACACTACATCCACAAAGTAGAAATGATAAACAAAATGTAAAATTTAATGCTTTCATTTATAATTAACTGGTTAATTTGAATTTTAAATTATTTAGAAAATGAACTTAAACCCGGCCTTTATGTTTCTGCCAGGTTCTGAAAATCTATTAACATCTGCAGTACTTGCTTTTTGTGATTTTACAGTTGAGTAATTAAAGTATCTAGTATCATTTAAATTGAAAATACCTACATCTACTGACAATCTATCACTAACATTGAAAACACTTGTTAAATCTAATACTGAGTAACTTTGAGAGGGATTATCATCTAATGCTTCCGTAGTTCTTGCATCACCTACATAGGTGTTAGTCAACTCTGTGCTCCATTTATTATCAGAATCTGTATACCTTAATCCCAATATTGCTTTAAATGGTTCAATTGAAGTTAGTTCTTTGTCCTCTGTACCCGAGGTATCATCTCCATAACTGTAAGCAAGTGAAGAAATTATAGAAAAACCAGTCTTATCCTCATTAAAATTGTATTCAGAATTTAATTCAATTCCCCATATCTCTGCCTCCTCTATATTACTCGGCTTATAAACAGTGCAAGGTCTTCCTATTAAAGCAATACAATCTGTACCTGTATTTGAAAGTGAATCTTCAATTAAATCGTCATAGTTACTTATAAAGCTAACTAATGAAAAATCAAATTTTGAGTAATCTCCTTTAAGACCGAACTCATAATTCTCACTAGTTTCTGGTTTCAAGTCAGGATTAGCTAGATAATAATATCCATAAAACCTATTTCCATGAGCTGTATTCAATTCTGAGTGAGTTGGAGCCCTAAAGGCTGTTGAATATTTACCAAAAGCCGACAACTCAGGAGATAAATTATATATCAAAGCCAACGATGGATTTACTGTAGAGCTCTCAAGATCAACTACTGGGTTTACAGGTCCGACTGAATCAACAGTATTCTCATATGCAGAGTCACTAACGGCATCGATATCATATTTATCGTATCTAATTCCAGCAATTAATTCTAATCTATCCGATTTATCAAAGGTAACTGCGTCTTGTATATAAAAACCGTACTTAACAGTATCTGCATCAGCCGTATCTTTGATAGTCTCCACTGATGTTGTGCCTGACTGAATTGTAGTTTTCTTTCTAGGCCTTGTATTAAAAGTATCAGAATAATCTACACCATAGGTAAATTTATGATTTACCCCGGCACTAGATGAGTTACTTCTAAATTGAAGATTAAAGCCCTTGCTCTCGTCGTCGTATCTATAATCATTAACTACAGTTTTTGGAGAAGAATATCTTCCTCTACTGAATCCTCCAGGATATTCAACTTCTGAATCATCATTCCATTCCGCATCTTGAACATACAAATTTAACTTTGCGTAATCAAATATATTTCCTGAGTCTTGGTTCTCATATTCATATCCTAATTGCCCCATCCATCTATTTACATCAACATCTTCTTCAATACTAGAATAAGAGGAGCTTAACCTAGCTTTTGCTTGAGTTGTATCTCTCTGTGTATCAACATTTTCAAAAATGAAATTAATCCTGCTGAAATCATTGATATTTTTTACGATATTTGTATAAATATTCTTTTTAGATATCTCACTATCGTCGATGTATTTATCATCTGCTTTTACGTTATCCTCTTCTCCATAACTAACTGTTGTAACCAAAACACCTTCAATTCCACTTTCGTCATCCCTAACAGCAATCCTTGTGGTTCCAGATGTTTGATTGCTACTACCATCAAATTTAACAGGAATTTCTATCTTAAAATTTTCATCTGCTCCAAGCAAATCTTCAGGATATAAAGACTGATAACTTACCAAGCCACCTAAAGCATCACTTCCATAAAGTGATGAAGCAGGGCCTTTTAAAACTTCTACTGACTTTAAAGTACTTAGATCTACATAATCTCCTCTACCGAGCTGATAGCTGAACGAATATCTATTGGGAAGATTTATATTATCTCTTTGTATAAGAACTCTATTTTCATCCATTCCCCTTATGTTTATACTGTTTTGTCCATAATTATTGAAATAATTAGTGGCATTACTTTTTATTGATACAGCTGCATCATATTTAAATAAATCTCTTAAATCTGTAATTCCCAGTGTATCTATCTCATTTTTATCAGTGACTTTTATAGAGGCTGGAACATTTTTTGTAGCACGAGGTGATCTTGTACCTGTTACTGAGATCTTTAAGGAATCATTAGACTTCTCATCAGATACTGACTCTTCAGCAAAACCATTTAAGGTTGGTGCCAAAAACATGGCTGCAGTTGCTGGAGCTACCAACAACTTATGGAAAAATTTCACTCTTGCCTCACACAACAAGATATTTACTCACTTTTTATAAAGCAAATAGACCAACAATTCATTTCTAAAAAGTAACAAAAACTACAACCAAGCAATTCAAAACTATCAAATACCTTCCAGTTTGAGAGGAATGTATATTTCGCTCACTTATTTGTACGAAAAAGCACCCTACGAGCTAATTTTGATCACAAAAGAAAAGCATTAAAAATCAATGTTTATCTAATTATGCACATTTGAAAACCTACAGGAGTTTCAATTAAACAAATCTCGACATTAAAAGCTTGCGACATCATTTCATTTGTAAGGATTTTTCTTGGTATGTCTATTCCTAATAACTCTCCCTCTTTCATTACCGCTATTCGATCACAATATCTTGCAGCCAAATTGACATCATGAATAACAGTAATTATCGAAAGCCCATGTTCACTATTAAGTCTTTTTAATAAGTCGAAAAATTGAAGTTGATATCGAATATCTAAAAAAGTTGTCGGTTCGTCTAAAAATATAACTTTCGCATCTTGAGCAAGTGCTAATGCAAGAAAAGCTCTTTGACGTTGCCCTCCAGATAAAGATTGAATAGGTTTATTTTTGAAAGTTTTCATATCAGCTAAATCAATTGCTCGCTCAACCTTCATATGATCATTTTCATTAAGTTCTAGTTGCCACCATTTTTTGTGAGGTGAGCGGCCAAGGCACACCAACTCATAAACAGTGAGTGGTAAATTGGGTTTCTGTTGTTGCGGTAGTACTGAAAGCTTTTTTGCTATTTCTTTTGAGGAGGAGAGATGAATATCATGTCCATGAAGATAAACATTTCCTGAATGAGCTTCAATAATTCGGCTTATTCCTTTTAAGAGTGTTGATTTACCTGATCCATTTGCTCCAATAATTCCTAACCATTCAGCTTCCTCTAATGAGAAATTTATTGATTTAATAAATTCATTTCCGTCGTAACCTGCTGAAAAATCTTTAGTAGTTAATATCATTACATCTAACTATAGCCAGATAAAGATTTCTGCCTTTTATACAGCAAGAATATAAAAATTGGAGCACCTAATAAAGATGTGATGATTCCC
>CACOQT010000026.1 GCA_902629395.1 uncultured Prochlorococcus sp.
TTACTATGCAATAGTCTAAAAAAAGTAGTAATACTAAAAAGAGAAACATCTGTTTATGAAACTCTTTTAGAAGTACACAGCAGAAAGAGCGTAAAATTCTTTATCCAATATTTAGCTTGTCAATTGATTGATTTGTTGGCTTGTTTTTTAAAAAAGACTTTAGCGATTAGTTTAGAACTAATCCACCATCAACAATTAAATTTTGACCAGTGACTGCCCGCGACCAAGGTGAAGCGAAAAATAATACAGCATCAGAAAAATCCTCAGTTGTTGTAACTTTCCTCAAAGGTGTGATGCTGGAAATATATTCAAAAACGCTTTCTGGAGTTCCTTTGCTAGCATCAGTTATTTTCAATAATCCTCCTGAGACCATATTAACGGTGATATTAAATTGACCTAGATCTATCGCTGCTGTTCTAGTAAGTGATAATAATCCCCCCTTAGCGGCAGTATAATCATGGTATGGGATTACTGGATTTTGAAATAAATTAGTTCCAATTGTTATTAGACGTCCAAAAGATTTTTTTTTCATATCGGGGGTAAAAATATTTAGCAGATTTAAAAATCCTTTTTGAGAAGTGTCAATTTGATTTTGAAAATCTTGCCACTCAATATGATCTATTTTTCTTCGTTGATCTCCATTGAAAATAAAGTCGTTTATTGCATTATGAATTATTGTATCCACTCTTATATTTTTACTTTTCAATTCCTTATACATTCTAAAAACTTGATCTTTTTCTCTAATATCGCTTTTTATTGAAATTACATTTTCGCCTAATAAATTAGATAATTTTTCGGCACTTTCAAATGATTTTCTATAGTTGATAACTACTTTTGCTCCCTCCCTATGAAATGATTTTGCTATTTCGGAACCTAAACCTCGACCTGCACCTGTTACTAGAACAGTCTGCTTTTCTATTGGTAAATTCGTAAATTTTTTGGTCAAAGCAAAAACTTCTCTGGTACAAGTTTGATTATAAAGTTAAGATAATATTATTGTTATCAACTTTAAAATCAAAATCTAGAGGAACAATGTATAAAATGTTTCAGATTCTTGGTAAGAACTGACTAAATAATAATTTGCTGGTCTTTTTCCAAGGATCTATGAGAAATAATCTCAAAAAGCTTTTTGACCTTTATGAGTGAATCTAATGTACACAAGAGAAAAATTTATAACCAAATAGAGGTATTTGGCTTCATGGAGAAACGTTCATGGATCGAGGGCCCAGAAATATCACCATTGAGATATTCTATTAATAATCGAAATTGCCCCGTAAGAAATTCCTTCGACAGCATTGAGGGGGTGGAACGCAAAGAGAGCATAAAACTTTTTGATAATTTATTTTGGCAAAGTTGGCATGAAGAGAGAAATATGCCAAAAGAAGCAAAGGAGTGGTTCGAGGCAAGAGTCAAGGAGTTTAAAGCTGGAAGAGATATTGATCTTGTTTGTAACTGTCGAAGATTTAAAGGTCAAGATGATGATGTAGGTCTTCTTGCCAAGTATCCACTCGATTGTCATGGCTATACATTAAAAAAATATATCGAATTTTTAGCTGGCAATTTAAATATTGGTTATTAACTATTATTAAAAATATTTTTCATAAGGATATAAAACCTTCTCGAATAATTTGTCTATTTTTTTATTAGGAAACACCCTTATGACTTCATATATAAAAATACTTTTCTAGAGACTGATTCAAACACATAATCATCTAACAGCGCCATGTTCATATTTTATAGTTTTTAAGTAGATTTATAGCACAATTATTTAAACTTCAGGGTAATATTATTGACCTCCCATTTTCCGGTTTCTTGTTTAATCTATTGTTAAAACAATATACTTATTAACAAAAGTTTATTCTATTTAGATAATATGTGTTCATTTCTATCGATGAGTTTCAAAGCTTTATCAAAATCGTTTGCAAAAGAAGTCAACAAAGAGAGGATGAAAACTCTTTTGAAGGTAATCTTGAGACTTTTTTATTCAAATACTGTCTATGAGAAGATCTTCATTAACTCAAAAGTAGAAAGATTCTTATTTATGATTTAATTTCTTCATCAAGTTTTGACCAACCAATTCTTCATTTATTTCAGTTATCGCTTCAGGACCTGCAAACATTGTCCATAAAAACAGAATAGTCACAGGACAGAGGGCTATCTGAACCAAAGGAGCAAAGAATTTAAGCGAATCCAGTTTATTTTTCATATCAACTTGCCGCTTGCATCACTGTTGCATAACGAGGAGTCGTGCCGTTTGGGAAAAACTTTCCATAAGTTTGTTTATGCACTTCTGTAGAGAGACTCGTAGAAGCGGTAATGTTAGTTAAATGAATATCAACAGCATGAGAGGCCTTTGCATAACGATGTCTATATGTATAAGAGACTAAAACCTCAACTATCATTTTTTTCTCCTTTTATGGACTTATCATACATTTTCTCTTCGGAGGTGGTCCTGAAAGCTTCTCCAAAAGTATTAAAAGTAATCTCAACAGTAACCCTTTTCGGCTATTAACAAAGTTCGTTCTACCATTATGACTCTTTGTAGCTAATGCCTAGAATTAGATAATAAATTACTAAGTTAAAATAGTAGCGTTTAAGTTAAGGTCACTTAAGTATTTATGATCTAGATTTTAATTAAATGGCAGGCACTGTTCATTTCCTTTGATCTAGTTGAGCTCTTCCGAAGGGATATACCTAGAATTAAAGGTCTTAAACAGGTTTTTATGTAGTCAAAAAGACTTCTAAACTTTTCCTATTAATTTTTTTCATTCTGCGTCATTATTTCTACTTGGATAAAATAATAATTGTGTGGGTGACTTTGATTGAAGCATGCCGGACGAACCAGAGGCTTTGACTTTTCGAAAATAATTGATGAGGAAAGTCCAAATATTCAATCTCGTGAAATTGTTTCACTGGTAAAACCTCAATCCCTGTGATTGAACAAAACTAATCCTTGACTTAATACTGTAGTTATTACCTAGGTACTTAACCTTTCTTTATTAATTGATCAAATAATTTTTTTTTTGTGGTAACTTCAGGCACTTTCAAGGAGGTGCAAGTTATGTCGGTTAGAGATCCCTTCCCCACACGTTTCATTGTCATAGGTAAGGAAGCGATAGCTCGAATTTATACCGCATGTTCAATAGGCAATGATGGCTTGCGATGTATCTTTCATACAGTTGAAACAAATCTACAAGGGAGGCGTTATGAAGATTTCCCAGAAGCTCGTTAAAAGTTTGAAAAAAAATAACGTAAGGTTAAGAGCAAGTTTACTTTTATACAAGGTATTACTATTGGAATTTTTTGCAGGAAATATATGAATCCTGGTTACATAGTATAGATGATTTGCTCAAGCACTAATACTTAAATTTATTTTGTTCATAGGAGTTTTTTAATATAAAAATGAATTTTGCTGGAGATATTAAAATATATAGATTCAATCAATGCATCATCATCAAAAGACTTTCGTACTAAGGTTTAGAAAAACTTGGGTGTGAGTTGTTATGACAGCTTGATTATAATGTTGTATACCTTTTCAATTTAATGAAAAAGGAAAACTGAAGCAGTGCTTGGAGAAGCAGGCATTGAACTTTTGAAAGCTCTTTCGAGGTTGGTCTACCCCTAAAATAAGCCGACACAAAAACTAAAAATGAATGATTGTCATTAATAATTAATCAAAACCACTAGTTGGTGCCACAAGAAAAATTCTTTATTGATGGTATTTAAATTGTCAAGGTAACTTGGGTTTTATTGTCAATTAAGTGCATACCAACTTTTATGCGTTGTTTTGTTAAGGGACAGACTTTTGGCGACTTTACTTTTTTTAGGTATAGCTTGATCCGCAACAATTAGTAGTCGTTCCGCACGGTGAAGATGGGTACTGGTATACAGTATCGCCCTAACTCTTGTTAAAGATGCTCCTATGAAATAAATAATCTCAAAAGTGAGTACAAAAATTTTTCTTCATGAATAGGGTGGGTAGGGTTTCCACTTTGCTTTTTCTTTAGCTTGTTGTATGAGCTTGTTCGAAACATTGTTGCTTCGCCAACTATAACTGCCTTAATAAATGTCTTTACTTAAAAAATAATCAATTGACTCCTTCCATATTTGATTAGGTGAAGGTGCTTTTGTTATTTCTTCAGCTGGAATTGCTAAAAGGTTAGGAAAAATATGAAGTCTAAGATCAAGTGACAAAGGCTGTAATTCTTTAGGTTTTAGTAAATGAGAAAAATTATGTTTTTTCAATTGGTGCCATTGTCAATCCTTTGTTGACCAATTGCTGATGATATAGCTCTGCCTGCTCAAGAGGTCCTCTCCAAACTTCCGCTGAACCATCCCTATCTACCTCGACTGCGAGTTCCCAAGATCTTTTTTTACTCATTCCTGGGATGATTGTCACAAGACTATTAGCCACATGTTCAAACGAATTAAAATTGTCGTCAAGAACTATTATCCTCGCTTCTGGATATTTTCTTTTTGTTGTTTTTGGATCTAGGACTGCAGTAGTTGAATTGGCTGAAAATTTCATAGTTGTTATTTTCTGTAAGTGCAAAAGATCTCTTCGACTTATAAAGTCTGTATGTATTTAAGCTATCTGTGTAAACATGTTTACTTTAAAATAGTTATACCTTTGAGGTCTCCTGCACACCCAAAAAAGATAGCACTTTTAATATTTCATCATCAGTAAACATAACATTATTAAATTTGACTTGAAGAGATATAGACTCTTCTTCTCCTAAAAATAAAATCCTCTCCTTCCCTTAACATATACTAATTATTTATACTCGACAGCTATTTTTAGCAATTTATTTCTACATATTTCCCTGTAACATATTGCCCACTTTCTCTCAGTAATACAATTTTAAAATTCTCCAAAATTCAGCTCTTATCAAGCCATTGTCGCTCCAATCTGATTGACGAACTCTAATGTTTGTGCTCAATGAAATAATATGACCGGAGAAGCAAAAAGAAGAAAAAAATTAGAATTTAAGAAAGGCTTTTCTTTTGTTCATCTTGGCCTTCTAAATTTCAAATGAGTTGATATCCATATGCTCCAATTGTGACTTTAGCATTAGGTTTGATATTTATAATGTTTGGTTTTGAGTTAAACAGTTGAATTGGATAAGAATAAAAAGTGCTAATCATGCCCCTTTCATTATGTAATTTAAAATTTAAATGTAATTAACCTCTACTAGAAGAAAAAAAAGCACTAGATAGGAAAATCTTAGGGTTTGGTGCCAGACCTAATCTGTATTGAAAAACAGTTAAGGAGATTAACATGTGTGCAAATTTGTGATTTCTATTTAACTTGATTTCTGATCCTTTTGTAATAGTTGTATTCATATGACTTGAATAAGTCAAGTAAATCTGATAACCAAAAGAAATTTTGCAGTTTATTAAAAAGTCGATACGAAAAAAAGGACTGACTTTTGCCAGTCCTTTTTGCTCAATTACTGATGGGAGGTTATTGATTTGTTTTTTGATTTAGCCGTATATTTTTGCACAAAGAGGACCTGCCTCTTCGTCTGTAAATACAGGAGTCGTTTCCCAATATAGATATTCGGCCCACTCAGCTGCATGCTCGTAAAGTGCTTTTGGATCTTCTGTTTTAACAAGTATCCAGCCTTCAAGAGATCCTGGAGCATGATAGCGACCAAGCATTTCTGCTCCAGCATATGGAGCTCCGGTCGCTAAAAATTTCTCCGCTCCTTTTTGGTGATAACCAGGCTTGAACTTCCAGTGCTGAATGTAAAGCATGAATTTGTTGTGTAAACCCGACTCTTATAAACGAATTTTTTCTAAATTGTTAGAAAGACGATTAGCTTTTGATATGTTCGTTGATTTTTTTTTCAGTCAAATCATTATCGATTAAAAAAATTTTCGTTTTTTGCATGTTGGTCCAAGTCTTTATAAACCCTCTATAAGTGCTCTATCACCTGAATATAACCATCGAAAATTAATGAGTTGACATGGCGACGCCAGCTAATATGAATGCCCTCACGATTAAAACAATATTGAAAGTTAATAAAAAGGAACAAAATTATAAGTATCAGAAATAATTGCAAAAGGCATTGTTAGAGGAAAATTAGATTTTCATAAAAATAAATTTGCTTTTGGTTAAGACTTATAATACCTAGGGTAAATACCCAATTTAAACTTAAAACTTTGAAACCTCTAATTTTTTTGATGATGATTTTTTGTGTTGGCAAATAATTGCTTACAGATATAAAACTCTTAAGATTTAAATAGATTGCCCGTTTCTGGAAAAATTTTTTTATTATATATCTACACGCTTTAGTTAAAGTGAAAAAGGTTTTTTCTCTAGTTTTCGTTCTCATGGTTGCAGGAAGCCCATCTTTAGCCTTGAGTTGGGGCGAGGGTGGTTGCTCCTACTCAAAAGACAAAGCAAATCAAGAGAATAAAATTGAGCAAGTTAAAGAAACAGATGCTTAAGTGGAAGATCAAGTAAATCTTCCAGAATTTTTAGTTGAATATTTTTCTGGCATTCAAAATGGTGATTTCTATGAAGAACCAGTCCAAGGAGGCTACCCAGATTGGTAAATTCTTAATTCGTTTTAAGACATTCAAAAATGAGTATTTTTAATTTTTTTATGATTTAGATTTTTTCTTATGTAGTTCGATAAATCCAATAGGAATTTGATATTTGATAGTTGATGATGAATCATATTTTGTTTTTATGATTTTAAAGATTGGATAGTTTGTTTTTATAGCCTTATTGAGTTTTATCCTTAATGGATTTGCATAGCTTTTATCTGTTTATTTTAGTTCCGATGGCTTTAGTTAAATTTATTTTGTTTTTTAGAAAAGTTATATGGTTATCCCAAGATCAACTCACAAGGAAAAAAAAGCAGCTTGAAAAAATTTTCATGTCTAAAAGTGCAATAACCTCATCATAAAAAATTGTGAATTATTCTGCTCAGATATTCATTTATTTAGATGCTTTCGCTTTTTTAATGCTCTCAGCATTGTTTTTGCTTTTGTTTAAAAGCAATAGATGGTTTGAACCTTCACGATCTTTATCCAAAAAAAGATGACTCCAGAAACTGCCGAATTAGACTCCTACTCCAAATGAAAATGAGTTAATTTAATTTCTCTTTCGGTCGCTCAGAGTGGATAGAAAATTTTATTAATCAGTTTGTTGCGGATAAAATACTTAGTCAGATGTTTAGGGAGTTGACTAAATCCTCTGCCTTCTTTGCAAACTCATCAAAGTTAAGTCTAAATTTTTGGATTACAAGTAGAAATAAACTCATCAACCTATTTCTTTGATGAGTTCGTAACAAATTTTCTTTGTTAATAAATCTCTTTAAAAGAGGATATCCTTTTTAATCCAAAATTATTGTGTTTAATCATAAAAGGAGGAGACTTCACCATCTAAATTTAATGGGGAAAGTGATCTTTGATAAGTCGTTAAACTAGCTCGTGATATTAATGAAAAGCCGCCAATTAAGGCTGTTAGAAATATAAACTGGGAAAACAGAATAGCAATCTGCGGTATCACAGACATGGGAGTGATAAGCTTCTTGGATTTATTATCCATTTATATAGTCTATATCTAGTTTAACTATTAGCAATTATTTCTTCTTACGCAAGTTAGAGAGAAAAAATGTAGCAAGTCAAAGCTTGAGCTGAAATGAGATGGAGGTAATTTTAGATGTCGCAAAAGTAATTTGATCAATTAGAAATTAATCTCATAAATATAGATATTCAAACTTATATTTCAGCAAAAAATGAAATTGCAACTTGGATGGTAATTGTTATACATGGTGTGCAAAGAAAGTTAGATATGAGACTATGATTGCGCAACCCAAATTTGATGGTTGTTTTTTGAATTAAGATATCAATCCGGAAGATAAGTAGGCCGTGCATTAGTTTTGGAAAGATGTACTTGAAGCGGCCCGAAATATTTCCAATATTCTTTTGAGAATACCTGAAGATGGAATTGCCGTTTCTGAGGATCTAGTTGAAATCAAAGGCTAATAATGTGGGCCAAATCTTAGTAAAATGAACTTCAGCCTCTGGCTACTCGTCACTTAAGGAAGCGAAATTCAACTGGAAGTGAAATGTCTTCTGCGGATGTCAAATTTTGAGTTCAATTTGAAATGCAATTGATGATTTTAAAAAGCTTGAAAATTGGTTTTTTGAAATTCCTCTAATAAATAGGACTGCGGATCCAAGGCAAGTTAAAAAATTGCATAAGTGGCTTGATGGGGCATTGTTTGAAAATAATCCTTGTTATGTAATTTTTCAAGATTGCATCTGGAGAGTGCTAAGTAGGTTAGGGACTTACTCAAAATGTCTTACCGGGCTTAAGCTTTAAAGTAAGAAAATATGTATCATAGTCAAATAGCGATGTTTATTTCAGTTCTCGTTTTAGTTCCATTGACAGGACGGAAAAAAAATAAGCATTATTAATGAACTCCAAATAATCTAAGGCAGAGGAATTGAATGAGACAAATAAAAAATCTTTTCCCGTTGATCGCTTCAATAGGTGTTTTTTTCTTGGCTTGGAATTCACCTATGTGGAAACAAATGTATGAATCACGCTCAGTCGAAAACGAAATTAAATCCATTCCTGTAGAGGTATTTAAATAACTCGTTTAAAAATGGTTTTCAGTTAATTTCTTTTGTTGTTTTAATCCTGGATAGATCGCAGTTTTCTTTTTTATGAATAGTGAAGGGAGTGAATAGTTTCATAGAGACCTCCTCTTGCTAGATCGTTGTTCTACTCTTCCTATTTATGAAAAGGGAAGAAGAGAAGTCCTTCCTCAACCGAACATCAATAACAAATTAATCAGTTATTTGTTGTAAAAATGGTATCTCAAACCGCTGTGTTCGTTGCGGATAAAGCTCCAGTCAGTGCAGGGGCAGTCGTTGAAAACCTATCGCTGATTTGGCAAAATTAGGCAGTGGATCTACATCTCTTCACTTAATATTTTGTCAATCCTCCACATAGAGGTTTTCCTTTTACTAATCTTATTTTTAAGGCAGTTGTAATTTTGAAATGATTGATTTAATTAGAAATATGTACATTTCTGCTAACGCATGGACGGGAAACATTCAAAACGAGATGGATGCTAGGTATGTTGAGCAGTCATCTCTCACTAATCTTTTTACGGAAAATAAATTCTGGGGTTGGGCAGGTCTTCTTTCCATCTTCATAGCTTTAGCCGCGATATTTTATTTTCAATTTCAAGTGTGGGAACAAGAGGACCAGGAAGAGAATAAAGGAAATAGTTCAAAACAAAAAGAATTTATCGAGTTCCTTGAAAAGACATCTAACCAATCAAAAAAATGAGTATTCCCGTTACATGGGAGTTGCATAAAAGAACCGGATAAAAACCTTTAGAAGTTATATCTCCCCAAAAGGTGATAATTAATCTGGATTATCTATCAAAGGAAAATCAATGAAGAGAGCAAGATATTCAGATCACAAAATATGGATGTGTTCAAAAAATTTTTTGATCAAATTTAACTAATTTGAGGGTATTATTTGTATTTTGAATTTCAACTGGATGTTGCCTTTCTCTATCCGAAGTTTGAAAGTGTTTAATTGAACTTTAAGCTTTGATGTTTTTTTGGGGGCAATTCCAATTGTGGTGAAATTTGCATTGTTAGTAGGATTGGAACCAATGGTAGCTTTCTTTACTTGCCTAGCTATCTTTTGGATTGCTTTGTTCCATATTTATAAAAGGTAATATTAATGTTGATTTAAATAAACTAATTCTCATGTCTCCACACAAAGGTCCTCAAATAATTAGGTATTGCGTAATAACCTCCACGGTTGCATTATTAGCAATTGCAGTTTCAATGATACCTCAATACAAGGTAAATAAAGGAAAAGTTTTATGTGCTGAGTACATGTCTACTATTTCGACTGATAAGGAACAAGAAAAGCTTGAGCTTAAATTACAAGAATTTGCAGGCTTTAAAGATATTGTCACCTATTGTCAGTATCTTTAAGCTATGAACAAATCCCCATCATTTGTAGAAATTACCCCATAAATATCAATGTAACTTTGTTTACAGCATGAAGATGAGTTGAACTTGATGAGCTAGAAAGGTGTTTATAAAACACACATCAATAATGAA
>CACOQT010000027.1 GCA_902629395.1 uncultured Prochlorococcus sp.
TCTTGTTGTTGTTAATCCTACAAAGGTCGCAGTTTTCCTTTTGAGGAATAGTAAAGGGAGTGAATAATCTCATAAGGCCTCCTCTTGCTACATTTTTGTTCTACTCCTTCTTTTAGCCTGCAGGGAGTAGGAAAACACTACTTAAATTGACGTAATGGCCTCTTTATCTTCTTGATTTTGTTTATTATTTATTTATTAAGATTTGCTGCCACACATTCGCTCTAACCTATGAGGTGCATTAGATAGAAGTAGGGAACCTGATTTCCAGTAATTGAATAGGTCATGAACAACTTAGTTTTAACTAAAAAGCAAATCGAGAAAGCAGAAAGGCTTCACGCTGCCCAACTTCCAACGTTTAAGAAAGGAGTATTTTCCTCTTTTAAATCTCTAGTTTTTGAAGAAATACAAAACCAAGCTCTTGAAGAAGCTCCAGCATTTGATTCTTGATTCAAAATATAATTGTTTACAGTTAATTTCTTTAAGGCCAATTTAGGCCCTTTTTTTATGCCTAAAACAACTAAGACATAAGTCAAGTTGATTTCAATTGTCTACCTATTTGAGAGGTAGGCCCTTATTAAAAAATAATTTTTTACCTTTCCTTAATTTATTGTACTTAGAGCCATTCTTTTATATTGATTCAACAGCTCTAAGTTATAAATTTTATCTTCATTCCATCAAAACTTTTCTGCTGACATGTATGCAAAATTCATTTCTAGACTTTGCTGCTTTCTCAGCATCTTCAAATTTATCTACATGAACAATTTCTTTTATATCCATGCCTCCAATGAAACAAGAAACCTCAACTTTCATTGTTGCCCTCCTCCTTGATAGGAATAAAGGATTCTTTTCAGGAATTATCCATATAAAAACTTATTTATCGATCTAAAGCAATACAAAAAAGTTGGACCTTATAGTGTCAGATACATTCTAGGAGAAACACTGTACATCTAGAGAGATTGAGATAACATTGAGGGAAATCCTCAAGAGAATTACTTGCTTATTAATAATTCAGATAAAAATCAATGAATAACATCGCAAAGATTACGACTATCGGATTACCCTCTGCGATTTGTTTAGGACTCGCCTGGGTAGGCCTTCGGATTATGAGTAACGAAAGAAAACTTATAACTAGAGAAATTGAGCTACGGCTTCAACTTGATGCGAAAAATATTAAGGGTTTTTAACTTGGTCTGACTTGGATCAGCCTTTTTATTTTTGTTCTTCCTGCTTTCTCTAGCAGTTAATAAGATTTCTTTTGAAACCTGGAACCAATGTGCATATGATTTTTTTGTGTATCGATGTCTGAATGTATGAGGCACTAAAACTTCACCAATATTTTTGGCCTTCTTTTAACGTGATTTCAAAAAAAAGCAGAATCTTATTCACTTTTTATACAAATAGCAGCCGCAAGGTATTCCTTATCGTTTATTTGATAATTAAATCCCTTTTCTAGTTGATCTAGATCAACTCATCTTCTTAATGTAACCAAGGTTACGCTGATACTTATGAAGGAGGTCCAACTACTGCTAGACGGTGGAGTTTGACTTAGCCTCCCTCATATAAAAGACCATATTTCTTTGCATATCTATTAGCAAATCTCATAAATCTATTGAAATCTTTCTCTGTTCTCCAGCTGTAAATAGCCTCTATAGCTTTGTAGCTCCCATTTTTCTTAGATACAGCAATATGTATTTCTCTGGTAGTAATTTGTCCCTCCTCATCTAGTAAATACATTCCCTGTATTTCTTTGAAATCATCTGATAATAAAGCATGTGGATTCTCAAATCTAAAAAAAGCTTGACCTGTATGCCCAGACTTGCTTTTAGTAAGTCTTATTTGAGGCACTACTTTTTCGTCAATACCGTTAAAAAATTGTATTGAAATAGATGCCATGTCTGCTTTTGCCATTGATATTTACTTTATTATTTTTCCGAAATTATTATTTTTAAAGCCTCATTTCATACTACGAAATGTAGCTTATATACACTTAATTAGTACCTCAACTTTTGGGCATGGTCTATGGCTTGAAAACTATGTACATGAAAATAGTTTTCTGTTCTTAGAAAAAAATATTATTTGTGTATCAAGTCTTCATAAGATTGCAAATCATATGTTTCCTCTAATTGATTTTTTACAGTATCCAAATGAATTTTATAGACAAATTTCTGCCTTCTCCTAGCGACGTAGGTTGACGTGTATGTAAAAAATATCACAAATAAAAGCAAAGTTGAAAGGCAATAAAATATCGCTAAAGACATAAGCCCAAGACTAACTTTAATATTTTCTTTATAATCTAATATAGTTGAATGTTGTAAGTAATAATAGTCGGAAAATCAATTTGTAAAATGTGAACATTTACACAAATAAATTGGCTACAAAAATATAGGTATAGATAATACAAAAATCAATCAAATTTTTTCTTGAATTTATTCACTCAATTTTAATTTGAAGTAAATCAATACTTAATTAATACCAAGTTTTCCAATATATTTAAATATTATTGCATCCTGTCCTACTCCTTTGTCGCCAAAACCCTCAATCCACTCTTTGTATTCCTCAATAAGACATTGCCTATAGGGTTCATTTAATTCTTCAATTCGTTTTAATGCATGTTCGAACATGATTTCTATTGATTTATGTGCATTATCTTTAGAAAGCATAATTCCTATTAAGCTTTTAATAGAGAGCTATACAAAAAATACATTCAAGAAAAAAAATGAAAAGTTCATATTTACACTAAAAATGTAAGTGCTTATTTTCTCTTTATATTTACCTTTTAAATTTACAACTTCTTTGATATTCAGAGGGAAATGGATTTATCTATAAGCTTATTAAAGCTTATAAAATAATTAAATTAATATAGCTGTATTCTGATTCTTTTAAGTCAGGTCTTGAAGGTAAAAAATTCATATTCACAAAGTATATAAATTATTTATGTACTCTTTGCTTTTCAGTCTTGAATGGTTTAATTCGATCAAGTAAGGGAGCATTGGAAAAATCCAGAAAATTCCTGTCTAAATATCATAAGGGGCAAAGAGGTTTATATTAGCAATGGAAGGAGAAATTATCTCACTGTTGGAACCTATTGGTCTTAAGTGTTCTCGCTGAGGGGAAACAATTCATCTGCAGAATTTTTTCCCTTTCCGCAATACTTTCCGATGATAGTTTTAAAATAATAAGCTTAGGTTATGTATAGATTTGTACAGAGTTGAGAGTTTATTAATCATGAGATGTCAAAAAATCGTATGTAATGGTCGTTTTATAAATCATTTTTGGAATAAAAGTTTAATCATTATGGTGACAATTTTCTGTGATTACCAAGCCAAAATATTTATTCCACCATCTAAGTCGTCATCATCATCATTGTTATTTTTGAAATTATTTATTAATTCAAAGCATAAAAATGGAAGTAAAGGAGAAAAACACAATAAAAGCAGTTGAAAAACAGACATGCTTTCTGGTATTGCTTGAAAAAGACCCATCTTTGAGACGTCGAAAAAAAGATATGCAAAGTTAAATTAATTAAATAAAAAAGAATAGATCGGCTTACTCTTAAGTATTTATATTTATTAGTTCGGTAATTAAGAATAACTCCTGTGAAATGGATATAAATCGATTTTTGATAGTTCAATCTATAATAATAAATAGTTTTTAATCTATTATTCGTTACATATTCAAAATCATTTAAATACAGATAATTTACAAATATATTATCACTGTTACTGAGGGGCGTGCATCAATTAGGTTCTTGTTATTAAATTATTTCCAAATGATTTTTGCCTCACTAGTTGGGACCCCAGCCCCAACTGCTGTTTTAGCAGGTGTTCTTTCGATAGCTCTTTTCGCAATTGTAGGATTAATAGTTGGTCCTAATTTTGATGGTGTAAACGCTCCAGCGATTGGTAATAGCCAAATAAAGAAAGATGATTAATCTAAAGAAAAAAATTATCTCTCTTTAAAAAATCACAAATGAAAGTAACCTAAAATAAATTTATCGTATGACATCTCAAATTAAAATAAAATTCTTGCATAATATAAGTAAGACTTATAGAATGTACAAATAAAGCTTTTTAAATTCTCTCTTGCCCAACGAGAGGATTTTTTTTTGAAAACAAAAAATTACTTAGCTTTTTAGCAATAAGCATTTAAAAGTCAGAACAAAAGGAATGGCTGAAAAAAAACTCAAGAGGAAGTTATGAGTAGAAGTTTTTATCTAAGCTAAATTCAACAGAAATTTTTCATAATTGATCGCCGCATTAAAATAATATTTATCGAGTATTTATACCCATGCATCAAGTTTTATTTATAGCTATTAGTTGAACATTAAGAAAACATTAAGGATTTTATTTTTTCATCTTGGGTCCGGTGTTTCATGCCGACTCGAAATGAGAACAAAATCTGCACCCATTATTCACAGTAGCTATGTCGTTGACAACAATTAAATACACAATCAAAGCTGATGGGAATGTAGAAGAAGAAGTTCAAGGGGTTAACGGTCATGAATGCCAAAGAATTACTTATCCAATTGAAAATGATGTAGGAGATATTGTTAGCCGTAATTTTTTGCCAACATTTTTCATAACTGATTCAAGCCCTATTGAAGAAAATATACAAAAACTTGAAGATGAAGACTGGCGTGGATGCTGCAATACTTGGGGATGTGCACTGTAGATTTTTTAGATTTAAGCGTCTTTGGTTCTTTTATTAGTCTCTGTGGGTCTACGTAGAGCTCAAATAATATCTACATGATTGTCGACATGGGTAGCAAATTTGGACAACAATCAAAGCCCTCCACCTCCACAAGTAAATAAAACAGCTATTAAAAGAGGCGTTATTTGCCATTCTTTTGATTATTCCTTTTTAACCTGAAAAAAATCGCAGTTCTTTTTGGAGGATCGTTATTGGAGTAAATAGTTTCATAAACCTCTATTATTAAAAATTTGTTTTAATCCTTCTTTTTGTTAGCTAGCAGTAGGGAAGGACTACTTCAACCTATTATTGTTAAAAGAAAAAACTTCCATAAAAAATTACTATATGATGCAGTTCAAAAGCATCATCAAGCTATATCGGGGGACGGTAGTCGAAATCGCAGTCCCCTTTTAGTTAATTCATTAAGAGTTAATTAGGCCTAAACTTCTGATTGATCAAAACCAATAGATAGCTCTTCATTTTGGAGTTTTATCGGTCAATTTTTTTTGGAGGCACTGGCCTCCTTCTATATTTTTTATTGAAAGATTGTAATTACCCCCCTTAATACCAATAAATTCAATCCAACATAATATCATCTCAAAAAGAAATTACTTCATTAATCCATTTCCATATAATCGAAGGGAAATGAAATTGGCTAGTCATAGTTAGTCATTTCTAGGAGCTAAACTTATTGCTCGAACCTTTATTTTCTCAAAGCCATAGACCACTGCCTAACAATCACATAAATATGGGTTTCCCCTAATGGCACAATATGGCATAACTTTAATATTAGATGTCTCTTCGCCCATCATGTCATCACAAGTTAATAATTATGGCTTACCGGGCATACTCCAGTCGATAGATCCCATACCAGCATTTGTGCATCCAGCTAATAAGACTGCCAGATAAAGAAAAAATAAATTACGCAAAAGTGTTGCAGTTTTTCTGCTTATACAAACACTTTATTAAACAATAGACCATCGCACTGCATCGAGCAGACTTCTCTATCGGATAAATAAAAAATATGCTGATGCAAGACTTCCTGAAGATGAATATTTTAAACTTTATAAGCTTCCATTAATTGAAGGGTAATGAGCGAATTTAAGATTCCTGACGAGTGGAGAAATGAATTTATTAAAACATATATCCCATTAATTGCTGGCATAGATTCTGTTGGAGTTTATAAAGATAAAATTGAAGGTCTCACAACAGAGGAAGTATATAAAGTCATATATTTTTGTGAGGTAAGTAGTAGGAAAGAATGGTTTGAAGGGATGACTAGATTTGATAAGCAACATAGAGATCTTGCTTTAAGATATTTAAATTGTAGAGGTACGATTGTTCCAAGGTTAGCGATTCCTTTTTCAGTTAAATATAAAAAATATAGAGATAAACTTTTTAATGTAATAAAATTTCTTTTTTTCCTATCGTTATTTTTGTTTTTTATTAATAAGTATTTATGGGTTAATTCGATATTATATTTACTATTGACCCTAGCGATCTTAATACAAATATTTTTATATTTTAAAAGTAAAAAGTAGTATGGAAAGAATCAATATTAGAAACAAGTGTGATGGGAATATCCTAATTTTTTGAGTTTGAAAAACTGTTTGTTATGTAGTTACGAAGAACTTTTTATGAATAATTGACCAATTCGCAATATTTTTGAAGTCTAATTACACTGAAACTTGAGGCTGAAAAAACTTAGTCTTGGCCCGTCGCAATCCAATACATATCGAGTTCAATAAATACTGTTTTTAGTTTCTATGAAAAGTAGACGTGTATTGTTTCTTATTCACATTGTAAAAATTAAATCGTAGATCAATGGATAGCTTCCGGCAGCAGCACCATACCTTTTTGTCTTCCTCTGACTTAACCACCACATGTTGAAGCTGTGTTAAGAGCCAATCAGACACGTACGTATATTATGTGTAAGAAAATTCTTGCAAAGCCTTGTACTTGCCAATTCTCTGGTTGATTTACCAAATAAAAAGGGATTAAACATCAATAGCTTAATTAGTCCCATTCGCTAAACATTCGAAAACCTCTCTGATTTTTCTAAGTTGCTCTCGATTTTCTTTTTCAATAATTCCTGCTGGGATTTTGAAGGATTCAATCATTGCATTCTTTTTCAATAAAAAAGACCCTTGGTATGATGTCCTACTGGTCTGAGTAATGGAGATTTTATTTCTAGCCTCATTTTCTTAAAGAAGCTACCCACCCCATATCTAGTACACAAGTGTAAAGTTTTGTTAGGCGAATCTTTATATGGTGTTATGAGAACTTGAATCCTTCTGAATTGTTACTATTGTCTTTTTTGACTGGGTGATGGGTCTCAGTCTTTTGGTTCATAAAGGTTAAGCATCGTTAATCCAATTGAGGCTTGACCTTTAATTCTTTGGAAAAATTTTATGAATCTTGGATTGCTTTTTCTCGAATCTGTTTCGACTGGAGTAATTACTTCAGAAGAAATGAATTGGGTAACATCTAATCAGCCTCATTTTTCTCGAGTTGAAGAAGCGACTGCTTTGAAACTCGGTCGTCTATTGGATCAAGGTATAATCCAAATTGGTTGTCGTATTGGTTACAATTAAAGATTAACTCGACTACCAAAAATCGAATCAAAAGCTCTGAAGCTTTTGATTCAGCTCCTATTGCTTGACTGGTTTTATATCGATGACTAATATTTTGTCATCGCTGGGTGATGGGAATCATACAGATGATCTTACGAGCTCTTTGCATAAGGGCTTTTTTTATTGAAACCTCAAATAACAGCAGGCAAGCACCCAATAAAAAAAGGAGGGCGAATTGCCCCCCCTCATAACTGTCTCTCAAGTACTAGCCGTATTTACTAAGCAGCAATATTTTCTTTCTTTTTCTTTGCTGGAGCAAGAGCTTTGATCTCTTCTTGTAGTTCATGCTCTCGATCATTGAGAACCTTCACTCGAGCTTGATAAATCTCCTCTAGTCTTTTACGAGAAGCCTCGATATTTTCAAGCTCTTTTTCTCTTCGGTGACGGTTGATTTCTTCTAGCTGACTATCAGAAACCACATAAACAGTTCTAATGGGGGAGAAGAATGAATCAGCGAATACTGCATCAAATAAAGAGGAGTACATTACATTTATTTCAAAGGACATATCTACTATGATTCGACTACTCGGAATTTAAAATAATGCAACCCGAAGAACTATTTACGGTCTCTACAACCAAGATCGGTCACCTCTACTGATTAATTGGGTATGCCGACAGATTACTAATAACTACTCAACGAACTCTTTTCTATAAATAACTGCAAAAGGATATTGGCAACAGAATTAAATTTGATTATTAGGAAATAATTCTTCTTTTGACTCAGGAGGATAATTTCCTTGTGGATGCATTGGTTGTAGATTCCTTGGAAAACCATAATTAAAAAATTCTCTTATGTTTATTTGGTTCAGAGATTCTCTTTCAGGAATAATAAATGTATCTCGAATCAAGTTAACCTCAATTTTTTTTCTTTTACCTTTTTCATTTGTTCTTTCAATGACTAATTTAATTTGTTTATCTTTAGGACCTTTGATTAATTTAATCGCCTCCTTTAAACCCATTCCTTTCGTTGACTTTCCATCTATCTTTAGGATTACATCACCTGATTCCATATCGGCATAACTGGCAGGAGAGCTATTAATAATTGATTGAATTGTTAATTCTGCAGTATCACTATTCAAAAAAAGTGTTACACCAATACCAGTTATTTCTCTTTTAATACTGGAAGTTAGCCTACGATTGGTCATTACGCAACCAGAATAATCTCTGGCTTCTAGGCAACGTTTGTGAATCTCTTCTGAGACGTCAGCCTTTACACTAATTGGAAATACAAAAGCATATAAAAGGCAAATTACTTTGTGTTTCATTCTTGAATTTCCCTTCACCAGATTTAAGCTATGTACGCTATCAACTCCTTATATGTTCTGTCTACTTTCTTTATGGATACTCTTATTGTCAAAGGCTCCCTGAAATTTAATATGAACTTGTTAAAAATGAAAATACGGAATATCTTTCAGTCGATGAGGATTAGAGGAGCAAATACCAAATTGCATGCACTCGATGACATCATCATCATATTGAGGTTTGGAAGTAGAAAACAACTCACGATTCAAGAAAGATCCTTTGACGTTATTTAGTAGATGATTAAATGGATTTCCACAAGACATAATGAGTCCTCCTAAAAATGGTGGGGGGGGGGCACTCCATCCATATGACTGAATGCCTTCCCTCTACTATCAGAACCGAGTCTTAAAAAAAGTTCTGATAATTCTTTTCTAATCAAATTGATCTGAAATCAAATCAGTATAAATTACTGTTTATAGTGCATTTCTTGCGGGAGGGAACTGATTTTCCCTAAAATCTGAGTGTGTAATCAAAGTGTAGGAAAGGAACCTACAAAAGTTTTAATTGAAAACGTAATAATTGAAAAGGTTGCCCTCTGTCATGTATTAGTACAGTTGGATTAATTAATAACTAATAATGCAAAGGATCCTTATTACAATTGGAATAGTAATTGCTTCAATCGGAGTTATGTATCCATCTTAAAAACAAATATGCTTTGGACGATTACCAGGGGATATCGTTCTTAGAGGTTAGAACTCAACTTTTTTTTTCCCTGTCTTTAGCTGTATTGCTATAGTCTGCTTCTTACGGATATTATAAATTTAAGTCGAACTGCCTAGTTTCAATTATAAAGGTAGAGGCTAATAAAATTCAATTTTTGATTCTTTTACTAATCTGATGAGTAGGGAATAATACTTGAGTAATATCCGGTGTATCAAAATCAGAGAGGATCAAGTAAAACTTAGATATCCGAATAGGAGGTTTATGAAACGAAAAACTCCGTTCTCTTTCATCAAAACTGCGTTAAGTGATATTCAAGTGATGCATGATTTCAATTACATCATACCTACCGAAACAAGAGAAGAGTTTTGGGAACACGAATGCGATCTACACCCAACCAACTCAACCTGCAAGACGTATGAAGTGTAAACAAAATTGTTTGCACATATCTTGGTGATTTAAAAACAGAGTCTCTTCATCAACAATCTGGTTCAGTTTTGCAAACTGATGCCCCACTAGATCATGCAGGGAAAGGTCGAGATTTCTGTCCTACAGATTTATTAGCGACAGCATTAGGTACTTGTCTACTCACAGTGATGGGTATCAAAGCGAAAAAGAAAAGGTGGTCAATAAATGGTCTAAAGTTAGAGGTTAATAAAAAGATGTCTGATCTTGGGCCACGGAAAATCGATACTTTGGTTGTTGAAATTTTTACCCCATCAAATCTGACAGCT
>CACOQT010000028.1 GCA_902629395.1 uncultured Prochlorococcus sp.
TTTCTCTGCTAAAGCTTTCTTCTCTGCTTGAGCTGTTGGGGCTTGCACTTTTAAATCAAAAATTTGCCTTATTCAAGCATCCTGATCACAATCATTTTATAAATTCTGATTAGTTGCAATGAAGTAACGCAATAATTTTTTTTGAATTTCTGCAATATTTAAATCTTTAGCAACTAATAACAATGAGGAAGGAGAAGATAGATAACCCCATATCTTAAAAAAACTATCCCCTAAATAGAACCCGAAATAAAACGACACATCTGAGATCTCCCATTCCCTCAGCGATCACTATCTCTCACACATTTCTCCGAAAAAGAGCATTGAATCCTTAGCAAACTTACTGAACGCCTTGACCACATGATCTTCTAATTACTTACTGCAACAGCGTCGTTTACCTTTCTTGGACTTATATGAAAATATTGAGTTTCACGAATCAATTAAGAACGGAGAGGGAGGATTTACTTTTCATACCAAGAAAAGTAGTTATCGGAATATGTCGGACAAACTTTTAGGAAATAGGGTGCATTTCCTCCCTTCTAATAAAAATGTTAATTAGCAGTCCTAATCCAATAGGAATAGTAAAAAGATATCAAAGGGCAACTTCTTTGACAAATATTTATTTTGCTTTTTTATACCCCAATAACAGTAATTTTTACCGATGCCAACCCTTTGCGGATTTGATTAGAAAAGGAAAAGCAGAACACTCCTCAACAAACAGTTCTGTAAGCAAAGGGAGGCACTCAAGGACGCTGATGCAGCAGGGTGCCTTTCTTAATGCCAAGAATTCGTTAAAAAAGATATAGAAACAAGATCAACTCATGCCTCTTCTTCCTAGATGGCAATACATGACCGATGAATCTAAGTCGATGGTCAAAAAAGTTGGATTCTCTACACTGGCAAAAATCTTTGTAATGGGAATCGTGAGAGCATTGCTGCCATTAGCAGTTATTGGTGTAGGTGGTTATTGGGCATATAAGTTTCTTTTTAAGAAGTAAGTTTTTATCTTAATTTTCCATCTGAATCCAATAATTTTTATTAGATCTATCAGTTTGTCTTTTCAGAGGTAATAAAAAATTCGTACAAGATTAGTCAGGTCCTCCAACACTCATTCAATTCATCCTGAAGTTCTCCAAGATTAAGAGTTATGGAAACCTCGCCGCTTCTTTTCTGAATTTGCGTCATTTACACTCAAGGAGACCACTAGATTTATTGCCTCCACCTTAGAAAAAAGATTTACCGTTATTTGACCGTATTCAATTCTTAATCAATTTCATCGAATCAAATATCTAAGAATCCCAACCAGAGCGATGGCAATAATTCCATAAGTCCAAACGGAACCACTATTTTTTGCAACTCGTTCCATCCAATTAGGCAGACCATTATTTTCGACAACGAATAGATAAAGTAATCCCAAGATCAATACTGGGAAAACAAGTGCATACAGGAAACTAATCAATTCAACCTAAAACCCAATAATCTGTATGCTTTCTAAATAGTAATTTAAAAAGAACCAAAATCATAGTGAAACCTCAGATTTAGTAAGGGGGCATATATTTGCCCCTTTAGATTCATCACTTCGTGTTTGACAAAATTTGCGAAGTGCTTTACTCCTGACCTTGCTCTACTCCTCTTAAATGCAAATTCATAGGAGTAAGAACACCAAAGTATTTTTACACTCTGGTTATCATCATAGATATTTTTAATTGGTTGGAGTAGAACTAAATCAAGAGTCATAGCACTCTCGAAGTTATTAAAAGGGGACATTTGCATTGACTCTTAGGAGGCATCTCACACCTCCTAAGTGGACAGAGAACACCTTTCGTGCGGTCTCTGCAATGGGTCGGAACAACCCATACCCCTGATTAGTTTCAGGGGTTTTCCTTTTTTGATATTCCTTAATTATCGCTTTCACTTCATAGATATGAATATCGCTCAATCATCTCCTTTGTATGAATATTGGAATTCTGATCAAAACGAGAATGATGAAAAGAACAGACTGTTAAAGATTAATCTAAATGAGCCTGCTTCTAACCTTTTTAGAAATGAACCCTACAAATGGGAGAATCTTTATCAAAGCGTTCTTAAAAACGTTATTAGTGGAGATAATTCATCATTAAAAGGATTGATGGTTTTGTTATCTACAATTAGTAAAAAGGAGAAAGATATAGTCCTTAACTCTCTTTATGGTTTGTTAGATAAGAATATAATTTATAAATTGAGAAATGAACAATATCAGGACATAAAATCTTATAAGAATTTTTATAATGCATTAAGGATATTGTTGACTATTTTTATCAATCCATATGATTTAGAACTAAAAAAAGAACCGAAATATCTTTATGAAAAAACAGGAATGTTTTTTTATAAATTTAGAAAGATATTTTTATCAAATAAGTGATAATTAAAATTCATGACTTAGTAAATATACTCTGGTATTTTTACTCCTAGTTTTATTCATTAAAGTGCGTTAAAAAGATCTCAGGAGTCAACGCACTTCCATAGGTCTGGAGTGATGGACTCAAAGGGGGCGACCAAAATCTCGCCCCCTTCTTCATGGGAATTTGAAGGAAAGCACTACCTCAACCGAACTTAAGGGCCAAAGAAGTTACTTTTAAATTATTTTCATATCGCTGGGCAACTGGTCATAATTTGGGATTTATGTATTAAAAGTGCTTTTTGTCCCACTTCTCGCAAAATCGAAGGGGTGAAAGTTAAGCCTGCTCGCTTCAAAAACACTCCTCACACAAAAGAAAACACCCTTTTTCGTCTTCAGGGGGTTTTCTTTGTTTGGTTGAATATTTGATTAGAAATAATTATCTTAACTCTCTTGCCTTTAATAATACATTTGTATTAGTGTAACCCAATCACTTAATGCGAAGGAACCACGAAATGAGCATCGTGGCTTTTTTGTCTCTTCTTGTTGATGACCCCACCGTCAGACATTAGTTACATGAACGTGCCAGTAAGAGAAATGCAACCAACGCCATCAGGGTGGTTACTCGCACCTGCCAGAGATTTTATTTTGCTCTTTATGAGAGACCCCAAATCTGCTATGGCATTTCCGACTGTCTTTACTCAACTTTGGTATTGCACAGAGCAAGGTATTCCAACCAAATTGAAGAACACCAGAAGACTTGATTACCAGTCTTCTTATGAGACTTGGAATGAACTTATTGGTAATGGATGGAAATTAGTAGAGCATCAGTTCAATGCTTGTGTTGATGCAGCTTAACCATAGTTAACTCTGAATTGTTCAAAAGGTAGACCAGTTTTACCCTCGATTTCTTTTTCTAAAGAGATCCACCATTCCTCTTCATTTAGAGAAACGTCATAAAACCTTCTTGCGAAATGTGCGTTTATTTCTTCAATGCTATTAACCCCGTATTCATCAAGTGCTTCTTGCTCTGAATCAAAAACTCCTTCACCTTCACAATCAATGACAACACTAACTTCCCACCAATTTTTACTTTCCCATTCGGGTAGCAAATCCAGGAGTGCTTTTGGGACAACAAGTTCTACTGACCAATTTCCACTACCTCTAAATCTTTGACTTCCGTTGATATCAAATTCATCTATGTGATCCAAATAATTATCTGCTCTCATCCTCTCAACTTGTTCTGGATTGAATTTTCTGATCCAATCTTCAATTTCTTTTTTGGTTTTATACACTCTCAACTCCTATTTCAAAAATGGAAGCACCTTACTTAAGGTCGCTGGAAACGAACCAGCAATGAGTGCAACTGTTCCAAGAACAACTGCCACTATTGCTGCATCCACTAAAAGATCTTTCCAGTTGTATTTCATCTCAACGTGACCATATCTGGGGTAGTGCACTCAGTTGGATATGAGATCACATTCTTTGCTGTAAAACCTGCACTAATAGCAACTAGTACAATTAGAAAGATCCATTTAGATCTTTCCCTAGAAAGCAATTTGTTCATAAAATTAGTGTGATGAAAGCGAAGGGCATGAGTCCTCCATCGACAGTAACAAGAATTTTTAAAAACCAATGACATCCATTACAGATGGAGTGGTGATCTTTTGCATCGCTGCCACACTCATATTTTTTAAGCTCGTATTACTCTTCTCTCAATACCCATCATGAGACATATTCCCTCCCCTATTTCCTCCTTTGAAATTTTTCAGGATACAAGACACTATAAAAGTATGCATCTCACTTAAAAGTCGGTTTTATTGTTTGTATGACTGCAATTACTGGTCTTTATCGCACTAATTAAAAACGGATAGAGAGTCCGTTAGTGGTCAACCATAAAGAACGGCAGAGGAAGGGAATGAACTAATGTGGCGAGAAATAACTTTATTTTCACCCACATTTCCCCCATGGAGGAAAAATGTTAATTAAGAACAATTCTGTAACTATAAATAATAGTTGGAATATAAACTCCATTTTTAGAAAAGTATAGTTATTAAGTTTTTATTACTGAATCAAACAAATTATTATATAAATACAATTTATTTGAATGCATCTCTTCATACTTTGCTCAGTTTTGTAAGTTACTTTGTTATTACCTCTTAGTTAAATTCCTAACAACTTCACCGCAACTTGCTTTGTAAAATAAGAAACTGCCAAAACTTCATAACTTAAATTATTATTAGTGCAAAATTCATTGAGTGCTTTATATTCATCCTGCTCCCAATTGTTATTGATAATAAACTCATCAAATATTAAAATTGTGTGCTCATCAATTACAGGTTTTGAATAATTTAAAGCACAGATAGTAGAAGAATAAAGATCAGCATCAAAATTAATAATTGATGCTATAGGTCTAGTTTTGGAATAAAAAGTTGGAAGGGTATCCTCAAATTTACCTGCTATAAATGTTCCACCATCAATTTTGGGAATGACTCCATCTGCTGAATAAGTTCCTTGTTCCTCGTGATGCCAATCTTCTGGTAATCCTTCAAAAGTATCAAATCCATAACCTTTTTTGAAAGTTTTAATTAGATACTTAAAGGATTCACCTCGCCAAACACCAAACTCATAGAAAGGGCGATCTCTTTTGCTCTTATTAACCATACTGTCAAACAATGCCCATCTATGAAAAAATAATTCAGGTAACTTCGGTAAATTAGAAACCCATTTAAAGGAACGAATATAGGGATGATCTTTGTAACTAGATTTTATAAAATTATCAAATAATGATTGATCACCTTGATGTAATTTCAGAGCACTTAGACTGAGTTTTGCTTCTAAATGATTTTTATCTATTTTCAAGCATTGATTAATCCTTTCTTCTGCTTCATCAATAGTATTTGCCAAGTGAGATAAATTCCAATAAGCATCGGTGAATTCAGGTTTGATTTCAATTGCTTTGCAAGTTGATATTTCTGCCTCTTTTAATTTACCAAGATCACTCAATATGATTCCCAAATTTGAATGTGCTTCCGCGTAATCAGGTTTAAGTTCAATTGCTTTGCGAGTAGATAATTCTGCTTCTTGTAATTTGCCAATATCTTTCAATATGATTCCCAGATTGGAATGAGCATCTGCGAAATTTGGATTGATTTCAATTGCTTTGCGAAACAACTTTTCTGCTTCTTCTAATTTACCTAGACCTTGTGAAATTGCTCCATAATTAGAAAAAATTCTGTGGTCATTAAAACCTTGATTTATACAATACTGATAATATTTTGTTGCTTCTGGAATATTTCCTTTTAGATGAAACTGAATTGCTTGATTGATTATTTGTTCTTTAGATGGTTTAGAAGGACTATTGGTATTAATACTAATATCGCTTTTGATTTCTCCTAAAGCAAATGGCACTGAGAATGTTTTAACTTCAGTAATATGCTTCCTTTTTTCTTCTTCTTGATTAGAACTATCCATCTTCTCTAGTCTTTTATCTCTTTTGGTCCTGAAATTTTACTACTAAAGAACAGCGGATACTTGAAATTAGTTGGTGTCCTGAAGTTCCTTAAAGATCTATTGACCTGAACGCTTCCGCAAAAACTCCAACGCTAATGATTTAACTGCTTGCTTCTCCTTGAATGATCTCTTCTTGTATTTAGTTCTCTAATCAGTTCTTCTTTTCATGATTGGCAAAGGTTTTTCTATTAGTCTTTCTTTTGTTACTCTTTGAGTCATCACAGCATCCCAAGATTCTTCCCATCCTTTATGAAAGCGAGGATAGTTTTCTTTCAATAATTTACTTAGCGATACTCCAGCGAAGAGAACAGGAGCAAGGAAGATATTCATAAACATCTCAGGGGTTCAAAACGTCCAACTGCGTCCTGAATCATCAGTCATCTCATGCCTGAGGTTTGTTGATTTTGCTCTTCTGGTCATCGTCCTAAAGGTATCTGCTTCGTTGGTTTTGGTTAGATACTTTTGCCACATTCCATGTTGGTTATGCCAGTAAATATGAAACTTCGTCATTACTTTTGACCAAGAATTGTTTATCAAATTAAGCACATAAATTTGAGTCCTGAAGTGTTAGGTCCCCGTTACAGGACCAACCTCCCAACAACATATTTCCTGAGATCCTTTGCAGAAACTGAAATTTCTCCCAACAACAAAATGACTTCTCCCTACAACATTCCCAACAAAAAAGCTTGACTTAGTATGAACCCACCTGATTCCAATTGAACCAGTCTATTCAGTCATATCAGTAGTTTTGGGGGATTATGGACCTTTCTGAATCCGTCTGAATCTAATGAAAAACGGAGAGGGAGGGATTCGAACCCTCGACAGAAGTTACCTCCTGTAACTCCTTAGCAGGGAGCCGCTTTCAACCACTCAGCCACCTCTCCATTACTAATACCTTATCAAGTCAAAGCTCAAAAAAATTATATTGTGCTCCTCTTCGAGTTTTAGGTGACAACTCTTGGAAGACGATTTCTAAAACTACAGAGTACTTCCCATGGAATTGTTCCAGAAAGATCACACCAATTTTGAGGTGAAATAAAGACTTCACCATCAGTTCCAAGAAGAGTTAAAACTTGACCTGTTTTAATATCTGGTTTGTCAGTTATGTCAAAAACCATTTGATCCATTGCAATTGCTCCTACCTGAGGTACCAAAAACCCTCCGATCGAGGCTGAGATCTTCCCAGACAGATTTCTGCTGACTCCATCAGCGTAACCAATTGCTACTACAGCAAGCTTACTTTTTCTTTGGGTTTTAAAAAAATGTCCGTAACCAACTCCCGTACCTTTTTCAACCTCTCTAACCAAAGTAACTCTTGCCTTAACCTTCAAGGCGGGAATGAGTCTCAAATCAGACTCAAAATTATTTGCAGGGAAATAACCATACAAGCTAAGCCCTACTCGAACCATATCAAAATGAAGACGACTATCTGAGAGGGTTCCCGCTGAATTTGCTAAGTGTTTACATAAAAGCCTTTTTCTTGCTCCTAAACTCTCTAAGACCTTCTCAAATCTGGTTAATTGAATCTTCGTAAAGTTAGGTATATTCGTGTTTTCTAGATCTTTATCTGCAATTGCCAAGTGGCTATATATTCCCTTCAAGGATATATTCTCTAGGTAGTCAATCTTATCAATCAATTCTTTCACTTCATTGCAACTACATCCAAGTCTCGTCATACCAGTATCAACTTTTAAATGAATAACAAATTTTTTATGATTATTTTCAGCGATGTTATTACAAATTATTGCCTCACGAATTCCACTAATAGTAGGAATCAAATCCCAACAAAAAGCAGAATAAAGTTCTTCCTTATTAATAAGATTTCCAAGAATTAATATCTGACACTTCAAGCCAGCATTCCTTAATTCAATACCCTCCTCTAAAGTTGCTACTCCAAGACTATCAGCCCCACCATTTAAAGCTGACTTGGCAACAGTCTCTGCACCATGCCCATAGGCATCCGCCTTTACAACAGCCATTAGAAAGCAATCTTTACCGATAAATTTCTTCAAGACTCTTGAATTATTTTCAATCGCTTTTGAATCAATCTCAACCCATGCTCGGCTGCGTGGATCAGGGTTTAATTTATTTTCATTTATCGCATCAAAAGTGAGAGATTTATCACTTTTATCGATCTTTGACATACTTGGCATGCAATCAATGTAATAAGGGAAACTGCAACAAGGCCGTAATACCACTAGCATGCCGCTAAAATAGCTTGCTTGCATGGGTCAAGTTCTTGTTTTGAATGCGTCCTTTGAGCCATTGAACATCACTTCATGGCGTCGTGCGACTGTTCTAATGCTTAAAGGCAAGGCTGAGAGTCTTGAAGAAGATGCTTCTCACAACATCAGGCAAGATATCAAAGCTCCTACGGTAATAAGACTTAGACAATTTATTAGAGTTCCATATCGTGATATTCCTCTCACAAGAAAAAATATATTTCAACGTGATAATAACTGTTGTCAATATTGTGGCCAGAAAAATAAAAAACTTTCAATTGATCATATTTTACCCAGGAGCAGAGGAGGAACCGATAATTGGGAAAATGTTATTACTGCTTGTCTTCAGTGCAATGTAATGAAAGGCAATAGAACCCCTGAAGAAGCAAAGATGCCTTTAAAAACGAAGCCATATAAACCCCTGAACAATATGAGTTTCGAAACAACAAAACAAATTCATTCTGGCCGTCACAAAGAATGGAGTAAATATGTAATTGGATGGGTCGCTTAATTTATTTTTAATCTTCGGATTGATTACTGAGTTCCTCCATTTGCCTTTTTTGCTCTTCTGCTATACATGCACCAATAACTTCCTCTAATTGACCAGATAGAACTTGTTCAAGAGGAAAATTAATACCTAATCTATGATCAGTGGTTCGATTATCTTTATAGTTGTAAGTCCTTATCTTTTCACTTCTGTCGCCTGTTCCAACCTGAGATAAACGAGCTGTTCTCTCTTTTGCATTCGCTTCTGCTATCTCTAATTCTAATAATTTAGCTCTTAAAATTTCCATAGCTCTTTCTCTATTTTGTAATTGGGAACGTTCCTGGGTACAAAAGACTCTTATGCCTGAAGGCTTATGAAATAAATCTATGGCAGTTTCAACCTTATTCACATTTTGCCCGCCAGCCCCTCCTGATCTTGCTGAGCTAATTTCTAGGTCGGTAGATTCTATTTTCACCTCGACTGGATCAGCTTCTGGCATCACAGCAACAGTTGCAGTAGAAGTATGGACTCGGCCTTGAGATTCAGTTGAAGGCACTCTTTGAACTCTGTGAACACCTGCCTCAAATTTCAATTGACTGTAAACAGACTCACCTTTTACTGAAATAATCATTTCACGAAAGCCCCCCATATCAGCCTCTGTCGAACTGATGGGCTTTACATTCCAACCAAGTTTTTGTCCATATCTTTCATACATTCTTGCTAAATCACCAGCCCATAAACAAGCCTCATTACCTCCCGCTCCTGCTCTTATTT
>CACOQT010000029.1 GCA_902629395.1 uncultured Prochlorococcus sp.
ACCAACTGATTTATATAAAAAAATGAGGGAAGCACCAATTATTGAGATAATTAAAACTAAAAAAGAGCGTTTAGAAAATTTAGTAAATCTTTATAGTCAAAATTCTCAAAGTGAATTAAAAGATGCAGTTCTAAGAATAAGCAAAAGATTAGGTCCACAAAGAACTAGAGATGCATTAATAGCAATTGAGAAAAAAGAATGGTTAAAAGCCTGTGATGCTATGCTTGACTATTATGATAGGTGTTATGAATACGAACTTAAGAAAGCAACAAACATTAATTCAATTGATCTAAGTGGCCAAAGCCTGGAGTCTTCATTAGATATAATTTTAAAGCAAAACCTTGATAGTATATAGTTTTTAAAAATGAACGCTATTTTTGTTAATTCAAAAGAAAAAATGACTCAAGTCTATGAAAATGTAGCAATTCAATTTATTAAAGGAAAAAACGAAAAGGATCAACCCGAAATAAGATTATTTAGGAATAAAGATGGTAAAAAAGGGAAGGTTGTTTACAAGTTTTATAATCCAACATCAATCACATTTAAAAATTATAAATCGGTTCATCAAATGTATCTTATTGACTCTGAAGGTGAACTTTCAACAAAAAAAATAGATTTAATTCTTTCAGAAGATTATGTTAAGGAAGTAAGGTCTACTTATAATTGGAATTCTGAAAAAGAATTCGAGAGATTTATACGCTTCGCTGAAAGGTATGAATATTCTAAATCTCTTTCTTAATTATTTAAATTGAAATCAACTAGCATATTATCAATCTTAGCTTTAGCTATTTCTATATTAATTTTATGGAGTTTAAAAGAAATATTCATACTATTTTTTGCTTCAATAATAATAGCCATGGCTCTTTGTACCATTACTGGTAAAATAAGAGATTTCCTTAGATTACCTAGGTGGTTAGCATTGATAATAACACTAATTTCTATCTTACTAATTTCAGGTATTTCAATACTAATAATAATCCCTCAATTCGCAAGCGAGTTTCAAGAATTAATCAATCAAATACCTTCAGCAGTTAGCAAACTATGGGAACTCTCAATAAATACATTTTTAAATTTTGCTGAGATTGTATATAAGGATACTATCCCTAATTTAGCCGATAAAACATTACTAACAAATAAGCTTAGCATGTTTCCAGATGGTCCCACTCTTGCAAGTGGTGTAACAGATAGTATTACAAGGTTAGTTAGCTTAGTAAGTAACGTAGGGATTGGAATTCTGCAAATATTTTTTATAATTTCAGTCAGCTTAATGATAACCTTACAACCCAGCTCATATAGAGAAGTTGCTATTTTACTAATCCCTTCTTTTTACAGAAGAAGAGCAAGAACTATTTTATTGAGATGCGGTAATGCTCTAAGTAGCTGGATGGCAGGAGTTCTACTAAGTTCAATTTGTGTAGCGATACTAGCTTCAATCGGATTATATTTGCTTGGTATAAAACTGGTAATAGCTAATGCTCTAATAGCTGGTATTTTGAATATCATACCGAATGTAGGACCTACAATAAGTACTATTTTTCCCCTTTCTGTCGCTTTGCTAGATACTCCTTGGAAATCTGTTGCTGTTCTTGGCTTATATGTAGTAATTCAAAATATTGAGAGCTATGTAATTACTCCTTCAATCATGCATAAACAAGTGAGACTACTGCCAGGCCTGACACTTACTGCACAATTTATCTTTACTATCCTTTTTGGACCACTTGGGTTATTGTTAGCAATTCCAATGGCTGTGGTAATTCAAGTATTTGTGAAAGAAATAATTGTTCATGACTTACTAGAAAAAAATTATTTTTCAACAAAATTGTAAAGAAAGGGCGAGTCTCTATGGGCCATAGTAGATAGCAATCGAAGAAGCAATCCTTTCATTAAAGCCTGAGAAACTTTTATTTTTTTTCAAATACATCCATTCACACCACATAAACTATGAGGAGCCATGCCTAAGATTTACTTTTAGGTAAATCATTCAACAATAAGATTTGATATGGTTTAATTTTTCCAGTGCTTAAACTAAGTTTTGCAAATTTCATCATACATTTACTCTATTTCATCCTTTTGTATATTTTGTTGGTAGTTTTTTGATTTTGCAACTCTAAATAAAAAACGCTCATCACAAAAGATATAGGTCAAGCAAATCATTCAATGAGTGTTTATTTTTTTCAAGTAGTAATTAGTGGTATTAATCATCAAACTCAGGCTTAGGTTTCTTTTTAACTTTACCTGAAAGTAATTGATGAAGAGCATCTAAAGAGTTATATACCTCTTTAAGCTCAGACAATTCAGGCAATAATCCATATTGACCAAGCATTTGATCCAAGTCTCGAAGTTCTTGCCTGATATAACGCAGATGCGAACTAACTTCTTCTCTCTTACTCGTGGACATTATAAAATAATTAAATTACTACAATTATTTAACTTTAGCCTAAAATTAGTATATTAAGCATCTAAGAATTTACAAAATTTATAAACCAACAAGTTATCACCAAACTTTTAAGCTAACTAGTCATTAGAATTAGCTTAAATATTAATAAATATAAGACTATAAAGTTTTAATTAAAAAAAAACACACACTTACACGAAATCAAATAATTGGAATGCTAATCCTTAAAAGCTGACTGCTTTGTAAAAAAATAAGAAATATACACTATCCTATCTAAGATATAGATAAAAATATATATATGGACCAACAAAAAAGAAAAGACCTCAACCTGAGGCTAGGCAATTTAATACTTGCAATATCACTTGCTACTGTACCAACAGCGATAACATATGGCACTCTTAGTATTCATGGACTGAATATTTGTAGGGACCTAAGCACTAAAATTGGTCCTTCAAGCGAAATAAAGGAAAGCTGCGACGAAGCAGCTTGGGAAACGACAAAAAGTTATATTATTTTAATAGGTTTCTTTATTACATTGCCGACTTGGATGTGGTTCTACTTATCTATGAAGAATAAGGAAATCTCAAAAAAATGAATATTTACTAAGAAGATAAAAAGCTAGAGAAAGGAAAGTCGAATGATTTTTTCTGAGGTTGAGGTTTTGATGAATTGAGATTTACAGGTTGATTTGAATCGTTTTTTGATGATTTATTGAAGATTACAGCTAAGTCAATATTTGAATTAACCATTTCTTTAATTAGATAATCTGCAGACAACTTACCCGGACCTAGCAGAATGATTGAGAGGGCTGCTGCAAAATATAAAGCCAGTAGCTCAAGTAAATAAATATTAAATCCTGATGTGACTATTGCGTGATATATGGCAACACTCATGGTGCCAAGTATTGCAGTAGCTCCGAGTCTGGTAGCAAGTCCGAGTATCAATAACCAGCTGCCAACTATTTCAGAATAAGCAGCAATATAAGAAAGTGCTATTGGAAAAGGCAAGTGCAACGGGCGTACGAAAGCATCTGCAAAATTCGTTATGTCATTCAACTTTTCAAACCCATGGTGGATTAAAAGTGCACCAGTAAAGACTCTCAAAATAAGGAAAGCGAAATCCTTTAAAACTGATTTGTAGAAGATTGAATTAAGCAATTTAACCTAGACAATTTAGATAAACTTTAGATATGGATAAGCCTAAAGCGTGGAAACAAAAAGAAGAGCGTTCAAGGATGAGTACTAATACTCATACGATGCAGGGGTTCTAAAGAGAAACGTTAAAAAAAGAGATCCACTACAAAACAGTGAACAATCTGATTGTTTGTAAAAGTTGTTGAGAGATTTAATCAAACGAACAAAGAGAAGGATACATAAGTTTCAACGAAACGTATTAATACTCACAAAAGAACTATTATGACTATGTAAAATAGAGTCTTATTATCAACAAACTGTGAGCACATCATTACTTGCTGCAACAGCTGCTGTTGGTTTAATAGCAGTTGCAATTCCCGCACTAATTGCGTCACTTGGGTGATCTAAGGTACAAAAAGTATTTAATATGATAAAAGTATTTTTCGTGATATTTAATTTAAATTCAATTGAGTTTTTCACTATTCAAACCGATTGATTTTCCTGCAACCCAACCACTTGTCCAACAATGTTGAAAATTAAAACCACCCGTAACGCCATCAATATCTAATACCTCCCCAGCAAAGTATAGACCTTTACATATTTTACTTTCCATAGTTTTAAAATTAATTTCTTTCAGAGAAACACCTCCTGCAGTAACAAATTCCTCACCAAATGGACCACGACTCTTAATAGAGTAGATATTCAATGTTAAAGATTTGCTTAACGCATATAATTTGCTGTTTGAAATTTCTGCCCACTTTAATTGTTTATCAATATTCATGCTTAAGAGAAGTGCTTTCCATAAACTTCGAGGTAAATTATCAAAAGGTTTATTTTTAAATAGTAGCTTCTTAGCATTTTCATATTTATATAAATCAAGTTTTAATCTAGCTTCATTCTCTTTCATAGAAAGCCAATTTATTCTTAATTCACCTTTGTAGTTATTGGTGTAAAGATCTCTAGCACTTAATGAAGATAGTTTTAATATTAATGGGCCGCTAAAGCCTTTGTGAGTTATCAATATAGTGCCTGAATCAGTGAAACTTTTCTTGTTAACAGTGAGTTTAATATAAACATTTGTACTTATACCTGAACATGACTTTAGTGTTTTTTCAGAGGTTGTGAAAGAGAAAAGTGATGGAACCGGTTTGATAATTGAGTGACCAAGACTCATTGCTAATTTGCGACCACTCGGATGACCACCTGTACAAATCAAGATATTTTTTGTTTGAAATGTATTGTCTCCTTTTACTATCAATTTAAAGCCCTCTTTTATTATGCTTATCTTTTTAACATGCGAGTTAGTGTAAACTTGCACACCAGTTTTTCTTGCATAATTAGTCAAACATCTAATAACATCCTCAGAAGAATTAGAACTAGGAAACACTCGACCATCTTTTTCCACTTTAAGACTTAGTCCTTTCGTCTGAAACCAATCAAACGCTTCAGTAGTAGAAAATCTATTAAATAATCCTATTAATTGTTTTTCTCCCCTTGGATAATTATTTACCAAATGAGAGATCTCACAACATGAATTAGTTAAATTACATCTACCTCCACCACTGATTCTTACTTTTTCAAGAACTTTTGGGGTCCCCTCTAATATCAAAACAGATCGAAGTCCATTGCTAATCGCTGTAATCGCTCCCATGAAACCCGCAGCACCACCACCAATAATAATTAGATCTGAAATCATCTAATAATAAATATCCTTTAATCTATATTTTAGTAAACTAAAATATAGATTATTTATATACTGAGTTAATATTAAGTAAAAGAACTCAATGAGATTAAGCTTTAAATTAATATTAAAAAGATACGGCATAGAAATACATTGTCTTGATTCGCAGTTTAAATTTTAATTCAGTTCTTTTTTGTTGTATCTTTCAAAATAAAAAAAAATATGGCAGGACCAAAAAGAGATGAAGCAAAATCAATTCTCTCGTATGTGAGACAAGAGCTTAGATATATGGATGAAGACCTCAGAAATGACGGTTTACTTCCTGAGCTATCATCACTTCGGTCAGTGTATGAACAACTTTCTACCTTGTTAGAGCTTTCAGACGGCAGAAGAAAAAAGAGAGAAAAGCCCGAGTTTCCTGAAGACAAAAAACATTAAAAACTTTTCAAAGCCTCAATAATTAAAACTCACGAACGTAATAAATACCTTCAAGGGGATTTATTTCATTTTTACTTTTGATTTTTCATATAAGCGGTAGTCAATAGTCTATTGTGGAATTTGACATAACAATTTAATTCAATTTAAGAAATAACTCTTTTTGGAGAGACTAATGCCTAAAAAAAGAACAAATTCAGAAACTGAATCTAACCTAACAAGTCCGACAAAACAAATACGATTTTGGAGAAGAGGAGAAATGGCATATTCAGCAGTAAAAAAGATAAATGAACTTAAAGCTATAAATGAAATGGACCAAGCAAAAATAATATTGTCTGAGTGGTTTTTTTGACAACCATATTCAAGAAATGAAAAAAGCTTTTTAAGATCTTTTCATAGGTAAAAGGGATTAAAAATTAATCAAATGACAATGTAATCCACCTATTACATTGTTTTATTTGCAGTAGATATATTCTTAATAAGGTACAACAACCAACATTGCAAAAAAAACTAGGCTCATCGAAATCATAACGGATATTAATCATAAAAGTCATTTTACCCATATTTTAATAAAATCCTAGAAAGTATAATGATCTATTCAGAAAATTTCTTATTTAAAGAGTAATAACATTTCACTCTTAAAAAGGATAATATCGATGAATTCATTTCAAATAAAAATACAAGCTAAACCACCATAACCTCTAATGTTAATTAAGAGTTAAATTCGCCCGAGGCTAGTGAAGATTAAAGAGTAATTCAAACAAATCAAACAAATTACTCTTTAAAAAAATGGAAGATTTTAATAAAAAAAAAGAATTAATAAATCTATTTCCATAAAATTTAGGAGTGCTTTAGTAATAATTTCTAAGTTCATGGATTATGAAGGATGCAGAGATCAACAAAAATGACCCAGAAAACAATCTGATGCATTAGAACATTAAAGAATATGTTCCTAAAGTTTTTCTAAACAAGTTTTTTTAAAAGAATTCTTAAATATAAACATGACATCAACAACAAGTCGTCCAAAATCAAACTCATCAAATCTATTAGAAGAAGCTTTAAATCAGCCACCGATTGGAGAAACCTCTAATTTCGCATGGAACGCAACTCCACTAGGCATTGCAGCAATTTATAAGGGTAACTCTCCTTCAAAACCTCCTTATGAGCAAGCAATTATAGAAGGTGAAGAATTAGCTATGGATTTAAGCAGAGAAGAAAAAGAATTTTATTTAACCAGAAAGGGTCTTGCACTTATTTTCTACTCATAACTTAAAAAAAAACTTTTTTTTATTTGTCTTCGACAGATGAGTCTATAACCCATTCGTCAGAGAGCCCAAGCAAAACAAGTGCTTTATCTTCCCAATCAGTATCAATAGACCAATCATATGGGACATCAAAAGATATAAGAATCTCATTTTGATTCTTCTTGTATGTTTTACTCTTGGGTAACGATTTATTAGAAATATTATTATCTATTAAATAAATATCGTCAGTATTAGTGAACTCGACATATCCAAGTTTTTTTATCTCTACTTCAAATTTGAGTTCCAACCTTACATTAAAACAATGTGCGTCGTCCCAATCAGAATAGTACGAAAAATACTTGTCCCAAGAATTAGACATGTATAAAATAGCTGTATCTAAATATTAGACCACAACTGAGGAAATAATAATTCTTATTAAAAAAATCATTCCAATTATGCTAGAAGTAATTGGAATGATTCAAAACTATAAATGTCAAATAAAAATTTGATTGATTAATTGGTAAAGGTTAGAAAATTAAAATCATTGAGAACCCATGTCCCTAATGTTAACAAGCCAAAACCAGCAACAAACATCATCAGAGCAGCAACTTTATATCTAGTGGCCTCGTCACCCCTCCTTAGTAAAAATGTATCAGCCGCAAAGGAATTCACCTGAGGTATGGCTTTTTGAGGTGTTTTTTTCCTTGATGAAAACATTTTTTAATATATGCACTATTACTAAATTAAAGGAATTTTTCACAGATCGCGAAACAATAGGAGAGCTATCAAAAAATAAATACATTCTTCATACAAATGACACGAAAGCTCGAATTACATTAAACGAATACAAAATAAAGGAATTAAAAATTATTTATAAAGAAAACGCTACTCAAAGCCAAGAATCAATCAGTAATTAATAAAAGGCAACTTAGACCTTAGAGAAAGGATCTACAGAAATCGAATGTATAGAGAACCAGGATTTACATAAAAACATATTGTTTTTCTTGAATTTTTACATTTTGCATTTTTCAAGCTGATCATTATCTGACAACATTAAATCATTTAAGCAAAACCGAATCCAGAAATTTTAAACATAAAACGTCAGAAATAGATTAAGTTGATATTTGATCTCAACCCATGGAGTATCTAATACCAATTCAACCAAAATCTGTTTAATTGAAATAATCTAATCAACCTTAATAAATAAAGATCAACAAACCTTGTTTATTAACTAACTAAAATTCACTAAAAATAAAAATTACTAAATAAACTTATAAATTTACAAAATACTTTTTAAAGTATTTAAATACTTTTCGGAGGAAGTATTTGTTTCAATAATTGGCAATATTTTATATTCTTTATAAGTTTGTAATAATTTTATAGTTATTTCATTTGCAATCTCTACAGATTCTAAAAAATCATCAGAACAATACACCCCTTTCCATGGTCTGTATTTGAATCTTGCTAGAAATTGCTTAGATGGAATTAAAATACTACCGAAAAACATTATTTTCGATATTTTAGAATCTTTATTAACAGAATTGGATATAACTTGTTTTATAATTTTCATTCTATCCTTGAGAAGTCTATAGTCAGTACCAAATTGAATCCAGATAGAACTTACTATACCTGATTGCAGTTTTTTTTCTAATCTTAGGATCTCTTCATTAAACATTAATCCCGGCAGATAGGGATTAAATGCTACGCCAATCGAAAGTTCACGATTAGAAAATAAAGTATTATTCCTGAGCATATATAAAGCAGAAATAGTATCTAATGTCGATCTTTTTTGAGAACCGGATACGAGAAGTAATTCCTTACATCCAAGATTATTAATGAAATGAAGAAAGTTATTAAATGAAGCCAGGGTATTTTCCTTATTTTTTTTAAATTCATGCAGAATACTAAAGTGAGGAA
>CACOQT010000030.1 GCA_902629395.1 uncultured Prochlorococcus sp.
AATCAACTTGAATAAGTTATTGATAAATGTGTCCCCATAGGTAAAACCTGTCAGTGTAGCTCAGCCGGTTAGAGCACAGCATTCATAACGCTGAGGTCGAGAGTTCAAGTCTCTCCACTGACATAAAACTGTAGCTTTGGTTTTAATAAATCGCCTTCTACTCAATTTGATCATTTTTTTTATTAGTCTTTAACAATTAGGCTTTTATATAGGTATCTTTTTGAAATAATTAAAAATAGATGTTATTTCATATCTATTTGATTAAGTCGATCTTTGAATGATTGAGAAGATACTTCTATATTTGAATCATAATTATCGGAAGTAATATTTGGATTTTTTTGTGCATTATTATTATTATTATGGTTATATATAGAAAAATTCTTGGCATTATTAAAACTAATACTTGAATTTCTACTCAGCTCCTCACTACTATTAGCTGAGTTATTTGATAATTGTCTGTTTTGAGAGTGTGAAGTAGTCGAGTTAATTTTATTAGAATGATTTTTTTCCTTTGACTGATTAGTGGAAATCTTTTTTTTATTATTTAATGGATACTTTTTAACTTCATTTCTCAATTGATTTAATAGCTTATAATAATTAGAAGAACTATACTTTTTAACTAGGGTAGGATCCCAACTTATTGGTTCATTCATTTTTTTTGGTTATGCTCGTTTAGATTGGTAGCTCAAGTAAGTTTGTGGTCTTTACATGATAAATTAATTATAGGAAAAGGGGAAGTTCATTACCCTCCAAACCAATCAAAAACACAAGAAATTCCATGACGACTAATGAGTGCCTAAGGGTGGGTATGCTAGCTCCTGATTTTGCTGCAACTGCAGTGGTTGATCAAGAATTCAAGGATATTAAGCTTTCTCAGTACAGAGGAAAGTATGTTGTTTTATTTTTCTATCCTTTAGACTTTACCTTTGTGTGCCCTACCGAAATTACCGCATTTAGTGACAGATATAGTGATTTCAGTACTAAAAACACTGAAGTTTTAGGTGTTTCTGTTGATAGCAAATTTACACATCTTGCTTGGATTCAAACACCAAGAAATGAGGGAGGGATCGGAGACATTAATTATCCTCTAGTGTCTGATCTTAAACGTGAAATTTGCCAATCATATAACGTATTAAATGACGATGGAGAAGCTGATAGAGGTTTGTTTTTAATTAACCCAAGTGGAATCATTATGCATTCAACTATAAATAAAGCACCTGTCGGCCGAAATATTGACGAAACTCTAAGAATCTTACAAGCCTATCAATATGTTGAATCTCACCCAGATGAGGTTTGTCCTGCTGGCTGGACTCCAGGTGACAAGACAATGAAGGAAGATCCCAAAGGAAGTAAAGAGTACTTCTCATCTCTCTAAAAATATTAAGCCTATTTTCTATTTTTAGAATTATATGAGTTAAGGGAGTTTATAACAAATTCAGATTCCAGAGTTTCATTTAACACTAGTTCATCGACAAGATTATCCAGTAAAGGAACTTTATCTGATAGGAGTTCAATCGCATGATTAATAGCATTATTAGCTATTAATATAATTTGATTATCAATCTCTTTGCTAGTCTTCTGAGAGTATTCCATTTTATTTTTCAAAATATTTTTACCTAAAAAAACAGAATCTTTTTCTGTTTCATAGGCTATCGGTCCAAGGTCGGAAAAGCCAAATTTGGTAACCATTTGATTTGCCCAAAAATATACATTTTCAAGATCTTTTTGAGAACCCTGTGTTACTTCTCTTGACCCATAAACTATAGTTTCAGCAGCTCTGGAGCCAAGTGAAATAACAATTTTGCTGTAAATATAGTTTCTGGTTAACAAACCGCTGTCCATAGTCTCCTCATCAGGTGAGAAATAGGTCATTCCATATACATCACCTAAAGACTTAAACAAAGAAATTTTTTCTAATTTATCATGTGATTGCATCATCAATGCGACTAAAGCTTTACCAATAATCTGATATGCAATTTGCCTTTTCTTATTGCTATCAGTAAGAGGTTTTGATATCTGACCAAAGCGTGCCTTTTCTAGTGCATTTTCAAGATCAACACTTTTTATTATTGAATTATCATTTCTAGCAGCGTAAATCGCTGATTCATTTAGAAGATTCTCCAAATCTGCTCCTGAAAAACCAGGGGTTTTTGTTGCCCAATCCATGAGACGCACAGAATTACATAAAGGCTTTGTTCTTGCATGAACGGATAGAATTTTATATCTAGCTTTTCTGTCAGGAAGGGATATCTCGATGCGACGATCAAATCTACCAGGTCTCGTTAAGGCACGGTCAAGTATATCTGGCCTATTTGTAGCGGCAATTACTATTACCCCATTATTTGGCTCAAATCCATCCATCTCAGTTAGAAGTTGGTTTAAAGTTTGCTCTCTTTCATCGTTTCCGCCTCCAATACCTGCTCCCCTTTGTCTTCCTACAGAGTCAATTTCATCTATGAAAACTATGCAAGGAGCTTTTTCTTTGGCACTTTTAAATAGATCTCTTACACGACTAGCCCCAACACCAACAAACATCTCTACAAATTCTGATGCAGATATGGAGAAGAAAGGAACATTAGCTTCCCCAGCAATTGCTCTTGCAAGTAGTGTCTTTCCTGTCCCAGGGGGGCCTATCAATAAAACACCTTTAGGTGTTTTTGCACCGAGATCATTCAATATTTGTGGATTCTTTAAAAAAGTAACTATTTCTTTCAATTCATGTGATTCTTCATTTAAGCCAGCCACATCATCAAAAGTGTATTTACTAATATCTTCTTGCTTTACCTGAGATGAACGATTGGAAAAACTCTGAATGTTGTTTAATATCTTTGATGATCTTCTTATTAAGAATGTAAGTGATATAACAAAAATTAGAGTAAGTCCAAAACCAGTAATAAAATTAGCAAGTCTCTGTTCTGATTTAATATCTCTAACAGTTAGTGGTACATTATATTCTTGAGATATTCGAATTATTTTTTGATCATTATAAAATATAGGTATTAATCTCCTATCTCCATTTCTAAATTCAACAAAAACCTCTCTTCTGTTAGGTATTAAAATAATTGAAATAATTTCACCACTTTCAATATCCCTTAATAATTGACTATAACTTTTACTCATTTGATAATTAAATCAATTAACTCAATAGAATATATATACGGACTATAGTAAAAATGTTAACCAACTTGAGTTTATACAGTAAAATAGACAAGAAGTTTGTTTTTCCTCAAAGCAACTTTTTAAATTGGTGCGTGGCGTTATAAAATAAAAATCTTTAAAAGTTGAGCAAAAATGGCTGTACCTAAGAAAAAAACCTCAAAAGGAAAGAGGAATCAAAGACACGCAACCTGGAAAGGTAAAGCAGCTATTGCTGCAGAAAAAGCATTATCGATTGGTAAATCTGTACTTACTGGGAGAGCCCAGGGATTTGTTTACCCTATGAATGAGACTTCAGAAGAAGATTCTGATTGATTTTATCAAGAACCAAGTTTATAGGCTTCAAGAATTAAAGCGTATGTTGAGCCAATTCTGAAATTATTTATTGATATTATAATTAAAGAAGATTTAAAAAAATTAGTTAATAGAGTTAAACGTATTGATAACTCCATTACACATATAATAACAATTGCTATAAAAATTGTGTTAAAAGTTTTATCTAACAAAAATGAAAGCAAGCTGTTAGTAAAATAAAAACCTAATAGTAAAGAAAGCAATAAAACACTTCTTTTGCTCCAACTATCAGTGATTATTGAATTTATCATCTTATAAAAACTTTCTAAGAATTTTCTGAATTTAGTCTTTTGCATCTTTCAATTAATAATGTCTGTTAAATATTCAAAGTTAACGTAACTATTTGTTAATTCTTTTCCATAAATTAACATACTTGGATTATCAAAATTACCGAGGCTATCTACACATGCATTTGCTTTTCTAGAAATATTTTTAGTAGATCTTGCCCATGGAGGTAATGTTAAAAGGCAGTTTAGATTAGCAGCTTTTGCAGACTCAACACCTATCTCAGAATCCTCAATAGCCATACAATTGAGATTTGATCTTTTACTTAATTGAAGTGCCAACTGATAAGCATCAGGGAATGGCTTATGCCTATTGACATCTTCATATGTAACCATTCCAGAAAAAAATTTCAAATGAGAACTCAATGAAGTATTTAAAAAAGGTTCCAAAGAATCTCTTCCGCTAGTAGTTACAATAAACTGTTCTACATCATTGCAAGAAAGCTCTTTGATTAGAGGTAGAACTCCAATTCTTACTTTTATTTCACCAGATTGTATTAAATTCCTGTAATGACGACGCTTTTGGTATTGAATTTTGGAACATTGATCATCACTGAGGTCACTATTTTTTTTGTTTCTATAGTGAATTATACGGTTGAGACCACCTGATATTTTCAATAGATCTAAATATTGGATCTCGTCCCAATACCAATTTAAATCAAAATCTTTAAAAGCCAAATTAAATGCAACTCTATGCCCACACAATTCAGTGTCAGCTATCGTTCCATCTACATCCCAAAAAACTGCTTGTAACTTACGCATGATTTTTTCTCATAAAGGAAATATAATTCTGACCATAAAGAAAAAAATTTAAGGTAAGCTTTTGAAAACAGATAATGATCAAGTTATCCGATGGATATTACCAAAACCAATAAATGAAAATGAATTAGTTAATGTCAACTTGAATATTATATTACAGAAAGTCTTAATAAGAAGAGGAATAGATTTAGATGATGAATTGGATGAATATTTAACCCCGTCTGAACTTCCCAATCCAGAGGAACATTTCGATGAATTATCGAAAGCTAGTCATAGAATAATTGAAGCTTGTAATAGAAACGAAAAAATAGCGGTATGTGGTGATTACGATGCAGATGGAATTACGAGCACAACACTTTTAGTTGAAATATTATCCTTACTCGGAGCAAGGGTTGATTCATTCATACCCTCTAGGCAGGAGCAAGGATATGGACTTAATCCAACAATGATAAATGAAATTCATAATCAAAATATAAGACTTATTATAACTGTAGATAATGGTATTTCAGCCTTTGATGCTATAAAAAAATCAAATGAACTTGGGATTGATTTAATAATAACAGATCACCACAAAATTCCAAAGAAAAATTTAAGTTATCATTCTTTAATTCATCCTGAAAAAACACCGACTAACTCTCCCTATAAATATTTAGCTGGAGTAGGTATTGCATATGTACTTGCAATAAACATATGTAAAAAATTAAATTTTGATATTAATAATTCTTCTGCAAATTCACTTCTATGTATTGGTACAATCGCAGATATGGCACCGCTAAAAGGAGCTAATAGGAAATGGCTAAAAGAGTATTTACCAAGAATTAACAAATCAACAAATAGAGGTATTATTTCAATATTGAAAAGACTTTATATAAATAAGAAAGAAATTACATCAGAAGATATCGGCTATAAAATTGCTCCATTAATAAATGCAGTTGGCAGAATTGGAGATCCAAAGATTATAGTAGATCTTTTTACTATAGGTTCAAAATCAAAAATAGAAAGACTTACAAACGATTGTTTTGAAATAAGTAAAGATAGAAAGAGAATTACAGCATTAATTGAGCAGGAAGCCTTAGTAATGGCACTAGATGAATACAAATATGATCGTAAATTTCTAGTTCTTACTAACAAGGATTGGCATTCTGGGATAATCGGTATTGTAGCCTCAAGAATGGTTGACAAGTTCAATTTACCGACAGCAATAATTGCAAAAGCTAAAGATGGTAATTATAGAGGATCAGTTAGATCTAATAAAATATTAAATGTAAACCAAGCATTAGAAGAATGTAGTGATCTATTAATAGCTTATGGTGGTCATTCGGCAGCTGCAGGGTTCTCGATAAAAGAGAAAAATATAAGTAAACTTAAGGAGAAACTAATAACCATTGCTGAAAGAGAGTTTGCAAATTTAGATATATCAAAGACTATTAATCCAGATGCACACATAAATTTTAATGAAATTGACGATAATTTTTATGACCAATTAAATTTAATTGGACCCTTTGGAATAATGAATCCCACTCCAATCTTTTGGACAAGAAAATGCAGAATAGTTAAAATAAATAAACTAAGAGGCGGCCATTTAAAAATTACTCTAAATGATGGTAAATCCTCGATTCAGGCATTAAAGTGGAAAAGTTCTTTAAACTTAAAAGTTAATGATGTCGTAGATATTGCATTCTATATTGAAACCAATTATTGGAATAATTCAAAATCAATCCAGTTGAATATATTAGACATAAAAAGCCATCAGAATATTATCAATTTACAATTGCATAAAAGAAATTATATTTGTCAAATTAATGAAAAAGATTGTATACAAGTAACTAACTCGTTAGGTCAATCTATCTATTCAGACAGATATACTGAGTCGCAAAATATGAATATAAAACAAAAATTATTTATAAAAAAAATACTTACATTTGCTGAGATAGCCCTTGGAAAGGCAGCTTAGACTTTACACTCCTCTTCTGTAGAAGATTAACGCGATAATAGCTGGTCCTGCAAGAAAGACTGCTACAAAAGGCAAAAGGTTTCCCATGTTTTTTTTTTAATTTTGGATATCATACTAAATAAAAGGCAAACAAACCTAATAGTTAAATAATTTTATGAAATGCTCCCTATAAGCTAAATATTGATTAAATCAACATTTGTTCATAAGTCTGATGAGGATTAAAGTGGGTTTTCGGTATGTTTATCGGTTTTTTGTTGATCTATGGACAAGAGGTCTAAGTTTTTAACAATAGAGACTTTATTGATATATTGATTATCCATAGGTCTTGAATATAGAATATGGCTACTCTTAAAAACAGAAAAGGATGACAGCTTTTAATAGGAGGTAATGGGTAACACAGATCCAGACTTGAAAATAGATGAAGATAATACAAATGATCTCCCTTCATTTTTTAGTGTATTAATTACATCTTTCAGTACAATTTTTTTAGCCGAGTTAGGTGACAAGACACAACTTGCTACATTAATTCTCTCTGCTCAGTCTGGTAGACCGCTAATCATTTTTATCGGTGCTGCGTTTGCACTTGTTTCCACAAGCCTTCTTGGAGTTTTAATAGGTAGATGGATAGCAAATAACTTACCCAGAGAAAGTTTTACAATAGTTTCAGGAATAATTATGTTAGGTTTAGGTGTGTACCTAGTTACTCAGGGTTTTATTGATTTTATTCAAAATTAAATTTGTGAGATCATAATGATTCTAACCCTTCTTTTCACAACATTTGTCACTGTATTTCTTGCAGAAATGGGCGACAAAACTCAGTTAACTACAATAACTTTAAGCAGTACAACTAATAAACCATTAGCAGTATTTATTGGATCTTCACTAGCATTAATATTAGCAACGCTTTTGGGAGCTTTAGCAGGAGGATCTATTGCTAACCTTATCCCAGCATTCTTACTAAGAGTATTATCTGGGATTGTTTTCTTAATTATAGGTATCAACCTCCTTTTACAAAGAAAAAAAGAATTTACCAATGAAAGCCAATAAACTAATATTAAAGTTAATAGTCTTTATTTTAAACGATCAAATCCAAAAAAATTATTTTAATTTGCTGCTTTAACTATGACATCAGTTTTAAAAATACTTGAAAGTCTTGATAGAGAGGAAGGATTAGACGTTTCCAAACTTGAAAAATCCTTGAAGCTCACCAAAAAGGACGATAGAGATAAATTAAACATTGCAATTAAAGCACTTACAAAGCTAGGAATAGTTAAAATTGCTAATGATCAAAAAATTAATATCAATAATGATAATCCTTTTTTACAAGGTAGAGTTCGTTGTAGTAGCAAAGGTTACTGCTTTGTTGTTAGAGAAGATCAAGGAGAGGATATTTATATTAGAGAATCTAATCTGAATAATGCATGGCATGGAGATTCAGTAATAGTATTAATAACTAAACAAGGCGTAAAAAGAAGAGCACCAGAGGGAAAAATACAATGTGTACTACATCGACATAATAATTATTTACTTGCAAAGGTAGAGCCTGATAAATTAAATGGAGAATTAAGAGCTTTCCCTTTAGATGACAGGATACCTGTCACAATTGAACTTGAAAATAACATCAAGTTTAAAAATAATCTGAATAATAAGGATCTTATCTACGAAATACAGATTAATAAATATCCAATTGCTCAGTGCAATGCAAAAGGTTCAATCATAAGGGAGTTTTCAATAAATTCTGGAGTTGAAGCCGATATAGAGTTATTACTTTCGAAGAATTATATAACCAAAAAATTAGAAGTACCTAAAATTGCTCCAAAAAAAATTCAACCTAAAGGACGAGATGACTTAACTACTCAACCAGTACTATTGTTTGAAAGTTGGGAATCACCCAATTCACCATCTCTGCCAGCCTTATATGCAGAGCCGTATGAGGGTGGAAATAGAATATGGGTTCATGCACCTAGTATTTCTGAAAGACTAAATCTAGGTAGCAAGCTTGATATGTATCTCAGGAGAAAAGGTGAAGTTATTTGTTTAGGAAACAACTGGCTTGAGTTTCTTAATGATTCACTTAGGTCAGCTTCTAAATTTAAACTTAATGAAGAATGTGAAGCTGTCTCATTGATGATAGATATCAATGCAGAAGGAGTAGTTTCTGACTGGAAGTTCACACTAAGCATAATAAAACCTGTAAACAAAA
>CACOQT010000031.1 GCA_902629395.1 uncultured Prochlorococcus sp.
GAATAATAATTTCCAGTTTATTTGCTCTAGGAATCTTTTCATTTATAACGATTCGTGGCCAACTAAGGCAAAGGAGATGGCTACCTTGGCTTTTACTGGGTGTGATTATATTGATGTTGCTATCTGTGAATGGAATTAACGCAGGAATTACTTTTCTAGTAAGGGACATAACCAATGCATTAATACAACAAGATGAAAACGAAAGTTATAAAAATCTATGGATTCTTGGGATTTGTTTCCTTGCAGCATTACCTATTAGAAGCTTCCAATTTTATTTTTCAGCTAAGCTCCAGCTTCTATGGAGAGAGTGGTTATCTAAAAGCCTCATAACAGATTATTTAGATGATAGAACATACTATATACTCAATCCCAATGATGAATCTGAAACGAATGTTGATAATCCAGACCAAAGGATTACAGAAGATGCTAGAGACTTTACCGCACAAACAATCGATCTATCGTTAAACATTTTTGATTCTTTACTTGTATTCTCTTTGAATATATTTATTCTCCTAAGTATAAGCAAAGAGCTTACAATTGCTCTCATAATTTACGCAACATTAGTTTCTTCTTTGCTACTTTTTGCAAGTCGTAAACTTTTTAAGCTAAATTATGACCAACTAAGATTTGAAGCTGATTTTCGTTATGGACTTGTCCATGTAAGAAACAACGCAGAATCAATTGCTTTTTATTCAGGTGAAAATCAAGAAGAAAAAGAAGTTAGCAGAAGATTAAAGTCAGTAGTTGATAACTTCAATCTTTTAATAATCTGGGAAGCATTACTTAGAGTGCTCCAACGTTCTGGAATTTATGGAAGTGTATTTATCCCTTTTATTATTCTTGCAGGACCAATTCTCAGCGGCCAAATGGACTACGGAAGTTTTCAACAAGCCAATTTAAACTATAACCTTTTAGAAGGTTCATTATTTTTTATTATCTACAAAATAGAAGCCCTTGCGAGATTTTCAGCTTCTATAGGAAGACTTGAGGGATTTCAATCAAATATGAATGAGATTAGAGATAACAAATTAGATGACTTTAAAGCAGAAATCAAAACAAATGATTCTATTATCCTTAAAAACGTAAGTATAAAAACTCCAGGAAAAGATAACTACCTGATTAATAACTTGAATTTAAGTCTTGAGGCAGGACAAAGTTTACTTGTTGTAGGACCCTCTGGATGCGGCAAAACCTCCTTACTCAGAGCTATTAGTGGTCTTTGGGCAATACAATCTGGAGAAGTCGAGACACCCTCAAGTGGTGATTTACTTTTTATACCGCAAAAACCATATATGAACCTTGGTTCTCTTAGAGAACAGCTGTGCTACCCATTAGATAAAAATAGGTTCAGTGATGATCATTTAAAAGCTGTTTTAGAAGAGGTCAAGTTACCACAAATCATAGAAAGGTATCCAGACTTGGATATCAAACAAGATTGGCAAAGATTATTGTCTTTAGGAGAACAGCAAAGGCTAGCTTTCGCAAGACTGCTCCTAAATTCACCAAAGTATGTTGTTTTAGATGAGGCGACAAGTGCTTTAGACGTTAATACAGAAAAACATCTTTATGAACTTCTTAACCAACGTGATATGGCATGTATTAGCGTTGGTCATAGACCAACGCTAAAGAACTATCATGAAACTGTGCTTGAAATCACAGATAGCAAAGGTTGGCGATTAATACCTGCTACAAGCTACCAATTTACAGAGAACTAGCTATTTTTATGAACTCCAATACTGAAACAAACCATGATAATCAGTTGATAGATCAAGAAAAAACTGATTCAGAAATTAAAACTCTTTCAACAAGTGCGACAACGAATGATGTTCCTGAATTTGGTTGGTCCGGCTATGCAGAAAGAATAAATGGAAGATTTGCAATGATAGGTCTCATAGCGGTTCTAATTGTAGAAGCAATTAGCAAGACATCTTTTTTGGAATGGGCTGGAATAATAAGTAATTAACAATTCTTTTGTTAGTCATCAAATCTTGAACTGTTATCTCTTGGTCTAGATTTTTTTGTGGATGTATAAGAGTTTTTAGAGGATTGTCTTGCATTGGCTTGGTTTGTAGAAGAGTTGCTCGAAGATCTTCTATTGGTGCGTCTTGAACCTTTCTCAGAACTATAGAAAGCAGCATCTTCAATACCTTTATTTATCTTAGAAATCCTACTAGCTTCAGAGGAGCGACCAGCACCACTATCAGAGGCAAACCTTGAAACCGATGCTTTAGAGGGATCAGTTACTTCATTTCTTCTGCGACCATATCTAGTTGTTTGACTATTTGCTGAAGGACGAGACCCTCGCCTTGTTTCTTGACGGCTTGTACGCCTATCTCCAAAACTTGGAACTCTATCCAAAGAAGATTCTGCATTTTTAAATCTTTCCATTCTCCTCTCTCTTTCAGCCTCTCGAGAATCAATTTCTGAAGAACGAGTACTTCTTGGCCTTCTACTTGCAGCCTGCTCAGGTATTGCCGCCCTAGATGGACGTCTTCCATAATTTTCATCCTCTGCATATTCTTCTTGATATTCTTCTCTACCTGAAAATCTTCTATTTATTGGTTGAGAGTCCTCAAAACGATCAAAATTTCTATCAAAGCCCGCATCGGATAACCCACCCCTAGAAGACCTTGGCAATTCAGGTTCATCATCAAAATATGAGGATCTACGTGCTTGATCTGTTGCAATACCTCTCAGTCGAACACTTTCATAAGCAAAAAAAACAGTTGTTCCGGCAAGTAAAAACTGTCCAAACTGAAGAATGGGATCTAAACGCCATCCTTGAAAAAAAAGTATTCCACCACATAACAAACCAATGGCGGCAAAGAAAACATCATAGTCCCTCGCCAAGGCTGGCTTGAAAGATCTAAGAAAATATAAGCCAGCTCCGCACACAGCAAGAACTATGCCAACAATGCTGGCCCAATTTAGACTGGCATTGACCAAGTTTGCCTCTTAAATAAACATTTAAGGTTGAAAACAACCTTATTTTTATCAGTCTATGGCATAAATAGGTGATTGCTAGGGCTATCTACTCAATGCATCTTTTTGACTGACCCAAATCAACGCAGCAGCAGCAGGTGCAACTATCAAAGCTCCAGCCGCGAGAAAACTTCCAATCATCCCAACAGCAGAACTTGTAGCAGCTTCACTAGTTGCACCAGTACTGAGGAACAAATTTAATAATTGAAAAGCCATTTCAGCTAATTCTTATGCAATACCGGGTAATCTTAAGCAATAAAAGATGATTTATACCATCTATTCAATATTGCTTTGAGCTTTGTGATGCCTCTGTTAATTAAAAGTCTTCCAACCCTTCATTTTTTAATGGGTTTTTTCATAGGTTCCCTAACTCTTGCATTCCTTCTCAGAATTATTTTGACTTGGTACCCAAATATAGATTTAAAAACAGGTCTCTGGCCAATTATTTTTTTGCCAACTGAACCTGTACTGGTTGCCACCAGAAAAATTGTTGCTCCAATAGGTGGTGTTGATGTAACTCCAATTATTTGGGTCGGACTCTTAAGTCTTTTTCGCGAATTATTTCTTGGCCAACAAGGGTTGCTAACTCAAATTATATTTTAAAAAAAATCTACAACATTTCTTCTTCAACAAACTTTGTATGAACATCCCCATCTCTAAATTCTTTTCTTTTAAGTAATTTCAAATGAAAATCAATCGTAGTTGTAATTCCAGTTACTGCACATTCATTTAAAGCTCTTTCCATGCGTTTAAGTGCTGACTCTCTATCTCTACCCCAAACAATTAATTTTCCAATGAGAGAATCATAAAAAGGAGGGATGTCATAACCAGTATAAACATGACTATCTACCCTAACTCCTGGTCCACCAGGAGGTAACCAGCCTGTGATTTTACCTGGAGAGGGTCTAAAGTTATGAGTTGGATCCTCAGCATTGATTCTGCATTCAATCGCATGTCCATCAAGCTTAATCTCAGCTTGACTAAACTGAAGTTTGTCTCCACCGGCAATACGCAATTGTTCTGATATTAAATCCATTCCCGTAACTAATTCCGTTACAGGATGCTCGACTTGTATTCGTGTATTCATTTCCATAAAGTAAAAGTTTCCTTGCCTATCCAGCAGGAATTCAACTGTCCCTGCTCCCTCATAATTAATACTTTTTGCAGCAGCAACCGCTGCTTCTCCCATCTTTAATCTCAAATCATTATCTAAAGCAGGACTAGGAGATTCCTCTAATAGTTTCTGATGCCGCCTTTGAATCGAGCAATCTCTCTCACCAAGATGGACAACATTTCCAAAACGATCAGCAAGAATCTGAACTTCTACATGCCTAGGGCGATCGATGAATTTCTCCATGTATAAACCTGGATTTCCAAATGCAGCTTCTGCTTCACCCTGGGCTGCCTTAAAAAGATTATCCAATTCATTAGCACTTCCAACTAAACGCATCCCTCTTCCGCCGCCACCTGCTGTCGCTTTAATCATTACCGGATAACCCATTTCAGAGGCTAATCGAGAGGCCTCTTCAACGCTCTCTAGCAAACCCTCGCTTCCAGGAACTGTAGGGACTCCAACCCTCTGCATAGTCGATTTAGCCGTCGACTTATCACCCATTGACCGTATCGCGTTAGGAGAGGGGCCTACAAATATCAACCCGTGGTCTCCGCAAATCTCTGCAAAACGATCATTCTCAGCTAAAAAGCCATAACCAGGATGAATAGCATCAACGCCTCTAGATGTAGCTGCAGCTAGTATATTCGGAATATTTAAATAACTTTTGCTACTAGGAGAATCTCCAACACAAACAGCCTCATCAGCCAACTGAACGTGTAAAGCATTTTTATCAACAGTGCTGTATACAGCAACTGTTGCAATCCCCATCTCACGGCAACTACGGAGAATTCTTAAAGCTATTTCGCCACGATTAGCTATCAGCAATTTGCCTATGGGCATTCAAATTTATTAAGGCATCAGGCGGATCGTATCAGTATTAGTGCCCAAGACAAAACGCGTTAAGTAGAAGCTTAATAGGTTAGGCATTATGATCATGATTACTTGGTGTTTAACTGAGTTAACTTGCGGATGTGGCGGAATTGGTATACGCGCATGTCTAAGGAACATGTGGCTTCGGCCTTGCGAGTTCAAGTCTCGCCATCCGCATTTAAAACAAATGCTCATCAATAAATGAGTAATGATCCTTTATCAATTATCTTTGTTTCAAATGGTCCAGGTGAACTTACTACTTGGGTTAACCCACTAGCTGAAGAGCTTCATAAACAAATCGAGCTTAGGCCTAGAGTTAAGAACTCTTCAATATCATTAAATCTTGTTTTGGTTCCTTGCCCAAATGCAACCGGCAATGAAAATCTCGTCGCAGAAAAATGGTTTCAATTTGAAAACATCATAAAAGCAAAAAATTTTTGGCAACTTCTCATAAAACCAAAAAAATTTGGCTCATGGCCATCTAATGGATTAGTAATTTTTTTAGGCGGAGATCAATTTTGGAGCGTTCTACTTTCAGCAAGATTAGGATATTTACATATGACATATGCAGAATGGATAGCAAGATGGCCTTTTTGGAATGATCGAATTGTTGCAATGTCAAACAGTATTGTTCAGAAATTACCAAAAAGAATTCAAGGTCGTTGTTCAGTCATAGGAGACCTGACCGCTGACTTAACAGAAAATATAAAGATAAATGATCCACTTCCACCAGGAAAATGGATTGCTCTCATGCCAGGATCGAAAAGTGCCAAACTCAAAATTGGTATTCCTTTTTTTCTTGATGTGGCGGACAAAATATCAAAATTAATACCAGATTGTAATTTTCTTATACCTATTGCACCTACAACAAATATAGATCAGATTAAATACTTTGGAAGCAAAAAAAATCCAATTTCAAAATATTATAAATCTGGTATAAAATTAATTAATAGAGCCATTAATAAAGACACAAGAGGAATATTAATCACCAATAATTCGACAAAAATTTTACTTCAAGAAAATTATCCAGCATATAGTGATCTAATCCAATGTGATATGGCATTAACTACAATAGGAGCAAATACGGCTGAGCTTGGATCATTAAACATTCCAATGATAGTTGTTATACCTACACAACATATCTTAGTTATGGAAGCATGGGATGGATTATTAGGTTTTATAGCTAGATTACCAATTTTAAAATTCTGCCTAGGTAGATTAATTAGCTTTGTGAAACTGAGAAAAAAAGGACTACTTGCTTGGCCAAATATATCTGCAAAAAGAATGATTGTACCTGAAAGAGTCGGGCACATAACTACAACACAAATCGCTGAGGAAACTATTGATTGGATAAATTCACCCTCTAGGCTCTCTGGCCAGAAAGAAGACCTTCAAAAACTAAGAGGTAAAAAAGGAGCAACGATTAAATTTTGTCAAGAAATAATAAAACTTCTGACCGTAAAAAAACTTTTATATTAATTACCATGGGTCTTCAATATCTAGAGTTTCTTTATCTTTAGATTGAGAAATCTGAGGCTTTGGGAAAGATGATTTTTCTAAAGGCTCTATGTCCATTGGTTCTTCCTCTCGGAATCTTTTTGACCTATTTTTAATACTTTCAGATGATAATTTTGCTTGAGATTCTTTAGTTCTAGAATTGTATTTAGAATCACTATAATTAAGATTATTTTCATCCTCATCAAATTTTGAATAAATTGAAGATTGAACGGGCTCATCTAAATAGCGTAACTCTTGATTGTAATCTTCTTCTAAATCTTCAACTTCAACGTATTCCATCTCTTCTTGTTCTTCAAAAATTTCCTCCTGGGATTGTTCTAAAAGTTTTTGTTCATCATTTGCAATTTCTCCAGAATTTAATTGATTTTCAACTGGTACGAGATTAACCCTATACCTTTCCCTCTCGCTGTCTTCCCATCCCGAATTTCCTACACCTAGCTTTTCAAGAAAACCACTGTTTAATTGTTTGAGTTTCTCTTCTGCTCCCTCATAAACAATAATTCGATCAGGGCCACTACTGACAATTTCATCAACAGGCATCTCCCAAGTACTTAAAACTCCCTCACCTAACAATGGAAC
>CACOQT010000032.1 GCA_902629395.1 uncultured Prochlorococcus sp.
AATAAAAAATTGATAAAAAATACTAATGTATCCATTAATTTATTTATTCCTAGTTTCAGGATACTCAACAGTTCCATCAGCTTTCCTTACGGGTTTTGAATATAGAACTCTCAATAAACCTTTAGTATCCATATTTGGACTTGTAATTAAAAAACTTACCAGAAAGAAGCCTCCAAAAATGACCATTAAAATAAATATAGGTACATTAAGTCCCATTTCTGTAAACGATAATATGAAAAAAAACATCTTTAAAAAGTAAATGCATAAAATAATTTACTAATATTAGACTATTTGATTAAGAAAAATTGCAATGTGAATTATTACAAAAAACTCATAGTTGAATTTTATCAAAAGGAGATTCTACAATAACTTTATTCTCTAGATAAACATTATATGAATTTTTATTATTATTAAAACTAACACTTTTAAATGGTTTACCGTCAATATAATGCATAGCAGCACCACCTTCAATTGAAATACAACTAGTAACTTTATTTCTAATTAGTATTTCTTTAACATATGGAATACGCGCAGGCTCCTCATCATAATGAGGGCAACATGTACCACTAATAAAATCTAAGCAAGGTAATATTCTTAATTCACTATCCCATGAGTCTGTTATTCCACTTGTAAACCAACAAATTGCTCCTGCACTTACTCCGCTCATAATTACTCCGTTATTATAGGCATCATTAAGAACAGAACTCATACCCCAATTTTTCCAAATAGCAAGCATGCTCTTGGTATTACCACCACCAACAAATACAATATCTTGTTTAAGTATATGTTTTTCTATGTCGACAGTTCTTTTAAAAAATTCAAGATGGCTTGGATGACAATTTAAGGAGCTAAAAACAGAGTAAAAGCGTACAATATAAGAATCATTGTCTCCAGTAGCGGTTGGTAAAAAACAAACTTTTGGAAATTCTTTTTTTGAAAGATTTAGTAAATAGTTTTCTATTAAATATTTAGATTTTGTTCTACCAAACCCACCCCCACCAATTGCTAAAATATGTTTTTTCATTTTATGTTTAAAAAACTATTAACATAATACATTTAAAATAAAAAAAATTAAAATCAAATAGGATTATGAATTCTTATGAGAATTACCATGGAATAACACTACTATCCCAGGCTAAAAACTTACCAGTGTCAGATGGTGTTTGATCAGATATAATATTAATCAAATATTTTGCAGATTGTTCAGGAGTAAAAAGTTTACCTTTAGGGACAGCAGACTGAAATGGTTTTGACAATTTAGTATCACATGTCCCTGGGTGTAAAATAGAAACAACTGTATTTGGAAATTTTCTTTTCCACTCAATGCTAAGCGTTTTTAAAAATTGATTCTGAGCGGCTTTTGATGCCCTATAAGAATACCAACCACCCAATTTATTATCGCCAATACTTCCAACTCTTGCACTTAAACTTGCAAATGAGAATGGAAGTTCAGGTCTGATAAACTTTTCTATACTTTTTGCAATTAGAATAGGAGCAATTGAATTTACAGAAAAATTTTTTATAGAGTTGGAACGATTTATATGTGAAAGTCTTTTTTCAGGTTTCGAATGTTCAGAGTGGAGAAAACCACTGGTATTAATAACTAAACGTAGTGGATTCTTAAAAAATGATATTTCTTTTTCAAAAGATATAAATGAATCATCATTCTCTAAATCTAAATAGATACCTTTTTGGTTAGTGATATTTCTTCCACAAAGGATAACATCTAATTTGGGTGCATTAAACCTCAAAAATTCTGATAAGGACTTACCAATACCGCCTGCACCAATAACAAGTGCCGAACCTTGCCAATCTTGAATTCCCATGAATTTTGTAGATTTAACTAATAATAAGAAAATATTTTCATAAACGAGAGATATAAAAATATGTCACATAACTGTACTAATTATCTAGCTCCATATTAATAAGCCTATAATGTAATAAATTTATTAATATTATGGAAAATGATTGGTTGTATGAATTTCAAAAATATATTAAAAAATTCGCAATTCTATTGATACTGATAATTATTATAATTTTACTGTTATTAATTTTATAGTAAAGGTATAGGCTAATTTACTGCGATCTATTATTCCACAATCTACGATAAGATTGGCTATATTATAAACAAAAACAATGTCGATAAAAGCAACCTACTATGGTGCTAATGGTTGGCTTATTGAAATTAATAGAACGAGGATCCTGGTTGATCCATGGTTGAATGGCGATTTAACATTTCCTCCTGGAGATTGGCTTATAAAGGGAGAATTAAGTAAAGAAATTGATGTACCTGTGAATATCAATTACTTATTATTAACTCAAGGTCAACCTGATCACACTCACCTCCCAACATTAGATAAATTAAATAAATCTATTCCAGTAATTGGCTCTGAAGCAGCTTGCAAAATAGTAAGAAAAATTGGTTTTACTAAAGTAAATATACTTAAACCGGGTGAGTCATTTAAAAATAAAAATCTCAACATTTTGGCAACATCAGGAGCATCTGTGCCTAACGTGGAAAATGGCTACATAATTGATCTAGCCTCAGATTCAATATATATTGAGCCACATGGATTCCTTGACAAAAAGATATCTCCTAGAAAAATAGACTTAGTAATAACGCCAGTAATTGATTTTTCCTTACCACTTGCTGGAAAATTTATTAAAGGTAAAACTGTTCTACCTCATTTAATAAAGATATTTAATCCATCTACAATCATGGCAAGTACAACCGGTGGAAAAATAAACTTTACAGGATTGATAAATAATCTAATTAAAGTTGATGGATCAGTTGAAGATGTAACTCTATTTAAAAATATTAAAACTAAATATATAAATCCACAACCGTTAAAAGAATACGAAATATTCAAGAATTAGACAATATCAATATGCTTATTTTTAATTTTTTTCAGTTTGGCGCATGTAAAACTGTGAAACCTCATTCAACATCTTAATGACTTCATCATTTCCACATTTTGACCTTTCTTGAAGTCTCATACAAGCTTCTTTAATATTTACAAAAGCATCTTCTCTCATATCAGAGAATTGAGCGTCAGAATAATCTGTTTTACTCATTAGGCTTAGCGAAATTTTTTAAATATTAGTACATCGTTAAGTAAAAAATTCATAGTAAAGCTAAGTATTAATTAAATCTGATAAAGCCTTAAATTGCTTTCGATATTTAATAAGTGATTTCAGATCTGGAAAACCATCAGATATTAGCTTAGTTAAGAATGCTTTCTGGAATCCTAATACTAAATTTGACGAAGCTTCTTCACTATTAACATCAAACAATGGTTTAGTCCTTTTATATAGGTCCTGGTATATGTCGAGATCCGCTTGAGTATCAAAAACAGAGCCGTCATCTGCCTTAAAAGATTTTTTATTAACGCTTTTAAACAAGAATAATATAAGAAATACTACTGCAAACAATATTAAAATTGCTATTGTTATAAGTGTTATATCCATAAATTTTTTAATGACTTGGAATTATAATAGATTAAAATGAAGAAAAATGGGAACAAGTCGACGATAGAATGAGTATGATCACTCACTCCCAATTATGATTGGTTAAAATTAGTTGAGGAACTGACATTTTTTCGAGATACGTATATAATAGAAAAATAAAAAAAGGTTTAATGATTAATCTTTTTGGGGTACTAATTATAATTATCCTTGCTTTATTAATTTTTAATTACTTAATTTACAATCGTAATAAACAAAAATTTATCAAGGCTGGTAAAAAATGGGATGGTATTGTCAGAGAGTTAAGCAAAAGAAAATAGACAATCAATTGTATTCTCCAGGGACATCATTCTTTTTTACTGTAACTTTTCCTACTTTATTTCCTGAAAATCGAAGCAATTCATCTCCAGAAAATTCGTAACCTTTTCTTAATGCAATTAAAGCTACATCATCTGCTGTTGAGGAAGAAATAACTTCCTCTTTTAATGAGTCATCATTTTGGATCTCCTTTAGGAATCTCTTTAATTGTTCTAAGGACATAAAATACACATATTATACTTATTATAATAATTAAGTCATTAAGCAACAATTAATTAAAAAATTAATAAAAATAATAATAAAACCAAGAGAATAATAAAAAAATACTTGTTCGAAAATCAATTAAAATACATTATTCATCATTAAAAGAATTATAAAATTAAACTTATGATAATTATTATTTTTTAATGTTATTATTATTCTGCCTATTAATTCACCGAAAATAATATGATGGTAATTTTAAGGCATTTAAATAACTCTGCAATTTTACAGATTTCAAAGATGAAATCAATTAACAATTACGAAAATGAAATTAAGGCCTTTTTAATAAAAAAAGGAGAAATTTATCAGGTTTTTTGCGTGAACAAAATATTATTAATTAAGTCAATCTAAACATAGAAATAATAAATATCTATAAAACATCAATAAATTTAATAATGTTTTTCCTCGGGCTCTCGCCAGTCATTGGGTAGAGCCAAAACCCAATCATCTATAGAAGCCCCTAACCACTCTTTGTATTCTTGGAACAAACACCTCCTTATACTTGCATCAGGTGTAAATTCCATTCGCAGAACTACATGGGAGACAATATTGTGGAGTGTGAATTTCAAGTCATTATCATCATTCATTTAACACGGTTGAAATCTAATACCTAAAGACATAGCAATAAAATAAAAAAATAAACACTAAAGTCTGTATAAGATCATCAAAAAAAATGGTTTTTAATGTGGCAAGGTTGAGAGTAAAAGAACTTGCAGAAGTTCTGGGAGTTGATTCTGCAGAGGTAATTGCAACATGTACTCTTCTAAAAATAGCTGCGTCATCCCCTCTCTCATCATTATCAATAGAACAAAGTAAGCAAATTATTGACCATATTCATAAAACCGATAATTTTTGAGGTTATTGTGGGTGTTGATACTTTAAAAAAGAAAAATATTTGTGAATTATTTAAAAAATTTATACAATATTAATAATTTTCAATCACATCTTAAAATTATCATAGAAATACCTAGGAGTGAAACTCAAAGATAGGATCTATAGGTCATTAGCCTCTCTGAATAGAGCATCCTGATAGTCAGAATCTTTTTTTAAATTTTCCATTTTAATTGGATCAAAATGATCTATGAGTGTTTTACCAAACTCAAAGATTTCCATATCAGATAAACCTTGATCACGTAAATCCGCGAGAATTGCTGATATATCTTGGAAAGCATCCTTACATAATTCTTTTTTGTCTTCTGGTTTAAGATCTTTCATATCAGATAGTTTGAACATTTTATATTTTATTTATACTACGAGTAAAGATTGATTTCGTTAGATTAGTTAATAAGAAGTTTATGCGTATAGAGAATAAAATGATTAAATATTTATTTTACATTTACTATACTATTGGGGTTAAGATTAATGCTTTCAATTGAATCATATAAAAACAAACAAATTAAAAAGTTATTTCAGAGTTTGGGCAATGCCCTTATCATTACTTATTTTTTTATTTTTACTTGGAGCATTAGGTTATCGAATCACTGAAGGCTGGGATTGGGGTGATTGTTTGTGGATGGTACTAATAACAGTTACAACAATAGGTTTTGGTGAAGTTGAAGCTCTAAGTTCTGCTGGACGCATAATAACTTTTTTGATCATCGGTGGTGGATTATTTGTAATCCAACTAACCCTACAAAAGTTTATACAATTGTCAGAATTGGGTTATTTTATAAGATTGGAGGAGCTTAGGTTAAGGAGATTAATTAGAAGAATGAAAAACCATGTAATCATATGCGGTTATGGTCGAACAGGGAGAGAAATTGCTGAGCAACTAGAGTCAGAGAAAATATCTACTTTGATAATAGAAATAGACTCTTTAAAGAAGACCGAAGCAGAGGAGAAAGGATTTAACGTGCTACTGGCAGATGCCACAATGGATGAAACACTCATACAAGCAGGAGTAAAAAACTGTCGCAGCTTAGTTGTGACTCTTCCAAGTGATGCAGCAAATTTATATGTAGTTCTTAGTGCAAAAGCGTTAAATGGTAACTGTAGATTGATTGCTAGAGCAGCAAACGAGGAAGCCGGAAACAAACTAAAACTCGCAGGAGCTAATGCTGTAGTTAGTCCATATGTTGCTGCAGGAAGGACAATGGCGGCTTCTGCACTAAGACCAATAGCAGTAGATTTTATGGATTTACTTGCAGGATCCGATTGCGAAATAGAGGAATTCAAGTTGACAAAACGTCTTGAAAAAATAGAAGAGTTTAAAAGAAACGGCAAAAACATTCTAAATTCTTGCAAAAAAGATGGAGCATTACTTTTAGCGACTAAAGTATCTGGTCAATTAAAAAGTAATCCTATTGACAACATTACGATCTCTCCTGGAATGATTTTGATATTTCTTGGAAGTCAAAAACAATTAGGACACATTAGAGTTCAGTTGAAAGACGTATTAGAAAAAACTGATATTTGACATACAAAAATTAAGTAAGCGAGGGTTAACACTACACCTAATACATAACAATTACTAGAAAAAATGCCTAGAACTAAGGTATTCGTCTTAGATAGATGTCACTAAAAATTAAAAAAGAGACTATTGCTGATCAAAAAAAAACCTTCGAAACATCAAAAGTTAGCGAAAGTATATTTTCAAAAGACTATGTAGATTTCCTTAACGAAGCTGGGTGGAGATTAGAGAGGAAACTTCCTTCTAACAGTAGTAATTATTCAGACTTGTTGGAAGACACTGATTGGAAAACAAATGAAATTGACTACAAATGTTCAAAACATTACAGAAGAGATCTTGATGCATTGAGTTAATTAACTCTGTTTGGAGTAAAATGTTTACGTTACTCAATCAGTGTTAATAAATTTCAACTCATGAAATCTACAAATCAA
>CACOQT010000033.1 GCA_902629395.1 uncultured Prochlorococcus sp.
CTTTTTATCTATCCATCCAATAGGAGAGGCATATGTTTGACGGTCAAATGGTTCTAAAGCTCTCAACCAACTTAAAGACTTTTTAAGAGGCACTCCAGCAACAGCCGGAGTTGGATGAAGGACTTCAACCAAGTCAAGAGGAGATTTATCTTTAACAAAAGCTCGAATAAGAGTATGCAAATGAATTAAATGACCTTGAATAATTAATTTTGGTTGAGATGTGTGACTTGCTTTTATCCCTTTTCTAAAGAGTTGTTCGACAATTGAATTAACCACAAAATAATGCTCTCTTAAATCTTTAGAGGAAGCTAATAATTCTTTTCCATCGTCACCTTTTTTTGCTGTACCAGCTAAAGCATCAATTAATAAATTATTTTGATGAAGACTTATCAATCTTTCAGGTGATGCACCAAAAAATGACTCATTATGATTTTTTTGCCATAGGAATCGACAACTATTTGTTTGCTGAACTCTTAAGCGAGAAAGTAATTTCAGTGGATCTAATGGCTTTTTGAGGAAAAGTCGTTGACTTGTAGCCAATACAAGTTTATCTAAATCACCTGCATTTATTAATTCGATCCCTTTAACTAACGAATCTCGATATTGAGATTTCCAATTATTAGTAAAATTATCCACTAAAAAATTTTCTTCCTCACAAGAGGAAACTCGGACAGGTAACCTATTTATCTTTTCTCGCTTGGTCCATAATCTTTCGATTGCCTCACGTATATCTGAGGGGGTTTGGGTAACAGAATTAAAACGCAAGTATGTTATTCCCTTTTTTGCAGTTAATTGCCACTCAGGCAAAACAGCCTGCAAAGAAAATTGATCAACCAATGATTTTTCATTACTCTTAATTTGATCAAAAAAAGAAAATGAAAATAAAATCCTTGATGCTGAAAATTCTGGGCTTGGAGAAACATCCATCAAACGAGTAAAAATCTCATCACTAAACCTTTGTGCATTTTCAAACCTCTTTGGTCCAGATAAATCCAAAGATTGACAATGTCCTCCGGCAGAGATGCACAATCCTGGAGAAAGATCCCAAAGAAATCTGAACTGATGTTTTTCTGCAATTAAATGTAATGTCGTTAAAGGGTCTCTTTGACTTACAGGGACAGAAATGCTCAAGATACATTCATCAACTTTTCGTTCACTCCATTTCTGCAGAGAACTAACTAAAAGCTCACTAAATACAGGTTCCAAATTCATGACCAATGAGAACCTTTAGACATAAATAAACCAATACATGATCTGCTGCCTAGGCTTAAGAAAGGAACTAGGAAACTAACAAAGCAGGTAACTTGAGCAGTGAAGTCCACCAATACTGAAAGGAAAGATCTTTGGAAGGCTGCAATCAAGTGGCCACTATATTCCGTCGCAATAATGCCTGTGATTTTATCCGCTGGGTGGAAGCTCGGCAGTAGCGGTAATGTTCGTATAGGACAATTCATCGGTTTTCTAGTTGCCTCTATCTTTATTTTGCTCTGGGAGAACCTTACCAATGATCTTTTTGACGATGAAACTGGAGTTGATAAATACAAATTCCACTCAGTAGTCGCTTTAACAGGTAATAAAACCACTGTAAGTCGAGTTGCATACTTTTCTCTTTTATTGGGTTTAATCATCATATTTTTCCTTGCTCTAAACAGTAAAATAACTGTGCTTTTTTTAGTCTTAGTATGTTGTTTACTTGGATATTTATATCAAGGACCACCGTTTAGACTTGGATATATAGGTTTGGGAGAACCCCTTTGCTGGATTGCTTTTGGCCCCCTAGCGACAGCTGCAGCATTAATGGTTATCTCTCCCAAATCCGATTTAGATGCAATTCCATGGGGCACAGCAATGTTGGTGGGAGCAGGCCCGGCGATGGCGACCACTTTAGTGCTTTTCTGTTCGCATTTTCATCAAATTAAACAAGATGCTGCAGTTGGTAAAAAATCACCTTTAGTTGTTTTAGGAACTAGTCGAGCAGCAAAAATTTTACCCTGTTTTGTTTGTCTCATATTTCTATTAGAGTTATTACCAGTGCTAAATGGGGTATGGCCGATAACGAGTCTTATATGTTTGATAAGCCTTCCATCTGGATTAGATCTAATCAAATTAATAAAAAGAAACCATAATAAACCAGAGCTTATTAAAAACAGTAAGTTTTCAGCTCTTAGGTTTCAGACAATAAATGGTTTATGCTTGAGCATAGGATTTGCTTCAGCCAATTTTATATACAATTGATAATCAATTAGTAAATCATGAAACTAATAATTAATATTAAGCCATTTTCGTTTAAACTAACTAGAAAGTTAATAACCTCGCAAGGCATTGTTCGTAAAAAAGTAGGTTTATTGTTAAGACTAAAAGACTCGGATGGCAATTATGGATGGGGGGAAGTCGCTCCAATTGGGAAAAATGAATTACAAAAATGTATCGAGAGTCTAAATCTAATTGGTAGATCAACTACAAAAGATACAATTGAAAATAATTTATTAGAATTTCCAGGTGCACTTTCTTTCGGATTAGGTTCATCCTTATCTGATCTAGAAAATATAAATAAAAGCAAGCCTCATTTTGAGAGATTTGATATCGAGGAATCATCTTATCTCTTACCTACAGATACTGATCCTTTAGAGTCAATAATAAAATACTTGCATAGAACAATTGAAAAAAAAAACAATTTTACAATCAAATGGAAAGTATCAAACCAAGATAATAACTTCAAGGAAGAGAGAGTATTACAAAAAATCTTAGAAATTCTCCCAGAAAATTTCAAACTTAGAATTGATCCAAATGGAGGTTGGAGTCGTCAAAAAGCACAAGAATGGAGCAACGAGCTCAAGAATGAAGATCGATTGGAATGGATTGAACAGCCACTCCCATCAAATGATATCGAAGGTTTATTTCAATTAGCCAATCAAATTCCAATCGCACTAGATGAATCTTTGGTGGATTTTCCATATTTAAAAAAAACATGGAAAAGTTGGCAAATACGTCGCCCGGCATTAAATGGTGATCCACGATTACTTTTGAAAGAAATAGAACAAGAAGATAGTCAAATAGTAATAAGCACAGCTTTTGAAACTGGTATTGGCAGAAGGTGGATTAATCATCTCGCTGCCAGGCAAGTAAAAGGGAAAAATCCTTGTGCACCTGGACTTGCACCTGGTTGGTGTCCTAAAGGCCCGCTCTTTCGCGACAATCCAAAAATAGTGTGGGAGGCCGCATGACCAAAATTGCAGTTGTAAAGTGTACTCCTGAAAAAAACCTGGAATGTTCTGAAGAAATTTTGAAGAATTTAGAAAATCATAAATGGGTGTATCTTTCACCTCCAAAAGATCAAACTAAGATTCCCACATCGTCAACTTTACCAAGTGGAGAAGGAATAATTATTTCAAGTGGGGGCAGTTTTGGTGGATCAAACCTTTGCTTGCAATCACTTAAAAATATAACCAATTCAGCTTTATCAACCGGAAAGTGGTTAGAGAATTATGGACTTAAGCCAAATGAGTGCATAATTCTTAATTCACTACCTTTACACCACATAAGTGGCTTTATGCCTTGGTGGAGACATCACACTTGGCGATCTGATTATTACTGGATTTCACCTTCATTAATGCACAAACCACTTCAACTTAGACATTTTAGTGAAGTATTAGCTAATAAACATAGACGTCCATTAATCACCTCCCTAGTGCCTACTCAATTATTGTCTTTAATCAATGATCCTGATGGGTTAAAATGGCTTCAATCTCTATCTATAATTTGGGTTGGAGGAGCTTTGCTTCCCTCAAATCTTGCTGATAAGGCACGAAAAAAGTCTATCAATTTAGCTCCTTGTTATGGAGCTACAGAAACTGTAGCCATGGTAACTTGCCTAAGTCCCAAAGATTTTTTAGAAGGAAGTAATTGTGTTGGGTTTCCTCTTGAAGATGTTGAAATATTAATCAACAAAAAAAATCACCTCAAGGTTAAAACCAGTAGGCTTGCAACCTTAAAATGGAAGAATGATAGATTCGAATCAATTACAGACACAAATGGATGGTGGGAAGCAGGCGATTTAGCTCAATACATTACCCTTAACAATAGAAAAGCTATACAAATCCTTGGAAGGAGAGATTCAGCTATAAACTCTGGTGGTGAAACGGTGTTCCCAGAAGCTATCGAAATGGAATTAATAAAAATAATCTCAAAAAATCAAATTCCAATTAAAGACATTTTTGTACTTGGTGTTAGTGATAAGAAATGGGGACAACGTTTAGTTGTTTTAATTAAATTCAAAGAAAAAGAAATCAACAAATACCCAATAATCTCACTTCTTACTGATCTCATTGAAGACTGGCAACCATACAAAAAACCACTTAAATGGTATGATTGTCCAAAACTTTCTAGAAATATCAATAAAAAATGGGAAATAGATAAATGGCGAAATTGGATAGCCAATAAAAGACCTATTAACTAAAAATTAAAACTAGATTCATGAAGCCACAATTTAATTTGAGTAGATAATTCACATCTTTCTCTTGTAATCGTATTGATCGATACATGTTTTATATTTATCATGCCAATTTTCTCATTTTCCTTTTTGATTTTGAACCGAAGTACAAATGAAGACTCATCTATCTTATTTGGATTCAGTTCGATATTAATAGTATCTCCAACACAAAGAGGTTGAAAATAATTTGCTTCACAATGAACAATTGGTAAGGAAACATTTAGTTGGCAGGTACTGATTTGGCTTGTAGGAAAAATTTCTTGTAGAGCTATTCCATATTTTTCTAAACTTTCTTCCCATGTTTCATGGCACCAATTGAATAATTCAACGAAATGCACGACACCTGCCGCATCTGTCTCACCAAAACGAACTGTTCGTTTCAAACATAACCATTCTTTAGGATTACGCTGTTCCAAAAGGCCTATCTATCAACAGAACCCATAATCACATCAATAGAACCTAATATAGCCATTATGTCAGCGACCTTAGCTCCTTTTAGTATGTGAGGGAGTATCTGTAAGTTATTAGAATCGGCTGCTCTAATTTTGAATCGCCAAGGAGTTACATCATTGTTACCTTGAATAAATACTCCGATTTCCCCTTTACCAGACTCAAGACGTGTGTACAATTCACCATTGGGAATCTTAAAAGTAGGTGCAACTTTCTTGGCTACGTATTGGTAATCAAAACCTGAAAAATCACCTTTTTTCCCCTCAACAGTCCTTTGTGCTTCGAGATTTTCCGTGGGTCCACCTGGAATCATCTCACATGCCTGTAATAATATTTTTAATGATTGTCTCATTTCTTCAATACGAACCCTGTATCTTGCATAACAATCCCCCTCTTTCTCAGATGCAATATCCCATTCAAAATCGTCATAAGATTCATAATGGTCTACCTTTCTCAAATCCCATGGAACACCTGATGCACGAAGCATTGGTCCAGAAAGACTCCAATTAATAGCTTGCTCTTTCCCAATAACACCTAAACCTTCTATACGTCTACGGAAGATAGGGTTATTAGTTATCAATTTTTCATATTCATCTATTTTTGGACCAAACCAATCACAAAAATCTTTGCATTTTTCCAACCAACCCCAAGGTAAATCACAAGCAACACCACCAATACGGAAATAATTATTATTAATCAATCTTTGACCGGTTGCTGCCTCCCATAAATCATAAATCATCTCTCTTTCTCTGAAAATATAAAAGAAAGGAGTTTGGGCCCCGACATCTGCCAAAAATGGTCCTAACCAAAGTAAATGGTTAGCGATTCGATTCAACTCAAGCATTATCACTCTGATATAACTTGCTCTCTTTGGTACTTTTATATTTGCTAAACGCTCAGGGGCATTAACAACAATTGCCTCATAAAACATACCAGCCGCATAATCCATTCGACTCACGTAAGGAACAAACATCACATTTGTTCTATTCTCAGCAATTTTCTCCATCCCTCGATGCAAGTAACCAATAACTGGTTCACAATCAACAACATCCTCTCCATCAAGGGTTACTACCAATCTCAGTACCCCATGCATTGATGGATGATGTGGCCCAAAGTTGACCACCATTGGCTCCGTACGCGTTTCAAGCTGCGTCATTGGGCCTAAACAAAGCAATGTCTAAATACTAGTAAAAACTTATGAAAGAAGGGCCAATTAGTTCAAGTTCTAACTTTAATCATGTCCCGATAATGGGGCGAGAAATAATTAATTCACTAAAGGAATTACCAAGTGAATTAACAAAAAAAGGATTAGTTATTGATGCCACCATTGGAGGAGGAGGCCACTCAGCTCAAATATTAGAAAATTTCCCGGGAATCAAAATTATTGGGCTTGATCAGGATCCAATAGCGAAACAAGCAGCATCAAAAAATTTAATGAAATTTGGATCAAGGATAGAGATAATTTCTACAAACTTCGCAGACTTTTCATTTGACGAACAAGCTATTTGCGTCTTAGCGGATCTTGGAGTAAGCAGTCATCAAATTGATGAGCCTTCCCGAGGTTTTAGCTTTCGTTTAAATGGTCCAATAGATATGCGCATGAATCCAAAAAAAGGTTCAAGTGCCGCCGAACTTATTGAA
>CACOQT010000034.1 GCA_902629395.1 uncultured Prochlorococcus sp.
ACCCTCGGCTTCATATACGTTTCAAAGCATTCCCTGACATGCGTTAAAAACGATAATCATTTCCATTAGAGTTAAATAGCATAATCCTAAATTTCTGAATGTTCAGAGGTTTCTTAAAAACTAACCCCGCAAAAAGATCGTTTGCTAGGTTTATTCTCGGTAGTTCTCTCTCCGCAGGCTTTGTTTTTTCATTTGGTGCTAACCAAAGTGCACAAGCAAATTCAAAATCAATTGTCGCTGTAGAACCCTTGGTTTGCGATGTTGTCTCAGCTATTGCACCCCCATCAACACCTGTAATCTGTTTAATTGACAGGAATCAAGATGTACATGATGTCAAGATCACTCCAAGACAGGCCCAAACTCTAAGAAGTGCCAATCAAGTCTTTACTCTTGGCTCAGAGATGACACCCGCAATCAAAAAATGGTTAGATAATCCGTCAACTGTTGTTGTTGGAGTAAGTGCTATAGAAATAGACGATCATCATAATGACCACGATGATCATTCATCTGCCAAACATGACGATCATGGAGATCATGGAGATCATGGAGATCATGGAGATCATGGAGATCATGGAGAGCATGGAGATCATGGAGAGCATGGAGAGCATGGAGAGGGTGCCTTTGAATGGGCTGGAGTTTTTAATCTTTCAGCAGGTACATACAAATGGTCGTTTGCCAAAGTCGACGGTGACTATGCTGATCCAGCTATGAAAATAGTTGTCCTCAATTCAGGTGATATTGAGGCATCAGAAGAGCTTGCGAAAGAATTATTAGGTTCAAAAAATTCAGAAATTAAGCGTAATAATGACAAACTTGTCGCTCAGGAAAAAGCGTATGTTCTTACATTCAATGAGAAAAAAGATGTCACAACTTTCACTGTAGATATCAAAAAGTCTGGTAAATACTCATTCTTTACTGAGCATATGCCTTTTGAGTTTGAAGCCGACGAACATTTCTTTAAAGATATTTCAGGCGACGATGTGGAACCAATAGCACAAGTACCTGATGAGGGTGATCATCATCATCATCATGGTGGGCAAGATCCTCATATTTGGCATGATCCACATAATGTCATCAAAATGGGAAATGTTATTTCTAAAAATATCAATAAGAAAATTTCCTTCTTCGATAGAGAAACTAAAGGCGTTTTAAAAGAAAAAACTCAATCTGTAAATTCTATTTTGGAAGATTTGGACTTATGGACTCAGAACCAAGTCGCAACAATTCCTGTTGAGAATAGGATAATCGTATCTAAGCATAAAGCAATGGAATACTACGGTGATGCGTTTGGATTGAAAACTTTAAGTCTATTAGATTATGTTGGTGAATCTTCCAGCCTGAGACCAGAAACCATTTCAACCGTGATATCGGAGCTCAAAGAGGAAAATGTAAATGTATTATTTGCTGAGCAACAGCCTCCCTCTAAACTACTGAGAAACCTGAGTAGACAAACTTCTACTCCAATCGCAAAAAATCAAATCTATGTAGATGGATTGATGTTAAAAGGGAATACTGTTTCAGTAGCAGTACATAACACTTGCACAATTGTTAATTCACTTGGTGGAAAATGTAATAAGACAGAGGGGGAAAAACTAGAGGGAGAATGGAATTCTCTACTTAATCAATGAACCCCACAAATACAATCGTATCTACTTTTATAAAAAGTAGATACGATTGCTCTGAAAACATATCAAAGGAAAAGATTTCAATTTCAACAAACAATATTGAGATAATAAAATAATTTTTGGAAAAACTATTTAATAAAACAATTTTCGTTTGGTGTATGGCATTTCGAAAAAAGAATAAATTATCTTCAACTTTCAAAAAAATCGTAAAAAAAAAAAGATCAAAAACTCAACAATATTGAAAATTTTCTATAGTGATTATCATATTCGTTCGATAATTAACTCCCTAGTTGATGGCTCAAGGGAAATTGACTAACAACCATCTCCTTTTACATACACAACTGTTCTGATCATTAATCGAAGAAAATGAGTAACAAGCAAAAAGTACCCGTCACAATACTGACCGGGTTCCTAGGTTCTGGCAAGACAACACTTCTTAATAAAATTTTGAGCGAAGAGCACGGTAAAAAAATAGCTGTTATTGAAAATGAATATGGTGAAGTAGGTATTGATCAAGGACTAGTTATAAATGCAGACGAAGAAGTCTTCGAGATGTCTAATGGTTGCATCTGCTGCACCGTCCGAGGAGATCTTATTCGTGTACTTGGAAACCTCATGAAGAGGCGAGACAAGTTTGACTATGTATTAGTCGAAACTACTGGACTTGCTGATCCTGGTCCTGTCGCTCAGACGTTCTTTATGGATGATGAAATTCGTGATGAGTTTTCACTTGACGGCATAGTCACACTCGTTGATGCCGCACACATCGAACAACAACTGGGTCGAAGTGATGAGAGTTCTGAGCAAGTTGCTTTCGCAGACGTCCTTATACTCAATAAAACTGATCTAGTAACAGACGAAGCACTCGATAATTTAGAGGCACGCTTACGTGATATGAATCGCATGGCTCGTGTTATTCGCAGTAATCAAGCAAACGTCTCAATCGATACTGTACTTAACTTAAGTGCTTTTGATCTAGATCAGGTACTTAAGCATCGTCCTAGCTTTCTTGAACCAGAGTATCCATTTGAATGGACAGGTGTGTATTCACTTGAGAAAGGTCTCTATGAAATTACTCTTGATGAGGGCCCTGACCCCACGATGTCTTTAGCTCTTTTATTAGACCAGGGCAAGGATGAGACATCTCTCAGTATGAGTGCCGAATCATGCTTGAGACTCTACGCCGAAAAAGAGAAACTTATAAATCCAGGGGAAATTGTCCCTGTAGGAAAACATGTAAGTCTTCAACTTCAATCGTCAGGAACTAAGTCCTTTCTCATAGACCTTGCTAGAGCATCTGATATTGGTCTATTCACTCAACATACAGCAGAGGAATTCAATTTAAAAATAATTAAATTAAAAGCCTCAACTTCTGAAAAAGAAAACATTGATCAAAATCTCTCCATACTCACTCCTATAGCTGAAAGGATTTGGGTTGCGGAGCACGAACACGATGACGAAGTTGGTTCATTCGCTATCGAGCGTGAAGGTGATGTAGATCCTGAGAAACTAAATAGATGGCTAAGTCGACTTTTGTCAGAGAAAGGTGTAGATATATTCCGTACCAAAGGCTTTATAAGTTATTCGGGTGAAGCTAGGCGAATAGTTTTTCAAGGAGTACATATGCTATTCACAGCTCAACCTGATAAAGAATGGGGTAATGAACCTCGCCGTAATCAACTTGTCTTTATCGGTAGAAATCTTGATGAAGCAGAAATGAGGAAGGGGTTTGATAAATGTCTGGTATAGAAGCATTTAGTCCCAAGGGAATGCTACATCAAGGTTGGTCTGCTCAAGTTGACGACTATGCAATTGTTTGTGGATGGGCACAAGAAGGTCAAACTTTTTTAGTAGGCGATGTCGCCGGTGGTCTGTATGCATATGAGGGCAAATCTGGAAAGCTTGTTTGGCAAACGAAATGCATACATAAAGGTGGTCTGCTAGCAATGTCTATCCATCCAGATGGGAATGCATTTGCAACAGCTGGTCAGGATGGTCATGTGTTTTTCTGGGAGAGCAAAGAGTGTAAGTCAACTAAAAGTCTATATCTTGGGAAAGGATGGGTTGAGCACATAAAGTGGTCTCCCAACGGAAAATTTTTAGCAGTCGTTTTTAAAAAACACGTCTACGTTTTTGATGATAAAGGTCAAGAGCACTGGAGATCAGAGGAACATCCCAGCACTGTAAGTGCAATTGTATGGTCTAATTCCAATGAACTAGCGACAGCATGCTACGGCCAGGTTACTTTTTTTGATGTTGTTAAAGACAAGGTCAATCAAAAGTTGGAATGGCGAGGCTCACTAGTATCTATGGCTCTTAGTCCAGATGGAGACATAGTGGCATGCGGTAGTCAGGACAATTCTGTTCATTTCTGGCGTCGTTCATCCGATCAAGATTCAGAGATGACAGGCTATCCAGGCAAACCAAGTCATCTAGCTTTTGATCAAACTGGCACAGTTCTTGCAACCGGGGGGAGTGATCGAGTGACAGTTTGGAGTTTTCAAGGTGATGGCCCTGAGGGAACTATCCCAGGAGAGTTAATGCTTCATACGGAACCCATTTCTTGCCTTGCTTTTTCAAATACAGGGATGCTTTTAGCATCTGGTGCTAGAGATGGTTCTGTCTTTTCTTGGTTTATCCAAAAAGATGGTCAGGGTGATCCAGTTGGTGGTGCATTCGCAGGTGATCTAGTAAGCCAAATCGCATGGCGTCCTGATGACGGTGCCTTGGCTGCTATCAATGCTAATGGGGGAATTACTGTATGGGAATTTAGAGTTCGGACAAAAGCGGCACCGAAGGGATTTGGATAAAGGCAAATTTTTCATTTCAATATTTACTTGATATCTGTTCAATTGCTATTGGCTAGAGAATAAAAATTTAAAAAGAGTAGTTTTTACTGATGTTTTAACATTCCACATAGTTTATATATAGTCATATCCACCTAAGAGGGCTCAATGAATAAAACGAATCTTTGGCTTCAGGAATTACTCATTTCAATGGGAAATGCTTTATTTCATCCATATAAAGACAACTCACCACCAAACATAGAGGCTCAGCCTTTCAGAGATGACCCCTATAAAAATCGGGGAATTGCATAAGATAAATTCCAAATTTTTTAAAATTCCAAAAAGAGGTCTACTTGGACCTCTTTTTTTTCAGCTATTTTTAAAACAAATAGGTAACAACCGAATAATTAAAAATTGCAAAGTGTGCTTAAATAGTCCGATGAACAAATCTTTTGAGAAGAAGTTAAGCACTAGTAATTCTGGGGTTAACTTAAAAAAAACCGACAACATAAAACCCACCTGGCATTTTGAAGTAGAAGGTAGCGGTCAGAGAAAGAGATATTTAAGATCTCTAAAAGACAAAAAGCTAGCTTAATTTAAAGCAATTTAATTAAAAGATTCCACTCATATCAAACAAACCTGCTCTCAAAATTGATTTGAGAGAATTCTTCAACGAGTCATCCGAAAACGATTGCAAATGGATGAATTAACACGGTCCAAAAGAATCATGTAATTTTCGACTGACATGTCAGTAAATTGCTTTTTTTATTGATTTAATAAGATGTCTCAATTGGTAAATTCAACCTAATTCTTCACCGTCTCTAAAGAAATCATTAATTGAGATCCAGATTGGTAATAATTTTTAGAGAAGTTTCAACGTATTTGGAATGTATTGTGTATTATCAAACGACGTTCAGCTCAATTTGAGTCGCAGTTAGATTCAAGCCATGGAACGGGGACTTGAACAATGAAATTATTTTAAATGGCTGAGCTCACTTACAGAGGACTTAAGTACACTCAAACTAAATCCACGAAGCGTTCAAATGAAGTTCATCTGAAATATTGTGGACATGAGATTATGAGCAAGAGAATTCACGAGGCTATGAAAGCTGAAATGGGCTAGGAAATATGTCCTAAAGTTTTTCCTCATAAGTAAAAATGGATTTATTTAATCAATATATTTAAACATTTATCATTTAATAAATCTGTATTGAATCATTCAATACAGATTTATAACAGCGAATATTTAATATATCTACTATTTGAGTATTCAATATGAAGTATGAACCAAGAACTATTGATTGCCATGTCTTCTTAGAATGCAAAGAGCAAATAGAAAAAATGCTACTAAGATTACACAAATTAGAAAATACCGATCATATTTGCGATCAACTTCAATCAATTTACCAACAAATAGACGGCATGCACGAACTAAAGAAAGTTAAATAAAAAGCTTTTGTTTCTAATCAAACTTAAGTGAATAAATTTATTTCTGGAAAACAACAATCTAATTATTTAATAAGAAACTGATTGGTTCAAGTTAATAAAACTGAATTTATAAGCTTTTTTTCTTTTGTAATTAAACCAAACTTTAAAAAAAATCATCCCTAAATCAACGTAACCTCAAACAGAATTATTTAATTTAAAAATGTAGCTATCAATACGTATTTGTATCTAATAATGTATTGATTAATA
>CACOQT010000035.1 GCA_902629395.1 uncultured Prochlorococcus sp.
AAGGATATTGAGAAAGCCGCAAAAGTTTCTGAGATTCATGGAAATAAGCCAGTGAATGTTAGTGCTGAAGAATGGGCTTTGATCCTATCTCATCGTACTCGTAAGGCTAAAAAAGCTAAGAAGGTTTCTGCCAAACCCTCAGCTGGTAAGACAGCTGTAAAAAAATCAGCATCTAATAAAAAAATTGCAAAGAAGTCAGTCACAAAAGCTTCTCCAGCCAAGAGTAATGTGAAACCAAAAGTTAAGATTGCTAAAATAAAGACAGCACTAAAGAAAGTAGCCTCTGCTCAGGCAAAAAAAGCTACTTCAAGCACTAGCTCAGTTTCAAAGAGAACCTCTAAGGCTGTTGCTGGGAGACCTGCAAGGCGTGCAAGAAAAGTTAGCACTAAAGCCGTGAAAGCTTAAAGATAAGGTCAGGACTGTTAAATCGGCTAAAAAAGTGCATTCTTTTCTAGCCGATTTTTTAATGCATATCAATCAATACCCCAAACCAACAGTACCTTTTGTATATCCTTGGCAATAGTACTTTGCGTGGTAATAGTGATTGGATATTTGAGATTGCTCTTCTTCAGGTACATCAATTTTTGTCGTGCCTAACTTTAATGCTCTTGATGCATCTTTGCCTGTTATTAAATCTGCATTAAGACGTCCACAAGTATCATTAACTTTGAAATCTCTCGCTGACGGACCTCTGACATAGGCGGCAAAAATCGCTAAAAATAATCCAAGGGTTACAAACCTTCTGTGGTTTCTCCACCATTCATAGCTATTGAGATTAAGCTTCTTTTTTAAATCTATATTCATTTATTTCAATAGTAGCTTTACTCAGTTTAGCTTTAGATTCTTTTTTGTGATTATGTTCTCAACAGGTAAGTACTTTAATTATTTACATAGTCAGGGAATTACCTTCTATTTGCATTTCAATTGCTCATAGTCACGAGTTACGATTAGATCATTGGCAAATCTCTTGACTAATGCTTGGGAAGATTTCAAAAGATGACTGGCAATATATGGTCCCTTTTTTGGTTTGCACTATTTGCTTCTTTTTTACGGATTCATTAGGAATAATTGATAAGACTTCCATTGCTTATTGGTCTGGACGTCTTTTTTATGAGCCATATAGAATTTTTACATCCCATTTGTTTCATGGTGATTTAAATCATTTATTGGCCAATATTAGTGGAATTATCGTAGCTAGATATTTTCTAAAATCTTTAAGTCTTCAAAGTAACTATTTCTTTCTGGCTCTGATTCTATTGATAATGCCTCTCCAATCTTTCATTAGTTGGTGCGTTGATATTTTGGTATATGGAAATCCTATGTCTCTGGCCATTGGCTTTAGTGGTGTTTTATTTGGTGTCGACTCGTTTATTTTAATGACTACAATTTATGGAAAGAAGAAATTTGTTTACATTGGATGCGAGTTAAAGAAAGATCAAAGATTGCTTAAATCTATTTCTGTACTCACAGGTATTGGAATTATTTGGTCATTCCTACCTGGAATTAGTTTGTTAGGTCACATGTCTGGACTTTTGGCAGGATTTCTATTGTTTTGGCTCTAAACAAACAATCGATGAGATGTTATCGCTTCTAGCGAAGAACGTGATTATCTGAAGATTGAACATTTTTAATCAACTTTAATTGAGTTGCCTTCACTTCACTTGATATACTTTTGACCTACCATTGCATTTTCGTACCGCCCATTCGATTGGAGATTTTAAGCTTTCTTGTTCAACGCAAATAGTCTGATAATTTGCCCATTTAGCTATTGGTCCTAATCTTAATGCAATTAGTGCAAGGCTAAACGCACATAAAAATGCACACAACAGCAACGCAATACCAGTAAATAGATCGTTAAACTTGAACTTCATTTCTGTAAGATTGAGGTTCTTGCTTTCCTTGGTCTCACTCATAGAACTCTTGGGGTGGGAAAAAATGACTCAATATTTAAAGACTCATATACTGTTATCTTTTTATGGTGGCATAGCGAGCAAAAACTGAATGAATTTTATAGATCTATTTATTGATAATTAACAGTTGACAATTTTCTTAGTTTTCTTCATTTGTCTTTTCCTCATTAAACATCCTTTTCTCCCCTATAACAATTGTTAACCATCCAAGTGCCAGAAGTCCTCCAGCTTGATACTCTCCTTTTAAAAAATCAAATAGAGCTAGGGTGCTTGCAGATATAGCAAGAGTACGAACAGCAAATCGTACAAAGGTAATTTTCTTATTTTCTACAGGTTTATCCATATGCCTATTTTGCATGCATAAACTTCGTGAAACAAATTTTGATTAGATGAGTTATTAAAATTTATTATTTAAGGACTCTCTGTAGTATTTAAAATTAAGTCGAAAAAGTTTTTCTAAATCTTGCTTCGCTTTCTCAAATTCATCTAGGTTTATTATGGTTGTTTGTTGGCCCATTTATCTATTTCTCAGGTTCGGTCATTTTTTATTGTCATTCTTATCCACAAAATTAAATACTCAAAAAAATTAGATCATATTAGTTCAATAGTCCTTGTCTGATAACTAACTACAATTCTTAAAAATTAAAGCTTTACTTGTCGATGTACTCATTTTTCATGTTTTATTACTCCTTAGGATCCACTTCTGTGATTTTTAGATTTAGGCCAACACAAATAACTATACCTCCAATAAGAGGTGTCCAAAGACTTAATGGGTTTAACTCATGTGATTGTAGAAAATCCATTTATTCTTCATCTCGTCTAATGTTTATTTGATTTGTTTTATTTACTAGTGTATTTTTATATCATCAATGTATGAATTTGGACAGTTAAAGTCTCTTTTAATTCAACCAATTCATTAGAAATAAACTCTATATTCACTACGATAGCTTCATTAAAGCATAGCATTTTTTAGATACAGATATATTAGATGTGAGTCAAACCAAACATTATCCCTTTAGAGATTGCCCATCCAATACCTAAACATATGACAACTGTAAGAAGTGTTTTTAAAAGGTCCATATTTTTTTAGTCCCTTCCATATGCTGTTCTTAAAGAACTTGAGAAATCAAATTGAACACCATCATTATATGAACCTAGGTTTTGAATTAGCTTTGAACTGGCAAATCTTGATTGTGTTGATGAATAAATTGATTGAGATTTTACTGCTGATGATTTTAGTGCCGCTGTTTTCTTTGCTGTCGCTTTTGTTGCTGTAGCTGAGGTCATTAAAAAAATTGTATTTCTTACAACTTAGACAAATTAAGTTAAATGGCGATAGTTGTTAACTTTTTAAAATCTTAAAATCATCAACCAAGCAGGTATTTATATAAGTGCCATGATCGTGCTTAAGACAACAAGAGATGTGGCCTCCTCTTGATCTATTGTCGCTGCTTGGGATATTGGTAAGACAGATATTGCTGTTGGTGCAGCTGATTGAAGTATTAGAGCCTATTGCATTACTTTTGGTAATTTGATTGCTGAAGAAATGATTAACAAAATGACTGGCAATCCAATAAGTTTCATAATAAAAGCATTTTTTTTTTGGATCTTATTTGGATTTTTATTTTTAGAGATATTAGCTTTTTTTAGCAAAGTTAGACGCATTCCAACGATTATCAGTGCAAAAAACAATTGCAACCCTTGATGCCATTCAAAGTAATGCTGTTATTTGTTCAGTCCATGGAGATGAATGAACAATTAATGCACCAATTAATCCTTTAACAGCAGGGCTGTTAAATAGTACTTTTTATGAAATTTATCCGATATGTATTAGAACGTAAAACTTTTGAAGGGTCTTTTAGCTGTATTGGGCCGATACTCCAAATTACTAATGTCTCACTAGGTCAAAACTTTGCAGTAAATCCATGCATAATTTGGAAGTAGTGCTAATGAAACTGGTATTCCTAAATACTAAGTATCTCCAAATAAGCTACCGAGATGTAGAGTTATTTTTTACATTAGGTTTTTTGTACCAGAAAAACTATTTAATATAGTTATTAGGAAGCCAATAGCTACTAGTGCTAATGCAACAGATTCTATTAAAGGTAATTCAAGACCAGACTTAAGTAATATTTCTATAAAGCTCATAGATTCCATAGTAAATAAGAGGACGAGAAATAGTTAGAGATAAATCTTTTTTAATTCCTCCGAGTAAATAACCTTTTAAAAAACATGGTATTAATTCGTATAATAGACAGATTATTTCCAACTGAGTCAATCAAATAGAAATTAGTTTATATGAGAATACAAGTATAGTTTTACTGATTTATTTCTTTATTTTAACTTTTTTTATCTTTGCATGTATTTTTAAGGTTATGGACAGATGATTCTTTTTTTTGCTGATTAAGAATGTTTTAAATCGTAATTAACTTATTTCTCCTTGTAAATACTTTTTTCTGAACAGCCTAATGTTTCGCCAAAAAGAATATCTGTGCACATTGCATTACATAAAAGATAAACGACCCAGGTTGTAATAGGGACACCAACTAAATAACTTAATGGGTGCTTTACTTTGATGAATCCAACAATGGCAAAGCTTAATACAACAATCAAGTTGATGATTCGTTTGAGGTTTCTTCTTGTTATCTGCATCATCTATTTCTAGCAGATAATTTTCTTCTTTATCTAGTTTTTATAACAACTGTTAGTCAGTTGTGTTTTGTTTGGGTATTGTTTGTCCATATTTAGGATTATAGATGTCTTCTACTGTTACCTCAGTTTTTACTTTTAAGGTTGAAAGCACCTTTAAGGAGTGGGCTGCAATCTTCGACAGCAATGAAGCCAGAAGAAGGCATAGAGAGTTTAATATTCAGCCTTTGTACAGAGGGTGTAGTGATGAAGACCCTCGAAAAATCATTGTTATCCATCAGCACCCAGAAGGAAATATTGAGAAATTTATAGAGGCTAATAGGGACTGGATGGCGAGCCACAGAGTTGATTTATCTACAATGGAGAAGTCTGCTTGGACTTGGACTGACAATAGGAGCGTTAATTTTAAAGCCGCTTAAAACATACTGGCGGTGTGCCAAAGGATTAACCAGTTTTATAGTATAGCTTTTCTTTCTAGACATTCAATCCTGTTAATTGTCTTACATATAAATATTCAATATAAGCCATCCTTATTAAATATTAATACACTAAAATGTTTTTTATAGTGATTTATTGTTATAAAAAATCTAAATTGAATTAGAAACATCGACATCTATAGCTACAATTACATTATGAAAAATTAGAGTTAGGAAAATTTTATATTTTAATTAACTTAATAAACTTAACTTTTGTGAATTTACTCACAGCGTTAATAAGTACGCTTGAGCTTCCC
>CACOQT010000036.1 GCA_902629395.1 uncultured Prochlorococcus sp.
TTAAGACTTTCATCCCTAATTGGAATTGATCTTTAGAACAACTAACAAAAGTTGGACAAATTCCTTCAACTCCATCAAGCCAAAGTAAATCAAGTAATTCTAATAATTTAGGTATTTTATTAAAAGTTAAATCTGTAAATGAAATCCCTAAGCCTCCGTTAATTTGGAGATCAATCGCTCTTGGACTTAACCAATCACCACACCAATCTTCGTCATAAATTATTTTACTGCTGGAACTTTTATCAACGGATAGAATAACTCCTTTTTCATCTAAAACTGCTGAAAATAAATTATTTTTATCTTCATTTTTAGCTGGATAGGGTAATTTTATGTTTGTAATGTTTCTCATTTCTTAAAAACTAAAAATAATTAATGCAGGATTTATTAATTGTTGGCATTATTATGAAAGAGATTTATAAATTGAGAGAATTGTCTTTAAACGAAACCAATATATATAAAGCAGTGGCAGTAGTAATGGGTAGTGATTCAGATTTAAAAACTCTTCAGCCTGCTGTTAAAATTCTAGATCAGTTTGGCATATCTAATGAAGTTAGGATCTTATCTGCTCATAGAACTCCAAAAGAAATGATGGATTTTGCTAAGAAGGCAGAATCAAATGGTTTTGGAGTCATAATTGCGGGTGCTGGTGGTGCGGCTCATTTACCTGGAATGGTCGCATCGCTTACTCCCCTTCCAGTAATTGGCGTTCCTGTCAAAAGCAAGGCACTTTCAGGAATAGATTCTATGTATTCAATCTTACAAATGCCCTCAGGCATCCCAGTGGCCACTGTTGCGATTGAAGGAGGCCTGAATGCTGGGCTATTAGCTACTCAAATTTTGGCCATAAACAATGCTGAACTGAAAAATAAATTAAAAGCCTACAGATCTGACCTTCACGATCTTATCGTAAAAAAAGATCAAAAAATCAAAGAAATAGGAGCAAAAAATTATTTAGAAAGAATGTAAAACATGTGAGATTAATTACTAAAGTGAATCAGAAATTTTTGAAATAATCTTTTTCTTAACAAGCTGACTAATTACTAAGTCTACACATTTATCAATCTTAAGATTTCCAGTATCAATTTTCAATTCTGGTGACTGAGGAACTTCATAAGGACTTGAGATTCCTGTAAAGTGATTTATTTCTCCATTTCTTGCCTTTGCATAAAGACCTTTTGTGTCTCTTGTTTCACAAACACTTAAATCAGCTGAACAATATATTTCTATAAAATCATTTTTTCCCACTAATGATCTTGCATTCTCACGATCTACTCTGAATGGCGATACGAATGCAGTTAAAACAATTATTCCAGCGTCAAGAAACAATTTAGAAACTTCACCAATTCTTCTGATATTTTCTTCTCTATCAACATCAGAGAATCCCAAGTCTTTGCATAAACCATGTCTAATGTTGTCTCCATCTAACACGTAAGTTGCATAACCATTTTTGTGTAGAGCTACATTTACTGCATTGGCTAGCGTGCTTTTCCCTGAACCTGAAAGACCAGTAAACCAAAGTATTGAACTACGATGACCTCTTTGCTTAGATATAGATTCTCTGTCAACTGAAGATTGATGCCAAACTATATTGGTGGCTTTTGATAGAGGACTTTGAGATTTTTGTTCCATGAATTAAGACTAATTGTTTACTATTCTCCATGTTGATAGATACAGTTTATTCTTAAACGCCAGATTGTTTTGGTCTAAAACCCTCCTTAAAAAGAAAATCTTGAGCTTTTGATATTTGATCTCCTTGTAACTCCAAAGAATCACCTTTCAAAGTGCCTCCCGTTCCGCAAGCTATTTTTAAATTCTTAAGAATTTTTTTTGCCTCTACTTGCTTTAATTCCAGTCCCCTAATAACAGTAACAAGCTTTCCTTTCTTCCCAGATCGAGTTTTTTCAAGACGAACTTGTCGCTTTCCTTTAGGAGTAACACTATTTTGAGTGTCATTCCCTATTGTCTTAAGAGGATCATTGAATTCACTCCAGCCACCTTTGGACATTTTCTTGTGCTTTGGCTGGTAATTATTTTATAAATTAAAAGTGACAGGCACACTTCCAACACAATTTAAAGATTCGGATTTATCTCCATCAACAAGGCCAGATGCTCTTGGTCGATTTGGTAAGTACGGAGGTCAATATGTTCCTGAAACTTTAATCCCTGCACTTCTTGAACTAGAGAAAGCTGCTAAAGAAGCATGGAAAGATTCTTCATTCAATTCAGAGCTGAATCATTTACTAAAAACTTACGTAGGAAGATCGACTCCTTTGTATGAAGCGACAAGATTAACTGAACACTACAGAAAAAATTCATTAAAAGGACCAAGGATTTGGCTTAAAAGAGAAGATTTAAATCACACAGGTGCTCACAAAATAAACAATGCATTAGGGCAAGCACTTCTTGCCATACGAATGGGAAAAAAAAGAATTATTGCTGAAACTGGAGCTGGTCAGCATGGAGTGGCGACTGCGACAGTCTGTGCTCGTTTTGGATTGGAATGCATTATCTACATGGGCAAAGAGGATATGCGAAGACAATCCTTAAACGTATTCAGAATGCAATTGCTTGGAGCAACAGTTAGACCAGTTACCGCTGGAACTGCAACACTCAAAGATGCAACAAGTGAAGCTATTCGAGATTGGGTTACAAATGTTGAGAACACTCATTATATTCTCGGCTCAGTTGCGGGACCACATCCATATCCAATGTTGGTCAGAGATTTTCATTCTGTTATTGGAGAAGAAACAAAGCAACAATGTATTCAGGCTTTTGGGAAGTCGCCCGATGTTCTTTTAGCTTGTGTTGGGGGCGGCTCGAATGCAATGGGTCTTTTCCATTCTTTTGTTGAAGATAAAAGTGTGCGCATGATTGGAGTTGAGGCTGCTGGAGATGGAGTCGAGACTGGTAGACATGCAGCCACAATTACTGAAGGCAGGATAGGAGTTCTTCACGGAGCCATGAGCCTCTTGCTGCAAGACAAAAATGGGCAAGTTGAGGAGGCACATTCCATTAGTGCAGGTCTTGATTATCCAGGCGTTGGGCCAGAGCATAGTTACTTCAAAGATATTGGTCGTGCTGAATACGCAGCTGTTACTGACACCGAAGCCATAGAGGCTCTGCAATTAGTTAGTAAATTGGAGGGTATTATCCCCGCACTTGAGACTGCTCATGCATTTGCCTATCTCGAAAAACTTTGCCCTACTCTCAATCAAAATTTAGAAATTGTCATTAACTGCTCTGGGAGGGGAGATAAAGACGTAAATACAGTTGCTGAAAAAATAGGTTCAAAAATATAAAGTAATAAACCTAATTAGTACCTTGGAACAGATTGATCAACATCAATGCTCCATGCATCTATACCCCCGGCAAGATTCCAAACACTTGTAGTTACTCCTTGTTCTAAAAGCCAAACACCAAAACTCAGACTTCTAACCCCAGCATGGCAGATGACCACAATGGGCTTATCATTCGGTAAGAGTTCGCCTATTTTGCTTGACCAATTTGCAGCCTTACTCAAAGGGAGATGCAATACTGAATACGAAAACGAAGCAAGCGATATTTCATTATCTTCCCTCACATCCACAATTAATGGTTTTTCAGAAGAATCATCTTCTAAAATTTTACTTAAATCTTTTGGAGATATATTTAGAGGAACTTTCTGGTCCATGTTTTAAATACTAAGTAGAGATTAAACATTCAGCTATCAAAACTCAAAAAGTGAAAAAATGCTCAAATAATTAAAAATGAAATCACTTCTATCTAAAATCTTAATATCAGTAATAATAATTTTATCTATTTTTACAGGGATATTTATCTGGCAAAAAAAATACTTCAAGCAAGCCCCTAAGTTCAATGAACAATCATTTAATGCACCTGCTTCCTCGAAATATATACCAGCAAATGCAGATCTAGTTTTCCATTGGAAACTCAATCCGAATATAGTTCCTAATTACATTGAAAACTATCAAAATAGAGTCAGTAAAAATATAATAAGTAAAAAAACAATTGCCCTCAGAGATTCTTCTTTTAAACTAATAAGTATTGATTTTGCGAGAGACATCTCAAAATGGGTAGGAGATTATGGGAGCTTTGCTTTATTTGATACAAATAGAAAAAATTTCAATGACTGGATTATGATTTTAGCAATAAAAGATAATATGAATATTAAAGAAGAATTAGAATTTACTCTAGGCTCAAAAAATATTGATGGGAGTGAAAATACAAGAAATATATTAAGTGAATCAAATACAGAAATAATTTCAAAAAAAATTAATTCAAATGACTCTATTTATTTTCAGAATTTTAAAGATAAGCTTCTAATAGCATCCAATCCTAAAATCATAAAATCATCATTAGATGAATTGAATAGTAATATATTAAATACAAAAAAAAAGTATAAGAATATGCAATTAAAGAATAATCTCAAAGATGGTTTTTTATTACTAGAGATGTCACCTAAAAAAATTCTAAACAAAATAGGTCAAGAAGAAAATTTATTCGATATGAATGAGATAGATAATTTAATATTTTCTATCAATTCAGGTAAAAGTAAATTAAATCTTGAAGGCATAATATCTTATGATGTTAAAACCAAAATGCCAACTAAAGATATTAATTACAATTTAATTGATATAAAAAAAGAATCTGAATTATCCGAAAATCTAATAGTAATTGATAATCCCAAACAGTATTTAAGCAATGATTATAGACACCCTTATCAAAAGCTTATAGCATCTATTATTCAAGCATCAATCACGTCAGATTATTCTGATCTGTTGAATATAATCCTTGAAAATACTGAGGGAAATTTGATTTGGATAAGTGATAAAGACTCCCTGATTTTAACTGAGAAAAAAGATACAAGCAAAA
>CACOQT010000037.1 GCA_902629395.1 uncultured Prochlorococcus sp.
TATCATGATAAAACAGCTAAAAGTAACTTCTTTTTGGTAATCTCAGCTTCTAAATTTAAGTTTTTATGGCTTACTCAGAGACAAAGGTAGTTCTTGGTGGTCTTGCACATATCCCTATTATAATTGGTTTTTTTTACCTTATACAGAGGCAATATTCATTTGGTGCATTGCTTAGAACTGGTAAAAATGCTTTAAGCGACAAAGTTAAAACTTCACCTGCCAAAGCCTCCTCATCCTCTAAACCTTCTGCGGCTAAAGCCGTTTCAACCCCTGCTGCTGCTGCTAAAGCAACAACGATTAATAAACCAGCTGCTGCTTCTAAAGCCGCTCAAACCTCTGCTGCTGCTGATAAAGCAACAACTATTAACAAATCAGCTGCTGCTGCTGATAAAGCCGCTCAAACCTCTGCTGCTGCTACCCCCCCTGAAACCTCTAAGCCTGTGTCTAAATCTACTCAATCTGCTCCTACCAAAGTCGTGGCTGCAAACAAACCTCATGCAGATGTGCCTGTTAATACTTACAAGCCAAAAGCACCTTTCACTGGGACAGTAACCGAGAATTATTCAGCTTTGAAAGATGGGGCAATCGGGAAAGTTCAACACATAACTTTTGATATATCTGGAGGTGACCCTGACTTCAAATATGTTGAAGGTCAAAGTTGTGGAATACTTGCTGCAGGTGAAGATGCAAAAGGTAAACCTCATAGACCAAGACTTTATTCAATAGCAAGTACCAGATATGGAGATAACTTTGAAGGAAATACCCTCTCATTATGTGTACGACAACTTCAGTATGAAAAAGATGGTGAAACTATAAATGGCGTTTGTTCTACTTATTTGTGTAACTTATCACCTGGTGACAAAGTAAAAATCAGTGGACCTGTTGGGAAGGAGATGCTTCTACCTGATGAAGAAGATTCAAACATCATAATGTTAGCTACAGGCACTGGCATAGCTCCAATGAGAGCGTATTTAAGAAGGATGTTTGAGCCAACTGAAATAGAAAAGCACAAGTGGAATTTTAAAGGTAAAGCTTGGTTATTCATGGGTGCTCCAAAGACCGCTAACTTGCTCTACGATGCTGATTTCGAACACTACAAATCTAAATTCCCTGAAAATCTCAGATACACAAAAGCTATAAGCAGAGAACAGCAGAACACAAAAGGAGGAAGAATGTATATTCAGGACAGAGTTCTTGAACATGCAGAAGAAATATTCAACATGATTGAGGATCCAAAAACTCACATTTACTTGTGTGGGTTAAAAGGGATGGAGCCAGGTATTGATGAGGCTATGACAACTGCAGCGGCTGCAAAAGGTTTGGACTGGGCTGAATTAAGACCTAAGCTCAGGAAAGCAGGCAGATGGCATGCTGAGACCTACTAGTCCAAAAAGAAAGTCTGGAAAGCGATAATTATCAATTACTTTAGAAATATTGTTTCTATATTTAACAAGTAAATATCAACTTTGTTTTTTACATCCGACCAAACAGCGTCAGATTGTTTAGAACCAATTTGAATAATATTTTCCATCTAATTGGCAAGGAATTTATCGATGAGCATGCCATTAACAAATCCTTTGAGAATAGGTCTTCGCCAAGAGCGTGTAATTCCGCCTCAATGCCTGGTTATTTTTGGTGCCTCAGGGGATCTGACACATAGGAAACTTATACCTGCTTTATTTGAGCTTTTTAAGCAAAGAAGATTACCAAGTGAGTTTGCCGTTTTAGGCTGTGCAAGAAGACCTTGGACTGATGAAATATTTAAAGAAAAAATGGAAGAATCACTTTCATATCAAATTAAAGAAAGTCCAAAAGAATGGGAACTATTCTCTCAAAATCTTTTCTATGAACCTGTAGACCTTCAAAAGCCTGAGCACCTCATAAAGCTTGGAGAGAGACTTGACATAATCGATAAATTAAGAGCAACACATGGCCATCGAACTTTTTATCTTTCAGTTTCACCAAAGTTTTATGGAAGCGGATGTAGAGCTTTGGCCTCTGCTGGATTACTGAGAGATCCAAAACGCAGCAGAGTTGTAATTGAAAAACCTTTTGGAAGAGACTTTAACAGTGCACAATCACTTAATTCTCTGGTTCAGGGTTGTGCCCAAGAAAGTCAAATATTTCGAATAGATCACTACTTAGGTAAAGAAACAGTTCAGAATATTCTTGTTCTTAGATTTGCAAACACTATTTTCGAACCCATATGGAATAGAAATTATATCTCGAGTGTTCAAATCACTAGCTCCGAAACAGTTGGAGTTGAAGATCGCGCAGGATATTACGAATCTTCAGGAGCTTTAAGAGATATGGTTCAAAATCATCTAACTCAAATGCTTGCCCTAACGGCAATGGAACCACCAGGTCATTTTGATCCAGAAGCGATAAGGAATGAAAAAGCAAAAGTTCTTCAAGCTGTAAAGCTTGCCAATGAAGAAAAGCCCTGGGAATGTTGCGTAAGAGGTCAGTACGCAAAGGGAGGTAGCGATTCAGATCCCTTGCTTGGATATAGAGAAGAAGCAGGAGTCAATCCTAACAGCACAACAGAAACATACGTAGCCATGAAGCTTTTTATAGATAATTGGAGATGGCAGGGGGTCCCTTTTTACGTGAGGACAGGCAAACGTTTAGCTAAAAGACTTAGTGAGGTTGTTCTTACATTTAGAGAAGCTCCAGTTCACCTTTTTGATGCAGCAGGGGGATGCCCAACATCAAATCAATTAATTCTAAGAATTCAGCCTAACGAAGGAGCTGAATTTAGTTTCGAAGTTAAATCGCCAGGATCTGGAATGAGAAGTAGACCTGTCAACATGGAATTTTCTTATGACGAATCTTTTGGAGAGCCCTCTGATGAAGGTTATGTAAGACTTCTAGCTGATGCGATGCTTGGCGATCCAACGTTGTTTACGCGAAGCGATGAAGTAGAAGCAGCTTGGCGCTTATACACACCTCTCTTAGAGAAGATTGAGGATTCCCCCTGGGAATTACCTGTTTATCCATATGAATCAAGAACATGGGGGCCAACTGAATCAGACTTACTTATTGCTAAAGATCAAATTCTTTGGAGAAGACCTTGAAAAAACTAAATCTAAATCTTTTATTCGAATCAAATTAAATGTCTCCTCGATTAACCCTGCAAACTCCTCTTCAGCTACCACCAGCTGAAATTCCTACCTATCTTGAGCAGCTCTGGTCTCATGAAGAAAGAGGAAATAAAGGAGCTAACACTTTTTGCTTGATTATTTGGCAACCTGCTTGGATCGAACAAAAACTAGTCAAAACTGGAAAAATATCTGGCCCAGTATTAGGGAGCCAAAGAAATGATCTCATTGAGGCTGCGAGAGAAATTATTTTAAAAGGAGATCTTCCGAACAGCACTTCACCACTAGATTTCAGGGTTCACCCTACGATTCAGTCTAAAGAGTTAATCAAGAATGTAGAAGACCTTAGAGGTCAACATATAGACACTTCAATTAGTAATTTGCAGCCTAGAAGATTAATAACAATTGCACCCACAATTGAGAAAGAAAATAATTTAGAAACTCTAGTAGCTGCATATTGCCCTCTTCCCGAAGAAGGAGGAGGCAAAACAGCTTGCGGCGACGTAATTGTTTTGAGAGGTAATCAAAATGCAATTAATGATGGCCTTGAGATTGTTGAGACTCTTATCCCTGATGAACTTCCCTCATGGTTGTGGTGGAATGGAAGAATTGATGAGGCTCCTGAACTCCTAAAAGCTCTAGCAATTCCAAATCGAAGATTAATTATTGATACTGCACTTGGTGAACCATCAGTCTGCTTAGATTTATTACTTCAAAGGATTAATTCCGGACAAGCTGTTAACGACCTAAATTGGCTTCGTCTTAGAGGGTGGAGAGAGACATTAGCTATGGTATTTGATCCACTCCAAAGAAGAAGTGCTCTTGAAAACACACAAAAAATTGATATCGATATTGAGGGGTCTCAAACAGTTCAAGGACTTCTTCTTGCTGCATGGATTGCGGACCGTCTCAACTGGAAACTTGAAACTTTCATCTGCTCAAAAAAAGATCAGATAAAATTTAACTTTATTCGTCCAGACAAAACATTTGTTGTGTTGGGTATAACTTCTCTACCAATTGGTAAGCCAAGCATTAATCCTGGTCAAATAGTTGGTCTAAGATTAATTGCAAAAGCTAAAAACAAACAAAAAAACGATCTTTGTGTGATTCTTGCATCAGAATCTGGGGAGTGTATGAGATTAGAAGCTGGAGGCATGGCAAGAATGGAACTTATTGAGCAAGTAGTTCCTATTCAAAAAACCTCTTTAGAGAATGATGTTGCTCGTTTACTCTCAAGTAGTAGAGGTAAGACCAGTCCACTACTTGCTAATGCAGCACCTTTAGCAAAAGAAATGCTTGATTTAGTTAATCAAACCAAATAAATCAACTGACTAGATGGCATGCGTAATCTCTGCTTTATCAAGTAGCAGTGGTAAAACTCTTTTAAGTCTTCTTTTACTTTCTTGGTTGAAAAGTATTAATAAAACAGTACAAACTTTTAAGGTTGGACCAGATTACTTAGACCCTCAACAACTCGCAGCTGTATCAAAAAAGCCTTGTCGCAATCTTGATTTAATTCTCTCAGGTGAAAGTTGGGTAAAAGAAAATTTCCATCACTTCGGAGGATTAAGTGATTATTGTTTTGTTGAGGGTGTAATGGGATTATTCGATGGCATTGGCAGTAGTTCAAAAGGTAGTACAGCTCAGTTAGCTAAGGTTTTAAATCTTCCAGTAGTTCTTATTGTTGAATCTAAAAAAGGAAATGTTGGAA
>CACOQT010000038.1 GCA_902629395.1 uncultured Prochlorococcus sp.
TGAATCAATATTTTGAATTTGCCAACCTTTTTTATCAATTAATTCCACCACCTGTTCAAGAAGTAGCAAACTATCTGCATTTTTCCATTTAGGGTCGTCTGGAGGGAAATACTTTCCAATATCACCCAAAGATAATGCTCCCAATATTGCATCCATGATTGCATGTGTAAGAACATCTGCATCACTATGACCATCGAGACCTAAACCTTCAGGATGGTTTAACTTGACCCCGCCAAGAATTAAAGGTCGACCGGGGACCAATCGGTGCATGTCATAACCATTACCTATTCGTAAGCTCACTTCAGTTTTTAGTGATGAAGTTGTGTTATTTAATGATAATTGGTCGAGCTTCCAACGTTCGAACAAATCAGGTCTGCGGTACTGCGTTCTAATTTCTCTTTGCTTTTGCCTCCACTCCTTAATAGATTTATGGTTACCACTGAGGAGTACACCAGGAACCTTCATACCTCTGAAATTTGAAGGACGTGTGTATTGCGGATGCTCCAAAAGAAACTCATTATGACTTTCTTCCTCCAATGATTCGGCACTACCTAAAGTTCCAGGCAACAAACGAACAACTCCATTAATGACAGTTATTGCGGGTATTTCACCACCTGTAAGAACAAAGTCTCCAACTGAAATTTCTTCATCAGCCAAGGACCTAATCCTCTCATCAAATCCCTCATAGCTACCACACATCAATATAAGTTGATCTTCTTTTGACCATCTAGAAAAATCGGTTTGAGATATTTTTGTCCCTTGTGGAGTCATCAAAAGTATTCTTTTTTTATTGAGTTTTGGAATGTGATCAAATACCGAAAAATAAGGTTCTGGCTTTAAGACCATTCCAGCACCTCCGCCATATGGTTCATCATCCACTTTTCGATAATTATCTATTGCATGATCTCGAGGATTGTGAACATAAATTGATGCAATCTTCTCCTCAAATGCCTTTTTTACTAGTCCATGATTAAAAAAATTTTCAAAAGCCTCTGGAAAAAGGCTAACCACATCAAACCTCAATTTACTCATACGAATTAGCTCCCTTCATAACCAAACTCATTGAGAAGAGAAGATTTACTCCTCCAGTCAGGAACCACTTTAACGAACAACTCTAAATAGACATTTCCATTAATTAAAGTTTGAATCTGTAGTCTTGATTCATGGCCTATTTTCTTCAACATACTTCCCCCTTTACCAATTAAAATTCCTTTCTGGCTTTTTTTTTCAACACAAATAGTTGCAAGAATTCCTGTTTTTGAATTTTCTTTAGATTTTTTTTTCGATGGTATTTCCTCAATTTTATCTATAGAGACTGCAACACTATGAGGAACCTCTTCCCGTGTATTAATTAAAACTTGTTCTCTTATAAATTCTGCCATCAAAAACTTTTCAGGATGGTCACAAATCATATGACTTGGGTACAACTGAGGTCCTATAGGTAGTTTTTCTTCAATTTCACTTATCAATTCATCACATCCTTTTCCTGCAAGAGCACTACAACAAAAAACTGGCCAATTTGTACCTTCGAAAAAGTCCAAATATTCCCTCTTTCTCTTTTTAAATTGAGTCAATTCAACAAGATCCCATTTATTCAAGGCAACAATCACTGGGGTTTGCAGATTTCTAATCAAATTCAAAATGAATGCATCGCCCCTTCCTGGTGAATGATTTGCCTCAAAAATCACTAAAATTGCATCTACCTCCCCAATAGATCTCTTGGCACTCTTAACAAGTCTTTCGCCTAACAAATGATGAGGTTTGTGTATCCCAGGAGTATCTACAAAAATAATCTGAGAATTTTTATTCGTGAGTATTACTTTTAAACGATTTCTAGTGGTTTGAGCAATAGGAGATGTAATTGCTATTTTCTCTCCCACAAATTTGTTTATTAAAGTTGATTTCCCAACATTAGGTCTACCTATTAAGGCAACAAATCCTGATTTAAATTCCTCTTGATTTAAATCTTCCAAAGACATTCTTTTTCCCTACGCTTATATGTAGCCTTACTCTAAAAGAGAAATAAAACCATGAATGCACAGAAACCAACTTTTAAAGAAGCAATGCAAGCAGCTTTGCTTTGGTGCGAAAGTTGGGAAAATGATGAAATAAGTGACGAAGTTATTTCTGATCGGGTTGGTGAACTGATTAAAACAGTTGAGGGTGCCAGAGGATTTTTTGCTGTAAGTCTTTCAATAGATTGCCCCCTAATGGATAGATATCCTGATGCATTAATTTTTCAATTAAGAAATTCGGGAGAAATTGTCGTTGACTTAACTGTAAAGAATCTTGCTATGAGTTCAGCCATGATAATTACACATAGAGCAAATAACGATGAACTTGAGAATCAATCCAAGAGGATAAAAAATAGGTGTATAGAACTACTCAAACTTTTGGATTCATCACAGGTAAAAAAACGTTTGGATATCTTACTTGATGCTACAAAAGGAAATGGAGAGGACTTGAAATTTTTGAATAAATGGAGTTACAACGAGGAGCAAATAAACGCAATATCTGAAAGTGTTTATCAAGTTGCAACATAAAAAAAGAGCATTGAAGAAATTTTTTTATGTTGTAACTTCACAATTTCAATCTCTTCTTCCACCACCCTGAAGAGCAATAATCAGACGAAGAACAAAAACAAATAAGTTAATGTAGGTGAGATACATTCCTAATGCTCCTGCTAAATATTGCTCATCATTATATCTTCTTGGCATTGTGTAGAAATCTACGAAAGACATAGCCACAAAGAGTACGGTTCCAAAGCCTGCAATCATTAATTCAAAGCCGCTTCCTCCAAACATTCCTGGAGCGAACAGACCGCCAATAAATTGGAAAACCATAGCAATAATTAGACCCAGCAACCCAAGACCAACTGCACCTTGCAAAGCTTGACCAACGTTATCACTCATTTTTCTACCTACAGAGGATGCAATAACGAAGGTGATCCCAGTAGCGAATACAGCTGTTCCTATCGCTCCCATCCCTGCAACTTGGATTGCGAGTCCTACAATCCCACTTAGAGTGAATCCGGTTAGCAAGCTGAATCCGGTTAGCAGAGGAAGTGCTTTTGAATTATTTGCATTATTTGCAGCACTGCTTGCCATGAAGAATAAAACTATTTCTGCAATAAATGCGACAAAGAACAGTGGACCAAACAAGGGATTATTTGTTGCTTGTAATGAAAGCCCTCCTAAAACTCCCAATCCAGTCAGAGCCATTCCACCACCTACATAAGGAAGGGCTTTATTAACTACATTAGGGCCAATGAGTGCACTAGATTGAGCTTCTCGAATAGCCTGCTGAAAATTGCTGTTTGCTGGCATGACGCACCAGATAATAGATGATAACTATTTTGACACAAAAAAATTAACTCTCAATGAATGTGAATGCGGATCACCCTATCGTTTTTTTTTGTCTAGTTCTGCATAAGCATCAACGACACTTTGAACAAGCGGGTGCCTCACAACATCTGCTGAGGTAAGTCTGCATACTGAAATCCCTTCAACATTTTCGAGTAAATTTGCTGCTTCAATTAATCCGCTAATTTGTCCAAATGGTAAATCAACTTGGGTTACGTCCCCAGTCACCACCATTCTTGATCTCTCACCTAACCTAGTAAGAACCATTCTCATTTGTGCTTGAGTCGTATTTTGAGCTTCATCGAGTATCACAAAAGATTCTTCTAAAGTTCTCCCACGCATATAAGCCAATGGCGCAACTTCAATCACGTTTTTTTCTATGAGTAAGCAAGTTTTCTCTTGCCCGAGTAGATAATGTAGAGAATCGTACAAAGGCCTAAGATAAGGATCTACCTTTTGCTGCAAGTCTCCAGGCAAAAATCCTAATCTTTCACCAGCCTCAACTGCAGGTCTAGTCAATATAATTTTCTCAATTTTTCTCTCAGTAAGCATCCGAACGGCAAAGAGAGTTGCTAAGAATGTTTTTCCTGTTCCTGCTGGCCCCAAAGCAAAAGTGAGATCGCTTTTTTCCATTGCTTCTAAATAAAACTTTTGCCTAATTGTTCTTGGTCTTAGAAGATTTCCTCTTTGACTTTTTGCTAAAACTTTATGTGTTGATCTTGCGTGGTCTTTTTTTTTGCCATTATCCAATGCCTCAGCTGCGGCATGTAAATCAACGGCAGAGACAATCTGACCTTCTTCCCAAATTGGTCTGACTAATTCAATAATTGCTGCAGCTCTTTCTAATTGAACTGAATCTCCTTTAATTTCAAGTTGCAATCCCCTTAATACAAATGTTGCACCTGTAAGTGTTTCTAATCTGTGAAGTGTTGACTGACCAGTCCCTGACAAAGCAGTGGCAGCATTGGAATCCGGCAGATCAATACAAAAGCGACCTTCAGTGGTTGCTTCACTCATGAATTTTTTTAAGGTTATAAATAATCATTAAAACTTCTTACTCAGAAGTCTCCGATGCTGCTGCATCTTTTTTATTTGCTGATCTTTCTTTTTCTTGTTTAATTTTTCCTAGAGTTTCAGCCGGTCTAACTTTCTTTTCAAGGAGTCCCCCCTTTTCTAATAAAGTTCTAACTGCATCAGTGGGCTGAGCACCCTGTCCAAGTCGA
>CACOQT010000039.1 GCA_902629395.1 uncultured Prochlorococcus sp.
AGCAGGTACGTGGTTCTAGAGCACCTAAGCAACAACAAAAAAGAAGAGGGTTATTTAACAGGGGTTAACTATGGGTGAAATTCAAACATACGCATCAAATTCAGGAGATTTTAATCTCCTTTTCATATTGATAATTGTTGGAACTTATCTTCTCTACGAGGTTGGGAAGGCAATTCTAGACAACAACGATGATGATGATATGGATGGTGGAATGATGATTCGTATAGCTGACGGTGCACAAGCCTGAAGTTAATTATTTTATTGCAATAATTAATTGACTACTTCAAGAATTTATATCATATTACAGAAATTTAAACTGTAATTAAACAACTTGAGTGAAGAAAATATCAAAAAAAGAATAGATTCTCTTTTGAATGAACTTCAAAAACGTACACGTGTATCAGACCAGGAGATGAACGAATTTAAAAAGATTATGGAACTTGTAGATTTTTCACAAGATATTGATTAATTTATTTAAAAATTGAATAAATGAAAGTTTAACTAGACTGTAGTTTTGACCAAATTAGTAGTACTAAAATATTAAACAATGCATATCCAATACCAATTTGAAGTTGGTAAAAGTAACCAACAATGGAAGATGATCCCACAATGATCAAACAAGAAATAAAAATGTCTCTTGAGAAATTCACCTAAAAAGATCAAGCACTAAAAATATTCAGATTAAATATAAAATCATGAAATTAGAATTTGATTTTCAATCGAATAAGCATTGCTTGTGCAGACCTCATTGTCGGTGACTTGTGAAACAGCAATAACGAGAAGACTTAGAGAACCAACTGCTAAAGAAATTGTTCTAATAGCACTGGCTTTCTTAGAGATTTTCTTGCCCATATCAAAAAATCTTGATTTAATAAGAATATGATAACTATCCAAGCATAAAAGAGTATCCATTGATACCTAGTAGAAATAATTGCCTGGAAATTATTAGAACAAATCTGAATAGAGCAAAATCAATTTAAAACTAGATTTAAATTGATTGCTTTATTTACAAGCTTGTGATCGTTGTTTCGAGCTTTCTTTTAATAGTTCAATCCAATTTTGCAAAGAATTTAATGAGTCAATATTTAATTGGTAATAAACCCATCTACCAGCTTGCCTATCGGTAATCAAACCTGCGTCTTTTAAAACTTTTAAATGAAAAGATATTTTCGATTGTGCCAATCCAATTTCATTAATCAAATCACAAACACATCGCTCTCCTCCTGAAAGAGACTCTATGATTTGCAAACGCAATGGATCAGATAAAGCTTTTAGCAATTTCCTGGCCATTGCATTTTCAAGAACTACTTCGTTCTTTATCGCTGTGGCCATCACAGAAGGAACAATATAAACACATGATAAAACAAACCGAAAAAAAGACTTGAATGGACAAACCTATATATCAAAATAAATTAATATGAGAAATCCAGTCCTCTATTGATTCACTCAATCAACGCAATCACAGGTTATTCGAATAGGTATTAATGGTTTTAATCGTATAGGACAACTTGTACTTTGAGTGCTCTGGGGTAGAGAGAAATCTAGATTACGCATATCAACGATCCTTTTGGTGATGCAAAGGGAGCTGAGAATTTAATTGAATATGACTCAGCTCACGGTCGTTGGAACAAAGTAATAAGCAATGACCAAAACAACCTGAGTATTGAAGGTCAGTCAATATATTTTTCTAAGGAAAGCGATTTTATAAAAGTCCCATGGAATGAGTCAGGGGTAGAGCTAATTCTCGAATGCTCAATAAAAATTCAAAACTCCTCAAACATTAAATCCATATTTCGATAGTCTTAGAAAGATAAGAGTTGTCGTTGCATGTCCAGTAAAAGGAGAAATCCAGGGAGAGGATGCTCTAAATATCGTCTACGATATTACTCATGATTTATATGATCCAGATAAACATCGCTTAGTAACAGCTGCATCCTGCACAGCTAATTGCTTGGCTCCATATGTAAAAGTTGTTAATCAAGCTTTTGGTATCAAGCATGAAAGCATCACAACACTACATGATCTAACCAATACACAGGTAATCGTTGATTCATTTAAGCCAGATTTAAGAAGAGCCAGAAGCGAATCACAAAGCTTAATTCCAACAAAAACAGCTTCGGCAAAAGCGATAGGGAAGATATTCTCAGAATTACAAGGAAAATTAAATGGACACGCAGTTCGAGTTCCTCTCCTCAATGGTTCTTTAACTGATGCTGTATTTTTATTAGAGAAAGAGGTAACGCAAGAAGAAGTCAATCATGTGGTTAAAGAAGATTCAGAAGGAGAGTTAAAAGGAATACTAGGTTACGAAGAAAAACCACTTGTCTCGATTGATTATGTCAATGACTCAAGGAATTCAATCATTGATGCTCCCTCAACCATGGTGGTCAATAAAACTTATCTGAAAGTCTATAATTGGTATGACAATGAAAGGGAGTATAGCTGTCGAATGGCAGATCTCGTATTACATTCAATAAAGCTAGAAAAAGAATAAAAATAAAAGCATAAAATTATGGTCATTACAGCAATATGGGATAGTAACAACTAACTATTGGGTATTCGCACTGACAGATGGTGCTCTAAAGATGCTAGTGATTTTTCACTTTCATAGCTTGGATATACATCATTAGCAATTGCATTCTTATTCTTTTTTATGAGTTCTTTCGCATCATCACTAATCTATAGGCAGGTTGGATTGGAGCAAGATATGGATACGTCTAACACATTGGGTAGGAACTCTTTTACAAATCGGTACCTATTGATGTTGATGTCAGTTTCGAGTAGTTGATCGAAACTTTTAGTGTCATTTATGTCATGGTTGCTCAAGCTATTAGTGACATCGCAAACGATCTCAATAAGATGAGTGCAAAAAAAGCCATCAAAACTGTCGTTCCAGACTCCTCAGAAGAAGATGGTGAAAATAATCAATTGTTTAAATGGGTAGCTATCTTAACAGGTTCAAAAAATGCACTCAAAGGAATTGGCTTCTTTCTTGGTGGATTGTTGCTTAACAGTTTTGGTATTAATAAGGCAGTTGAATTAATGGCAATCGGTTTAGGTGTTTCGTTTTTATTGACATTGATTTTGCCTGGAGATATTGGAAAGATGAAAAGCAAACCCATCATTAAAGACTTATTATCTAAATCTCAAGGGATCAACATCCTATCTTTTGCACGTTTTTTTCTCTTTGGAGCAAGAGATGTATGGTTCGTCGTCGCACTTCCTGTTTTTATTGAAACGTATTTAAATTGGAATTTTTCTGAGATTGGACGTTCCTAGGATTGTAGTTATTAGGTTATGCCGTTATCCAAGCTTTTGCACCGTCTTTAAGAAATTCATGGGGAAATTAAGCAAGCCCAGAAGTTTTTTCTGTTCAATTTTGGAGTGCTGTCTTAACTGCTATACCTGTGCTAATAGCAATAGCACTATGGCTACAAAGCAATCCAAAAATACCAATTACAGCTGAATTGATATTATTTGGGTTCATTTTTGCAATGAACTCATCAATACATTCATATATGGTTCTTACTTATACGGACAAGGAAAACGTGATTCAAATCGTAGGCTTCTATTACATGGCTAATGCGGCAGGGAGACCGATTGGTACCCTCCTATCAGGAGTTTTATTCATGCTTGGAGCTAATGCCTCTATAGGTATGCAACTAGACAATGGTGTTCTAGCCTATTTGTATTTATCTCATTGTTGACTAGTTTACGACTACCTCCGGTATCAAATACAAAAGCTATAAAAAAATCCTAAGACCTTCAATTAATAAAAATTAAATATAAAGGGAAAGAAAGACTATTGAAGCTCTGATTCTATATCATATTCAAGTCCAACCTCATTCATCCAAGCTGCTTTCGTTTTACAGTTTTTACCATGCTCGGATAGATGTAATCCCTCAATCGAAATAAATAAAACTAGTAGTGAAACTGGAATCCAAAAAATAGGTGATCCAAATATTTCCTTTCAATTATTCATTTATTCTTTTTCATATTAAAGAGTTTTTTTAAGATTAAGTCAAGAAGTTACTAGCAAGCAAAAAAGTCAATAAAAAAGGAGGATAATACCTCCTATATATGAGCATGAGGATTAATTTATTTACCAATACGCTTAACCGCAGCACGAGACTTAGTCAGAATATCACCTTTAAGAGGTACAAATCCAAGAGAAGGAGCCTTAGCCTGGGCTTTATCACTTAGTAGGTAGTTAAGTGAATCTTGAATGGCTTCAGTGTTTCTACCATTACCAGTTTCGTAAGCAAGAATCCATGTAAGGGTTGCGATTGGGTATGCACCCTTAGCTTTAGGGTTAGGGTTATTACCGGCTAGATTTTTATCTAGTTGTAT
>CACOQT010000040.1 GCA_902629395.1 uncultured Prochlorococcus sp.
TAATAGCACAAATAAACTTATCTTCCAAAGAATAATCTGGTTTATTGCAAAGCTTATTTCTAATAATTTCACGCATCAAATACTGACCAGAATCCCATCTAGAAAAATAATCATTATCATTTAAGAATAGAAAAAGATAGTCATCTATAGATAAATTTGATTCCCAATTAACCGGAGAAGAAAATCCTCTAAAAAGTGATAAAACTGGAGCCTTAATCTCACCAGGCTTAGTATTGATTTGTAGATTTTTCTTATTTTCATCTAAAACAAATAAATTATCTTCAGCGATAGGTAAAGCTCCTTCATGTCTGCTGTAACAAGAATAAAGAATAGGTATTAACATTTCCTCATTTTCATTAGTTTTATCTTTATCTATTTCCTGCTCAAAAGAAACATTCAAAATTGAATTTTTTGAATCCCAAGATTGATTTATATAAACTTTTGGCGTCCCTGACTTGTAATACCAATTAAGAAATTTTGTTAAATCAAAAGGACAGTATTTTTCTTCTGAATAAGCACCTTTTATTAGAGAATGAATGAAATCCTCAGTTGTAGCGGCACAACCGTCAAAAGTTTTTATATAGAGATCAATGCCTCTAAAAAACTTTTCTTTGCCCAGCAATAGCTCAAGCATTCTTATCAACTCAGCACCCTTTTCATATATTGTTGTTGTATAAAAATTATCAATAGCTACATACTCTTTTGGCTTCACCGCATGTGAAGTAGGGCCCTTATCTTCTGCAAATTGAAAATTCCTAAGAAATGAGACATCTTCAATTCTTTTTAGTCCTTTACTATGTAGATCAGAGGTAAATGATTGATCTCTAAAAACTGTTAAGCCTTCTTTTAATGAAAGCTGAAACCAATCTCTACAAGTAATTCTGTTACCAGTCCAATTGTGAAAGTATTCATGAGCTATTACACTTTCTATTCTTTCTAATTCATCATCTGTCGCGGTCCTTGAGTCCGACAATACCAACTTTGAATTAAAAATATTAAGTCCCTTATTTTCCATTGCTCCCATATTAAAATGCCTCACGGCAACTATTTTATATTCATCTAAATCATATTCAAGACCATAATTATCCTCATCCCATTTCATTGCTCTTTTTAGAGATTTGAGGGCATGTTTTGTATATTTTTCATCTCCAGACTCTACGTATATTTTAATATCAATCAATCTTCCTGTGTTTGTGATATATGTATCTGAAACCGAATTTAATTTGCCAGCTACTAAAGCGAATAAATAACTCGGTTTCGGGAAAGGGTCCTCCCATATAGTTTCATGTCTATCCAAATTATTCTTTAAATCACCAGAATATTTCTCATTCCCATTTGAAAGCAATATAGGATACGAAGCCTTTTCAGCCTCTATCCTTACTGTATATTTGGTTAAGACATCCGGCCTATCAGGAAAATAACAAATACTTCTAAATCCTTCAGCCTCACATTGTGTGGTTAACATCCCTGAGCTTAAATATAAACCCTCTAGTGACGTATTTCTAAAAGGGTCTATTTGAGATTTTATTTTTAATTCAAATTCTGAAGCAGGTGGGGTGTTTATAATCAATTCTTTATCGGAAATTAAATATTCTTTTGACTTTAATTCTTTTTCGTTTATTGCTATTGATAATAATTTAATTCTATTACCTTGAAGAATAAGCTTTGAAGAATCTATTGCCTTTGGCTTAACTATCATAGAAGATTTAACAACAACATACTCAGTACCAATATCAAAATCCAAATATATTTTGGGTATTAGATAAGGATATTCAATATAGTCTGATAATTTTATAGAACTCTGAGTTGACATTTTAAATAATTTTTCTACTTAAAAATAACATCATTTCTTTTGGTTTAGTTGCTCAACAGTTTTTAAGAATTTTTTCTTATCTTCTTCCGGAACCATCTCGGGGCAATTTTTTAATGCCCCCTCAAGTATTTGCAAAATCGCACCATTATAAATATTTTTTTCTGGTATTTTTTGTTTTCCTAGTTCTTTAATAAGTCCTCCATGTCTACTTGATACAAGCAACGAATAATTTTTCGCAGCCAAAGTAATAGCCTTTGGAAATTCAACTTCAATTTGTCTAGCCATACATAGATAGCTAATTCCTATTTGTCTGTATAAAAAAATATCTTCTTCGGTAGCAGGCTTGAAATTTACTTTTTTTTCAGTTCTAATTTTATTTGGATTAGATTCTGACTTGATAGAAGAAGTACAACTTGATAAAAGTATTGATGCAACAAAAATAGACATAGCCAAGATTGTTTTTCTTGGAGATTTTTTCATTTTTCTCAGATGGTTTTAATTAGTGAAACAACTTATGCAGTAAAAATTTTATCAAAAATATTTTACTTGCAAACTCATCACATAATATACATTAAGTTAGACAATGAGAGTCTAATCAAATCGTCAGTTGGGATTCTTAATCCTTATTTCATGATGATTTTCAACTATTTTCAACTTATCATTGAACCAACTATAAATAGTTCTTGATCTAAATTTATCTTGGTCTATTAAACGTGTATGTTCTAAAACGTGCCAATTTTCGTAATTTGACTCAAAAATCAATTCGTGTTCGTCAACTTGCCTAATGTTTGATATGCCTGAAGAATCGGATAGATAAGAACAATTACGTATCAGTTGATGACCTTGCAATTGAGCAATTATTTCTCCTTCACTTTTATAGGTTGGATTTTTGATAAAAAAATCCTTTTCATCTTCGCACCACCAATTAAATCGATATCTCTGAAATCCTGTCTCGATTTGCTCTAGCTTACATACATTAATATGCATTTCGAGATTAATAGCCTTATCTTCATCAAAAAAATATTGCCTTTTAGAGTGCCACAATCCAATATTTCGATCAAACCATCGCTTCAAATTGATATCAAAGTCAATCCTTAGTCTATCAATTCCCACTGAAGAGTTTTTTGTTCCTCCCATGCCAGATGAAAGAGAAATAGCCATTTCCTGGAACTGAAAGACCTTAAAAGTTTTCACTTAATTATTAGCTAATACCTAAAAGGAGTCTCATTACCTTAAGGTATGCGTAATTATTTAAATTGCTCGACACTGTGGATAGTGCCGAAGCTAATGACAGACGGCAGTTAAAACTGTTGCTTGTGGCATCTCGTCACCATCTCTCTAGGGGAGATATTCGTTCGTTAATTGAATACTTGGAAAGAGAAGATTGTGGTTTTAACGTGGCTCTGGATTTCTCAGATCCAAGTGATAACCCAGAATTACTTGAGCTTTATAGATTAGTAGCACTTCCTGCACTAATAAAATTAGAGCCTGCACCTAAACAAATTTTTGCTGGTAGTTCTATTTGTTCACAAGTTAAAACTTGGGTACCAAGATGGCAATATGAAGGACTAATAAACGGAATAGGAATCAATCTCAGAGCCAAAACAATTGAACCAAATCAAACACAAAAAGAACTGCTTCTGGAAGACGATCTCTTAGTTCTTCGCCAAGAGAACGAAACTCTCACTAAAAAAATACATTCGCAAGAAAGTCTTCTAAGGATGGTTGCACATGAATTGAGGACTCCATTAACGGCAGCAGGGTTAGCTCTTCAAAGTCAAAAGCTTGGACAAATTAGTATGTCTAAATTTCAAGAGGTCTTAAAAAGAAGGCTTGAAGAAATTGAACTACTTTCAAAGGACTTATTAGAAGTTGGGAGTACTCGATGGGAAACTTTGTTCAACCCTCAAAAAATCGATCTTGCGAACATATCTGCTGAAGCAATACTCGAACTTGAGAAGCTTTGGCTTAATCGAAAAATAAAAATCAATACAGATATCCCATCTGACTTGCCCCCTGTCTTCGCAGATCAAAGAAGAATGATGCAGGTTTTGCTAAACCTGATAGAAAATGCTTTGAAATTTTCCGAGGATGAAGGTGAAATTTTTATAACAATGCTTCACAGAACAAATCAATGGGTTGAGGTAATTGTTCGAGATAATGGGCCAGGTATCCCACCAGAAGAACAACAAAGAATATTTGTTGATAGAGTTAGACTCCCGCAGACTTCTCAAGAGACAATTGGCTTTGGCATTGGTCTTTCAGTTTGCAGAAGAATCGTTGAAGTGCATGGGGGAAAGATCTGGGTAGTTTCTAAACCGACCGAAGGTGCATGTTTCTACTTCACCGTTCCTGTGTGGCGTGGCCAAAATAAGGAACAAGAAGCCTTGACGAGTGGTAAGGCGGGCCCGTAACTTTCAATTGTGACAACAATTACTTATTAAGTGATTTTTCACATC
>CACOQT010000041.1 GCA_902629395.1 uncultured Prochlorococcus sp.
GATCAAATAATAATGCTTTTGGAAAATCCAAATTTTTTCTCATTATGAATTGTTTAATAAGAGTTTCACTATTCAAGCCTTTTTATCAGAAATAGCTTGAATGCAATAAATAAAAAGTTGTTTTTATCTTTCATGAACTCAGACAATCCTAACTCTATTGAGTCTGTCCTTCAGGAACAGAGAGTTTTTCAACCCTCTGATGACTTTTCCAGTAAAAGTAGAATTTCATCTTTTTCAAAGTATTTGGAAATGTCGGAGATGGCTAAATCAGATCCTAATAAGTTTTGGGGTGATGCTGCCAGGGAAGAATTACACTGGTTTAAATTATTTGATAATGTACTTGATTGGTCAAAACCACCATTCGCTAAATGGTTTGATGGTGGAAAGACTAATATTTCGTTCAACTGTTTAGATCGTCACTTAAACAGCTCAACGGCTGACAAGGTCGCCTTGATTTGGGAAGGGGAGCCAGGTGATAAAAAAAAATACACTTACAAACAGCTGCATAAAGAAGTTTGCAAAGCAGCTAATGCACTCAAGTCAATAGGTATTGGCAAAGGAGATCTTGTTGCTTTGTATATGCCCATGGTGCCAGAGGCTGCAATTGCAATGCTTGCTTGTGCGAGGATTGGAGCACCACATTCAGTTGTATTTGGAGGATTTTCTTCTGAAGCTCTTAGGGATCGATTAATTAATGGAGAAGCGAAAGCAATAATTACAGCTGATGGAGGTTTTCGAAAAGACAAAATAATTTCTCTTAAAAATGCTGTTGATAAAGCACTAGAGGGTGGTTCTTGTCCAAAGGTCGAATCAGTTTTAGTTGTTCAAAGGACAAAAAAAACGATTGCCATGGATGATGGTAGAGATTATTGGTGGCATGAAATTGTAAATAGTCAATCAGAGGAATGTTTGGCAGAACAAATGGATAGTGAGGATTGCTTATTTGTTTTATATACCTCTGGGTCTACAGGTAAACCAAAAGGAGTAGTTCATTCAACTGCAGGGTACAATCTTTGGTCTCATTTAACTTTCAAATGGATTTTTGATATTCGTCAAGATGATGTTTATTGGTGCACTGCTGATGTGGGTTGGATAACTGGACATAGTTATATCGTCTATGGGCCACTATCTAATGGAGCAACCACAGTTATGTATGAGGGCGTTCCAAGGCCATCAAATCCAGGTGCTTTTTGGGATGTGATTCAGAAGAATAAAATTTCGATTTTTTACACTGCTCCAACCGCTATTAGGGCCTTTATGAAAGCTGGAGAGGACATTCCTAAACAATACGATTTATCAAGTTTGAGACTTCTAGGAACAGTCGGAGAGCCAATTAATCCAGAGGCTTGGATATGGTATCGAGATATTATTGGAGGAGGGAAGTGCCCAATAGTAGATACATGGTGGCAAACTGAAACTGGAGGAGTAATGATTAGCCCTCTTCCAGGAGCGACTCCAACCAAACCAGGCTCAGCAACTTTCCCTTTGCCTGGGATTGAAGCCGATGTTGTTAATTCAGATGGGATTTCTGTTGCAAATAATGAGGGTGGATATTTGGTAGTTAAAAGACCATGGCCAGGAATGATGAGAAATATTTATGGAGATGAGAAAAGATTTAGAGAGAGTTACTGGGAATTCTTAAAGCCATCAGACAATAGCCATATATATTTTGCTGGGGATGGGGCTAGAAAAGATGAGGAAGGTTATTTTTGGGTTATGGGGCGAGTTGATGATGTCATTAACGTCTCTGGCCATAGGCTTGGGACAATGGAAATAGAATCAGCTTTAGTTAGCCATGACTTAGTGTCCGAGGCTGCAGTTGTGGGTAGACCAGATGATTTGAAAGGGGAATCAATAGTAGCCTTTGTCTCTTTGAAATCAGGTGCAGAGGCAAATGAAAATATTGAGGAACAATTAAAAAAACATGTCGTGAGTGAAATAGGACCTATTGCTAAACCTGATGTAATTAAATTTTCTGACGCTCTTCCTAAAACCAGAAGTGGGAAAATAATGCGTAGGATCTTGCGAGCATTGGCGTCAGGGGTGGAAATCAGTGGAGATACAAGTACTCTTGAAGATAGATCAGTTTTAGACAAATTAAGGAATTAACATTAAATTTCCCAATTAGTTATTTGATCAACTACTAAGTCAAGTGTTTCGTATTTGAGAGGACGTTGGAAATCAGATTTTGGTAATTTTTCTCTAAGCCCCACGCTCACTGGGGTCAGATGGTTGCCTTCAAGCCGCAGGATTTTTGATTTATCAAAAGGTCTTTTCTCTAGTGATTTGAGTAGTAAATTTGATTGGTCAAGATTATCATTTTTGAATTTCATCAACAAATTATTTGTTTGATCATAGTGTTCTCTTATAAGATTTAATGTTTCTGCAGGACTTGGACTAAACTCAGTTTGAAAGTTAAGCTTTTGAGACATTTTTTTTAGTAATGGTATGGATTTGTCCGCCTTGAAATTATTAAAGCTTATGGCTACAAGACCATCGCAATTTCTCCCTCCATCTGGAGAAAGTAAATGCAGTTTACATCCAAGACTATGTCCAAGCCTTATTGATTTTGTTATTAATTTATATCTTTGTTCTAGAGTTTTTCGAGCTTGCCGGAATTGTTTCCACGCTTGATTTGATTGCAGTTGATGATCAAAGTTAGGTATGTAACTCCATGAGTGAACTGCAAAGTTTCTTTGTAAAAGATTTGAAATAAGTCTTTTGTATGTAACTTCTGGCTTGATTGAAATATAGCTACCTCCAATTAGCTCTATAAGCCCGATTGGTCTTGAGGGCCATTGGCATAAAACATTGTTAATGCGTTTAAAAGTGTTCATTAAGGGAAAACACTATTTAGGAGAAAGAGAAAACCAATATATATTAAATTCAAGAAGCTTTTTTAATGTTCTACTAAGTTTTTCTTCAACTCTGTTTTTTTGATAATAATAGAAGCATGATTAATTAGATTTAAAGTGAAAGAAGAGAAGAATCATCATCAAGAAAGTGAGCAACTTGGTTTCCTTTGTGAAAGAACAAAAAACGGTGCCTACAAAAAAAATGAAGATATAGAAGTTAAAAGGTCTCTAAATTCAAAAGAGGAACGGTTTGCAATTTTTAGAGAGGAAAACTTACCTGAGAATATCTTGATTTTAGATACCGAAACAACAGGTCTTGATTATAAAAATGATGATTGTCTTGAAGTAGGTTCGATTCTTTTTAATGTTAAAAATAGATCAGTATTGGCTCAACAATCTTTTCTGTTGCCTGTTGAAAATAACAACGCGGAAAAAATAAACAATATTCCTGCTGAGATAACTAAATTACCTCAACCCCTCTCTGAAGCAATTGTTTACTTTGAATCTTTGGTTAGAGTATCAGATGTGATTGTTGCTCACAATGCGGAGTTTGATAAAAAATGGTTTGGTATAAATAAATTACCTCAGATTGAAAAACCATGGATTTGTTCAATGGATGATATAACTTGGCCCGCAGAAAGACAATTAAAAACTCGCCCCTCTGTTAGAGATCTTGCATTGGCTTATGGAGTACCAGTATGGAATGCACATAGGGCTTTGACAGATTGCATATATTTGGCAGAAGTTTTTAAAAGGTGTGGTGAACTTGAAAAGCTACTGATCAGAGGCTTAGAACCAAAAGTTCTAATACGTGCTGAGATCTCCTATGAAGAAAGACATTTAGCGAAAAATTCTGGTTTCAGGTGGAATGATGCAATTAAGGGTGCTTGGTCTAGGAAAATGAGTCGTCGGGATATAGAAAAATTAGAATTCCCTGTTCATGAAGTTGACACTCAAACTTGAAGTAGATTTTTCGTAAAGTACTCATTTCAAATCTTTAGTATGTGTTTAATGTGTTGATAAGGGGTTTGCTTGGTTTTCTCGATGTTTGAGTTATGAGAAACTATTTCACTAAAAAAAAATATAATGTTGGTCAGTCCCATTTTGTTAAAACTAGAACTGACGGTAACGAATTAAAAAAGCGTCTGAGACAGTGGCAACACTCAAGAAGTTGGGCTCGTTTAATTTGTGAAGCTGAAAAAATGTGGAGTCTTGAATCAAAGGAACTCAAGAGGCTAGGAGCCATTGAATTAATTCAACTCCAAAATGAAATGCCTTTTAATGTCAGAAGAAGGGTCAATTTCTGGCTGGTTAAATATTCAGGTGCTACGAGATTAGAGTATTAGGTATTGTGACCTGCTTACGTTGAGTATTACTAATATGGTTTTAGC
>CACOQT010000042.1 GCA_902629395.1 uncultured Prochlorococcus sp.
GCGATATGACAATTCTGCTTCTTGTAATTTACCAAGATCTTTTAATATCACTCCATAATTAGAAAAGACTCTGTGGTCAGTGAAACCTTGATTTATAAAATTCTGATAGCATTTTGCTGCTTCTGGAATATTTCCTTTTAGATGAAATTGAAATGCTTGATTGATTATTTGTTCTTTTGAAGATTTTATCTTCTTATTGCTTTTCTTTTTGCATTTCTGCTGATCTCCAAAACCTTTCATCGTTATAAATTGCAGGTCCTTACTTTCAACCTTAAATAACATACACTCTCATTGTACTGACCATATGTTTTGTCTCTTGCTGACTTCTCGACAAAAGCATCATTGAGTATATTTTTCCTTGTAATCCATTGGCACGACTGGGCTTTACGTAGGTTTTACGTGCTATATGCAAAGATGAAACCCGTTGATATGACTGTGGTTTAGGGGTGCTCTTTTGCAAAGGACTATTGAGTGGGAATAGTTCAGGGTAGTAAAACGTAGTCAGTCACTCAAAAAGTTAATTTTTTACGTGGCTTTTACGTATGTTTTACGGTGCACCTTTATACCGTCTCTATAGAGAACTCGTAGAGGGATTGATTTCTCTCACTTTGCCCTCTGATCTCTGGGTAGTAAGAGGGGTCAAAATAAATCATCTCAGCAACTATATCTACTTATCTGCGACTTATTGGACAAAATTTTTAGGTTTGTATAGGTGATTCTCAAACAAAATTGAAAGACATTTAGGGGAAAGGTGAGTATTATCACACATATGGATATTGTTATTTTCTCCATTTTTATTTGAAGTCAACTCATAAACATCTAAAAAATGGGAACCCCTAGATAAAACTTCTTGTTTTAAAAGTGAATTATATATTTTGACCATCTCAATTCTCTTAATATCTAATTCATCAGGTAATTCTTTTTCCCTTGTTGGTGCTGGAATACCAAAGTAATATTTTTTTGAGTAATTTGAAGATAGTATTTCTTCCATATAAGAGAGATACCCTGTAATAGTTCTTTGACATACCTCTGAAATATCTTTATCATTTTTTATTGCGTAATTCAGTATTCCTTCGTCTTTTCTACAATCTATCTCTCCAAAAGAAATAAATACTTCATTACTATAAGTGTGATTTTTGATCTGTTGAGTTAGAGAATCTTTCCATTTATTATCTTTGTTATTAGCAAAATGCCACGCTTTTCCGCCTGTTATTAAAACTGGTTGAATAGTTTTCACTTGTGACGATATAGATAAATTTTGATGAGCAAAAGAAAGAGAATGACTTTCACCAAAATGAGGAATTTCTTTTGAATCAGGATGTTTATTCTTTTTCTCAAGTAGAGGATAGAGTGACTTAATATATCTGCAGAAAGTCGATGAATACTTTCTATTTTTTTCATCTTTAATAGTATTGATTGCTCCTTGATTTATTAAATCATTGGTTTTGTTTATATTCAGAAGGGTTTCTGGAAAATTTCCTCGTATTAAATGTGCGATTGTGATTAGTAATGAAGCACGTAACTTATATCCTTGATTGATTGAGTTTGATTCAAGTGTTGATTTTGATAAAAGAATTAATTCTTGTAATTTGCCAAGATCTTTCAATATTGTCGCAAGATTTAAATGCGCCTCTGCGTAATCAGGTTTGATTTCAATCGCTTTGCGAGTAGATAATTCTGCGTCTTGTAATTTGCCAAGATCTTTCAATATGCTCCCAAGATTTAAATGCGCCTCTGCAAAATTAGGATTTAGTTCAATTGCTTTGCGTAATGAGATCTCTGCATTTTGTAATTTTCGCAGATCTATCAATATGGTTCCTAGATTGGAATGGGCATCGGCGAAATCAGGATTGAGTTGAATTGCTTTACGAAATGATTTTTCTGCTTCTTGTAGTTGTCCAAGATCTCTCAATATATTCCCTAGATTTAAATGCGCGTTTGCGAAATCAGGATTGAGTTGAATTGCTTTACGAGTAGATAATTCTGCGTTTTGTAATTGACCAAGATCTCTCAATAAGTTCCCCAGATTGGAATGAGCATCTGCATAATCTGGTTGAATTTGAATTGCTTTGCGTTGGCATCTTTCTGCTTCTTTTAATTTGCCAAGATTTTTAAGAATCACTCCATAATTAGAAAAAACTCTGTGATCTTTGAAACCTTGATTAATGAAATATTGATAATATTTTGCTGCTTCTGAAATGTTTCCTTGTGAATGAAATTCAAATGCTTGATTGATTATTTGTTCTTTTGAAACTTTGATTTTCTTATTGCTTTTCTTTTTAGATTTATGCTGATCTCCAAAACCTTTCATCGTTAAAAATTTCAGGTCCTTACTTTAAAACCAGAATAATATACACTCTCATTCTAATGACCATATGTTTTGTCTCTTGCTGACTTCTCTACAAAAGCATCATTTTACTGATATCAATCTTCCTAATGGTGAGAAATGGAGTTGGTGTAGATCTAAATTAGATCGAATTAACTCCAAAAGAGATATTGCAAAAGCAGCAGTTGATGGAGAAGTCCCAGATGCTGCGTCAATGATTAGTCCTACAGAGGCAAGCAAGTATTGGGTCAATTGGTTAGATCGCCTCAATAGAAAACAGCATGAACAGTAACTTTTAAATATTTTTACATCCCATCAAGAGACCATCTTGATTTTACTGTCATATTGCTAAAGAAATAAACTCAGTCACTCACACAAAAAATTGATTTTACTTGGGTTTTACGTGAGAGTAGAGATGACGATATAACATGGGTTGTAAAGTGTCGTTTTTAAGTGTGTTTTACGTCACCTTTATACCGTCTATGCAGAGAACTCCAAGAAGGATTGATTTCTCTACACTTTTAAATCCCCCTTTGATCGCTTTTTTAGAAGAGGTCAATTCTTCTAGCAACTATATCTATCGATTTGAGACTTAGTTTGTACAATTTTAAGTTTTACATAGGTGATCTTTAAATAAAATAGAGAGACATTTCGGAGACAGGTGAAATTGATCGCACATATGAATGTTGTTATTTTCTCCATCTTTAGTTGATGTCAAAGCATAAACATCTAAAAAATAGGAACCCCTAGATAAAACTTCATTTTTAAAATACTGATTGTATAGTTTGACAATTTTAATTCTTTTTTTATCTAATTCATCAAGTAATTCTTTTGTCTTGATTGGTGCTGCTATACCAAAGTAATATCTTCTTGAGTAATTTTGAGATAGAACTTTTTCCATATAATCCATATAACTTTTAATGGTGTTTTCACATACTTCTGCAATACTTTTATTATTTTTAATTGAGTAACTAAGGATACCTTCATCTTTTCTACAATCTATTTCCCCAAAAGAAATAAAAACTTTATTATTATAAGCGTGTCTTTTTATCTGTTGCTTTAATGAATCTTTCCATTGATTATTTTTATTATTAGCAAAATGCCATGCTTTCCCACCTGTGATTAAAACTGGTTGAATTTTTTGTAACTGAGATGAGATAGATAGAGTTTGATGAGCAAAAGAAAGACAATGACTTTCCCCAATATGAGGTATTTTTTCTAAATCAGGATTTTTATTCTCTTTTTCAAGTAGAGGATAGAGAGAAGTAATAAATTTGGCAAAATTTGATGAATTTTTTCTATTTTTCTCCTCTTTAACAATATTAAGTACTCCTTTATTTATCAAATCGTTGGTTTTCTTCATGTTCAAAAAGGTTTCTAAAAAATCTCCTCGTATCAAATTAGCGATTGTTATTTCTAAAGTAGCGAGTAACTTATATTCTTG
>CACOQT010000043.1 GCA_902629395.1 uncultured Prochlorococcus sp.
TGATTGTCTATCCATTCATCATATAAATCGGAATCGTTTGAAATCTCAAATGAATCATCATCATCGAAATCACTTTCAACAATTTGATCGTCAATCCATCCTTCAAGCTTATTTGATGCAATATTAGTTAAATCGTTAAATTGATTTTTCCATTTTCGACTTTTTATTAAAAATTCTTCTTTTATGCTCGCCTTCTGAATTGGTAAATCTTCAAATGTAGAAATATCACATGAAATTGAACCTGGTTGTTTATCAATAATTTGAGATAGAGATAATCGCCATCTACTTATTCCAGGTATTAATGGATTAGATCTACTCACTGAAAAATACTCTATTTTTCCTTTTTTGGTTTCAAAAAGAAAATCAACGATTAAACCTAACTTTTCCCCATCTCTATTAAAAACATTTGCACACATTAAAGTAGGAAAACGCTCTAATGTTATTTGCTCAGTACAAGCACAAGGTCCCTTAACATAAACTTCTTTTTGATTTATACCTTTTAATTGATCTAATCTCCAAACTTCTCTTTGAAGCCTCAAAGTAGAAGGACGACTTACCCATCCTAATATTCTATAGGCAGGTGGATGCATCCATGGACTAATAATTGGACCATGGTCAAGTCCATTCTCACAACGTACGTTATGTTTCAGTAAATCACTTAATAATAAGTTATTCGGTAAGGTCAAAATTAATTTCTTATTTGAATAGGCATTACTAAATAAATAAAATTAACATCACTATTTATAGGTGAGAAAACTGCTGGCGTAGTAGGGGAATTACAACTCAATTTTATATAATTCGAATCTATGACTTTAAGTCCATCTAATAAATACCTAACATTAAAAGCTATTTGAAATGATTCACCTTTAAAAGAAACAGGTAATGATTCATTACCGGTTCCAATATCTTGAGCATCAGTACTAATTTTAATTAAATTTGTTGAGCTATCAGTTGTAACTTTAATTACATTATTATGTTGATCCGCTAGTACAGCGATTCTCTCTAATGAAGCAATAAATTCTTTTCTATTAAATTCTAATACGTTTTCAAATGTTTCAGGCAATAATTGAGAGTAATTTGGATAATTACCTTCCAAAGCTCTTATAGTTATAATTTCATCGGAAGATATAAAAACTACTTGTCCTTTATCAATAAAAAAATTAATAGGTTCATTAATATCACAACTACTTAAAAATTTGTCTACTTCTCTTAATGATTTAGAAGGTAATGTAATAGAAAATTTTTCAATATCAGTGTTTTTATCTGTTTCTTTTAAATCTAATAAAATATTATTTAAATTCAAAACTGCTAATCTATGTCCATCAGTAGCCGCAGATTCAATTCCATAACCATCGAATGTTAAGTTAACTCCGGTAAGTAATTGTTTTGCGTCATCAGTACTACTTGCAAATAAAGTTGATCTTATAGCATTAGACAATGATAGAGGATTTAATTTAAGAGAAGTTCCACTCTCTACCAAAGGTAAATCAGGAAAATCATCTGCTACCATTCCTCTTACTTGATAAGTACCGCTCTTGCTTATCAATTCAGCTTGTTGACTAGTTTCATCAGAAGCTAAAACCAAAGGAGAATCATTCGACAATTTAGAAATAATTTCACCAAATAATTTAGCAGGCAAAGTTATAGCACCACTACTTTCAATAGCAGCAGATATAGAAGTTTGTATGCCTAAACTTAAATCAAAACCGGTTAAACGGAGTTTTCCTGTGACTTCGTCAGCAGCTAGTAAAACATTGGCTAAGACAGGATGTGTCGGTCGACTAGAAACTGCTCGACTAACCAATTGGAGAGCGGTATTTAAATCAGATTGCGAACAACTTAATTTCATCCTGTTATTTCAAATAAAATTCACTGATATAAGAATTTCATAGCTATTTCTAAAAAGCAATACCGTTAAAAAAAACAAAATTTTTCTTTTCTTCTAAAACTTTTCTTCATTAAATGAAATTGAACTAGTAGTAGTAGTTCTTGTGGTTTTTGTGGGTAACTTAAAAAAATCAGTGTTCAAGATAAATTTAAGATATTTCGCGTGTGGAAAAGTTTTATTTGAAGTGGAAAAAAATAGTGTTATCCACCGTAAGTTCAGTATGTGGAAAATAAATAAAAAATTATGCAGCTTTTATTTGCGTTTTTTCACAATTTAATTACTCAGAATATCAAGATATCAACAGACAGTTTATTTTCTGGATTTGTATATATCTTAAAACCCAATTATTTTGGTTATTGAATTTATGTCCGCATTTACACCAGTATGAAAAACTGAATCATTGTTTTTTATTGCACAATCAGGATCCTTTAAGCCATTTCCAGTTAAAACGCAAACAATAGTTGAATTTTTTGGTACTTCATTTTTCAATCTAAGTAAACCTGCGACGGAAGCTGCACTAGCGGGTTCACAGAAAATGCCTTCTTCCTTCCCAAGAATTTTATAGGCTTCGATTATTTCTGAATCTGTAACCGAAGAGAATTTGCCATTACTTGTTTTTCTTGCTAAGAGAGCTTTCTCTTTGTTAACAGGATTACCAATTCTTATTGCAGTAGCAATTGTTTCTGGATTACTGATACTTTTCCCTTCAACTAAAGGTGCAGAACCACTTGCTTGAAAACCCATCATTCGAGGCAGTTGTGTTGCTTTCTTAGCTTGAAAAAATTCTTGAAAACCCATCCAGTAAGCACTTATATTTCCTGCGTTGCCCATTGGAATGCACAACCAATCAGGTGCATTTCCAAGATTTTCAATAATTTCAAAAGCAGCTGTTTTTTGTCCTTGTAATCTATATGGATTAACGGAATTAACTAATGTTATTGGATATTTACTAGATAATTCTCTAACAATATCTAATGCTTTATCGAAGTTACCTTTGATAGCTATTACTTCAGCTCCATAAACTAAAGCTTGTGCCAGTTTCCCTTGAGCTACATATCCATCGGGGATAATGACAAATGATCTCATATCACCTTTGCTTGCATATGCAGCAGCTGATGCTGAAGTATTACCAGTACTTGCACAAATTACAGCTTCACAACCATTTTCTTTTGCTTTGCTGATAGCCATTGTCATACCTCTATCTTTAAATGATCCTGTTGGATTCAAACCGTCATACTTGACATATACTTGCACCCCTTTACCAATTCGGTTGGATATTGATTGAACTTTTATGAGAGGAGTCGCACCTTCTTTTAAAGTAATGATTGGCGTTTTTGATGTAACAGGTAACCATGTTTTGTACTCTTCTATAAGGCCATCCCAGTTGGTCTTTTTAGTTCTAGAAAACAAGAGTTGTTTTAATTTTTTTGAGAATGGCACTGCTTGACTAATCAATTTCGAACAATCTAAGTCTTAGACCTTCCATCTTTCAGCTTTTTAAAAGGCGAATCTGAATAGAATTCTATTAATTCTTTTAATGATTCTACTTTTTTTAGTGTTTTACTTAATGCGTTTAGATCGATAGCCACATTTTTATTTGGATAAGCTTTAAAAAAATCTATTAGATTAATTCT
>CACOQT010000044.1 GCA_902629395.1 uncultured Prochlorococcus sp.
ATCGTCCAGTCGACAGAAGAAACGAAGAGACAAGCTCAATCGATTTGCTTCAAATAGATGCTGTATTCATGCCCATCAATAGAGTTAATTTTACTATTGATGAAACTGCAGTAGCGGAAGGGGGGTCTACCAGGGAAAGATTGAAAATGGAGTTAGAAACTGATGGATCTACCTCTCCCGATGATGCATTAGCAGAAGCTGCAAACCAATTAATCGAACTTTTTCAACCTCTAGCTACTGTTTCAATGGTTGAAGAAATACCTGAGGAGCCTGAGCCAGCAGCAGAGGCTCAAATCCCCCTTGAAGAGTTAAACTTATCTGTAAGAGCTTATAACTGCCTAAAACGTGCCCAAGTAAACTCTGTTTCAGATTTGATGGGTTTCAGTTACGAGGATTTATTGGAAATTAAGAACTTCGGTTCAAAATCTGCTGATGAAGTTATTGAAGCTCTAGAGAGAATTGGGATTTCTATTCCGCAAAGTAGAACTTCTGCATGACTTCCATTTTTTCTATTACTACTACATTTCAAAGCTAGTCTAATGCGTCATCAACGTCGAATTCCACAACTGAGTCGCCCTGCTGATCAAAGGAAGGCACTTTTAAGAGGTTTAACCACACAACTCATTCGTGAAGGGAGGGTTACCACTACCAAAGCTAGAGCTAAAGCCTTGAGAGATGAAACTGAGAGAATGATTACTCTAGCCAAGGATGGCAGCCTTTCTTCAAGGAGAAGAGCTATTGGTTATGTTTACGATAAGCAGTTGGTCCACGCACTTTTTGAGAAGGCTCAAGAGAGATATGGTGATAGGGAAGGTGGTTACACAAGAATTGTTAGGACTACTCCGAGGCGTGGTGATAATTCAGAAATGGCTATAATTGAGCTCGTTTAAGTTAGTAATTTTGAAAATAATTAATTGAATACGCTCACTTTTTTAGTTTAATTTGACTACGAGAATTGCTCTGGTGATCCAATACGATGGATCAGGATTTAAAGGTTGGCAAAATCAAAAAGATACGATTACTGTTCAAGGGACTTTAGAAGAAAAAATTGCTGAACTCGATCCAATCAGACCAGTTAAGGTAATAGCAGCTGGCCGGACTGATTCTGGAGTTCATGCTTCAGGACAAGTTGTTCATTTTGATTGCTCTGGACCAATTCCTACAAATAGATGGGCATCAGCACTAAATGGAAGACTTCCTTCATCAATAAAAGTTCTTGAAGCTGTGAGTGTTCCAAGTAATTGGCATGCTTGCTATTCGGCAAAACATCGTAGGTATAGATATTCAATTTTTAATGGTTCCTATCCAAATCTGTTTCTCCAAAATATAAGTTGGCATAGATATAGATCTAGATTGGATATAAATTTAATGAAAAAAGCATTGAATGACTTATTGGGTTTACATGATTTTGCAGCGTTTCAAAAAGCTGGGAGTACAAGGATTAATTCATTGACCACAGTGCAAGATGTTTCTATTTCTCGTGACGGAGATATGGTGACAGTTGAAATACAGGCCACTGGCTTTTTGTATGGGATGGTAAGGCTTTTGATGGGGCAATTAGTCTCTGTTGGGGAAAAACAACTGTCACTTGAAAACTTTTTACATAGATGGAGAAATGGTTTGCGTTCTGAGGTGAAAGAGGCTGCTCCGCCACATGGTTTGTGTTTGATCAGAGTTGGTTATGAGGAAAAACTTTTTTCAAAAGAAAAAAGTTTTGACACTTTTCCCAGCTTTTCACTACCAACATTTGAGTCTTCAAAATAAATAAACAATATGCAAGATTAAAAACTTGGAAATACTGGAATTTTTAAATCAGTAATTTAAATTTTATGCACAAAAAAAGGCCAGTTTTAGACCATGAAAGTGTAGAATCATTCTTCTGAAGAATCAGATCATTTTTTTGACTTGATAGCTTCCATTAACAGCATTATCACATCGATTCTGCTTACTCAGTCTTAAACGTGTTCAGGAGAAATGAACAAGACATCCGTTCCATCACCGGATTTAATTGATCGCCAGTGGTTTCTGGTCGATGCAGAGAATCAAACCCTTGGTCGTCTAGCTACTGAAGTCGCTAGTATTCTTAGAGGTAAAACAAAGCCAAATTTCACACCTCATTTAGATACTGGTGATTTTGTAATTGTTGTGAATGCGGAAAAGATCAAAGTGACCGGAAAAAAATCTGATCAAAAACTTTATCGTAGACACTCTGGTCGGCCTGGAGGATTGAAAGTTGAAACTTTTAAAGCTCTCCAATCTAGAATTCCAGAGAGAATAGTCGAGAAGGCGATCAAGGGAATGTTGCCTCACACACGATTAGGAAGGCAATTATTTACTAAACTCAAGGTATATAAAGGTTCTGAGCACCCTCATTCAGCTCAAGAACCAAAAATGCTTAATCTAAATTCTGAATCTGTTTCGAAATGACTAGTTCCACAAGCAAAGTTGTTTACTGGGGAACTGGTAGACGCAAGACTTCAGTAGCAAGAGTAAGGCTGACTCCTGGAACAGGAGTCATAATCATAAATGGACGACCAGGCGACCATTATTTGAATTTTAATCCTGCCTATATCTCGGCCGTAAAGGCACCTTTAAGAACTCTTGGACTAAGTGATTCATACGATGTCCTAGTCAATGTGTATGGAGGCGGCCTTACCGGTCAGTCTGACGCTATAAAGCAGGGGGCGGCGAGGGCATTATGTGACTTGTCAATTGATAATCGTAAGCCTCTTAAAGTTGAGGGTCATCTTAGTCGTGATCCTAGAGCAAAAGAGAGGCGTAAATATGGTCTCAAAAAAGCTCGGAAAGCTCCACAATTCTCAAAGAGATAACATTAATTTTTACCTAAATCTTTTTCATTTCCTATCATGCCTAAATCAGATATACACCCAACTTGGTATCCAGAAGCAAAAGTAATTTGTAACGGAGAAGTTGTAATGACAACAGGTTCTACACAACCTGAAATTCAAGTTGATGTTTGGAGTGGAAACCATCCATTCTTTACAGGGACCCAGAAGATTTTAGATACGGAAGGAAGAGTTGATAGATTCATGAGAAAATATGGAATGGCTTCATCTGATTCAAGTCAAGAAAAAGATAAATCATCAAAAGAAAAAAAAGATAGTTGAAAGGCTTCTATCTTAAAATTTAGGGAACATACAGAATGGATTCTTCAACCCTAATAAAAAGATTAGAAACAGCTAAAAATAGTTTTCAAAACTTAGAGTTGCAACTTGCTGATCCAGATGTTGCATCTGATCCAAAACAATTAGAAAAAATTGCAAGAGAAAGATCGCGTCTTGAGCCATTGGTTAATGA
>CACOQT010000045.1 GCA_902629395.1 uncultured Prochlorococcus sp.
TGCACTTTCGCCTGAGAAACTTTTAAGCAGAGGTTTTGCACTGATTTCAGACGAGTCAGGTAATTCGATTTACAGTGTAAAAAATGTCGTGGAAAAAGAAAAATTATTGGTTCAATTTTATGATGGAGAAATTATTGTAGAGGTTAATAGTCTTAATAATGGTAAAATATAAATTTACCGGTATTAATTTATAATTTTATGTCATTTAAAGATGAAGTTAAAAGAAATCATTTATCAATGTCAAATAAAGATACTTACAATAAGCATGTCGATACTTTAAAAAAAGATATTCTGAAATTAAGTTATGAAGAAACTATATTGGAGTTGGAAAATATATTGATAGAAGTACAGGATGAAAATATTTCATTAGAAAAGATTCAGGTAAATTATATCAAAGGTCATCTGCTCCTGAAACATTGCGAGGAACTTCTTGAGTCTGTCGAACAAGAGATTAATGAAATTGATTCGACATTTTTATAATAGATTTTTTTAGTCTAAGTTCTCCGATTTTATATCAATTGTTGCAGCACTTGCAGGAATATTTTCTCGATTGTCTGTAGTGTCTCTAATGGTTGTTCCGCAGATTGGGCAGATAAATTGATTATTGAGAAAGGTTGATCCACAAGCTTCACAGGTCTGCATTTTTGATTGGATTCTTTTCCAAGTAAACCATCCAATTCCACCTATGATTAAGGGTATTAGCGTAATAGTAAGTAATATTCCACCTGCTAAATCAATAATAAATTTGCCAGCAGGTGTAGGCACAATAATTAATAAAACAAAAACCATCCAAACCCATGAAGATGGCTTATTCATCAGCAATATAAAAAATTACTCAAATATTCTAAATATTCTAATTTAAATTTCTTAGCTTTTTTCATTCCTTTTTAAACATAACGATTTCGACGCATACTTGCAATTACCACGCTCCAGCATTGACCGAAATAAATAATCACCCCTACCATCCATACCCAAAGAGTTAAAACCAGGACACCACCAATAAATCCATAAGCTTGAAACCTGGAGCCCAAAGATAAAATACTTCGACTAACTGCTAAATTTAGAATTGTTAGCAAAGTTCCAATCATAAAAGCACCAGGTATGAGTGGTTTTAAAGGTACTCTTCTACTTGGGAGTAAACCCTGTAAAAGTAGTGCCATAGTTGAAAAACCTATTAATGGGAGCATAAATTGACCTACCTCGAGTACAGGTATTCTTGACATCGTATTTTCAAGCCAAGGTGTTGTATTAGCTAATTCCTCTAAAACAGCACCCGGGATCATACGAATATTTGCACTAATTTGGTCTAGGACCATTAAAAATCCAACTAATAGAACAACAAAAAAAGCTTCTATTCGGTTTCTGATAAAACGAAATGCTTGAATTTTTAGTGGATCAGGTTTCGATTTTACGGGCAGAACGTCTTCCCATAATCTATCAGCTCCTCTTTGCAAAGTGAGATATGCATTGCCAGCAGTGATCATCAAGAACATCGCACCGAGAATACCAGCTCCAAATCCTTGATTGACTAATTTTATTAAGGTTGTATCGACTAAACCAACAACTGATGGAGGTAAAACTTGAGCAGCCAGAGCAATAATTTGTTGATCTAATCCTTGTTGTTTACCTAGAAACCAAGAAGCAACTGAGAGAGATATCAATAATATTGGGAAAAAGGACTGAAGAGTGTAGTAAGCAAATGCTGCACTTAAATCGACGCAATCACATTTAGACCATCTTTCATACGCTCTCCAGAGGCTACTAAAAAACCATCTTGCTTTTTTACTCCAGTTCAAGTCCACTTTTGTTTTAAGGACATACTCTTACGCTAACTCCTGAAGAGTTAATTTTTCTTTGATTAATCAGTAGATTTAAAATCATAAATTTTTAGGAGAAGTGAATTTCATTATTGATTGTGAACAAACGGTAAAAACTGAATTAACTTTTTTTTATTAAAGCATTTGCCCATGGGAGCATTTTGCTCAATTGATCTTCAGATGATGCTGTTAGTAATGGAAAATTTACAGATGCAAGATCTGTTCCAGAGATAATATCTTTTGGATTAGTGTCCAACCATTTTATCAGACATTTAAGTTCTTCAAGTATTAACCATGCAGCTGCAACATCCCAGATTTTTGGGGTTGCTTCTAAAGCAGCGATTGTTTGACCAATTGCAACACTAGTCATATTCAAACTTGAGACCCCAAGTAGTCTTATTTTCCCAGGGAAAGATTGCTCTGGCTTAATTTGTAAAACTTTTATTGACCTGCTGCAAAGAGAAATGCAGTCACTATTCTTTTTTAAGCGAGATTCAGGCTTAAGTGGCTTGTCGTTTAGCCACACTCCTTTTCCTTTTATTGCAAAAATTCTTTTTTTCAGTGCTGGTATGTCAAGAAAAGCTGTTTCAGGTTCGCCATTGATGAAACGTGCAATGGAAATTGCCCAATATGGAATACCAGCTGCAAAATTAGTTGTGCCATCAAGTGGGTCAACCACCCAATATTCACTTGATCTAGGAATTGACTTATTACCTTCTTCACTTAGCACCCCCTCTCCAGGGGCAATTTTTGATAACCCTTGAACTATTGTCTTATCACTCCACCTATCGCATTCAGTAATAAGTGTTCCATCGGGTTTGATATCTGAATTGATTTGACCAAAATCATTCAGTTGACGATGTCCAACCTCATCAACCAAATGATGAATTGAGACCAGTTGAGAATTGCTTAGAGGTTTAGATATTGAGTTATGAGTCATTTTTATTGGTTATTACTATAGTTGACATAAAGGAATTAAATTCGTCTCATAGAGAGTTGAATTGTTGTCTATGTTGCTTTGATTTTGTTCATTAGCTTTTATATCACATGGTTTTATGTTTTCTATACCAGTTTGTCTACTTAAATCAGCTAATAAGCTGTTATAGCTAGTTACTGAGATGATATAACGAACCTCGGCA
>CACOQT010000046.1 GCA_902629395.1 uncultured Prochlorococcus sp.
CCAATTTCCCATGGATGTTTGACTAATACGTAAATGATACGCTTTTGCTAATTAAGTGCAAAAAGTCAAAAAATTTCTTATTAATTTAAATTTTAATCTTTGCCAGAATTTTTACCAAAGCCTGGAATGAAAGGAAATGCTTGATCGTCTCCGAGATCAGGAGCAGCACTTATTTTTGAATTATTGATATCATCGTTTGATTCCTCGACTACAATACCAAGAGAATTGTTTTCATTATTTGAATCCATTTGGGCAGCTTCTAAGGCAATAACATTTGAAAAGAAAGCAGAAGAAGTTATTAGAAGAGGTAAAAATAAAACAGAAAGTAATCTGAATAACTTGCTGAACATGATGTTAAAAAAACAAGATATAATCTAACTATATTAAACCTAATATTGCTTTAGGTCTGAATACTCAACTTTTTCAATATCTAAATGATTGGTGTTGTAGCTATGGTTGAGACTTCCGAGAAAATCGCCACTGCAAAAAATATGTAAGGAACCAATTTCATGTCATTTGTGTAAGTGTGTTAAGCATATATGCTTATCTGCTTAACAGTGGTAGTTAATTGTACGGTTCTCGCACCTGCTGTTATAAGTAAATTTGTTTTGAGTCATAAAGAATTCTAATTACTGTTTTTTGCTGTTATCTCCATTTTGTTGTATGGCCTTTTTTGCAAGATTCTCCAATTGCGTAGCAGAAACATATTTTTCATCCTTGCTTTTCTTTATACCTCTTATTAAAGATGTTATTATGGCTAATCCCAGAAAAGAACCTAAACCTAACCAATAAATTCTCTCTATTAAGAGAGTTGTTGGGTTGCCAATTGAATCAATAACTTGTTCCATTCTTTTTCAAGGGGTTGATAATCATTTGATTTGAAATTATTTATTTTTTGCTGATTCGATAGTGTAAGTTTCTATGAATACTTTTTGCATTAGTCAAAAAAAAACCCTCAAGTATTGAGGGATCAGTTACTGAGAGATCCCCATCACCCAGCATCTCGAAAGATTCTAATACTCGAATACGTATTGTGCAAGCTTATAATTCTAGATATGGCACTATTTTTCTGGTTTTTTAATCTTTTTAACACCATATATGGTAGGGGTTGCAATTTGCTGAGAAAACAGTTAAAAATAAAGTCCCCATCACCCAGACCCGAAGGACACCATACCTAGGGTCTTTTTTATTGAAATTCATTTTGTTTGGATAATTTTTGATCTTTAGATGAAATTATGCTGTGGAAAACACAAGTGTATAAAGAAATTTTTTTTAAAGGTTCCCATCAGAGAAACATTACTTCGTGCTAACCGTAACACTGATAATTTTCAAATCAGTTAGGTTTACCAGTACTGATTTGATGATAAATGTCTGAACTTGGATTGGTCGATTCATTCCCAATTTGGAAGGCTGTGTTGTGGTGTTTTTACCCTATGGGTGCACTTGTTCTTGTTGAGCTCATTTCCAGGGCACTCCCCGACGATGACGATGACTTTGGAGGTGGAAAAATGATTCCAGCTTACCAATCTGTCAGAGCGAGTTAGTTTTTAAAAATCTTCTTTTGTATTTGGTTTACTAAATTTATTCCATAATTCTGTATCAGCCAAAAGCTAACTTATAGTTCAACGTCTATGTTTATTTGAGTTGCGGTAATTTTTATAATATCATATCTAGACTAGGAACAATTTCCGTTTTTTTAGTTATCTAAAGCAAGCATCGCCAACGATTCTGAGTTTCTCAATCCGAGTTAGATCTTCTCTCTTTAATAATGTTCTGGGGGATAAAGCTAGACCTACTTTGATTCTGTTAGGCAACGATTCGACTAGCGATTCAATATCTGTTAAGTCTTCATAGGATGATGCAATAACATCTTTGCTGCATTCCCACCCTTCATTAGTAAATATTTGAGGCCATACAAACCATAGTCCGCCAAATATTCCAAGAATTAAAAAAAATAGATTTCTAATCATAATTCAATATTACGAAGTTTGATTTTTTATAATTTTAATGTAAAACGTTTCACATCGGATGCAATAACTTTTTTATATTTGATATTTATTAAAAGAGTGCTTTTAAATGTATTTTCTTAAACTAGAACATTGATTAGCACGAAAAATTAATCACTTAAAAAACAGTTCAATGCTCTTTTCAGTTCTTATCATTATTAAAATATCTAGAATATGGTTCACCGTTCAAAATGCAAAAATCAAATAAAAATATTTTTAGGACTTCTGGGTATTCGCTCCAAGGGAGACTTATCAACTCTTCAAGCTCCCTTTCATTGAGTTTTTTCATGTTTGCAAATACGTAATAAGCGTCGTCTAGGTCTTTAGGAATGATTCCTTTATTTAACAAAGGTGAATCAGTTGAATCAATGAAAAATGCTTCCTTAAATGAGTCGAAAAATTCAATTTTTTCTTGATCAGTTCTACATCCTTTTGCTTTCTTTCCAAAAATGGATATTTGAGCCAGTTTATTTGGTTTTTCTCTCGACATATTTGTTTTGAAATAATGGATTTACCCCCAAACTTTTTATTTTCAATCAACTTTAGTGAAAATGCAATGGGCATTAAAACTGATTGCGTTGACGTGCAGATAGAGCAAAGATATATGTATCGAGTTCAGAGGCACCATTTATGGTCGACACTCCACCTGAGTATTTAAAAGAAGCGAACTGAATTCTGGT
>CACOQT010000047.1 GCA_902629395.1 uncultured Prochlorococcus sp.
ATAAACGATTTTGATCAGTTTCTAACTTTATTTGCTCATCAGGGTCATCAATACCTAATTTATCTAAATCTTGATATATGTACTGCATATCCTCAAATTGTTTTTTTGAATCTAATCTTTTATCTTTAGATCGCTGAAGTTTAAGATCAAAATCGTGCCAGTTTTTCCAATCCTGCCTAACTTTATTAATAGATTCTTGAACTTTTTTAGAGCCTAAAGAATCTAACAAATTAAGTTGATGGATTGAATCATTCAAACTATAAGTCTCGCCTTGTAACGTAAAGTCAAACAAAAGAGATCTCAATTCTGATACTTGATCTCTATTAACTAATATTCCATTAATTCTGAATCTTGATTTATATTTATTTTCTTTCAAACGCCATTCTCTAGTAACAACTAATTCTTCATCAAAATCAAAAGATTGATTAATCAACCAATCTTTTGTATTTTGAAACACAGTAAAGACACCCTCAATTGATGAAAAATCAGACCCTTTAGCTACCAATCGATTATCCAAAGTTGTTTTTTTACTCGCCAATAAAGCATTTAATGTATCAATAAAGATTGATTTACCTGAACCACTTTGCCCAGTAAAAACAGTAAAGCCCTTTTCAAAGTCAATCTCTAAATTGCCAAATAAAGCTATATTTTTTAAACGAAGACTGTTTAGCATACGAAAAAGCAATCAAAAAGACGCAGACTGTGCGTAAAATGAATTAGAAGAGTTGTAGAAAATTGCCATACAAACATGGCCGAAGAATTAAACGATTTTATTGAAGCCTCAGGTCTACTTGAGTATGACCCAGATGCTATAGATTCAATCTACAAAAAAAATCCAATTCGTCTACTTCGTAGACTTTGGCAAACACTTTTACCAATTGGATTATTTTTAATCGGAGTTGGATGGGAAAAATTAATAGGTTCGTTGAAAGAAAATGAAAGAAAAACACTCAGAGCGAAAGAATTTACAAAACTGCTGGTGGATTTAGGTCCAGCATTCATAAAAGCTGGACAAGCTTTATCGACAAGACCAGACATTGTTCCTCCTACAGTTCTAGAGGAGCTCGCGCAACTTCAAGATCAACTTCCAGGATTTGAAAGTAAGTTAGCAATGGCGTGTATTGAACAAGATCTGGGAGATAAGGTAGAAAACATATTTCTAGAAATAGATAAAGAACCAATTTCTGCAGCTTCTTTAGGTCAAGTACACAAAGCAAAACTCAAAAATGGTGAAAAAGTTGCCGTAAAAATACAAAGGCCAGGATTAAGAGAACAGATCACACTTGACCTATATATTGTCAGAAACATAGCTATATGGTTTAAAAACAATATTGGAATAATAAGAAGCGATCTCGTAGCTTTGATAGATGAACTTGGTAAGAGAATCTTTGAAGAAATGGATTATATTAATGAAGCTAACAATGCGGAAAAATTTAAGGAACTTCATAGCAAAAATAATAAAATTGCCGTTCCAAAGATATATAGAGAAGCAACTAGCAGAAGAGTACTTACTATGGAATGGATAGATGGTATTAAATTAACAAATATAGAAGCTGTGAAAGAAATAGGAATTGATCCGAATCAGATGATAGAAATTGGTGTAAGTTGTAGCCTTCAGCAATTAATTGAACACGGCTTTTTTCACGCCGATCCCCACCCAGGAAATATTTTGGCTATGGAAGATGGCCGTTTATGTTATCTTGATTTTGGAATGATGAGCAAAATTACAAAGCAATCAAGAGTCGGATTAATAAGAGCAGTTGTACACCTTGTAAACAGAAGATTTGATAAACTTTCCAACGATTTTGTTCAACTTGGTTTTCTCTCTGAAGAAGTTGATTTAAAACCTATTGCACCTGCATTTGAAAGTGTCTTTACAAGTGCTTTAGAAATTGGAGTTAATAAAATGGATTTTAAAGCAGTTACAGATGATATGTCTGGCATAATGTATAAATTCCCATTTAAACTACCACCTTACTACGCTTTAATAATTAGATCCTTAATAACTTTAGAAGGAATAGCTCTAAGTGTTGATCCTAATTTTAAAATTTTAGGAGCAGCTTATCCATATTTTGCTAGAAGATTAATGGAAGATGAAAACCCAGAACTAAGAAATAGCTTAAAAGAAATGTTATTTGATGAAAACAGCCTAAAATTAGAAAGATTAGACGATCTTTTAACAAGTGCTACTAAAGAAAAACAGTTAGATTCCGAGAAAATATTAGATCAAACTATTGAATTTTTGTTTTCAAAGAAAGGTATTCTTTTGAGAAAAGAATTAGTTAATATTTTAGCGTCCAAAATAGACTTACTAGGATGGAAAACTATAGTAAATCTAAACAATAGATTGCCGTCAAAAATACGATCAAAAACAATACAACAATCGTTATCAGTTAATCCTAAAGAAACCTTTAACGTCTCTTCAATAAGTAAAATGTTCAACAAATCAAAAACAAGACCTGGTTTCAAAAGAAAAATATTTTTTACAAAATTACCAAGGATTTTGATCAAAAAGAATACCTATGAAATGGGAATCGGATTAATGAAAAAAACTTCAGAGAAAGGTATAGTGAGATTAGTTAAGGTTGCCGCAGGCGTTAAACAATAAATGAAACTAGGATAT
>CACOQT010000048.1 GCA_902629395.1 uncultured Prochlorococcus sp.
AGAAGCTTCAAAAAAATAATCGAATAAAGGGCCCCCTGAGGCCCTTTTTGAATGCTTATTTTATATCAAAAGTGACTCTACGGTTTCCCTGCCCAAAACGTACGGTCGTACAATATTTTTTGAGAAAAAGAAATTTTAAAATAAGTTTACGTCAGAGGATCAATTGCATTGGTCATCAATTGATTTGCTTCTGGGGGGGGAGCACTGACGTTTTTATTCAAAGAGACAACCTTCCAAAGCTCAGTATAAAAAGAAGGTTGTTCTGAGAAGTTCAAAGAATATAAGAGCAAACCATCAACAGATGCTTAGTAATAATTACCTAATATCTAAAAAAATTAGTCATATTTATTCCGTTGGTTTTTTTTATTAGTTATTTTAATGTTGCAAAAACAATAATACACTTTTGTATTAGTGGAGTACACCGAAAGGCAATTACCCCTATCGGTCATCACGGTCTCTGAGTCTGTTGGGTTGTTGTTACTTTTAGAGCTGATTAGCTTGATAGATGTCCAAAGAAACTTACCAAGAAATCAAAAGAATTAGTGGTGAGGAGCTTAAAGAGCTTCTATCTGATTTAGATAATGTTTTTGATCTTGGTACTGGTACATTGATAGGCGATGATAGTTATTCGATTCCAACAGATTCCTAAACCTTTGTCATCTAACATAGTTACCACTAGTTCCATTTTTCATAAAGTAAATTTGTTAAATAATTATTTATAAAGATGTAGTAGCTTTTGCAAGGATCATTTTTTTTTATGTCTTTCAGAACTTTCCCCTTTACGCAAACATATCTGCTTTGAGAATTGCAAGCATGATCACATTCAAATTGTGTAAATATGTGCTGATGATTGTAGTATTTTATAGGACATATAAAGACACTAAAAATGCCTCGAGCTTTTGAAGAATTTAAATTCTCTGAAGATCAAAAAACAGGACCTGTATCAGTTTTTTGGGAGAATGTTCATCTTGCTGCTAAGGCCTTGAAAGAAGATACTAATTGCCCAAACGAAATTATCGCAAGTGGATTAAGAGCTGTTGCTGCTGAATGGGATTGATAATAAATAGATAAATTCTATATTTATCTATTTACCCTCTTTGTTCGAATTGTTATCTATATTCGATTTGCTTTTTTCTTCTTCTTTATGAAATTGTTGCATAGCTTTACTGCCTATGGCATCCTCTATTAATTCGAAAAACCATGTTTTTATAGGGTTAGACATACTTAACGAAAAAGATAATTTGTGAATAAATAGATGGCAACGATAAACATAGCTACTCTTCCGTGAATAACTTCTGATCTGCTTAGACGTGCAAAAATAGTCATAGTTTACCAGATTTGTAACCTCTTTATATCAGTAGTTCTTTTATAGTGCATGGGTAATTGTTGGGATAACTATGTTAGCTAGACTTTTTTTTCAATTTATGGTGATAATTCCTATTAATACTAAAGCCTTAAACTTTGGACTTTTTCTCTAAATAATTGTTTCTTATCTGTACGGGTATTTACTTTTAATGTTGTGTAAACGCGTTTAGCACCTTTGCTATGCACTACCAAATGACAATTTTTTACGCATTCAAATACTTGATCCCATTCTCCCTCGATTGCTGTACCGTTTGGACCCAATTCGTAATCGAGGCTATGCTCTTCAATTATTGGTAAACATGCTTTTATGTAGGGAGATAAAGATACACCTACTCCTATGGGTATTATGCAGAAATCTATACTTACCCACATGTCAATCTCGCAATTTAAGTGCTATCAAATTCTAGCCAACAATTATTGATCGAAATCTGCGAAATCAAAAATTGTTTAACCTTATTGTTGATGCCAGGTCGGTAATTACTATTGTCTCAAGTTTGATTTGCTTGCTTTTATAAGTATTGACTATCTAATTCTTATGGAAAACAATAAAATTCAGGTTCTTCCCTTCTTCATTGTCGCATTTGCAATCTTGATCAGTGGTTTTACAGTTATTTTTACCTGAAAGATGACAATTTTCACTTTCCCTTGTTTAAGTAAAGAAAATCAAATCAAAACTACCTTATGAATTTAACAAATATCTTTGCTATTACAATCTTTTCTGCTTTTTCTCTATATTTAGCTTTTATAGCACTTGGGGTAGTAGGCATCGCTCAAAACCGCAAAGCTCAAGGCCTTGAAGAAAGATCTAGAAAGTGACACTATTTGATTTTAAAAACGAAGGAAACGGCAATTTTATATTTTGATTATTTAAAACTAACCTCTACTTTTTTGACAAGTACCTATCAAGATTCTATTTGTCTGAGGTGACTCATAAAAATATGTGCCATGAGTACCATTTATCACATAAATATTTTTGATTTTGTTTCTACTGTCTCTATTCGTAATTCTGTATAAATTCCCCGTAACCGATGTCCTTCCTTTTTTTAGTCCACTTTTATCTTCTACAGTTGAAAATAGACCACTCAAATTGACTTTTAAATAACTTGTTTCCCAATCTGGCTTAATTAAAGGACCTCTATTTATTTCATATTTACCTGTACATTTTAGAAAGATTTCTTTTGATTCAACTTTTTGTAGAGGGTAGAGACAAGCTACTGA
>CACOQT010000049.1 GCA_902629395.1 uncultured Prochlorococcus sp.
AATATATCTTTAAATCATCTTAAACTTTAAATTAATATCGTAATCTATTTTCAGCCATAGAAATATATTCTTCTGCACCCTATCTGCCTTCAAAAGTTCTTGCCTCTCCTTTAAGAAAACTTTTGTACATTTTTACATCGCCTTCCCACTTATCTTTTGCTTCGATTAAAAATTAATATTGACTACTCATATATAAGTTAGATTAACCCTATGAAATAGCAAACCTAGAAATAAACGCGATTATATTCGCACTCAAACGCCCCATAGGAGTTGAAATCGATAGAGACCTCTCAAAATTCATAACTAGTTCTAGTTTAGTCTGCCTGATTGTCTTTTCTCCTCTTTTTTGTAAAATATTTTCTATTATTTCATGAATTTGCTGATGCATAGGGTGCGAGTTGTTTTTACTCCAATATTGATCTAAGGCATGAAGTTTACTGTTACTGAAGCATTCCGCTCGATTATTTAAAAATTTGGAATCATAAGGCGATAAAAACATCTAACTTCTATTCCTGTAAATTTCCATTTTCGCCTCTTTACTTACAATAAGTCCATAAAAAATGACACAACATAATGTTGCTCATATACATCATTACGTTAGAAGTAATCATTTTCCTCAAATTACTTTTATTTAGATTAAACCTCTAAAAATTTAATTCAATGGTTCATTATCATCAAAATATCTAAATCTTTGGAGACTCTATGAATCAATTCTTTGAACTTTTGATTTTTTGCAATTTATTTTTTGATCAAAAGTTAAAGAACTTTTTAAAATTTCTGTCAAAGAATGAGTAATTATATCCTCAATATTGATCGTATATATCATTAAATTATAATCCATATTTACAAGATATAAAAATTCAGGCCTAGGATATATAAAAAATATATTATCATCATTATTGAAAAATTGAGTGCTAAAGTCTTAAAAATATTTCTGTATATCTATTACATCTTTTAAATCTTAGCTATTAATCCTGTAAGAATATCTTTTAGATCACTCTGAATGATCTCCTGAATTAAAGTAATAATAGAGTTCGCTTTCAAAGTTAATAGTGGAATGGCAATTAATAAAATCAATCCCAATCCAATTATTATTGAAGAAGAAATTCGCACCAACCATTTTGTAATTGGATCTAATTCCATATCTATAAAACAAACTTTTAATATACTTTTTCATGTATCTACTCGTCTGTTTAATTGATACACATCTAGTGCATTTATGATCCTTTTATATTTTTCTTAAGTAATTTCAAAAAGGGATAAGGTCTTGAATTATTTTGAATTTTCCTATTTCATCTCAATGATTTATTGAACCATTCTTCAACTTTATTCTGAGACCCATACCAATCTTTTCCAAAAGCTTTTCCATGTGCTGTTTCTTTCAACACTATTTGTTTTGAACCAATAAGTAATGCTGAATCTCTAGGTACTAATCCATCGCCGATAACATCTCCATTTCCATTCAATGCCCTATAAGATGGCTTGCTTAATCTCAGTGATGTTTTTGTTGCAATAGGTCCATTTAAATCTAGTTCACCAGCAACAGAAACATAGCTAACAGTTTTGCTATAGAAACTACCTGGCAATTTTGAACTTACAAAATTACGAAGATACGTAGCTCTTTTAGCTTGATTAGGACTTCCCAAGGTTACTAGGCAATTAGCGTATTTTTTCCCATTGTAGATTTTTTGATTAAACAGAAGATCTGATAAATATAATCTTAGAATCATACCGCCAGAGCTATGTCCAATTAACGTGACTTTATTAGTAGGAGATTCTTTAGATAATTCTTTAACTATTTCCTCTACTCTATCTAGAATGATCTTCCAGCCAAATGACCAATTAGTACTAAGCCACAAAAATTTATTCACTGGGACTATAACTACTTTATTACCTGTTCTACTTTTAATATATTCTGACATTTCCTCATAAGCACTGATATCAATCAAAAAACCTCCCAGTAAAATAATTGGCTGATTAGAATATGTATTCATGATTTAGGAGACAAAGCAAAAAGATATTTATCTAAGAAACATTATAATCTTCAACTAAAATATATTTAAAAATACTGACTTTAGTCAATAAACTTATCTGCAGAACCAATAGATAATTTTAAGCTCATAAAAGTTAAGTATTTAAATAATGAAGAACGAAAAAAAACAATAGAAAAATAAAAGAAGAAAATGTACAGTCCAAAAACGAATTAAAAAATATAAAGCTATTGATTTT